>JAFAVK010000008.1 GCA_019242475.1 Acidobacteriota bacterium | reverse complement strand
GACGAGTTCTTCGTGCAGCACCACTTCGCGCGCTACTTCTCGAACAAGTACCACCACGAACAGCCCTTCTGGTTCTACCTGCCCGTGACGCTGGTGCTGGCGTTGCCGTGGACGGCATTTCTCTTCGTCGGGATAGGGGGGGCCGCGGGGGTGAACGCGCGCGCGGAGGACGCGGCGAGCAAGCTGCGTGTGCTGGCGCTCGCGTGGCTCCTGGTGCCGGTGCTCTTCTTCTCGGCGTCGGGGTCGAAGCTGCCGGGCTACGTGCTGCCGGCGCTGCCGGGGGCGGCGCTGCTGGCGGGCGACGGGCTGCACCGTTACCTGCGAGGCGTCGGCGGGTCTTTGACGATGAGGCTGACCGGCTTGCTCGCGCTCCTGGCCTTCGGCGCGGGCGTCGCGCTCCTCGTCTTCCACGTCGGCGAGTTCGGCGAAGCCCTGCGCGGGCTCTCGCCCGTCTACGTGGCGGCGCTTTTGTTGCCCGCGGGGCTCACGGCCTTCGTCACGCTCTTCGCGCCGAGGCGGAGGGAACTGTGCGCAGTCTCCGTGGTCGGCGCGACGCTGCTGACGGTCGTGCTGGTCGTCGCCGGCGGCGTGCTCGGGCGCTTGACGCAGAAGGAGACGCTCGGCCGGGCGCTGGCCGAGGCCGCGGCGCAGGGCTTCGGGGAACTGCCCGTCGTCAACCTGCACACGGTCGAGCGCACCTCCGAGTTCTACGCCGCCGGCCGCCTCGCCTACGCCGCCGACGGCGAGCCGCTCAAACTGGAAGGCACCGGCCAGGTCGCCGAATTTGCACGGAGCAGAGGCGGCGCCGCCCTCGTCATCGTCGACCGCAACGAGGAGCACCAGCTCTTCGAAGACCCGTCCCTTGAGTCCAAACGCATCGCCTTCAACGGCCGCCACGCGCTCGTGTACGTGAAGACAAAATAGCGGTCAGAACCGCCCGCGGTAGCGGGTGGGCCTTTGTTAACCAGCACAGCCGGATTGCAAAGGCCCACCCGCTACCGCGGGCGGTTCTGACCCTTATCTCAATGTCCGGTCGAAGAAATCGATCAGGCGGCGGTCGTAGGCTTCATCCTCTTCGGGGGAGGCGGAGGAGAGGGCGAGGCCGGTGAGCGGGAGGTCTGTGTGCGTCTCGACGTTGGCGCGGGTGGGGAAGCAGTTGGCGAGCGTCTCGGTCGTCTGCTTCAAGTGCCCCGCGCCCTCGCCCGAGAGGAGGAGCACCTGCCGGCCGCCCAGGCCCTCGGCCAGCGTGCAGGCGGCGTCCGCCTTGTAGCGCCCGGCGAAGTAGACGCGCGCGCCGAGGCGCGCGAGCGCTTGCAGCAGGCGGTTGTCGAAACCGGCGCGGTCGCGGACGGCCCCGGCCAGCACGTCGTCCGGGCTGTCGGGCACGCTGTCGAGCACGACCGCGCGCACGGCCGCGTCGCGCTTCGCCGCCGAGAGCGCCGCGTAGGCCCCCGCCTCGAAGCCGTAGACGCCGACGTTGGGGCCGGCCAGCGCGTGCCCCTGCGGCGACTTCAAGCCCCGCAGGTATTCGAGCGCGGCGAGCGCGTCCTCCGACTCTAGCCAGCCGAAGGAGGAGGCGGCGACCGGCGGCTGCGGCCCGTGGCCGCGGAGGTCGGGCAAAAGCACCGTCATGTTCGTCGTCTCGTTGAGCTTCACGCCGAGGTTGAGGAGCCAGGAGCGGTCTGCGCCGTAGCCGTGGAGGAGGAGGACGGCGGGCGCCCCCTCCGCGCCGCGGACGAGCCAGCCGCGCGCGCGCGTGCCGTCGTGGTTCTGCCAGGTCTCTTCCGTGGCGCGCAGCCCGCGGTCGCTCAGGCGCAGGAACTTCTCGGGCGTGACGAGGTAGGCGCGTTGCGGCGGCCGCGTCGCCGAATAGACCAGCCACGCCGTCACGCAGACCACTGCGAGCACGAGCAACAGAAGGATGGGGAGCAGCGCCGTTAAGGCTTTCCGTCCGGTTCGGCGTCGAGGCGACATGGCACCAGCATTGTAAAGGACGTGAACCGTAAACCGTAAACCGTGACAAGAAAAAACAGGTTCTTCTTCTTGTCACGGTTTACGGCTCACGCGCCTTGTCACGGTTTACGGCCCTCTCGTAGTCGGCCGGCGTGTTGACGTTGTCGAAGAAGAGGCCGGAGCCTTCGAGGCCGGAGAGTTCTTCGAACGGCACCCAGCGCGTCCGCACCGCCTGGAGGAGTGCGCGGGGGCGCAGCTCGCCCGCGCGGATGAGACGCTCGGCCGCTTCGAGGCAGCGCGCGGCGTCGTAGAACGCGCAGAGCGGCTGGGGCCGCCCGTCCTCCTGCACCGGCGCGACCGCCTCCACGCCCGCGCCGCGTAGAGAGGCGAGGCGCTCGAACAGTTCCGCCGTGACGAAGGGCAGGTCGCAGGGGACGACCGCCGCCCACGGCGCCTCGCAGGCCGCGAGCGCCGCGTGCAGTCCGCCCAACGCGCCGAGCCCTTCGTGTACGTCCCGCACGACGGACAGCCCGTGCGACTCGACACCCGGGCGCGAGCCGACGACCCGAACCCTCCGGGAAACGGTCGCGAGCGCCGCGGCCGCGATCTCGACGAACGTCCGGCGCCCGAGCCGCAGGAGGGACTTGTCCTCGCCCATCCGGCTCGAAAGTCCGCCGGCCAAAATGAAGCCTTCGGTGTCTAACATAAAGCAGTAGGCAGATGGCAGTAGGCAGTATGCAGTTCAATCCCCGATGTTAGAGACTCTGAATTAACCTTTCAACCTACTCGACGCGGAGCGGCTGCCTACTGCCATCTGCCTACTGCCTACTGTCGCGGGAAAAGTAGTCCCTTTAATGCTTTAACCAAAGCAACCCGCGGTCGTCCGGCCACATCCTTGTTGGGACAAGATGTGGCTTGACCCTTTGCGAAAGGCGAAGTTATAGTCGGCAAGCGCGGGGCTCCTTTCTCGTTCCCCTTTCGAAAGGTGTTCGGGCCGCAGACGAACCCCGAACCGCCGCTTGTTTTAACCTTTGCGCCGTCCCTCCGAGGTAATTCGATGAGAAGAAACGCCGTCCTCCTGTTCGCCCTCCTCCTCGCCCTACAGTTGACGGGGCTGGCGCAGGGCGCCAAGCCCGCCGCGAGCCCCAAGGCCACGGAATACTACCCGCTCGAAGAAGTTCGCACGGGGCAGAAGGGCGTCGCGCGGACGGTCTTCGCGGGGACGGAGCCGGAGGAGTTCGGCGTCGAAGTCCTCGGCGTGCTGGCCGGCTTCCCCGCGCCGCGCAAGTCGGTCATCATCGCGAAACTCACCGGCGCGCAGGTCGAGCGCACGAGCGTCTTCGCCGGCATGTCCGGCTCGCCCGTCTACATCGACGGCAAGCTCGTCGACGCCATCGCCTACGCCTTCCCCTTCGAGAAGGAGCCCATCGCCGGCATCACGCCCATCAAACAGATGATCGAGATGTTCGAGCAGGGGCGGCAGTCGAGCGAGGGGCGCGACCAGATGGGCTTCCTCCGCGAGCCGCGCGCCGTCTCCTACTCGCAGCTCTCGGGCGTTGACTGGAAGTCGCCGCTCCAGCAGCAGCAGGGGCAGCCGGCCGCGGGCGTCAACTTCGTCGCGCCGGTCGCGTCGGGCTCGCCGCTGGCGGCGCTTTTGGGGCAGCAGTTCGCGCCGATTGCGACGCCGCTCGTCTTCAACGGCTTCACGCCGCAGGCGGTGGCGCAGTTCTCGCCGCAGCTCCAGTCGCAGGGGTTGATGGCGGTCGCGGGCATCGGCGGGGCGGCGGCCATCACGCCGCTCGGCAAGGTGACGGAGCAGACGCTGGCGCCGGGCACTTCGATCAGCGTCGAGCTGGTGCGGGGCGACTACTCGGTCGCGGCCTCGGGCACGGTCACGCACCGCGACGGCGACCGCGTCTACGCCTTCGGCCACCCGTTCCTCAGCCTCGGCTCGTCCGACATGCCGATGTCGGAGTCTTCGGTCGTGACGGTCATCCCGAACACGATGAACTCCTTCAAGCTCGCGTCGGCCGGGCAGATGGTCGGCTCCATCTCGCAGGATCGCTCGACCGGCATCTACGGCCGGCTCGGCCAGGCGCCGAAGATGGTACCCGTCACGATCAACCTCCACACGAGCCGCGACCACGTCGAGACCTTCCGCTACGAGGTCGCCAACGACGAGTTCCTGACGCCGCTCCTGCTGAACATGACGATCTACAGCACGCTCACTTCGAGCGAGCGGAGCTTGGGCGACTCGACCGTCAGCGTCCGCGGCAAGATCGAAGTGAAGGGGCAGGAGCCCATCGTGCTCGAGCGCCGCTTCTCGATGCAGGGCGCGGGCATCTCGGCCGCCGGCTCGGTCGCCGCGCCTGTGCAGGCGCTCCTGTCGAGCGGCTTCGAGGGCGTCGAACTCGGGCCGATCACGCTCGACATCGCCGCCACGGACGTGCGCAAGCTGGCGACGCTCGACCGCATCGCGCTCGACCGCAGCGAGGTGCGCAGCGGCGAGACCGTCGAGGTGCAGGCATACGTCCGCACCGAGTCGGGCAAGCAGTTCGTCCAGCGCATCCCCGTCCAGATTCCGGCGGACGTGCCGCCCGGGCAGCTCGTCCTCTTCGTCGGCGACGGCGGCACGCTGCAACAGGCTTCGGCCTCGCAGAGCTTCGTCCCGCAGGACTTGGGCCAGCTCGTCGGCGCCATCAACAAGATGAAGAAGAACGACCGCCTCTACGTCAAGCTCTTCCGCATCACGACGGGCGCGGTCATCGGCACGGACGAGATGCCGAACCTCCCGCCCTCCTTCGTCGCGACGCTCAACAGCGACCGCGCCTCGGGCGGCTACACGCCCACCGTGCTCTCGCCCCTCGGCGAGCAGGAGCTGCCCGCCGCCGAGTACGTCGTCAACGGCCAGCAGCTCATCGGCATCAGCGTGATTAAGTAGAGAGTTTTTGAAGTTGAGCGAAGAGGCGGGGCTTTTACAAGTCCCGCCTCTTTTTCATGCCCGCCGCACGACGAAGAGAAATCGCCTCTCCGATTCGGGCACATGAACCGTCTCGAAAGAGAGCCCTTCAAGCTCAAGCGCCTCACGCAGGCTCTCGCCGCCGAAGAGCAGCAGCGTCGGCACGCGCGCCGCCCACGTGATGAGGATAGGCAGGATTTCGGTGAAGCGCTCGATGGCGCGGCAGGTGAGGCAGTCGGCGGCGGGCGCGTCAATCTTCTCGAACCTCTCGGCGACGACGCGCGCGCGTCCCGACAGCCCGAGCCTGGAAAGTGCCTCGCGGAGGAAGACCGACTTCTTCTGCGAGGCTTCGAACAGCACCGCCTTCAAGTCGGGCCGTGCGACGAGGCAGGGGATTGCCGGCAGCCCCGCGCCCGAGCCCACGTCGAGCAGGGTCGCGCCCTCGTGGATGAAGGGCAGCGCCGCGAGCGATTCGAGGACGTGGCGCGCGGCGAACTCCGCGGGCGGGCAGGGCGCGACGAGGTGGAGGCGCGGGTTCCACGCCGCGACCAGCTCGAAGTATTCGCCGAGCCGCGCCCGCGCCTCTTCGTTCGGCTCGACGCCGAAGCGTGACGCCTGTGTCGCCAGCGCTTTGTCAAACTCGCCGCGTGGTGTAAGTTTTCGTTCGGCCATCTCCCCAAAATCCAGTCCGAAGCTTAGCGGATGTCAGAAGCAAACAACAGCCGAGTCCCCGACACGCATTCCCTCGCCGAAGAGCACGAGCGCCTGGGCCGCGCCGCCGTCCGGCTCATCGCGGACTACGCGCGCGCGCTCGACGCCGCGCCCGTCTGCTCCAGGGCCACGCCCGAAGAACTGGAAGCACTCTTCGACGAGCCGCTGCCACAGGAGGGCACGGGCTTCGGCGAGATTTTCGAGCAGATCGGGCGCGACCTCATCCCGCACGCGATGAACATCCCGAGCCCGCGCTACTTCGGCCTCTTCAACCCGACGCCCCTGCCGGTCGCGGTCTGGGCCGACGCCGTCGCCTCGGCCCTCAACCAGAACGGCGCGGCGTGGCGCAACTCGCCTTCGTTGAGCGTCGTCGAGGCGCGCGTGCTGCGCTGGCTCTGCCAGCTCGTCGGCTACGGCCCGGAGTCTTTCGGGACTCTGACGAGCGGCGGGTCGGAGGCGAACCTCGTCGGCCTCAAGTGCGCGCGCGACCGCGCCGTGGAAGGCGCGCGCGATCAAGGACTGCGCGCGCGGGGCTCGGACAAAAAGCTCGTCGTCTACGCCTCCGAGCAGTGCCACTACTCCTTCGTCAAGAGCGTGGACATCCTCGGCCTCGGCCGAGAGAATTTGAGAAAGATAGAGACCGACTCGCGCTTTCACATCCGCACAGACCTTTTGCGCGACGCAATCGAACGCGACCTTAAAGAAGGGCACACGCCGGTCTGCGTCGCGGGCGCGGCCGGCGCGACCTCGACCGGCGTCGTAGACCCTCTGGACGAGCTGGCCGACATCGCGCGCGAGCACGGACTCTGGTTCCACGTGGACGCGGCCTACGGCGGCGCGCTCGCGTTCTCCGAAAAACATAGATGGAGGTTGCGCGGCATCGAGCGCGCCGACTCTATCGCGTTCGACCCGCACAAGTGGATGTTCGTCCCCTTCGAGTGCGGCGCGCTGCTCGTGCAAGGCGGCGGGCGCGTCCTGCGCGACGCCTTCGACATCACGCCCGAGTACCTGAGCGAGGAGCGCGGCGGCGCGGATGTCGAGTACGACTTCTTCCGCTACGGCCAGTTGGGCACGCGCCGCGGGATGGCGCTCAAGGTCTGGGCCGCGCTCAAGTCGCTCGGCGTGCGCGGCTACGCCGAGGTGGTTGATAAGCAGATTGAGTTGGTCGAATATCTCGCCGCGCGTTTCGACGAGCTGGAAGAGTTCGAGCGCGTGGGCGAGGTCGAGACGGCGCTCTGCTGCGCGCGCTTCCTGCCCGCGTGGGCGCGCGAGCAGTCTCCCGCAGCGCAGGACGAGTTGCAGCGCGCTTTGCAACAGCGCGTCGAGCGCTCGGGCGGGGCGTGGCTGGCGACGACCGTTTTGCACGGCCGGCGCGCGCTGCGCATCAACGTCAACAGCTTCCTCACCGAACGCCGCCACATCGACTATCTGGTAGAATTGCTCCGTCACGAAGGCACGATGTTGACGCAGGGAGGGCAAGTCTCATGAAGTTGAACGCAACACGCCCCGCATGGCTCTGTTTGTTCGGACTGCTGCTCGCCGTCGCGCCGGCGGCGGCGCGCGCGCAGGCGCGGCCGAAGACCGCGAAGCCCGCGGCCACTACGTCCGAGCGCTGGCTCGAACGCCTGAACTCGCGCGCGGACTTCGACAAAGTGGCGCGCGTCTACACGGATCAGCCCTACGCCCTGCCGCACGTCCTCTTCGTCATCGACCGCAAGAACGGCGACAAGATTTATTACGTCAACTCGCAGCGCTTCCGCTTCCACCAGGACTTCGTCAACGGCACTTACCTCTCGCTCGAACGCGGCCCGGACTTCTTCAAGAACAACTACATGAAGGCCAACCGCCGCTTCATCCTCGGCACGCTCGCGTGGCAGCAGCCCGTCAAGCGCTACACGTTCGAATTCTGGGAGGGCGACCTCATCCCGCCCGAGCTGATTAAACTGACGGCCGACGTTATCAAGAAGACCTTCTTCGACTCGGTCGCCTACAAGCCCAACTCCTTGAGGCAGGAGCAGGACTCGGCGCAGATTGCGGGGTTGGAGCGCGTCACGCAGTGCGACATCGCGCGCGAGCAGGAGTACCAGGCGCTCAACGTCGCCAAAGGGATCGGCCGCATCCACATCATCGACAAGCTCGACGACCACGTCGAGATCGGCTCGAACGAGATACTCGTCCTCAACGAGGTGCCGATCAGTCTGCCGCCCGTCGCGGGCGTCATCATCTCGAAGCCCTCGACGCCCCTCTCGCACATCAACCTTTTGGTGAAGGGCTGGGGCGTGCCGAACGCCTACATCAAGAACGCGCAGGAGCTTCTGAAGCAGTACGACACGTGGTGGGTGACGTTCGAGACGCAGCCCGACAAGTACACCATCAAGCGCGCCGAGACCGACGAGCTGAAGGTCTACCAGGCCGAGCAGGCCAAGATCAGGCAGGCGATGACGCCGCGCTTCAACCTCGAAGAGCGGCGCCTGCTCGACCTCGGGCTCCAGCGCGCGCGGATGGCCGACGCCTACGGCTCGAAGTCCGCGAACCTCGGCGAGGTGGCGCGCTCGCGCCTGCCCGGCGTGACGGTGCCGAACGGCTTCGGCATCCCCATCTACTACTACGACCAGTTCCTGAAAGAGAACGGCCTCGACGACGCGCTCATCGACATGATGGGCGACCAGAAGTTCGTCCACGACCCCGCGTACCGGCGCGAGAAGCTGACCGCCATGCGCGAGCGCTTCAAGGCGGGGAAGGTGTCTGCGGAGCTGCGGGCGGCGCTCTTGAAGAAGGCGCACGCCGAGTACGCGGGCAAGGGGCTCTTCGTGCGCAGCTCTTCGAACGTGGAAGACCTGCCGAACTTCAACGGCGCGGGGCTCTACGACACGGTGCCGAACGTGAAGGAGGACGAGAAGCTCGTCGAGGCGGTCAAGACCGTCTGGGCCTCGCTCTGGAACTTCGAGGCATACGAGGCGCGCGAGCGCGCCAACATCGACCACTCGAAGGCGTACATGGGCGTGCTCGTGCAGGAGGGCGTCAACGCCGACAGCGCCGGCGTGATGATTACGACCGACCCGTTCGACTCCGACAACCGCGGCGCCATCTACATCAGCGCCAAGCGCGGCCTCGGCATCAAGGTGGTCGAAGGCAAGCGCATCCCCGAGCAGATTCTCTACCTCCCGCGCGCCAACTCGGTCAAAATCCTGACGCGTTCGGAGGAGGAGAGCCTGCTCACCTTCGACGAGGCGGGCGGCGTCAAGGAGGTGCCGATCTCGGGCGAGCGCGCGGTGCTGACGGACGAGGTCGTCAGGAAACTCGCGCGCGCCGCCGCGCAGATCAAGACGGTCTTCCGCGGGCGCGAGCAGGACATCGAGTGGGTCTACATGCACGGCCAGATTTACATCGTGCAGTCGCGCCCGTTCGTCCAGGGGAGTTGAGGTTCTTATGAACACCATCCCACGCAAAAGGCGCGCGGCCGCCGCAGCCCTCACGCTGCTCGTCGGCGCGGCGTCGCTCTCCGCGGGGTGCCGCCGCGGCGCGCAGAAGGGCTCGGACGCGGGCGCCGGGCAGACGGCCGCGGCGCAGCAGGCGGCCGCGCCCGAGGACATCACGCAGGTCGGCGGCGACATCGAGCGCCTGGAGAAGCAGGCCGAGCGCAACCCCGCGGACGAGGAGACGCAGGACGAGCTGGCGCGCGCCTACGTGAAGCGCGCGAAGTTGGAGCAGACGGGCGGCCAGTATCAGGACGCGCTCGCCGACTACCAGCGCGCGCTGCGCCACGACCCGGACAACGACGACGCGCAGGCCGGCGCCGCCGCCGTAGACCAGCAGCTCGGCGGCGACCAGCAGGAGGACGAGAACGGCGCCCCCGCCCCGCTCCCCATCACCCCCAACGTCGCCGACGAGGAGGGGAAGGCGACGCCGAAACAGACGCCGACACCGAAGAAGCAATGATGAGTGATGAGTGATGAATGATGAGTGAAAGCCGGCTTGCCTTTCATTCATCATTCATCACTCATCATTCATCATTTTCTTAACCATGCTCATCATTCCGGCAATCGATCTGAGGGACGGGAAGTGCGTGCGCCTGACGCAGGGGCGGCGCGAGGAGGTGAAGGTCTACGACGGCGACGCCGTGGACATCGCGCGGGGGTTCGAGGAGGCGGGCGCGCGGATGCTGCACGTCGTCGATCTGGACGGCGCGTTCGCCGACAAGAACGCTCTGAACCGGAAGGTCGTGCGGCGCATCATCCGCGCCGTCCAGATGCCCGTCCAGTTCGGCGGCGGGCTGCGCAGCTTGACGGACGTGCAGCAGTTGATCGAGTACGGCGCCGCGCAGGTCGTCGTCGGCACGCTGGCCGCCGAGTCGCCCGAGACCTTGGAGATGTTCGTCCAGCTCTTCGGCCTGCGCGTCTGCGTCGGCATCGACGCGCGCGAGGGGATGGTGCTCACGCACGGCTGGGAGAAGGGCGGCCAGTTGCCGGCAGTCAAACTCGCGCGGCGCGTGGCCGACGCGGGCGTTGACCGCATCGTCTACACGGACGTGTCGCGCGACGGGATGCTCTCGGGGCCGAACCTCGAACAGACCTGCGCCATCGCGCGCGAGTCGGGCTTGAGGGTGACGGCCTCGGGCGGCGTCTCTTCGCTCGAAGACCTCTCGAAGTTGAAGACCATCCAGCCGTGCGGCGTTGACAGCGTCATCGTCGGCAAGGCGCTCTACGAGGGGCGTTTCACTTTGAAGGAGGCTCTGAAGGCCGCATGACGGAAGAGAAGCAGAACGTCTTCGCGGACGGCATTCTCAAAGATCGGGTCGCGTTCGTGACGGGCGGCGGGACGGGCATCACGGGCGGCGTCGCGCGCGCCCTGGCCGAGGCCGGCGCGCGCGTGGCGCTCGTCAGCCGCAAGCTCGAACACCTCGAACCCGCCGCGGCGAAGATCAGAGAGGCGGGCGGCAAGGCCCTGGCCGTGGCGGCGGACGTGCGCGACTACGCGGCGGTCGAGCGGGCTTTGGCGGCGACGCTGGAGCGCTTCGGCCGGGTGGACATCGCCGTCAACGGCGCGGCCGGCAACTTCCTCTGCAAGGCCGAGGAGCTTTCGCCCAACGGCTTCGGCACCGTGGTGGACATCGACCTCAAGGGCACCTTCAACGTCTGCCGCGCGGCGTTCGAGGAGCTGAAGAAGAACGGCGGGCAGATTCTCAACATCAGCGCGACGCTCCATTACCTGGGCACGCCGATGCAGCTCCACGTCTCGGCGGCGAAGGCGGGCGTGGACGCCTTGACGCGCAACCTCGCGGTCGAGTGGGGCCGCCACGGCATCCGCGTCAACGCCATCGCCCCCGGCCCCATCGAGGACACCGAAGGCATGAGCCGCCTCGTCCCCGAGCCGGTTAAAGAACGCCTGCGCCGCCAGATTCCCCTCGGCCGCTTCGGCCGCATCCGCGACATCGAGCAGTGCGCCGTCTTCCTCTGCTCCGACGCCGCCGCCTACATCAACGGCGCCGTCATCGTCGTGGACGGCGGCCACTGGCTCGGCAGCAACAGGATGGTCGGATGAGAAAGTCCGGGAGGGTTCGAAGCCATGTCGGAAGAGCATAAGTGTTCGCGCTGCGGCGGCCGGATGGAGGCGGGCTTCCTGCTCGACCGCAGGAACCACGGCACCCCGCAGGCGACGGCCGGGTGGGTCGAGGGCACCCCGGAGTGGAGCATCTGGGGCATCAAGACGAAGGGGCGCGAGCGCTACAGGGTCGAAACCTACCGCTGCGAAGGGTGCGGCTACCTCGAATCCTACGCGCGCGAGCCTTACAAATAGAATCCGACGTGGGGACGTTCGACCGCACATGATTCGCATTCAACCCGCCACATTCGAGGAGTTCGAGCAGGAGGCCGAGCGCGGCAACGTCGTGCCGGTCGTGCGCAGCGTGCTCGCGGACTTGCAGACGCCCGTCGGCGCGTTCCTGCGCGTGGCGGGCCGCGCGAGCCACGCCTTCCTGCTCGAATCGGTCGAGGGCGGCGAGCGTATCGCGCGCTACTCGTTCATCGGCGCAGACCCCGAACTGGTTGTTCGCGGAAGGGGCGAGACGACCTACGTCGAGCGCAACGGCGAGACCGAGGAGCTGCGCGGCGTGCGCGCGACAGATTTCCTGCGCGACTACTGCCGCGCGCGCAAGCTCTCGCGGCGCGCGGGGCTCGCGCCGATGGCGGGCGGGGCCGTCGGCTACGTGGGCTACGACGCGGCGCGCTGGTTCGAGCCCGTGCTGACGAAAGACCTGCGGCCGGCCGCGGGGTCGGACGACGCGGTCTTCATGCTCTTCCGAACGGTGCTCGCCTTCGACCGCGTGCGGCAGCAGATAGAGATTACTTCCTGCGTCATGACCGAGGAGGCCGCCGAGAGCCGCGCCCGCCTGCGCGAGCTGTACGACGCGGCCGTCGAAGAGACCGAGCGCGTCGAGCGGCTCCTGTCGGAGGGGGTGTCCGCGCCGCCGCCTGTCGATGAAAGTCGCCGGGAAGAGAACGGGCACGGGCGGTTCGAGTCGAACTGGTCGCGCGAGGAGTTCGAGTCGGCCGTCGTCAAAATCAAAGAGCACATCGCGGCCGGCGACTGTTACCAGGCCGTCCTCTCGCAACGCTTCTCGAAACGGTGCGAAGTTGACCCGGTGCAAATCTACCGCGCGCTGCGCGCGACGAATCCCTCGCCGTACATGTACTTCCTGCGGATGGGGCGCGAGACGGTCGTCGGCGCCTCGCCCGAGATGCTGGTGCGCTGCCGCGGCCAGCGCCTCGACTACCGGCCGATTGCGGGCACGCGCAAGCGGGGCGCGACCGAGACGGAGGACTGGCTGCTCGGCGAAGAGCTGCGCGCGGACGAGAAGGAGGTGGCCGAGCACACGATGCTCGTTGACCTCGGCCGCAACGACCTCGGCCGCGTCTCGGACTACGGCTCGGTCGAGGTGGGCGAGCTGATGACGCTCGAACGCTACTCGCACGTCATGCACCTCGTCACGTCCCTGCGCTCGCGCCTGCGCGACGACCGCGACCGCTTCGACGCGCTGGCGGCCTGCTTCCCGGCGGGCACCGTGACCGGCGCCCCGAAGGTGCGCGCGATACAGATCATCGGCGGGCTCGAGCCCACGCCGCGCGGCGTCTACGCCGGGGCCGTGCTCTACGTGGACTACGCCGACAACCTCGACTCGTGCATCTCGATCCGCACGGTCGTCGTGCGCGACCGCGTGGCCCACGTCCAGGCCGGCGCCGGCATCGTCGCCGACTCCGTCCCCGAGCGCGAATTCGAAGAGACGGTCAACAAGGCGCGCGCGGTACTTAATGCAATCGAGATGGCAGAAAAAGGCTTGTGATTGCCGGGAGCGCGGTCATCCCTGCCCGCCATGAGCGCGAGAGCGCGAAAGCAGAGAGACTTTAGACGCTGGGTTGAGAGATAGAGGGAGGTGGGAAGCGTGCTCTGGCACGCTTTGGCGGGCAGGGATGACCGCGCTCCCGGCTTTAGAAGTTATGAAGTTCAGCCGCTTTACACTTTTGATTTTTGCCTTTTGCCTTTTGCCTTTTGCCTGCTCCTCCTGCGGTAACGCAGGCGCTGATCGTGACATCGGGCCGGACACGGCGCGGCGCGAGCTGTTTCTGCGCGGGTACGCGTACAAGGAGCCGGACTTTTTGAACGCGGCGAAGGAGGGGCGGGAGGTCGGCGTCAAGCTCTTCCTCATCGCGGGGATGAGCCCGGAGGTGCGGAACCAGGAGGGCGAGACGCCGCTGCTTCTGGCCGCGCGCTTCGACCACGCCAAGGCCGTGCGTGCTCTGCTGGAGCGCGGCGCGGACGTGAACGGGCGCGACCGGCGCGGCTTCACGCCGCTCATGCGCGCCGTGCTTAACGGCTCGGAGGAGACCGTCAGGACGATCCTCGACTTCAAGCCCGACCTCGGCGCGCAGACCACCGACCCGGAGACGAGCGGCTCGACCGCGCTCATGTACGCGGTGGCGAAGAGCCGCCCCGAGGTCTTGGAACTTTTACTCGACGCCGGGGCCGACGTGAACCAGGTGGACGTGTCGGTCGGGACGGCGCTGACGTGGGCCGTCTACTACGACCAGGAGGCGCTGGCGGCGCGCCTGCTCGAACGCGGCGCCGACCCGAACATCGTCAACGGCGGCGGCGGCACGGCGTTGATGATGGCCGCGCTCAAGGGGCGCGAGCGCGTCGTGCGCCTCCTGCTCGAACGCGGCGCCGACCCTTCCCTGAAGGACAAGACGGGCAAGACCGCGCTCGGCTACGCGGCCGACGCGCGCCGCCCCGACGTGCAGAAGGCTCTGCGCGAGGCGGAGACGACGAAGAAGAAGGCTTAAGAATTTCAAAGTTCAAATTTGAAATTTCAGATTGTGATGCGGCAGGTGTTTCGATGGGCGAGAAGGTTTTACTAGTCGATAACTACGACTCGTTCACCTACAACCTCGTGCAGTACCTCGGCGAGCTTGGGGCCGAAGTCGAGGTGCGGCGCAACGACGAGGTGACGGTGAAGGAGGTCGAAGACGAGATACGGCCCGACCGGGTCGTCGTCTCGCCGGGGCCTGGGACGCCGGACGAGGCGGGCGTGACGCTTGAGCTGATCGGCGCGCTCGCGGGTCACGTCCCGGTGCTCGGCGTCTGCCTCGGCCACCAGGCCATCGGGCAGATTTTCGGCGGGCGCGTCGTGCGCGGCCCCGAGCCCGTCCACGGCAAGCCGGCCGAGATTTGCCACGACGGCCGGACGATCTTTGAAGGACTTGAATACCGCTTCCCGGCCGCGCGCTACCACTCGCTCGTCGTCCAGCGCGAAAACCTGCCCGACTGCCTCGAAGTCTCGGCCACGACCCCCGACGGCGTCATCATGGGCCTGCGCCACCGCCGCCTCAAGGTCGAGGGCGTGCAGTTCCACCCCGAGTCAATCCTCACCGCCGAGGGCAAGCGCCTGCTCGCCAACTTTCTAAAGCTCTAAGTAACCCATGTCAGACGAACCTCGCAGACAGAAGACTTTGCCGTCGTGGCTTCTGCCGCCGCCCGCGCGGAGGGACGAGCGCGCGGGGCCGCCGCTGCGCGAGTTCACGCTGCGGCTGATGCGCGGCGAGGACTTGCGGCGGGAGGAGGCGGCGGAGCTTTTGGACGCGCTGCTCGACGGCAACGCGACCGACGCGCAGATCGGCGCGGCGCTGGTCGCGCTGGCCGTGAAGGGCGAGACGGTGGAGGAACTGGCGGGGCTCGCCTCCGCGATGCGCGGCCGCGCGGTGCGCATCAACGCGCGCCACGAGCGCTTCGTGGACACGGCCGGGACGGGTTCGAGCACGGCAAAGACCTTCAACGTCTCGACCGCGGCGGCCTTCGTCATCGCGGGCGCGGGCCTGCCCGTCGCCAAGCACGGAAGCCGCGCCGCGACGAGCCGCTCGGGCTCGGCGGACGTGCTCGCCGCGCTCGGCGTCAACGTCGCCGCCCCGCCCGAGGTCTCGGAGACCTGCCTGAACGAGCTGGGCGTCTGCTTCATGTTCGCGCCGCTCTACCACGGCGCGACCGCGCGCGTCGCGGGCGTGCGGAGGGAACTGGGAGTTCACACGACCTTCAACCTCCTCGGGCCTCTGACGAACCCCGCGGGCGCGCCGCGGCAGGTCATCGGCGTCTGGCACGAGGCGCTGGTCGAGCCGCTCGCACACACTCTGAAAGCCCTCGGGTCGGAGCGCGCTTGGGTCGTGCACGGGCTCGACGGTCTGGACGAGGTGACGCTCACCGGGCGCACCAAGGTCGCGGAAGTTTTGGACGGCGCGGTGCGCGTCTTCGAGGTCGAGCCCGAAGAGTTCGGGCTTGAGCCGGCGCCGCTCGAAGCTTTGCGCGGAGGCGACGCGGAGGCGAACGCGGCGGTCATCCGCTCGATTCTGTCGGGCGAAAGGCGCGACGAAGGGCGCGCGCTCGTCTGCCTGAACGCGGCGGCCGCGCTCTACGTCGGCGGCGCGGCCGGCGATTTGAAAGAGGCCGCGCGGCTGGCCGCCGAGAGCATCGACGGCGGCGCCGCGCTCGCAAAGCTCGAAGGGCTCGTGAAGGCGTCGAAGGGTTGAGGGCGAATGTCGAGCGATTTCCTGTCGAAGATCATCGAGCGGAAGGCCGTGCGTCTGGCCGAGGCGAAGGCGGCGCGGCCGTTTAGAGAGTTGCGGCGCGAGGCGCTCGCCGCCCGCGCGGACGCCCGACCGCATGCTTTTCAACAAGCCCTAACAGACGCGGGGCGCGTGAACGTCATCGCCGAATTCAAGCGCGCGTCTCCGTCGAAAGGGGAGATTCGCGTGGGCGCGTCCGTCGCCGAGACCGTCCGCGCGTACGAGCGCGGCGGCGCGGCGGCCTTGTCGGTGCTGACCGAGGAGGACTTCTTCCGCGGCTCGCTCGCCGACTTGCAAGAGGCGAAGGAGTCTACGGGCCTGCCCGTGCTGCGCAAGGACTTCATCTTCGAGCCGTACCAGCTCTTCGAGTCGGCCGCCGCGGGCGCGGACGCGTTGCTGCTCATCGTCGCGGCGCTCGACGACGAGACGCTTTCGGGGCTACTCCGTCTGACCGAAGAAGAGTTAGGCATGGACGCGCTCGTCGAAGTTCACACGGCGTCGGAGCTTGAGCGCGCGCTCGGCGCGGGCGCGCACAACGTCGGCGTCAACAACCGCGACCTGCGCACGTTCGAAGTCTCACTCCAGACTTCAATCGAGCTGGCGGCCCGCGCGCCCGAGGGCTTGCTGCTCGTGAGCGAGAGCGGCCTGCGCGGCGCGGGCGACATCGACCGTCTGCGCGCGTGCGGCTTCCGCGCCTTCCTCGTCGGCGAGACGCTGATGCGCGCCGAAGACCCGGAGGCCGCGCTGCGTTACCTCGCGGGCGCGGGCGGCTGGGGCGAGGCGACCCCCGCGGTCTGAGGTTGAAGATGACTCGCGTTAAAGTCTGCGGCATCACGAACCTTGAAGACGCGCTCGCGGCGCTCGAAGCGGGCGCCGACATGCTCGGCTTCAACTTCTACGCGCGCAGCCCGCGCTGCGTCTTGCCAACGGACGCCCGAAAGATAATTGAACAACTGCCCGACGGCACCTCCTGCGTCGGCGTCTTCGTCAACGAGCCCGCGCCCTCGGAGGTCGAACGTATCGCGCGCGAGGCCGGCCTCGGCACGGTGCAACTCCACGGCGACGAGACGCCCGAGTTCTGTCGGGAGCTGCGCGGACTGACGACCATCAAAGCGCTCCGCGTCGGCGCCGACTTCGGCGTCGAGTCGGCGGCCGCCTTTGACACGGATGCCGTCCTGCTCGACGCCTACGTCGCGGGCGAGCGCGGCGGCACGGGGCACACCTTCGACTGGTCGCTCGCCGCCCTCACACGCGAGCGCGTCCCAAGACTCTTCCTCGCCGGCGGCCTCAACCCCGGCAACGTCGCCGCGGCCGTCGCCGCCGTCCGCCCCTACGCCGTGGACGTGTGCAGCGGCGTCGAGACCGCCCCCGGCCGCAAGAGTCCCGAACTCATGCGACGATTCGTGAAGGCAGTAGGCAGTTAGGATGATGTTCGAGAAGCCCCGGAGGGGCGGAATGTTTATAGCCTTCACGTTCTCATTGTTCCCGAGCCCCGTCAGGGGCGACATGTGACATGTCGCCCCTAACGGAGCTTGGATTTTAATTACAACGAGAACTATAAACATGACGCCCCTCCGGGGCTTCGAGCTGCCTACTGCCATCTGCCTACTGCCTACTGCTTTTCCCCTTGACTCCTCTCCCACCCCATCGGTTATTCTGGCCGTGAACGAGCAAGGGGGTTCGGTAGCCGTGCCGGACGTTGTGCCCTGACTTCGCCTCCCACCGGTTGGTCTGACAATCAGTTCATTCTTTCGCCCGAGTTCCAACTGATGACCGCCACCGCACGTTTCAACGACGGCCGCCGCCAGCCGACGCGCGACCAGGGCCGCGTCCTGCTCGTGACCGACGACCCGCGCGTGGGCGCCTACGGCGCGGGGCTCGAAGAGCGCGGCTTCTGCGTCGCGGGCGTGGCGGGCGGCGTCAAGGCGCTCGTCGCGCTCCAGCGCACGCGCCCGCACGTCGTCGTCGCCGACGCCTCGGTCAAGGGCGTCAGCGCCAACGAGCTTGCGCGCATGCTCGCCGACGCGCAGGAGCCCGTGCCCGTCATCCTCGCGGGCTTCGACCCCGCGACCCCCGAGCGGCGCGGCGCGGCGATGGCCGCCGGGGCTTCAGACTACTTTCAACTTCCCGAAGAGTTTTTGTTGCTCGCCGCGCGCGCCGCGCAGCTCGTCTCGTACCGCCTGACCGTTGACCGCCTGCGCGCGGAGGCCGACCGCGACTACCTGACGGGGCTCGCCAACCGCCGCCGCTTCCGCAAGGCGCTCGAACAGGAGGTCGAGCGCTGGCGCCGCTACGAAATCCCCTGCGCGCTCCTGCTCCTCGACATCGACCACATGAAGCGCGTCAACGACACCTACGGCCACCCGGCCGGCGACCGCGTCATCCGCGCCGTGGCCGAAGTGCTCGCAGAGCTTTCGCGCGACAACGATACGGCGGCGCGACTCGGCGGCGAGGAGTTCGCCCTGCTCCTCGCGGGCGTCGGGAGCGACAAAGCCCTGGCCGCCGCCGAGCGCGTGCGCGTCGCCGTCGCCGCTCGCCCTCTGGAAGAGATGAGCGGCGGCGTGACCGTCAGCATCGGCGTCGCCTCGTGCCCCGATAACGCGCGCACCGAGCGCGAGCTGTTCGGCACCAGCGACGCCGCGCTCTACCTCGCCAAGCAGGAGGGGCGCAACCGCGCCGTCCTCGCCTCCGCCTCCGGCCCCGCCGTCGGTTCGAGAGCTTAACCAAAAGACAAAGAGGCACAGCTTGTTGACTTATGTCTTCAAGGCTGTGCCTCCGTGTCTCTGCGGTTAATTCCTCCTGCGGCGTGGCCTCCGTTTCAAAAACAGTTCCGCCTGGGCTAGACTGGCAGCAAGGTATCAACTTTGATGAGTGAGCAGACTGTACATCCTGACGCGGGCGGGCACTGGGGGCGCTACGGCGGGCGTTACGTGCCCGAGACCTTGATGGCGCCGCTCGAAGAGCTGACCGAAGCCTTCGACGCGGCGCGCGACGACGAGAGTTTTCGGCGCGAGTTCGAGTCGCTGCTCCGAGACTTCTCGGGCCGCCCGACGCCGCTCTTCCACGCCGCGCGCCTGACCGAGCACGCGGGCGGCGCACGCCTCTACCTCAAGCGCGAAGACCTCTCGCACACCGGCTCGCACAAGATCAACAACGCGCTCGGGCAAGTCCTGCTCGCGCGGCGGATGGGCAAGCAGCGCGTCATCGCGGAGACGGGCGCGGGGCAGCACGGCGTCGCGACCGCGACCGTCTGCGCGCTCTTCGGGCTCGGCTGTGTCGTCTACATGGGCACGGAGGACGTGCGGCGGCAGCGGCTCAACGTCTTCCGCATGCGCCTGCTCGGCGCAGAGGTGCGCGAGGTGGACGCCGGCCAGCGCACGCTCAAGGACGCCATCAACGAGGCGCTGCGCGACTGGGTGACGAACGTCGCCGACACCTATTATCTCTTAGGCAGCGCGCTCGGGCCGCACCCGTACCCGCTCATGGTGCGCGAGTTCCAGAGCGTCATCGGCCGCGAGGCGCGCGCGCAGTTCCTCGAAAGGGAAGGGCGGCTACCCGACGCGCTCGTCGCGTGCGTCGGCGGCGGGTCGAACTCGATTGGCCTGTTCCACCCTTTCTTAAATGACAAAGGCGTCCGCATGGTCGGCGTCGAGGCCGGTGGCACCGGCGCGGAGTTGGGTCTGCACGCCGCGCGCTTCAACCAGGCGGGCGGCGGCCGACCCGGCGTGCTTCAAGGCACGTTGAGCTACGTCTTGCAGGACGACCGCGGGCAGATTGCATCCACGCATTCCATCTCGGCCGGGCTCGACTACCCTTCCATCGGCCCCGAGCACGCCTTCCTCCACGACGAGGGGCGCGTCGAGTACGTCTCCGCCACGGACGAGGAGGCGCTCGAAGCCTTCGGCCTCCTCTCAAAACTCGAAGGCATTATCCCCGCGCTCGAATCCGCCCACGCCGTCGCGCACGCGCTCAAGCTCGCGCGAGAAATGAAGTCGAGCGAGGCCCTCGTCGTCAACCTTTCGGGGCGCGGCGACAAGGACGTGCAGACCGTGGCGGAACTCGCGGGCGGAGAGACGACGTGAGTCGCATCACAGAGGCTTTCAAGCACCTCCGGGCCGACGGCCGCCGCGGCTTCATCCCCTACATCACCGTCGGCGACCCCGACCTCGACACCTCGCGTGCACTCATCGTCGAGCTCGCGCGCGCGGGCGCGACGCTGATTGAGCTGGGCGTGCCCTTCAGCGACCCCGTCGCCGACGGCCCGACGATTCAACGCGCCGCGGAGCGCGCACTGCGCCACGGCGTCGGACTCGTTGACGTGCTTCGAATTCTCGCCGAAGCGCGGCGCGAGACGGACGTGCCGGTCATCCTCTTCAGCTACTTTAACCCTCTGCTTCAGTTCGGCCTCGAACGACTCGCCGACGAGTGCGTCCGCACGGGCGTGGACGGCGTACTCGCCACCGACCTCGTCCCCGAAGAGTCGGCCGACTTCAACGCCGTCCTCTCGGGCCGCGGCCTCGACCAGATTTTCCTCGTCGCCCCGACCACCTCCGACGCGCGCCTCTCGATGATCGCCGAGCGTGCCAGCGGCTTCGTCTACGCCGTCTCGCGCGCGGGCGTCACGGGCGCACGCGAGCAGATGAGCGACGAAGCCCGGCGCCTCGTCGGGCGCGTGCGCGGCGTCACAGACCTGCCCGTCGCCGTCGGCTTCGGCATCTCCACGCCCGAGCACGTCGCGGACGTGTGGGCCTACGCCGACGCCGCGGTCGTCGGCTCGGCTCTCGTCTCCGAGATCGAAAAGCACTCCGGCAGCCCCGACCTCGTCTCACGAGTCGGCGAGTTTTCGCGCTCGCTGCTACCCCACTGATTCCGTCTCCCGTGCATCTAATGTCGGTCTGAAAGACGGCGCTCGACTTGAAAGGGCGGCTGTCGTATATTGTCCCGGCTCCAACACGGGTCTCCGGCTTCATCCCCGCCAGGGTGAAAAAAATATTGTTGCAAGTGTGAAACGCTGTTCCATTCTCGCGCCGTTTGTGTTAGACTGTCCCGGTCTTAAGCTTTAGGACACAAATTTAACAGCGTGAGAAAAGGGGACGAGAAAGAGTGGTAGCAACTATGGCTGACAGGCAGGGCGCCGACCGCGGCAAGGCGGTCGAGGCGGCGCTCGCGAACATCGAAAAGAAATTCGGCAAGGGCTCGATCATGCGCCTCGGCGATAAAGAGGTCATTGACATCCCGGCCATCTCGACGACTTCGCTCTCGCTCGACGCCTCCATCGGCGTCGGCGGCATCCCGCGCGGTCGCATCATCGAAATCTACGGCCCCGAGTCTTCGGGCAAGACGACGCTCGCGCTCCACATCGTCGCCGAGGCGCAGAAGGCGGGCGACGTGGCCGCCTACATCGACGCCGAGCACGCGATGGACGCGGAGTACGCCGGCAAGCTCGGCGTCAACATCGAAGAGCTGCTCATCTCGCAGCCCGACTCGGGCGAGCAGGCTTTGGAGATCGCCGAGGCGCTGGTGCGCTCGAACGGCGTCGGCGTCATCGTCGTGGACTCAGTCGCGGCGCTCGTGCCGCGCGCGGAGTTGGACGGCGAGATGGGCGACTCGCTACCGGGCCTTCAGGCGCGCCTGATGTCGCAGGCGCTCCGCAAGCTGACGGCCATCGTCGGGCAGACGAACACCTGCCTCATCTTCATCAACCAGATTCGCGAGAAGATCGGCGTCATGTTCGGGAGCCCCGAGACGACGACCGGCGGCCGCGCCCTGAAGTTCTACTCCTCCGTGCGCCTCGACATCCGCCGCATCGGCGCGATCAAGGACGGCGACCGCGTCGTCGGCAACCGCACGAAGGTCAAGATCGTCAAGAACAAGGTGGCGCCGCCCTTCCGCGAGTGCGAGTTCGACATCATGTACGGCGAGGGCATCTCGCGCGAGGGCGACGTGCTCGACCTCGCGGTCGCGAACCGCGTCGGCGAGAAGTCGGGCGCGTGGTTCTCCTACAACAGCGAGCGGCTCGGCCAGGGGCGCGAGAACTCCAAGACCACCCTGCGTGAGAACGCGGAACTGCTCGGCCGCATCCAGGCCGACGTGAAGAAGGCGCTCGGCATGCCCGTCCACGGCGAAGAGTCCGAGTAAGTTAAAAGCCGTAAACCGTAAACCGTGAACCGTGACAAGAGGGAAAGGCAGTTTCCTTCTTGTCACGGTTTACGGTTTACGGCTTTTCGTGGATAATCGCGCGGCAAGAGACTCCGCTTTTAAAAACTCTCTTCGCCTATTTCAGATGGAGCAGACTGTCCTCATCAAGGGCGGCGCCGTCGTGACGATGGACGCCGCCGGAAGGGTTCTGGACGGCGACGTGCTCGTGCGCGGGCGCCGCATCGAGGCCGTCGGCCGCGACCTGTCCGCGGCGCCGTCCGACGTGACCATCGACGCGCGCGGCTGTGCAGTCCTGCCCGGCTTCGTGCAGACGCACGTCCACCTCTGCCAGACGCTCTTCCGCGGCGCGGCCGACGACCTCGCGCTCTTGGACTGGCTCAAGCGGCGCGTGTGGCCCCTGGAGGCCGCGCACGACCCGGCCTCTTTGCGCGCCTCCGCGCGGCTCGGCGTCGCGGAACTCATCCGAGGCGGCACGACCTGTGCGCTGACGATGGAGACCGTGAACCACACGGAAGAGGTCTTCCGCGTCGTGGAAGAATCCGGCTTCCGCGCCACGGTCGGCAAGTGCATGATGGACAAGGGCGAGGAGGTGCCGGCCGGATTAAGGGAGGAGTCAGAGGATTCCATCCGCGAGTCGCTCGCGCTGCTTGAGAAGTGGCACGGCCGCGCGGAAGGCCGCGTGCGCTACTGCTTCGCGCCGCGCTTCGCGGTGAGCTGTACGAGGGAACTGCTTGAGCGCGTGGCTGCACTCGCGCGCGAGCGCGGCGTGATGATTCACACGCACGCCTCGGAGAACGTCTCGGAGTGCGAGTTGGTCGAGAGCGAGACGGGGATGAGGAACGTCCTGTACCTCGACTCGCTCGGCCTCTCGGGGCCGCACGTCCTGCTCGCGCACTGCGTCCATCTGGATGACGACGAGATGGGCCTGCTCGCGTCGAAGGGGACGCACGTCGCGCACTGCCCCTCTTCGAACATGAAGCTGGGCTCGGGCGTCGCGCCCGTCTCCGAGCTGCTCGCGCGCGGCGCCTCGGTCTCGTTCGGCGCGGACGGCGCGCCCTGCAACAACCGCCTCGACATGTTCACGGAGATGCGCGCGGCGGCCCTGCTCCAGAAGGTGAGCCGCGGCGCCGACGCGCTGCCCGCCGCGCGCGTCCTGCGCATGGCGACCAGGGGCGGTGCGCGCGCACTCGGGCTCGAAAATGAGGTCGGAAGTCTTGAGGCCGGCAAGCTCGCAGACATCACCGTCCTCGAACTCGGCCGGCTGCACACGACGCCGCGCCCGGAGGTCGTCTCGACGGTCGTCTACGCCGCAGAGGCCCGCGACGTGCGTGACGTGCTCATCGACGGCCGCCCAGTGCTCCGCGGAGGCCAGCTACAGACGCTCGACGAGCGCGAGGTGGTCGCAGAGGCAGAGCGACAGTACGAACTCCTCGCCGCACGCTCCGGAATCTAAGTTTTTAAGGGAAAAAATAAAGGTGGCAGCTCGAAGGTAGCGGCTGTGGGGGGCACAATCGGCGTTCGAGCTGCCACTGGCGGGCACTGTCGATGTTCGGGCTTCGGCTGGTTGTCCCTTGCGGAACGCACCGGCTGTTTGGCAACCGGCACCACCCTCAGACGCGACGGATTATACACCTTGTCGCAAAACTGTCAACGTTTTTTTGTGACGCATTTGACAAAAAATCAACCGGCCGCGTCCCGTTTGACAGTCCAGTTTCGACCCCCTTATACTCTGCCTTCTGTTCGCGCGAGAAGGTTTACGGCCAGGTAGCTCAGTTGGTAGAGCACGCGACTGAAAATCGCGGTGTCGGCGGTTCGACTCCGTCCCTGGCCATCGAAAGATTCGAAGACCGACGGGCGTCCTCCGGGGCGCCCGTTCTTCGTCGGCGCGACCTGTTCCGGACGCCCTTCGAAGGTTCGACTTCATCCCTCCCGATAAAAATTTCAGCCCTTCTGTGATCCCGGGCGGCGGCCTTTTCCGCGTTGTCGTGCGGGACGCGAAACTCCGTGTTTCGCACGACGCTCACAGCCGCGCGCCGACGCCTACCTTTTTATCTGCGGCGCGCCGCCCTGACATAGAAAGGCGGACTCATGAGCATTCAACGCATTCGTACCGGCCTCCTCGCTAACAACAACGCATCCAGGCTCCTCGCCATCGCCCTGTTCGTCTTCTCCTTCGCGGGCGCCGCCGCCGCGGACGAGACGCCGAACGACATCAAGGTCGAGCGCGTGAGCTTCCCCGTGACGCTGGCCGACGGCGGCGCGGCGGAGGTCGCGGGCTACCTCTACTACAAGGGCAGCTTCCGCAACCGCACGCTGCTGCTCGCCGTCCACGGCGCCAACTACAACCACAAATATTGGGACGTGCCGAACATCAACGGGCACGAATACTCCTTCGCGCGCTACATGGCCGAGCGCAAGTACGCCGTGCTCGCCGTCGATCAGCTCGGCGCGGGCGAGAGCACGAAACCCTCGGACGGCGACGCGGTGACGCTCGACCAGACCGCCTCCGCGCTGCATCAGGTCATCACGCAACTGCGCTCGGGCGAGAACGCGACGGGCTATGCTTTTGAGAAGGTGGTGGCGGTCGGCCACTCGCTCGGGAGCATCAACGCCGTCTACGAGCAGGGGACTTACCACGACGCCGACGCGCTGGTCACGACGGGCATGGGGCACGTCCCGCACGCGATCCCGGTGCCGGCCGAGCTGATCGCGGAGCTGTTGCAGTATGAATACTTCAAGCTCCCCGACGCGCTGCGGCCGCTGATGTTCTACTACGCGCCCGGGGCCGACCCCGAAGTCATCCAGTACGACGCCGACAACCTCTCGGACTTCCTGGCGCGCGGCCAGCTCAACACGGGCATCCTGCCCGCGTTCACCTTCGACACGGCCGCCCTGCGCGTCGGGCAGGTGACGGGGCCGGTGCTCGTGCAGTTGGGCGAGTTCGACGGGCTCTTCCCGGGGTCTCTGGCCGACGGCGAGGCGGCCTTCTTCACGAGCGCTTCGAGCGTGAACGCGCAGGCGCTCCCGGGCGTCGGGCACGACTTCAACACGCACTACCGCAACCACGAGGGTTGGAAACTCATGGACGAGTGGCTCCGTTCGAAGGGGTTCTGACGCCGAGGGCTTTCCGGTAAAAAGGGAGGAGGGCGGCCGTCAAACGGCCGCCCTCCTTTTTTGCGGTCAGTCCGGGGAAGTGATTCTTAAGCTTCGCCGGGCTCGCCCGTCGCGGACTTCTTCGGGCGGGTCGGGGCGGCGCGCTTGGTCGAGCCCTTGGCCGCGCCCTTCTTCGAGCCGGAGGCGGCGCGGGGGCGCTTGGTGGCGGCCTTCGGCTCGGCGGGGGTGTAGCCGACCGGGGTCTCGGACTGTTCGCCGGCCTGCGCGCCCGGGGTGGCCGCCTCCGTGACCGCGTTCACGAGGCCGGAGACGACGCCGGTCGCATGACTCAGGAAGTCCGTGACCGTGTCCACGACGTTCGAGGGCAGGTCGCGGACGGACTGCGGGAGGACGGAATCCGCGGCCGACTGCGCGGCCGAAGCGGCGGCGGCGAGCGGCTGGGTCGCGCCCGGCTGCGGGTTGAGCAGCGCGTCCCAGCGGTAGACCTGCTCGGGGCGCGGCTCGGCGAGGCGGCGGAAGACGAGGTCGGTGACGGCCTTCGTCAGCCAGTTGTGGTAGAACTCGCCGACCGAGGCCAGCTCGGCGTCCGGCGCGGGGTTCATGAAGTCGATGGCGTAGGGGATGCCGTCCTTGATGGCGAACTCGACCGTGTTGATGTCGTAGCCGAGCGCGCGGTTCAGCTTCAAAACGTCCTGCGCGACGCGCTGCGCCGTCTCGGTCGAAAGGTAGGTCGGGTCATGGACGTACTGCTCGCCCGAGAGGTAGCCCTTGCGCGGGTCGTAGGGCATGATCATCACGTCCTGCTGGCCGATGCAGTAGCAGCGCACGAACTGATCCCAGTCGATCATCTCCTGCAAAGTCATGCAGAGCGTGTCGGTCGTGTCGTAGACCTTCCAAAGCTCTTCGAGGTCGTTGACGCGGGAGACGTTCTTCCAGCCGCCGCCGTCGAAAGGCTTGATGATGGCGGGGAAGCCGACGTAGTCGGCGATTGATTGCCAGTCGAGCGGGAATTCGAGGTTGCGCAAAGACTCGCTCGTGATGCCCTCGATGTAGTTCTTCTGCGGGAGCAGGACGGTGCGCGGGATGGCGACGCCGAGCTTCGTGCCGAGCGAGAAGTTGAAGAACTTGTCGTCGGACGACCACCAGAACGGGTTGTTGATGACGACACAGCCTTCGAGCGCGGCGCGCTTGAGGAAGGCGCGGTAGAAGGGCACCTCGTGCGAGATGCGGTCGATGATGAGGTCGTAGCCGACGCCCGCGTCGTGGCGCACGCCGCCGATCTTGACGAACTCGGCGACGACCTCGCCGCCGCCCCGCTCGTTGATGCTCTCGATGAGCGAGACGGGGAACGTCCGCTCGCGACCGACCAGCAGTCCTACTTTTTTCACGGTTCCTGTCCTTTCGCAGTAAATAAGGGCGTCGGGGGTCAGAAGTCAGGAGTCAGAATAATGAGAGCGGTCGCCGACTGCACATTCTGACTCCCGGCTTCCTAAACTCTTATGAAAACACAGGACTTTACAGGCACGCGCGCGGGGTTGTCAAAGCGCGGGCGGGCATCCGCCGCAAGGCCATTGGCATCAATTGGTTTGGACTGAAAGGCGGCGCCCGGCCGCTGGGGCCAGGCGCGGGCGGATGTGTTACAATCCGCCGAAGTTCGGCCGCCGAAGCTCTCCTCAGGCGCGGCGCCCGGGCCGGAACCGCCGGGCGATCAACTCAGGATTGGAGAAGAACTCAGTGTTACGACGCTTACTCGTGTGCGCGCTGTCGGCGCTCTTTTTCGCCGCGGCCGTGCCGCACGCGGCCGCCCCCGCCGCGGCGCAGGAGAAGAAGGAGCCGAAGGCGGAGGAGAAGCCGAAGAAGAAGGAGGAGCAGCCGAAGCCGGCCAGGCTGGACAAGGACAACCCGACGGCCGACCAGGTCGCCGAGACGGTTGTCCTCGTCTACGGCTCGCGCGCCGGGCTGGCGCAGATCAGGCGCACCGGCGTCGAGCGCGGCCGCATCACCCGCACCGGCCAGGACGGGAGCCCCGAGGAGATCACCTACGAGCGCACCTTCAAGCGCGGCGAGACCTACGAGAAGGACAAGATACGCTTCGACCAGAGCCTCGCCTCGCTCAAATACTCGCTCATCCTCAGCGACGGGCACGTGACCGGCATCCTGCGCGGCACCCCCTTCACCCCGAAGCAGGAGGACGTGACGAGCCTCATGACCGACCGCGCCCACGGCATCGAGGCGCTGCTGCGCTACAAGGAGAGCGGCGCGACGGTCAAGTACAACGGCAAGGAGAGCCAGAAGGGCCTAGACCTCTGGGTGTTGGAGCTGGCGGACAAGGAGCAGCACTCGACGCGCTACTACGTCAGCGCGAAGACGGGGCGCATCCTCTGGCTCGAATACGAGGAGGAGGGCACCAAGTACCGCCGCACCTTCCACGACTACCGCGTCGTGCAGGGCACGCTCGTCCCCTACCGCTCCGTCCTCTACGCGGGCGACCGGCAGGTCGAGGAGTCGCAGGTGCTCACCGTCACCTTCGGCGTCAAGACCGACGACTCGGTCTTCACCGCCGAGTCGGCCTCCGCGCAGGAGTAGGCAGAGCAGTAGGCAGTTAGCCTTTAGAGAAAGTAGCAAAACGAAGCGGAGGCGGCGAGTGATGATTCTCGCTGCCTCCGCTTCTTGTAGGACTAGCTCGTTAGGGGCCTCCTGTCTTCAACTGCCTACTGCCGTCTGCCTACTGCCTACTGTTTTCCCGTCTGTTGGCGGCGTCAGAACTCATGTGATAGTATCCGGGCAATTCGTAACAGCGTCGTTCGAAAGGGATACAACCGGGCCTCCCGCCCGGAGCGGCGACAGCCGGAGTGTGGCACCTCGCCCCCGCAACGGCAGTATCTTTGAGACCGTTCGCCCCTGTGTGCACCCCGCTTGAGGAGAGTATTTATGAGCAACCGACTCGTCGAAATCATGAAGCTCGGCCAGTCCATCTGGTACGACAACATCCGCCGCGCCATGCTCACGACCGGCGACCTGAAGAAGAAGATCGAGGAGGACGACCTGCGCGGCGTCACCTCCAACCCGACCATCTTCGAGAAGGCCATCACCGGCTCGACCGACTACGACGAGCAGCTCGGCAAGCTCGTCCAGGCCGGCAAGGGCGTGGGCGAGATTTACGAAGACCTCGTCGTCGAAGACATCGGCAACGCCGCCGACGTTTTGAAACCCGTCTACGACAAGACCAATGGTCTCGACGGCTACATCAGCCTCGAAGTCAGCCCCAAGCTCGCGTACGATACGCAGGGGACGATTGACGAGGCGGCGCGACTCTTCGAGCGCGTCGGGCGCAAGAACGTGATGATCAAGATTCCCGCGGCGCAGGAGGGGCTCCCGGCCATCGAAGAGTCGATCTACCGCGGCATCAACATCAACATCACGATGATCTTCTCCATCGAGAACTACGAGCAGGTGGCCGAGGCTTTCATCAAGGGGCTCGAACGCCGCGCGGCCGAGGGGAAGAACGTGGACGGCATCGCCTCGGTCGCCAGCTTCTTCGTCTCGCGCGTGGACACGGCGATTGACACCGACCTCGAATACAAGGCGCGCCACGCGTCTTCGCCGGAGGAGAAGCAGCGGCTCGAAGGCTTGCTGGGCCGCGCGGCCGTCGCGAACGCGAAGCTCGCTTACGAGAAGTACAAGGAGATTTTCCACGGCCCGCGCTTCGCCGAGTTGAAGGCGAAGGGTGCGCAGGTGCAGCGCTGCCTCTGGGCCTCGACGGGGACGAAGAACCCGAACTACTCGGACGTGCTCTACGTCGATAACCTCATCGGCCCCGAGACGGTCAACACCGTCCCGCCCGCGACCTACACGGCCATCCGCGACCACGGCCGCGTCGAGGTTACGATTGAAGAGGGCTTGGACGAATGCCGCGCCCTCATCGGACAGTTGGCCGAGGTCGGCATTGACCTGAAGGAGGTGACCGAGAAGCTACAGCGCGACGGCCTCGCGGCCTTCGTCACCTCATTCGACACGCTTGCCGAGTCAATCGAGGCCAAGCGCGACGCACTGCTCTCCGGCATCAACGAGAGGATGAGCGCGTCGTTGGGAAAATACGCTGACGCGGTGAGTGCGGCCATCAAGGAAGCCGAAAAGGGCGACGTGATGCGCCGCGTCTGGCGTAAAGATGCCGCACTCTGGAAGTCCGAAGAGGAGCCCCAGAAGATCATCAAGAACGCGCTCGGCTGGCTCAACGTCGCCGACCAGATGATTGGCGTCGAGGACGATCTCGTCACCTTCGCCGACCGCCTGAGAGACAAGGGCTACAAGCACGTCGTCCTCAACGGCATGGGCGGCTCTTCGCTCGCGCCCGAGGTTTTGAGAAGGACTTTCGGGAAACAGGAAGGTTATCCCGAGCTGCTCGTCCTCGACTCGACCGACCCGGACAAGGTCGCCGAGTTCCGCGAGAAGGTTGACCCGGCGAAGACGCTCTTCGTCGTCTCTTCGAAGTCGGGGACGACGACCGAGCCCTTAACGTTCTACCACTACTGGTACGACCAGGTCGGCCAGGCCAAGGAGAACCCGGGCGAGAACTTCCTCGCCGTCACAGACCCCGGCACGAAGATGGAGAAGGACGCGACGAACGACAAGTTCAAGCGCATCTTCCTCAACCCCCCGGACATCGGCGGGCGCTACTCGGCGCTCTCCTACTTCGGGATGGTGCCGGCGGCCCTGATGGGCGTTGACATCAAGAAGCTGCTCGACCGCGCCGAGCGCGTCATCCACGCCTGCTCGCAGGTCGTGCCAGCAAGCGAGAACCCGGGCGCGCGCCTCGGCGCCATCATCGGCGAGTGCGCCAAGGCCGGCCGCGACAAGCTGACCATCGTCGCCGACCCGAAGGTCGAGAGCTTCGGCCTCTGGGTCGAACAGCTCATCGCCGAATCGACGGGCAAAGAGGGCAAGGGCGTCGTGCCCGTCGCGGGCGAGCCGCTCGCGTCGCCGTCCGTCTACGGCGACGACCGGCTCTTCGTCTCCATCGCCGTCGGCAAACTCGACAGCGGGACGGAATCCAAACTTAAAGCTCTGGAAGCGGCCGGCCACCCGGTCGTCTACCGCACGCTGACGGACTTGTACGACCTCGGGGAAGAGTTCTTCCTGTGGGAGATCGCGACGGCCGTCGCGGGCTGGCGGCTCGGCATCAACCCCTTCGACCAGCCGAACGTGCAGGAGTCGAAGGACGCGACGAAGGAGCTGCTCGAAGCCTTCAAGCAGAACGGCAAGCTACAGGAGCAGACAGTCCTCGCCGAAGGCGACGGGCTCACCGTCTACGCCGACGACGCGACGCGCGCGGCGCTCGCCTCGAACTCCGTGGCCGAAGCCCTGAAGGCGCACTTGCAGCGCGTGAAGCCGGGCGACTACATCGCTCTGCTCGACTACTTCGAGGAGTCGGAGGACGCCGAGGGGCTCGTCCAGCAGATACGCACGCACCTGCGCGACGCGACGCACTGCGCGACGACCACGGGGTACGGCCCGCGCTTCCTGCACTCGACGGGTCAACTCCACAAGGGCGGCCCCGACAGCGGCGTCTTCATCCAGGTCACCGCCCGCGACCGGCGCGACGTGCAAATCCCGGGCGAGCCCTACACCTTCTCGACCTTGAAGCAGGCGCAGGCGCTCGGCGACTTCCGCTCGCTCTCCACGCGCGGCCGCCGCGCCGTCCGCGTCGAGATCGGCCCGGACGTGACGGCGGGACTCCGCAAGCTCTTCGAAATCATCCGCGAGGCCGTCCCCGTCTCGGGCGCGACGGGAGCATAGAAGAAGTGATGAATTAGGAATGATGAATGATGAATGAGAAGCCCGCCGCCTTTCATTCATCACTCATCATTCATCACTCATCATTAACGAAGAGGGAAGATAATGGCGACACCTGAACAGACACCGAAGACCGCGAACATCGGCATGGTCGGCCTCGCCGTGATGGGCGAGAACCTGGCGCGCAACATCGAGCGCAACGGCTACACCGTGGCCGTCTACAACCGCCCGCCGAGCCAGGAAGAGCCCAACCGCGTCAAGACCTTCATGGACGCGTACGGCTCGGGCAAGTTCATCGGCACGCACACGCCCGAGGAGTTCGTGAAGTCGCTCGAACGGCCGCGCAAGATCATCTTGTTGGTGAAGGCCGGCGACCCCGTCGATTGGACGATTGACCAGATCAAGCCCTACTTAGAGAAGGGCGACATCATCATCGACGGCGGCAACTCCTACTTCATGGACACGGAGCGGCGCGAGAAGGCCCTCAAGGCCGAGGGGCTCAACTTCATCGGCTCCGGCGTCTCGGGCGGCGAGAAGGGCGCGCTCTGGGGGCCGTCCCTGATGCCGGGCGGCGACAAAGACGCTTACGAGCAGATACGCCCCATCTGGGAGGCCATCGCCGCGAAGGTGGACGACGGCCCGTGCGTGACCTACATCGGGCCGGGCGGCGCCGGGCACTTCGTCAAGATGGTGCACAACGGCATCGAGTACGGCGACATGCAGCTCATCGCAGAGTCGTACGACATCATGCGCAAGGTGCTCGGCATGTCGGCCGACGAGCTGGCCGGGGTCTTCGAAGAGTGGAACCGCGGCGAGCTGGAGAGTTACCTCATCGAGATCACCTCCAAGATTCTGCGCGTCAAAGACCCCGAGACGGGCAAGCCCCTGGTTGACCTCGTGCTCGACAAGGCCGGGCAGAAGGGGACGGGCAAGTGGACGAGTGCCAGCGCGCTCGACCTCGGCATCCCCATCCCGACCATCAACGCGGCCGTGGACTCGCGCAACCTCTCGGCGCGCAAGGACGAGCGCGTCGAGGCGAGCAAGCAGCTCCACGGCCCCGAAGGGTTCAAGTTCGAAGGCGACCGCAAGGGGATGATCGAGGCCGTGCGCGATGCGCTCTACGCGTCGAAGATTTGCTCTTACGCGCAGGGCATGAACCTCATCCGCGCCGGCTCCGAGAACTGGAAGTGGGACATCAACCTCGGCGAGACGGCGCGCATCTGGAAGGGCGGCTGCATCATCCGCGCGCGCTTCCTCGGC
>JAFAVK010000085.1 GCA_019242475.1 Acidobacteriota bacterium | reverse complement strand
ACATGTCGTCCACGTCCCGCACCTCGCGCGGCGACCAGAGCCTTTCGGCGATGGCGGCCGTGCGCGGCCAGATGCGCGAATCTATCGTCTCGGGCGTGACCCACTCGCCCCACATCGTCGCCTCCCCGCCGAGCACGTGCGCCGCCTGCTCGGGCGTGAGGTTGCTCTCGGCCGGCAGCGGGTCAACGGCGTAGTGCTGCGACGCGGGGAAGCTGAGGTCGATGTAGAAGCCGTTCGAGAGCACGCCGTCGTAGCCGAGACGTGCGGCTTCGGCCAGCGCCTTCGGCCCGCGCCAGGAGTGGATGACGACATCTTTGGGGAGGTCGGGCTGGAAGATTTCGTCCCACCCCATCATCCGCTTGCCGTGCTTTTTAAGAATCTCCTGCACGCGCCTGCTGAAGTAGCTCTGGAGCGCGTGGTGGTCTTTGAAGCCCTTCTCCTTCATGAAGGCTTGAATCTGCGGGTTCGCGTCCCAGTGCTTGCCCTCGTTCTCGTCGCCGCCGACGTGGAGGTAGGCGTCTGGGAAGAGGGCCGCCATCTCGCCGAGGAAGGCGTCGAGGAACTTGTAGGTCTCCTCGCGCGTCGGGTCGAGCGACGGGTCGAAGATGCCCGGCCGCCGCTCAATCGTGTACGGCCCGGGCGCGCTCCCGAGTTCGGGGTGTCCGACGAGCCAACTGGTGGCGTGCCCCGGCATGTCGAACTCGGGCACGACCCGGATGCCGCGCGCCGCCGCGTAGGCGATGACCTCGCGGGCCTCGTCCTGCGTGTAGAACTGACCGTCGGAGCCCAGCGTGTGGAGCTTCGGGAATTTCTTGCTCTCGATACGAAAACCCTGGTCTTCGGTGAGGTGCCAGTGCAGGACGTTGAGCTTGACGGCGGCCATCGCGTCTAGGTTGCGCTTCAAGACCTCCATCGGCTCGAAGTGGCGGCCGATGTCGATGAGTAGGCCGCGCCAGCGGAAGCGCGGTTGGTCTTCGATACTAACGGCCGGGAGGAAGAAGCCGTCGCGGTCGCCGTCGAGCAGTTGGAGGAATGTTTCTAAGCCGCGCAGGACGCCGACGACCGTCGGGGCTTTGAGCACGGCCTGCGTCGGAGTAACTTCGAGCGTGTAAGACTCATCCTCATCCACCGCCGGGACTGCCTTGCCCGGCCCCGCGGCCTCGACGACGAGGGCGGCGGCGGCGGCGTCCGGGGAGAGCCCGCGCGCCAGCTCCAAGACCGTGCGCCCTTCGAGCCGGCGCAGCATACGGTCTACGCCCGCGCGCAGGCGGTCGTCCACGTGCCCGCGCGCTGCGACCGTGAAGGACTTCGTGACGGGGAGCCGGCCCTCTCGGAAGCTCAAGGAGGCCGGGACGGGCATCAGGTTGTGTCGCGGGGGCGTCTGGGCGAGCGCCGACGGTGCGAAGGCGCTCAGGAGACACGTCAGGGACAGGAAAGACGGAAGGTAAGCTCTGGCTCTCATGTGATCCTCGGGGTGGCGGGTCGGGCGGGTCTCCGGGTGCGCATGACGTTCGTGAGGGGGAAGTTTCGCCCATTCATCCGCCCGCGCGGCGTAACTCACGGTGTCATACTTGAGGTTACTAAAATTAAGTCTGTAAAACTTCGCCGACCCGAACCGCCCGGGCAGTTGAGCAGACGAAAGAAGAGAATGATGACGAACGCTCTTATCGCATTTGCATTGGGCCTCGCCGCGGCGGCGGGCGGGAGTCTGCCGGCGGAGAGCGGCGTGGCGGCCGTCAAGGTCTCGGAGGTGCCCGGCTACACAGAGGGCGTGGTCGTCGGCGCAGACGGCTCGGTCTACGTCTCGGACGTTTACAACGGAATCATCTACCGCGTCGGCGCGGACGGCGCGGCGAAGGTTTGGGCGCGGACGCCCGCGCCGAACGGCCACAAGATTCTGCCGGACGGCACGCACCTCGTCTGCGACGGCAAGGAGCACGCGGTGCTCCGGCTCGACGCCGCCGGGCGCATCATGGGCAAGGCCGCCTCCGAGTACGGGGGGAAGCCCCTGCGCGCGCCCAACGACCTGACGCTCGACGGGCGCGGCGGCTTCTACTTCACAGACCCCGGCGGCTCAAGCGCCGAGAACCCCATCGGCACGGTTCACTACGTGGACGCGAAGGGCAAGGTGCATCTCGTGGCCGAAGGGCTCGCCTTCCCGAACGGCATCGTCCTGCGCCCCGGCGGGAAGACGCTCCTCGTCGGCGAGAGCAAGCACAACCGCATTTTGAGTTATGACCTCGTCGCGCCCGGCAAGGCCGGACGGAGGCGCGTCCTCGCCGACCTGCCGGCGAAAGGGGAAGGGCAGATCGCCAACGAGCCCGACGGGATGTGCCTCGACGCCGACGGCAACCTCTACGTCGCGCACTACGGCATGCGGCAGGTGCAGGTCGTCAGCCCCGCGGGCAAAATCCTGCGCCGCTACGGGGCCGGGAATCTGACCACGAGCAACGTCGCCTTCGGCGGCCCGCGCAGGGATCAGCTCTACGTCACCGGCGCGCTCGGCGACGAGAAGGCCAGCCCCGGCGGCCTCTTCCGCCTCGACCTGAAGGGGGTGAAGGGAGTGAGGAAGTGATGAGTGATAAGAGAAGACAAAACGCCTCCGGTCTTTCTTATCACTTAGAGCCTGTTTGAAAACTCCAAAGTGACTGCCATTCGTCCGGTCTCGCTGCGTGGTTAAGAGCTGAAGCTCACGACCTGTGGGTCGGGTGCATGCCGTTGTCAGGTCGTGCCGCCCGCGGCCGCTACCTGTCGCGCGTCACCGGTGCCGCCTCATCATCTCGAAGGCAGGCGGTAGCTGTACGCCCGGAAAGTTTGACTGCTCAATCCTCGGTGCGGGTGGTTGTTGCTTGAAGGACGGCAGTGCCGGCAACGTGCCCTGGCCCGGCGTCACGAGGATTGGCGCGGCGGCGAGTTGGATCGCGTCCTCCCGGCACGGATTCCAGACTATCCCGGGGTCAGGGGAGCCGACCGGGCTCTCCGAGCGCGGCGTAGTGCCTACGTCGGCGGGCATGAGGACGCGCATCTTGAATTTCTGGCAGGGGTCGTTCGCGGTGTCGTGCACGACCAGGGTGCCGACCTGCGCCGCCGCGGTGCCGCACAGTGACAGCGCGAGAGTGATCGCGCATAGAGATGTGAGCCGCATCAGGGTAATCCTCCTTTGCCGTATTCTAGCACGGGCAGGAGACGGTCAACTGAAGCAATCTCGCCCGCCGCCCCGGAAGCGGCTCGGCTTCCGGACGCCGCTCGACTGCTTCAACGAGTCCTAATCAGTGTTGCACTTCGATGTTGCTGTCAGGTGCCGACCTTGATTAGCATAACGCCGTTTCGCTACCATAGCGCCATGAAGGAACCTGTCATCACCGCTTCGCCGGACGTAATGGGGGGAACGCCCGTCTTCGCCCGGACGAGAGTGCCAGTCCAGACGCTGCTAGATTATCTCAAAGGCGGGGAGTCCATCGATGATTTTTTGGATGGATTCCCCACCGTCACCAGAGAGCAAGTAATCGCGTTCTTGGAAGAGGCCGAAGAGCAGATCGTCAAGATGGTGGCCTAAGGTGAAGCTGCTTCTGGACGAGTGCATCGACCGGCGGCTGGCGAGAGACTTGGCGGGCCACGAGGTAAGGACTGTCCCGCAGATGGGCTGGGCGGGCATCAAGAACGGCGCACTCCTGACGCTGGCGGAGAAGGAGTTCGACGCATTCATCACGGTGGATAGGAACCTGTCGTTTCAGCAGAACCTGCCTGAATTCAATATCGCGGTCTTAGTCCTGCACGCGCCTTCAAACCGCCTGGCGGACTTACGACCTCTTGTCCCGAAGATACTCTTAACCTTACCCGCGCTAACAAAGGGTCAGGCTGAAGACGTAGGCATCTAACGCATATTAGACGTACTGCAAGCCGCCGGTAAAGACGCCCATCCTCGTCGCGCCCGCCCGTCATCGCAGAGGCGCCTCGGCGTCGTGTCGCCTGGTGGCGCGGAGTAAGAGGATCAGCGCCGCCGCCGCCAGGGCCGACAGCGAGAGGTAGAGCACGCCCGCGAAGAGGGAGCCCGTCGTCCGGCTCAGGTAGCCGACGACGTACGGGCCGGCGAAGCCGCCGAGGTTCCCGACCGAGTTGATGAGCCCGACCGTGGCCGCGGCCGCCGTCCCCGTCAGGAAGCTCGTGGGCAGAGACCAGAAGCCGGGCTGGTAGCCGTAGAGCCCGACGGCCGCCACGCAGAACATCAACACGGCCAGCGCGGTCTGCTCCCGCGCGGCGACGCTCAGCAGGAGCCCGACGCCCGCGACGAGCATCGGGACGGCCGTGTGCCAACGTCGCTCCTTAGTCCGGTCGGACGACCAGCCGAAGAGCAGCACGGAGAGCAGGCCCACGCAGTATGGGAGCGCGGAGACCGAAGTCACGACGAGGTTCGAAGAGCCCGAAAGCTTCTTGATGATCGTCGGCAGCCAGAAGTTGAAGCCGTAGACGCTGGTGACCATGAGGAAGTAGGCCAGCGTCAGCAGGAGCACCTGCGGGTGGCGCAGCGCGTCCAGCACGCGCTGCGGGTGCGCCGCCTGCTTGGCGAGCCTCTCGCGCTCCAACTCCGAGATGAGCCAGTCGCGCTCGTCTTTGGGCAGCCAGGCGGCGTGCTGCGGCCGGTCTGTGAGGTAGAAGAGCGTGACGACGCCGAAGAGGACGGCCGGCACGCCTTCGAGGATGAAGAGCCAGCGCCAGCCCGCCAGCCCGAGCCAGTTGACGCCGAGCACCAGCCCCGACAAGGGCGCGCCGACGATGTTCGAGATGGACTGCGCCGCCACGAACAGCGCGAGCGCCCGAGCCCTGTCCTCGTAGCGGAACCAGTGGCCGAGGTAGACGATCACGCCCGGAAAGAACCCGGCCTCCGCCACCCCGAGCAGGAAACGTATCCAGTAGAACTGCGTCGCCGTCTGCACGAAGCCGGTGAGGGCCGCCACCAGCCCCCACGTGACCATGATGCGCGCGATCCAGCGGCGCGCGCTCCAACGCTCGACGAGGATGGTGCCCGGAATCTCCAGCAGGAAGTAGCCGACGAAGAAGACGCCCGCCCCGAAGCCGTAGACCTCGGGCGTGAATCGGAGGTCTTTCGTCATCTCCAGCGTGGCGTAGCCGACGTTGACGCGGTCGAGGTACGCGATGACGTAGAGCAGGAACAGGTACGGCATCAGCCGCCGCGTCACTCGCCGCCGCGCCCGCGCGCCGACCGTGCTCCCGCCCGTCAGAAGTTGAGGCTCGGACTGTTTCAAGCGATGTGCGCGCCCTGCGTGTTGACGTAGACGGCGTAGAGCGACTGGCTCGCGGTGATGAAGAGGCGGTTGCGTTTCGGGCCGCCGAAGCAGACGTTGCTCGCCGTCTCGGGCAGGAGTATCTGGCCGATGCGCTCGCCCTCCGGCGTGAAGACGTGGACGCCGTCGAAGCCCGCGCCCGCCCAGCCCGCGCTCGCCCAGATGTTGCCTTCCACGTCCGCACGCACGCCGTCCGTGCCGCCGTTCAACTCGCCGCCTTTCGTCTTCAAAGACATCGAGGCGAACTGTCGCCCGTTCCGTATCGTCCGGCCGTCCACCAAGTCCCAGACGTGGATGCCGCCCCGACCCCCCGAGTCCACCACAAAGAGGCGCTTGTAGTCGTGCGAGAAGCAGACGCCGTTCGGCTTCGACAACTCGTCGGTGACCAGCTCGACCTTCGTCGTCTTCGGGTCGATACGGTAGACGGCCTCCTTGATGAGGAGGTCGCCCTTGTTGCCTTCGTAGTTGCCCATGCTCCCGTAGCCGGGGTCTGTGAACCAGACGCCGCCGTCGGGGTGAACGACGAGGTCGTTGGGCGCGTTGAAGGGCTTGCCCTGCCACTTGTCGGCGAGCACGGTCACGCTCCCGTCGTGCTCGTAGCGGACGACGCGGCGCCCGCCGTGCTCGCAGGCGAGGTGGCGCCCCTCCCAGTCGAACGTGTTGCCGTTGGCGTTGTTCGAGGGGCTGCGGAACGCGCTGACGTGCCCGTCCTCTTCGAGCCTCCGGTGGACGACGTTGTTCGGGATGTCGCTCCAAACTAAAAAGCGGCCCGCGCCGTTCCAGGCCGGCCCTTCGGCCCAGAGCATTCCCGTGTGGAGGCGTTGGATGGAGGTGTTGCCGATCTTGTACCTGGCGAAGCGCGGGTCGAGGACGACGATGTCGGGGTCTGGGTAGCGGACGGGCGGCGCGTTCTGACCGTAGTCGCGCGCCTGGCCGAGCGCGGCCGTCGCCGCGCCGACCAGGAGCGTGGCGGCGACGAAGGAGCGCCGGCCGACCTTCGCGGACTGCTCAAGGTTCGTGCTTGTTCTGTTCAACTCTTCTCCTCGCGCGACGGTTCTTTGGTGACTTCCGGGTGAGGGTGGTTTCGGTCTGGTGAAGGCTTGGTGAGTCCCCTTGAGCGCGCCAATGATACAATGAGATTGGTCTGATTCGTCGGGTATATTTCGTCCCTTCCACGTTTCAAACGGAATGAAAACCACGCCCGTCACCGCAGAGGACTTGAGGGGAGTCTTCCCCGTCCCGCCGCTCGCGCGCCGGCCGGACGCGGGACGCGCGTTCGACTTCGAGCAGAGCGGCCGGCTCGTCCGCCACATGCAGGGGCGCGGGATGACGCGCTTCCTCTACGGCGGCAACGCCTTCCTCTATCACCTGACCCTTGCGGAGTACGAACAACTGCTCGAATGGCTGAGCGGGTTCGAGGGAGACCTCTGGGCGATCCCGAGCCTCGGCCCTTCTTACGGCCGCGCGTTGGATCAGGCGCGGCTGCTCCGCCGGTATAAATTCCCTTGCGCGATGATGCTCCCGTGCGCAGACCCGCGCGACGCGGCGGGCCTTGAGCGCGGGTATCGTGAAGCCTCGGACGCGGCCGGGATGCCTCTGATTCTTTACGTCAAGGACGAATCGAACTTCGGCGGCGATCATGAAGCGGGGCTCGACGCCGTTGCCCGTTTGGTAGATGACGAGGTGTGTGTGGCAATCAAGTATGCCGTCGTGCGGCAAGACCCCGCGCGCGACCCTTACCTCGAACATCTGCTCGCACGCGTCGAACGTGGTCGCGTCGTCAGCGGCATCGGCGAGCGCCCGGCGATAGTTCACATGCGCGACTGGAAGCTGCCCGGCTTCACCACCGGCTCGGGCTGCCTCGCGCCGCGATTGAGCGCGCAACTCTTCCAGGCTTGTGCCGAAGGTGATTACGAAAAGGCGGAGGAGCTGCGAGCAAAGTTCATCCCGCTCGAAGACCTGCGCGACGCGTGGGGGCCGGCCAGAGTCTTGCACCACGCGGCGGCCGCCGCCGGGCTGGCAGAGACGGGGCCTGTCCCGCCCTACCTCTCCGCGCTCTCCGCGACGCAACTCGAACAGCTCAAGCCCGTCGCCGAAACGCTCCTGGACGAGGACACGCGCACCTGATGGACGCGACGAGTAAACGAAAGAAGAATCCAGAAGACCTCCGCAGCCGCCGCTGGTTCGGGCGCGACGACCTGCGCTCGTTCGGCCACCGCTCGCGCCTCAAGCAGATGGGGCTCGCGCCGGAGGACTATGCGGGCAAGCCCGTGGTGGCGGTCGTCAACACGTGGAGCGATCTGAACCCGTGCCACAGCCACTTCCGCCAGCGGGCCGAGGAGGTCAAGCGCGGCGTCTGGCAGGCGGGCGGCTTCCCCGTCGAGCTGCCGGCGCTCTCGATCTCCGAGACCTACATGAAGCCGAGCCCGATGCTCTACCGCAACCTGCTCGCGATGGAGGTCGAGGAGCTTCTGCGCAGCCAGCCGATAGACGGCGCGGTGCTGCTCGGCGGGTGCGACAAGACGACGCCGGGGCTCTTGATGGGCGCCATCAGCATGAACCTGCCCGCCGTCTACCTGCCGGCGGGGCCGATGCTGCGCGGCAACCTGAACGGGCAGCCCCTGGGGAGCGGCAGCGACGTTTGGAAGTTCTGGGCCGAGAGGTGCGCGGGCAATATCACGGAGGCCGAGTGGGCCGAGATGGAGGACGGCATCGCGCGCTCGCCGGGACACTGCATGACGATGGGCACGGCCTCGACGATGACGGCGGTCGCCGAGAGTTTAGGGCTCACGCTCCCCGGCGCCTCTTCCATCCCGGCGGTGGACGCGAGCCACCAGAGGATGGCGACCGAGTGCGGGCGGCGCGCGGTCGAGATGGTCTGGGAAGACTTGAAGCCGTCCGACATCCTTTCGGCGGAGTCGTTCGAGAACGCGATCACGACGGCGCTCGCCCTCGGCGGCTCGACGAACGCCATCATCCACCTCATCGCGCTCGCCGGCCGGGCGGGCGTCAAGGTCGAGCTGAGGGACTTCGACCGCCTCTCGCGCCGCACGCCCGTGCTCGCCAACGTCAGGCCGTCGGGCGAGTTCCTGATGGAAGATTTTTATTACGCGGGAGGTCTGAGGGCGCTGCTCTCTCAAATAACCGACCTGCTGCACCTCGACTGCGTAACAGTGTCGGGGCAAACAATCGGCGAGAACATCGAGGGCGCGAAGGTCTGCAACGCGGAGGTGATTCGCCCGCCCGACGAGCCGCTCGCCGCCGAGGGCGGGACGGCGATCCTCTTCGGCAACCTCGCGCCGAACGGCGCGGTCGTCAAGGCGAGCGCGGCCGAGCGGCGCCTGCTCCGGCACAAGGGGCCGGCCGTGGTCTTCGAAGACTACAACGACATGGCCGCGAGGATTGACGACGAAGACCTTGAGGTGGACGAGGACTCCGTGCTCGTGCTCCGCAACGCGGGGCCGCTCGGCGGGCCGGGGATGCCGGAGTGGGGGATGCTCCCGATTCCGAAGAAGCTCCTCGAACGGGGCGTGCGCGACATGCTCAGGGTCTCCGACGCGCGGATGAGCGGGACTTCTTACGGCGCCTGCGTCCTGCACGTCTCGCCGGAGTCTTACGTCGGCGGGCCGCTCGCCTTCGTGCGCGACGGCGACCTGATAGAGCTTGACGTCGAAGCGCGGAGGCTACACCTGCACGTGAGCGACGAGGAGCTGGCGCGCAGGCGCGAGTCGTGGAGGCCGCCCGGGCGGCGCGCGGGGCGGGGCTACGTCGCGCTCTTCGCGGAGCACGTGACGCAGGCCGACCGCGGCTGCGACTTCGACTTTCTACACGCCGGCCCCGACGTGCCCGAGCCGGAGATTCATTAAACCTGAAGCGAATTTCACTTGAGTAGACCCGCGCGCGTCACTTCACTTCGAGGGTGATGACCGCGACGGAGTGTTTGGGGAGCGTGACCGTGAAGCTCTTGCCCGCGCGCAACGGCTCCGTCCTGACGGAGACCGCGTCCGGCCTTGTGAAGTCGTTCGAATCATTCAACGAGCCCGCCGTCACGACCTGCATCTCGGCGCGCTCGACCACGCCGACGCCTTCGACCGACACCCTCGTCGGGAGCGCCGCACGCGTGTCGGTGTTCACGGCCTTGACGTAAATCCTCCGCCGGTCGGCCGTGCGGCTCACCGACACGTCGAGGACGGGCACGCCCTTGCCTTCGCGGCTCGTGTCGAACGTGGGCGAGGTGACTTCCGCGGCGAGGCGCGCGTCGCCGCGGTGCTCGGCGTAGAGTTGGTTGACGAGGTAGAGCGGCGAGACGAAGAGCCCGTGGCGGCCGGCCTGGATGATGCCTCCCGGCCAGCCGTTGACGAGGTCGGAGACGGCGCTCATCCCGACGAGGTCGCCCGCGCGCTCGAAGACGTTCAGGAGGCGCGCGCCGTAGAGCGCCGACTCCATCGAGTACTGGCGCTCTAAGGGCAGGTCTAACCCCCACTCGTTGATTGCCAGTTGAACGCGGCGGCCCGGCACCAGCTCCCTCAACGCGAGCCCGACCTGCGCGTAGAAGCGTTCGTAGTGGAGCGGACGCGCCAAAATGTTCGAAGGGTCGCCGGCCGACTCGCGGCTTCCGTAGTAGTGGTGGATGGCGAGGTAGTCTATCTCGCGCCCGGCCGCGGCGAGTACCGTGCGGTTCCAGCGCATGTCGTTGTCGCCGACGGCGATGAGTTTAATCGTCGGGTCTACGGCGCGCATGGCGCGGGCGTAAGTGAGCAGGTTGCGCGCGTAGGTCGCGGCGTCCGAGTGGCCGCGCACCCAGTCGCCCCAGATTTCGTTCCCGACCTCCCACAACTTCACGCCGAAGGGCTCGGGGTGGCCGTTCGCCGCGCGCATCGCGCCGTACTTCGTCGTGGCCGCGCCGTTGCAGTATTCGACCCACGCCGCGGCCTCCTCGGCCGTGGCGCCGCGCCCCTCGACGTTGACGGTGATGGAGGGCTCGGCGCCCGCGGCGCGCGCGAAGGCGACGTACTCGTCGGTGCCGAAGTCGCTCGGCTCGGGCTCGTTCTTCCAGGAGAGGTTGACCCAGGTGAAGCGCTCGTCGCGGGGGCCGACCGCCCACAGCCAGCGGTAGTCCTGCGCGACGTTGCCGCCCGGCCAGCGGATGAAGGCGGGCCTCACGTCCTTAATCTTCTCAAAGACATCTCGGCGGACGCCGCCCGGCGCCGCGTCCGCGGGCATCAGGGAGACCTGATCGACCCACACGCGGCCGCGGCTTTCGAAGAGCACGCACAGGCGCGCGAGGGGGTCGGTCCTGGCGGGCCGCAGGGTGAACTCGTACCTGCGCCAGTCGCCGGAGACGTTGCCGACCGACGTTTCGGCGTACACCTCGCCGAGGTTCACGTCCGATTCGAGCGCGACGCGGACGGCGCCCGTGTAGCCTTCGGTCTTCATCCAGAGTGAGCCGCGGTACTCGGCCCCTGCGCGCACGGGCACGCGCGGCTGGTAGAAGCCGTGGCGCGCGATGACCCCGTCGCCCGACTCCACGCGCAACGAGTGCTCGGGCGCGGGCTTCTCGCCCGTCTCGATTTTTATGTCTCTACGCGGGGGGTAGTGTGTGGAGTCGTCCCACTGGAAGGAGAGGCCGTAGTCGTCGTTGCGGTCGTCGGGGTAGCGCTCCCAATGTCGAGGCAAGCCCAGCGCGTTCGGTTCTTCTTCAAAGCCGCGGTCGCGCAAAAGCTCCGCGTGCAGGCCGAACTTCATCCCCTCGTACATGAATTCGAGGAACTGGCCGTAGAGCAGGGGACTGATGCGGTTCTCAACCTGACTTGCGTCGATGCGGATGCTCGCCTCGCGCGCGGCAGACTGCACCGCCGTCTGCGCCTCGACACGGAGCGCGGGCGCGACGCAGAGCGAGACGCAGAGGGCCGCGAGCGACAGACGGTTCATGCTCACCTGAGAGTCTTGACGCGCAGCACCGTCAGAGAGTCGGGCGCGAGCGTGTAGGTGAAATCACCGGACGCCGCCGATAGCTGCTTCTCGACCGGGCTGACACGCGTCGGCTCGTCCAGGCTGTTCTCGGCCTTGAGGTCGGTGCTGGAGAGCACGAGCGCCCGCCCGCCTCTGACGCCCGTCGCGCCCGCGAGGTTGATGCTGACCTCCTTCTGCGCCGAGTCGGTGTTGACCAGCTTCAGAATCACTTCGCCGGCGGGCTCGTCCAAAGACGCGGAGGCGTAGAGCCCTTCGCGGCCGTTCTTCGGCGAGCCGTCGAGGAGCACGGGCAGCAGGCGCGTGCCCTTGTTCGTGCTGAAGAGTTTCTGGACGTAGTAGTCGGGCGTGCCGTAGGAGCGCAGGTTGTCGAACCAGATGAGGTTGGGCGTCCACTGCCAAGCATCCACGTGGCCGAAGAGCGGCGCGTAGGAAGACATCCGCACCACGTCGGCGTTGCGCTCCAATCCGGTGACGAAGGCGGCCTCGGAGAGCGCGCACTCCCAGTTGTTCTTGTTGTCGGGGCTGGCGATGCCGACCGACTGCGCGGCGTACTCGCCGGCGAAGACCTTCGGGCCGACTCTGGGGTACTCGTCGTAGCGGCCGACGTTCTCGCGGAACCACTGCGGCGGCTTGTAGTAGTGCTCGTCAACCAGCTCGGCGTTGAGCTGGCGCAGTTGGCCCCAGAGGAAGTCGAACTCCTTGCCCTCGGGGAAGGGGCCGGCGGCGGAGACGAGCGTGATCTCCGGGTGCTTCGCCTTGAGCACTTTGGCAAACGCCTTGTAGCGCTCGATGTACTGCGGCCCCCACTGCTCGTTGCCGACGCCGATCATCTTGAGGCGGAAGGGCGCCGGGTGTCCCATCTGCGCGCGCACGCGCCCCCACTTGCTCGCCGCGGGGCCGTTGGCGAACTCGACGAGGTCGAGCGCGTCCTGGATGTAGTGGTTGATGTCTTCCAACGGCGCCAGCTCGCCCGAGTTGAACTGGCAGGCCATGCCGCAGTTCATGATGGGCAAAGGCTCGGCGCCGATGTCCTCGGAGAGCTGAAAGTACTCGTAGTAGCCGAGGCCGAAGGACTGGTAGTAGTCGGGCGTCAGGCGGTGGCGGAACTCTGTGTTCCAGCGGTTGACGATGAGCTTGCGCTCTTCGGGCGCGCCGACGGTCGTCTTCCACTGATAGCGCTGTTCGAGGTAGCGCCCCTCGACGATGCAGCCGCCGGGGAAGCGCAGGAAGCCGGGGTTCATCTCCTTGAGGAGCTTGACGAGGTCGGGGCGCAGGCCGTTCGGACGGTTCGCCCAGGTCTCCTTCGGGAAGAGGGAGACGAGGTCAACGTCGAGCGCGCCCGCGCCGTCCACGAGCAGGTTGAGTCGCGCCTTCGACTCCGTGCCGGTCGCGCGCAAGGTCGCGCTGTACTTCTTCCACTGCGGCGTGAAGCCCGAGACCTTCGCCTGACCCAGCGAGTGCCCCTGCGCGTCAACCACCTCGACGCGCAACGCGGCGGGCACGCCCGCGGCGGCGCGCGCCATGACGGAGAAGTTGTACTCCTTGCCCTTCTCGACGCCCACGCCGCGGAAGCCCTCGTTCGAGAGGCCGAAGCCCTGCCCCGGCTCGTCAACCTTGATGCGGAGGTAGTGCGAGTTCGGCACGTCCCCCTCGGTGCTCAGGTCGTAGATTTGGAGCGTCCCCTTCGAGCCGCCGGGGGCGAGCTGCTTCCAGCCCATCAAGGGCTCCGGGAATTCGAACGAGCGGTTCTTCACGCGCTCGGGGTAGAGCCCGCCGTCGGCGGCGAAGTTGATGTCCTCGAAGAAGAGACCGAAGAGCGTCCTGGGGACGGCCGCGCCCGGCCTGTCCAACTGCACCGTGACGCTGCGCGCACGCGCGGCGGCGGGCGCGGCCTGCGCGCAGACGAGCGCGCACAGGCAGACGAGCGTCAGAAGCCTCGACGAAAAGCCCCGGTCGGCACGAAACGTTCTCATCTGTCTTAAACCCCCGGACGAATCAGCTCTGTCCCACGTCTAAGGGCGCGCGGCGCGGGCGGCCCCCGCCTTCGCCTCGGCGATCACGCGCTTGATGTACTGCGCCTCTTCGGGGATGTAGGGCGTGCCGTCGTTGCGGAAGACCTCGTGGAACCAGATGGACGGCTCGCGGTCGGTGTAGGGGCGCTGCCAGGAGTCCCAGGGCAGGTTCGTCTGCGTCTTGCCCTGCACCAGCCCCCAGTTGATGGCGGCGATGCCGTACTTCTTGAAGACCGGCAAAGAGCCCATGAAGAAGCTGCCGTTGCCGCGCGCCATGTACTCCGTGCAGATGAGCGGGCGGTTGTAGCGCGTGAGCCAGTTGATGCGCCGCTCAAGCTCGGTCGGCGAGTCGTAGTTGTGGAAGGAGATGACGTCCGAGAGTTCGATCTGCGTGCGATCCATCTCGGTCATCTTCTCCGGGCTCGACCAGTCGCCCTTCCAGACGCCGGAGGTCAGGGGCTGCGTCGCCCCGGCCGCGCGCGCCCACGCGAAAGCCTTCGGCAGGAGTGCCAGCACCAGCTCGACCTTGTTCTTCGGCTCAAGCTCGCCGTAGCTGCCGCCGTTGGTGTTGTCCGGCTCGTTCCAGATGTCCCAGGCGAGGACGCGCTCGTCCTTCGCGAACGCCCCGACCACGCCCTTGACGTAGGCTTCGAGCCGGGCCTGCTGCGAAGGGTCTTGCAGCGCCGCGCGGCCCGGCCCCTGCACCCAGCCGGAGTTGTGGACGCCGGGCCTTGGCGCGCGCTGCTTGCCGAGCTTGGGGTCGGGATCCCAGACCGAGTCGAAGAGGACGAGCACCGGCCTGATGTGGTGGCGCTGCGCGATGCGCAGGAACTCGTCGAGGCGGCGCTTGAAACCCTCCGCGTCCTGCTGCCACAGCAGGTCGTGCAGGAAGACGCGCATCGTGTTCATGCCGATGCCTTCGGCCCAGCCGAGCTCCGTGTCGATGCGCTTCGGGTCGAAGCTGTCGGCCTGCCACATCTCCAACTGGTTGATGGCGTACGCCGGGGCGTAGTTGCTGCCGACCAGCCAGGGCTGCCTTTGATACCACTCGCGCGCCTTCTGCTCCGACCACCTCTGCGCCTGCGCCGCGGCGGCGGCGTGGCAGAGTAGAAGGGTGATGAAGACCAGCGCGCCTCTTCGGACTGCTGACATAAATTCGAGACCTCCGCTCTTATCGTTCAATGATTCTTCTTAACCGGGCAGGACGGCATCCTCTCAACGCACGCCGAGGAGGATGTCGATGGTGAGCTGGTCGAGCCGCTCGTACTGCAAGCCCTTCGAGGACAACTCCGCCCGGTCGAAACTCTGCGACAGGAGTTCGGCCGCCTTGCCCTTCTCGAACTTCGCCCCCCCGCCGCCCCCGTTGCCGTCCGGCGCCGCGATCTCCGAG
>JAFAVK010000076.1 GCA_019242475.1 Acidobacteriota bacterium | reverse complement strand
TCGAACAGGTCTGCTCGGCCGTGCACGAGGCGCACCAGCAGGGCATCGTCCACCGCGACCTCAAGCCCGACAACATCTGGCTGGAGCCGAACCGCCTCGGCGGCTACCGCGTCAAGGTGCTCGACTTCGGCATCGCCAAGCTGGCCGGCGGGGGCGCGCCGGGGGTCTCGGCGTCCGAAGGCGAGCCGGCGTCGTTCGGGCTGACGCCGACGCTCACGACGGCCGCGGACGGCGAGCGCCCGGTCTCCCTCTACGTGCCGCACACCGACTCGGCCGACCTGGCCGCCGACACGCTCATCCAAACCGACGAAGAGGGGGCGGGCGCCGACGCGGTGCAGACCATGCTGCTCGACGGCGGGACGCTGCGCGGCGCGGCCGGCACGAGCCCCGCGGGGCGGCCCCGGACGACCGCCCACGCGGCCGCGGGGCTGACGCGCGTCGGCGCGGTCATGGGCACGCCCTCTTACATGTCGCCCGAGCAGTGCAAGGGCGAGCCGCTCGACGCGCGCGCCGACATCTACAGCCTGGGCGTCATCGCCTACCAGATGCTCGCCGGCGAGCCGCCCTTCTCGGGCGACACGCTGAAGGTCATCGAGCAGCACACGGGCAGCGCGCCGCCCCACCTGCGCGAGCGCAACCCGAAGGTGCCGAAGCGCGTCGCGGGCGTGGTCATGTCGGCGCTTGAGAAGGAGCCCGCCCGGCGCCCGCCGACGGCCGCCGCCTTCGCCAACGAGCTGCGCGCGAACGCCGACGGCGTCGGCTCGCTCCTGCGCCGCGCGTTCGCGCTCTACAGCGAGCACTTCCCGAAGTTCATGCGCCTCTCGCTCGTGGCGCACGTCCCCGTGCTGCTGCTGCTGCCCGTCCTGCTCCTCTTCGCCGCGTATGAGCAGACGATGCCGCTGGCCCTGAAGTTGACGGGGGGGCTTCTGCTCGGGCTCGTGCAGATGGCGATCAACTTCCTCTCGGCGGCCTTCATCGTCGGCATGACGGCGCTGGTGGTGACGCAGTTGCACGTCGCGCCGCTCAGGCCGCTGCGGCTGCGGACGGCGTTGGCTTTTTTGCGCCGGCGACTCCGGCCTTATCTGAAGACGAGCCTCGCCGTGACGCTGCGCATCATACTCGGGTACGTGCTGCTCGTCGTCCCGGGGCTGGTGATGACGGTGCGCTACGCGGTCTACGCGCCGGTGATTCTGTTGGAGGGTCTGGAGGGGAAGGCGGCGCGTTTGAGGGCACGGGCGCTGGCAGGACGTTCGTGGCGGACGGTGATCGCGCTCACGGCGTTGCAGCTCTGCCTCCCGATGATCATCGGCGGGGTGACGGGCGCCCTCGCGGGCGACCATCAGGCCAACACGCACGCGCAGGTGGTCTTCAGCGTGCGCAGCCTTTCGACCTTGATCGCGCCGCTCGCCAACATCGTCGTCGTCCCGCTGACCTCGATCACGATGGCGCTGCTCTACCTCAAGCTGCGGCAGATGGGCGGCGAGAGCTTCGCCGAGACGGTCACGCAGTTCGAGACGGTCGAGCCCGTCCGCAGCCGCTGGCAGCAGCGCATGCGCACGCGCCTCACGGTGAACACGCCGCAGCACCGCACCTGACCCGCGCGCCCTCCCGTCTACTTCCTGCCCCTCCGTTTCGTCTTCCTTTTATAGTTCTCGGGGTCGAAGGCGGCGATGTCGATCTTGCCGTAGTCCCTCGGCGGGATGAAGACCTTCGTCTTCATCTTGTCGGGGTCGGAGGTGTGGTAGTTGGTCTCTTCGGCGCGCACGAGCTGCCAGGTCTTGTCGAGGCGCGAGTAGTTGAACTGGTAGGAGTAGGCCCAGCGCCAGTTGCTCCCGCCGTAGAAGTTTACCGTGAAGGTGTTGCGCTTGGCCGTGACGCTGTCGAACGGGTCGCCGAAGACGCCGCCGCACCGCGAGCACATGACGACGCGCTCGTTGCGCTTCGCCTCGGACAGTTTGCCGTCCGCGCCGCGCACGAGAATTAAGAGCGGGCGCTGGTTGATTGGGAAGTCGTCGGCATCCTTCGCGGGGTTCTCCCTCTCCAATACGAGGAGGAAGTCGCCGCGGCCGTCGCCGTTCAGGTCGGCCGCTTCGACCGCGATGGCCTTCGAGCCCTTCTCGACGAACGGCCGGACTTCGGCGGGGACTTTTAACTCGTCATCCTGCCGCGCCGCGAGGACGGCCGGCGCGGCGCACAGGATGACCAAACACAGGGCGGCTGCTCTCATTCGCGTCTCCTTTTTTACCGGATTAGCTCGCCGGGAGATGGGGCGTGTAATGTATGCGCGCCGCTGGCGCGCGTCAACAACTTTTCGAATCCTCTTTTGGCGGCGCGGACTCGCGCGCCTATAATCCCGACGCTTGCAGAGACCAAACTTCCAAGTCAGACGCAGCCGGATTCACGGGCGCGGGCTCTTCGCGCTCTCGGCCTGCCCCGCGCGGAGGAAGCTAGGCGAGCTGGGCGGCGAGATCATCACCGAGCGCGAGGCGAGGCGTCGCGCGCGCGCCGCCGGCGAGTCGATCAAGATCGTGGAGTTCGGCGACGGCACGGCGCTCGACGCCACGCGCGCGGGCGGCCCCTTCGGCTACGTCAACCACTCGTGCGAGCCGAACGCCTTCATGCGGCGTTACAAAGGGCACGTCGAGTTCTACGCGCTGCGCCGCGTCGAGGCCGGCGAGGAGGTGACGTGCGACTACGGCGAGACCCACCACGAAGGCAAGCTCCCTTGCCGGTGCGGGAGCCCGAAGTGCAACGGCCGGCTGTAACACCCCGCGCCGCGGATTTACAAATCTTTACCATCCCTTGACCGATTCTTTACGCCCGCGCCGAAAAGCCGTCGGCAGGGAATCAAGGGGGCGTCGAAGCCCCGCCCGCGGCGGACGCGCAGGCCGAGGTGGTCGAAGGCGAAGTGGTGCGAGTGGACACCTCGCTCGTGACCGTGCCCGTCAGCGTCCGCGACCGCCAGGGGCGCTACGCGCGCGGCGACGCCTACCTCAACGAGCTGGCGATGAGGACGGGCGGGCGCCTGTACCGCGGCAACTCCGTCATCAACGTCTCGCAGGCGTTCGAGTGGGTGGCCGAAGGGCTGCGCCGCCAGTACAGCATCGGCTACTACCCGAAGGCCGCGGGGAAGAACGGCGAGCGGCGCCAGATCAAAGTCCAGGTCGGCCGGCCCGAACTCGTCGTGCAGGCGCGCGACAGCTACGTCTACACGCAGAAGAAGGCGGAGGAGAAGGAGGCGGGCGGCGCACAGCCGAAGGGCTCCGACACACAGCACCAACTCTTGAGCGGCGGTCGTTGAAGCCGGGAGCGCGGGCATCCCTGCCCGCCGAAGCGTGCCCAAGCACGCTTAGTCGTCAAGCACCATCACTCAAGGTTGAGTGATGGTGCTTCTTTGCTTTCGCGCCTTCGCGCTCATGGCGGGCAGGGATGCCCGCGCTCCCGGCTTTCAGTCCCGTCCGAGTGAACCACGGTCTTCCGATTCGAGAAGACGCCCGCGCTCTGATTGCGGTGACCGAGTCAACCTCGGTATCTTAGTCCCGACTCTGAACTGTCGGGCAAAGCCATGAAGCAAGAAGAGCGTAAACGTCCGCCGGCCGACGACGCAGAACGCCTGACGCGGCGCGAGCTGTTGAGGAGTGCCGGCGCGGCAGCGGTGGCCGCCGCCTTCGGCGCGGCCTTCCCCGCGGCGTTCGCCTCGGCCGAATCGCACAGTCTCTCCGAACAAGTGAAAGGCGCCGTGAACCCGCGCGCGACCCCCTTCCGCCCGGCCGACGTGCGTCTGCTCGACGGGCCGTTCCGGCGCGCACAGGCGCTCGACGCGAAGTACCTTTTGCGGCTTGAGCCCGACCGCCTCCTGCACAACTTCCGCGTCAACGCGGGGCTCCGGCCGAAGGCGCCGGTCTACGGCGGCTGGGAGTCGCAGGAGCCCTGGGTCGGCATCCGCTGCCAGGGGCACACGCTCGGCCACTACCTTTCGGCCTGCGCGCTCATGTTCGCGGCGACCGGCGACGGGCAGCTCAAGCGGCGCACGGACTACATCGTCGCCGAACTGCGCGAGTGTCAGGAGGCGGGCCGCAGCGGCCTCGTCTGCGCCTTCCCCGACGGCGAGAACTCTCTGCGCGCCGTCGTGGACGCAAAGCGCTTCGTCGGCGTGCCCTGGTACACGATGCACAAGGTCTTCGCCGGCCTGCGCGACGCACACCTGCACGCGGACAGCCGTGCGGCGCTCGAAGTGCTCTTGAAGCTTTCGGACTGGGCCGTCGGGTTCACGCGCGACATCCCCGACGCACAGTTCCAAAGGATGCTCGACACGGAGCACGGCGGGATGAACGAAGTGCTCGCCGACGTGTACGCCTTCACGGGCGAGGAACGCTTCCTCGCGCTCGCCGAGCGCTTCTGCCACCGCGCGCTGCTCGACCCGCTCGCCGCGGGGCGCGACACGCTGGACGGGCTCCACTCAAACACGCAAATCCCGAAGGTCATCGGCTTCAACCGGCTCTACGAGCTGACCGGGCGCGAGGAGTACGGCGCGGCCTCCCGCTTCTTCTGGCGGACGGTCGTCGGCAACCGCACGTTCGCCACCGGCGGCAACGGCGACAACGAACACTTCTTCCCGCCCGCCGACTTCCTCAAGCACCTCTCGTCGGCCAAGACGATGGAGACGTGCTGCACCTACAACATGCTGAAGCTGACCCGCGGCCTCTTCGCGCTCGACCCAACGGCCGCTTACGCCGACTACTACGAGCGCGCCCTCTACAACGCCATCCTCGGCTCGCAAGACCCAGACTCGGGGATGTTGACCTACTTCCAGCCGACGCGCCCGGGGTATTTGAAACTCTACTGCACGCCGACCGACTCGTTCTGGTGCTGCACCGGCTCCGGGATGGAGAACCACGCCAAGTACGGCGACTCGATCTACTTCGGAAGCGACGACGCGCTCCACGTCAACCTCTTCATCCCGTCCATTCTGAACTGGGAAGAGAAGGGATTGAAGGTCACGCAGACGACGCGCTTTCCAGAGGAGGAGAGGATGCGGCTGCGGCTGAATGTCCGAAGGCCGCAGAGTCTGACTCTGAACGTCCGACACCCTTCCTGGTGCAACGTCGCGACTATCCTCATCAACGGACGCCCGCATACGACCTCCCGGCGGCCGGGCGTTTACGTCGCTCTGAAGCGCGTGTGGCGCGACGGCGACACGGTCGAAGTCCGCCTGCCGATGTCGCTCCGCGCCGAAGCATTGCACGGGCACGCGGACGTGGTCGCCTTCACGTACGGGCCGCTCGTCCTCGCGGGCAGGCTCGGGCGGGAGGGCTTAACGCCGGGCGCGGACATCATCGTCAACGAGCGCACCTACGGCGACGTGCTGAACGACAAGGTCGAGGTGCCTGTGCTGGTCGGCGACGTCGGGGAGGTCGTCGGCCGGATTAAGCCTTCGGCCGGGGAGCCGCTGACGTTCCAGACGAAAGGCGTCGGCCGCCCCCAGGACGTGAGCCTCATCCCCTTCAACCGCGTCGCGCACGAGCGCTACAACCTCTACTGGAAAGTGGTCGGGAAGGGCGAAAACAAATCCGCGTAGGTTGAAACATGAACCCGTTGAGACATCTTGCACGGACGGTCGTCACCGCTTCTGTCTTCGTCCTCCTCGCCGCGCACCTCTGCCCGGCGCAGCAGCCACCGACGTTCACGCCGTACAAGGCGAGCGGCATCTACGCCGTCGGCGAGAAGGTCGGCTGGACGGCCGCGCTGCCGCCGGGCTCGGCCCCGGCCGCGGGCTACACGTACGCCGTCAGGAAGAACAACCAGGACTTGATTAAGACCGGGGCGCTCGACTTCTCTTCGGGGCGCGCCGTCATTGAAACCACGCTGGACGAGCCGGCGATGGTCTACGTGCAGGTCTCGACCCCGGGCGGCGCCGCGCTCGCCCTCGGCGCGGCCGTGGCGCCGGAGAGGTTGCAGCCTTCCGTCGCGCGCCCGGCGGACTTCGACGATTTCTGGGCCTCGAAAATCAAGGCGCTGAAGGCCGTCCCAGAGAACGCCATCCTCACCCCCTCGGACAGCGGCCGGGCCGACGTGGAGTACTCGATAATCAGGATGGACAACGTCGGCGGCGGGCACGTCTACGGTCAGCTTGCGAAGCCGAAACGGCCGGGCAAGTTCCCTGCGCTCGTCATCCTCCAGTGGGCCGGCGGGCCTTACCCTTTGCAGAAGCAGTGGGTCACGGACCGCGCCGCCGAGGGCTGGCTCGCGCTCAACATCGAGCCGCACGACGTGCTGCCCACAGAGCCGCAGTCCTACTACGACGCGCTCCCGCAGGAGCTGAAGAACTACCAGACCATCGGCCGCGAAGACCGCGAGACGAGCTACTTCTTAAAGATGTACCTGGCCGACTACCGCGCCGTGGACTACCTCGCGGGCCGTCCGGACTGGGACGGCCGGACGCTCGTCGTGCTGGGCACGAGCATGGGCGGCCAGCAGGGTCTCGCCGTCGCGGGGCTCCACCCGAAGGTCACGCACGTCGTCGTCAACGAGCCCGCCGGCTGCGACACGAACGGCCCGCTGCACGGCCGCGCGTCGGGCTACCCGAACTGGCCCGCCGACGACCCGCGGGCCTTGAAGACCGCGCTCTACTTCGACCCGGTCAACTTCACCCCGCGGATTAAAGTCCCGTCTCTGGTCGCCATGGGCTTCGTGGACACGGTCACGCCGCCGGTCGGCATCTGGATCGCCTTTAATCAAATCAAGGGGCCGAAAGAGGCCGTCCCCATGATCGAATCTCCGCACAACCACCAGGCCACGCCCGCCCAGCAGCGCCCCTTCACTACGCGCTCGGCCGAGTGGCTGAACACGCTCGTCCACGGAGGCGCGTTGAAACCCAATAGCGACTTAACCCAAACCCAGACGCCGCCCGCCGACCGGCCCGTCCCGCGCCCCGACCAGAACTCCATGCTCGCGCACGCGGAGCTTTTGGAGAAGAGGAAGAAGGGGCGGATTGACGTTTACTTTCTCGGCGACTCCATCACGCGGCGCTGGGGCACAAGCGACGAGCAGTACCGGACGTTCCTTGAGAACTGGCGGCAGAACTTCTACGGCTGGAACGCCGCGGACTTCGGCTGGGGCGGCGACACCACGCAGAACATCCTCTGGCGTCTGGAGAACGGCGAGCTGGACGGCGTCAACCCCAAAGTCATCGTCCTCTTGGCCGGCACGAACAACGTCGGCAGAACCTCCCCGCAAGGGCCTGAAGACCCGCGGGTCGCCGACGTTCCCCGCGGCATCAAGGCCATCCTCGACCTCTGCCGACGGAAGGCGCCCAAGTCCACCATCATCCTCATGGGCATCACCCCGCGGAATGACAACACGGCCGTGATGCCCGTCATCGACGAGATCAACAGGCGGATGGCGAAGCTCGCCGACGGGAAGAGAATCAGGTACGTCAACATCAACGGCAGGCTGGCCGACGCCGGGGGCAGGCTGTACGAAGGGATGACCAACCGGGACATGCTGCACCTCGACGTGAAGGGCTACCAGGTCTGGGCCGACGCGATAAAACCCATCCTCAACGAACTGCTCGGCCCGCCCGCCAAAGAAGACCATGCGCCGCCGCCCACCGGCGACCCGAGCGCCAGAAAGTAGGTGCGGCCGCCAGCTTCTATAAGCCGGATTTCCGGTTGCCTTTAGTTCGCGACTACAACAATATAACGCGCCGTTAATTAGGCGACGGACGGGGCGACGAAGTGCTTTTGGAGAATGAGCGCTATCGCCCCTCGCAGGCGCGGGTGGGCCAGCTCGTCCACGGGTGTGATGCGTGTGGCCGAAGGCTGTTGGCACTTCTCGATAATGATGCGGTTGATGATGGGGTCAATTCTCGTCCAGACGCGCGTTACCTCCCCGGCCACGACGATCAGGCTCGGGGCGAAGCCTGTGATGAGCATGGCGAGGCCGACGCCGAGGTAGTGCGCCTGGCGGTCGATGGCTTCCGTGGCCTTCGGGTCGCCCTGTTCGCACAGGCGCAGAAGCGAGTCGAAGGTCGGGGCCGAGCCGTTCTCCTGTGAATTCCGTTCGGAGCGCGCGGCGGTCGTAATCCGCGTGTAGTAATCGACGGCCGCCGTGTTCGAGGCGTAGACCTCCCAGCAGCCCCTGTTGCCGCAGCGGCACACGGGGCCGTCTTCGTTCAGGGAGACGTGACCCAACTCCGCGGCCAGCCCCGTGGCGCCCCTTAAAAGCTCGCCGCCGGCGATAATGCCCGTCCCGATGCCCTCGGAGACTGTCAGGGCGATGAGGTCGTGCACCCCTTCGGAGTGCTTCCCGTACCAGGTTTCGAAGAGCGCGCAGGAGTTGGCCGCGTTATCGACTTCGACGGGGATGCCGGTGGCCTCTTCGAGCGGCCCCTTGATGTCCACCGTGCGCGCCTGTTTGATATCAACCTCCTGCCAGCCCAGATTTGGCGCGAAGACGAGGCGCTGCGTCCCGGGGTCTACGCGGCCGGGCAGGCCGACGCCGATCCCTTCGCAGTAGATTTGCGGCTGAGAACGGCGCATGTTCTGTATGCGCTCGGCCAGCCCTTTCAGAAAAGTCTGCGGGTCGGAGGGGGTCGGGAGCGAGTCCTGCGTGAGGATGCGGGCGTTGAGGTCTGTGAGCGCGAGGGTCGTCAGGCGCGGGCGCACGTCAACCCCGATGATGCCGGCCCGCTCGTTGTTCAGGTGCAGGAAGCGCGGCTTGCGGCCCCTGGGCGCGTGGCCGAGCGCGCCCTCCGTGATCCACTGTTCGGAGATGAGCTGTTCGGTGATGGAGGAGACGGTGCTGCGCTGAAGTCCCGAAAAACGGGCCAAATCGGCGCGCGAGATGGGCTGGCGCGTGCGTATCAGGTTGAGGAGAATCCGCCGGTTGATGTCGCGCGCCGTCTCGCTCGTCGCGACCTGGAAGTTGGACAGGTTGATTTTCCGCATGGCACTCGCTCAGCCGGGTGGTTCGACAAAGACACTTACTCTACAATAACCGCCCGCTTTCGGTCACGCCCCGAACAAAACTGAGCAGACTTTCCGGCCTTTAATCGCTTGAAATCTCTGTTCGCGCCGGCAGGGTGAGGCCGATTAACAGTGGTGCAAGAGCTTTTTAACTCCGCCCGCAGCCTCACAAGCTCTTAGATAAAGGGTCAAACACGGGCTGGAAGGAACATTTTGTTGACAAAATAGCTTGCGGCAGGTATTGTTGTGCCCTCGAACTTAATGGCATCCGGTTAATGTTAAAAGTTTGGGTGCTAAAAGTAAAGCCAATTATTTCGCTTCATCCGTCAGCCACCACCGCAAGACAGGTTCTCAAGTCGTTGAGGCAGTACGTTTTATCCGCCCCATCGCGATCTTCACGGCGTTAGTCAGGCAGTTCATTCCAGAGGGTTTTCAAAGGGTTCCGTTCCGATTTCAGCCCGAAGAGTCCCGAGAGGCGGGTCTCGACCGAAGTCCTGAAAGGAGAGGAGAGAGATGTTTCAGCTTACTAAAGCCTTTACGCGTCCCGCGGAGCGCCGTCGAGACCGGCGGCCAAATCGTCTGGGGATTAAGTCGCACAAAGATTCCGGGCGGTTCGTCGCCCTGGCCTGGGCGCTCGTCCTCTCCGTCACGTCCCTGACGCTGCCCGGGGCGGCCCGCGCGCAGGTGCTCTACGGCTCGCTCACGGGGAACGTCACCGACTCGGCGGGCGCGGCGGTGCCCGGCGCGTCCGTCACGGCCCTCAACACCGGCACCAACGTCTCGAAGGAGACGACGACCAACGAGGAGGGCATCTACCAGTTCAGCGACCTCCTGCCGGGCGTCTACAAAGTCACCATCGGGGGCAAGGGCTTCACCACGTCCGTCTCCGAGGGGGTCAACATCGAGGTCAACAACGTCCGCCGCCTCGACCTGACCCTCCAGCCGGGCGGGGTGAGCGACACCGTCACGGTCAACGCCGACGCGGCGACCGCGCTCCAGACCGACCGCGCCGACGTGAACGTCACGCAGACGGCCCGCCAGGTCAACGACCTGCCCATCGCGGGCAGCGCCGGCCGGAACTACCAGAGCCTGATGCAGATCGTCCCGGGCGCCGTGCTCTCCGGCGAGCAGAACTCGGCCGCGGGCAGCCCGCAACGCTCGATCTCGTTCAACGTCAACGGCGTCTCGCGCCTCCAGAACAACACGAAGATCGACGGGTCGAGCATCACTTATCCGTGGCTCCCGACCAACACGGCCTACGTCCCGCCGGCCGAGGCCATCCAGTCGGTCAACATCGTGACGAACGCCTTCGACGCCGAGCAGGGGCTCGCGGGCGGGGCGGCCGTCAACGTCATCATCAAGTCGGGCACGAACGACTTCCACGGCGTGGGCTGGGTCTACCACACGAACAGCCGCCTCGCCGCGCGCAACCACTTCCAGACCTCGCCGCAGAACCCGAAGGACTTGCTGACGCAGTTCGGCTACGCGGTGGGCGGGCCGATTGTCAAAAACAAACTCTTCTTCTTCACGGACTTCGAGCGCACCACGCGCCGGAACCTCTCGCGCGACAACAAGGTGAGCATCGCGCCCGCCAGCCTCCGCCCCGACGCGAGTGGCAACGTTCACTTCCCGACGGCGGCCGAAGGGGGCGCGACCATCTACGACCCGCTTTCGAACGCCAACCCCGCGCTGCGCACGCCGTTCCCCAACAACACCATCCCGGCGGCCCGCATCGACCTCGCGGCACTCGAACTGATTAAGCGGCTGCCACTCCCCAACGGCACCGGCTTCGTCAACAACTACCTGACGAACGGCACGGCCGAGTTCAACCGCAACAACATCGACTCCAAGATCAACTGGAATCCGTCCGACAAGATGACGGTCTTCGGGCGCTACAGCCTCTCGCCGACGCTCATCACCGAGCCGCCCATCCTGGGCGAGGCCGGCGGCGACGCCATCAACGGCGGCCAGTTGGGCGAGGCGACGGGGCGCGTGCAGGTCGCGGGCCTCGGCGGCACCTACACCTTCAGCGGGTCGCTCTTCCTCGACGCCAACTTCGGCTACACGCGCCAGCGCCTCGGCGCGGCCGGCCCCGACGTGGTCTCGGGCACGAACTTCGGCCTCGACGTGCTGAAGATTCCCGGCACCAACGGCACCGACCCGCTCCAGGCCGGCATCCCCTTCTTCAACGTCTCCAACTGGGCGAACATGGGGAACTCGAACACCGGCAACCCGTTCATCTTCCGCGATAACCAGTACGTCGGCTCTTCGAACGTCTCGTGGCTGAGGGGCTCGCACTCTTTCCGCTTCGGCGGCGACTACCAGAACCAGCAGCTCAACCACTTCCAGCCGCAGGGCGGCACCTTCCAGACCGTGCGCGGCACGTTCCAGTTCAGCGGCAACATCACGGCCTTGCAAGGCGGCACCGCGGCCAACCGCTTCAACAGTTGGGCCGACTTCCTTCTGGGTCTGCCGAGCGGCGCGGGCAAGGTTGACCAGCTGCGGAACCCGAACTCTTTGCGGATGAAGTCCTACGCGCTCTACGCGCGCGACCACTGGCAGGTCAACCAGAAGTTGACGCTGACCTACGGCCTGCGCTGGGAGCGCTACCCGTTCCCGACCAAGGACAACACAGGCATCAACCGCTTCGACCCCGCGACCGGCCTCGTCTACACGGGCGGGCTGACGGGCGTGCCCGAGGACACGGGGGCTGCTTCGGGGCCGGGGCAGTTCCTGCCGCGCATCGGCTTCGCCTACCGCTGGAACGACAAGACGGTGCTGCGCGGCGGCTACGGCCAGTCGGCCGACCCGCGCCCCTTCATCGACTTCCGCAACGCCTACCCGGTCGTCAACCTCTTCGCCATGCCGACGCCGAGCTTCAACAACCAGACCAACTCGTTCCTCCCCGTCACGACGCTGCGGAACGGGCTCATCAACCCGAACGCCCCGCCCGACCTGTCGCAGGGCGTCCTGCGCCTGCCGTCGAACACGGGCACGACGACTTACCCGGCCACGCCGATGCGCAAGGAGATTCACTCCTTCAACTTCATCGTCGAGCGGCAACTGCCGTTGAGCTTCACCAGCTCGGTCGGCTACGTCGGCACGCGCGCGGTCGGCCAGATGGGCTTCATCAACATCAACGCCAGCGCGCCGGGCACGGGCAACAACGGCCGGCCGCTCTTCACGACCGACGCGGCGGGGAACCCCGTCCGCATCGTCGCCGACATCAACTCGATTCAGCCTTACAGGACGACGACCTACGACTCTTTGCAGGCGACGCTCAACCGCCGCTGGACGAGCTCGCTCTTCGGGCTCGCCTACACCTTCTCGAAGGCGATCAACTACGCCGACAACGACGCCAACCCGCGCATCCAGTACATGCCCGAGGCCGAGCGCAACCGCGGCCCCGCGGGCTATGACCGGCCGCACAACCTCCAGGGCTACTTCGTCTGGGACTTGCCGCTCGGCAAGTCGCAGCGCTGGCTGAGCGACGGCGTCGGCAGCCGTCTGCTCGGCGGCTTCCAGTTGACCGGCCTCTTCAGCCTGATGAGCGGGACGCCCTTCTACGTCGTGCAGAACACGGCGCCGAATTTGAACGCCGCCGGGAGCAGCCAGGTGCCCAACCAAATCCTGCCGACGGTGCGCTACCTGAACGGCATCGGGCTGGGCAACCTGTACTTCGACACGACGGCCTTCGCCCCCGAGACGGGCGCGCGCTTCGGCAGCGCCGGCCGGAACAACCTGCGCGGGCCGGGGTTTAAAAACCTCGACCTGAGTTTGTTCCGCAGCTTCCCGCTGCGGGAGTCGCTCAGCCTGCAACTCCGCCTCGAAGCGCTCAACGCCTTCAACCATCCGAACTTCGCCAACCCGAACGCGAACATCTCCGACCCGAGCACGTTCGGCTTCATCACCGCGACGACGGGCACCGCGCAGCGCACCTTGCGTCTGGCGGCCCGCCTGTCCTTCTAAAGCGACAAACGCGGAGCGGCCCGTTCTCTCCTCGGCGGGCCGCTCCGCCTTTTTTCGCCCCGGCGGATGCGCGTCGGGTAGAATCACCTTCAATGACTCACACGTTACCGGGTCGCCGCTTCACGCGTCGCGTGAAGCGCGGGGGCTTTACGCTCGCCGCCGCGTGCGTGCTGCTGTCTGCCTGCGCGCCGCCGGTGTGCGCGAGGCAAGAGTCGGCGCTGCCGCACCTGCGCCGGCAGGGCACGGCGACGCAGCTCGTCGTGGACGGCCGCCCCTTCCTCGTCCGCGGCGGCGAGCTGGGCAACTCCAGCTCTTCGAGCCTCGAATACATGCGGGGCGTGTGGCCGAAGCTCGCCGCGATGAAGCTCAACACGGTCGTCATGCCCGTCTACTGGGAGCTGATCGAGCCGGCCGAGGGCAAGTTTGACTTCGAGCTGTTTGACGGGCTGATTCGCGACGCGCGGCGGAACGGGCTGAGGCTCGTGCCCCTCTGGTTTGCCTCTTGGAAGAACAGCATGTCTTGCTACGCGCCGGCGTGGGTGAAGACCGACCAGCGGCGCTTCCCGCGCGCGGAGGACGCGGCGGGGCGCGGCATGGAAATCCTCTCGCCCTTCAACGAGGAGAACGTCAAGGCGGACGCGCGCGCCTTCGCCGCCCTGATGCGCCACGTGCGCGAGGTGGACGGGCGCGAACACACGGTCATCATGGTGCAGGTCGAGAACGAGATCGGCATGATCCCCGACTCGCGCGACCGCAGCGCCGCCGCCGACAAGCTCTTCAACGGGCCGGTGCCGCAGGAGTTGATCTCTTACTTGGAGAAGAATAAGGAGACGCTACAGCCCGAGCTGCGCGCGGCGTGGGGCGCCGCCGGGTGGAAGACGCGCGGCAGTTGGGAGGAGGTCTTCGGGCGCGGCCCCGCGACGGACGAGCTTTTCATGGCGTGGCACTTCGCGCGCTACACGAACCGCGTGACCGAGGCGGGCAAGGCCGAGCTGAACCTCCCGATGTACGTCAACGCCGCGCTCATCCGCCCGGGCTACCAGCCCGGCCAGTACCCGAGCGCCGGCCCCCTGCCGCACCTCCTCGACGTGTGGCGCGCCGCCGCGCCGCAGGTGGACTTCCTCGCGCCCGACATCTACTTCCCGAACTTCGTCGAGTGGGCGCGGCGCTACCAGGTCTCGGGCAATCCTCTCTTCATCCCCGAGGTGCAGCTCGGGCCGCTCAACGCCGTGCAGGCGCTCTACGTCTTCGGCCGCCACGACGCCATCGGCTTCAGCCCCTTCAGCATCGAGTCGGCGGAAGGACAACCGAGAGATTTGCTCACGGCCGGCTACGACCTCGTCGAGCAACTGACGCCGCTCATCCTCGAACATCAGGGCAAGGGCGAGATGGCCGGGCTGCTCCCCGAAACCTCCGAGCCGCAGCGCGTGCCGCAGCGCTTGAGACTGGGCGGGTACTGGCTGAACGTGACCTACGAGCGGCCGAGTTCGACACCGGCGGCGCAGGCGAACCCGGGCGCGGCCACGCCCGCGCAGGCGAACGACGCGCCGACCGGCGGGCTCGTCGTCGCCGTCGGGCCGGACGAGTTCGTCATCGCGGGCACCGGCCTCGTCATCACTTTCGACGCGGACTCGCCGGGCGCGCCACAGGTCGGCATCCTTTCGGCGCAGGAAGGCAAATACGTGGACGGGCGTTGGCAGCCCGGCCGCTGGCTCAACGGCGACCAGACGCACCAGGGCCGCCACATCCGCCTGCCCTCCGGCCGCTTCGACATACAGCGCGTGAAGCTTTACCGTTACCGTTAAAGGAAAATGAAGAAGACGTATCAGCGACGTAGACGAACAGGCGCGTTGGGACTCGTCTGCTTCGCCTTCGCACTTCAACTGCTCGCCGTTTCAAACGCCAAAGCAGATGACGGCTATCGGCTGTGGCTGCGCTACGACCATCTGCCCGCGAACGTCTCTAAGGACTACCGGCCGCGCGTCACCTCCTTTGTCGTGCAGGGGCAGTCGCCGACGCTCGACGCCGTCCGCGTCGAACTCTCCGGCGGCTGCGAGCGTCTGCTCGACAGCGCTATCCCGTTCGCGAATAGGATCGACGGCGACGGCGCGCTGGTCGTGGGCACGCCTTCGGGTTCGCCCCTCATCGACGACCTCGGCTGGGGCCGTCAACTCGCCGCGCTCGGCCCCGAGGGCTTTCGTATCCGCTCGGTCAAACTCGGCGGGCACAACGTCACGGTCATCGCCTCGCAGGGCGAAGTCGGCGCGCTCTACGGCGCCTTCTACTTCCTCCGCCTGTTGCAGACCGAACAGCCCATCGACAGACTGGACGTGAGTCAGAAGCCGCGTTTGCAAATCCGCGTGCTCGACCACTGGGACAACCTCGACCGCAGCGTCGAGCGTGGCTACGCCGGCCGCTCTTTGTGGGACTGGGACGCGCTGCCCGGCAAGGTTGACCCGCGCCTCGTCGATTACGCGCGCGCCAACGCCTCAATCGGCATCAACGGCTCGGTGCTCAACAACGTCAACGCCAACTCCAAAAGTCTCAGCGCCGAGTACCTGCAAAAGACCAAGGCCATCGCCGACGTGTTTAGACCTTACGGCGTGCGCGTCTACCTCTCGGCGCGCTTCTCCGCGCCGATGGAACTCGGCGGGTTGAAGACCGCCGACCCGCTCGACCCCGAAGTCGCCGCGTGGTGGAAGAGGAAGGCGGACGAGATTTACAAACTCATCCCTGACTTCGGCGGCTTCCTCGTCAAAGCCAACAGCGAAGGCCAGCCCGGCCCGCGCACGTACAACCGCGACCACGTTGACGGCGCGAACATGCTCGCCGCCGCGCTCGCGCCGCACAACGGCGTCGTCATCTGGCGCGCCTTCGTCTACGACGCGAAACCCGGCTACGACCGCGCCGCCGCGGCCTTCGACCAACTGCAACCCTTCGACGGCAAGTTCGCGGCGAACGTCCTTTTGCAAGTCAAGAACGGCGCGATAGATTTTCAGCCGCGCGAGCCCTTCCACCCGCTCTTCGGCGCGATGCCGAAGACGCAGTTGATGCTCGAAGTGCAGATCACGCAGGAGTACCTCGGGCAGTCGAACCACCTCGTCTTCCTCGCCCCTTTGTGGCGCGAGGTGCTCGACTCCGACACGCGCGTCAAAGGCCCCGGCTCGACCGTGTCGAAAGTCCTGGACGGAAGCCTCTTCGGCCAGCGCCTCACGGGCATGGCCGGCGTCGCCAACACCGGCACGGACAGGAATTGGACGGGCCACCCCTTCGGGCAGGCGAACTGGTACGCCTTCGGCCGCCTCGCCTGGAACCCCGACACGCCTTCCAGACAGATCGCGGACGAGTGGGTGAAGATGACGCTCACGCGCGAGCCCAAAGCGTTGGCCGTCGTCACACGCATCATGCTCGAATCGCGCGAGGCGGTCGTCGATTACATGACGCCGCTCGGCCTGCACCACATCATGTGGGGCGGGCACCACTACGGCCCCGCGCCGTGGGAGAACAAGTTCGACCGCCCCGACTGGAACCCCGTCTACTACCACAAGGCAGACTTGAACGGCATCGGCTTCGACCGCACGGCGACGGGGAGCAACGCCGTCGCGCAGTACAGCCCCGAAGTGCGCGCCGTCTTCTCCGACCCGGCCGCGACGCCGGAGAAGTACCTGCTCTGGTTCCACCACGTCCCCTGGGACAGAAAGCTGCGCTCGGGGCGGACGCTGTGGGACGAGCTGGCTTTGCACTACCAGCGCGGCGTCGATTGGGTTCGCGCCACGCGGAAGGAGTGGGACGCGCTCGCGGGTGTCATCGACCCCGAGCTGCACGCCGCCGTCAAGCGCAAGCTTGAGATACAGGAGCGCGACGCCGTTGCCTGGCGCGACGCCTGCCTGCTCTACTTCCAGACCTTCTCGAAGCGCCCGCTGCCCCCCGGCGTCGAGCCGCCGCAGAAGACGCTCGAAGAGTACAAGGCAAAGAGCATCCTGGAAATTGATTCATTGAATCAATCCTTAAGATGAAGATTACCGACATCAGGGCAACAACAGTCACCGTGCCTTTGGAGGCGCCGCTCAGGCACGCCAACGGGTGCCACTGGGGGCGCTTCGTGCGCACGGTCATCGAGGTCGAGACGGACGAGGGGCTCGTGGGCCTCGGCGAGATGGGCGGCGGCGGCGAGTCGGCCGAGGCGGTCTTCCGCGCGATGAAGTCCTACCTCGTCGGCCACGACCCCGCGCGCCTCGAAGAGATGCGCTTCCTCATCGCCAACCCGACCGCCTCGCTCTACAACAACCGCACGCAGGTCTTAGCCGCGCTCGAATTCGCCTGCCTCGACCTGCTCGGGCAGAAGTGGGGCGTGCCCGTCTACGACATCCTCGGCGGCCGTTTGCAAGACCGCGTGCCCTTCGCCTCCTACCTCTTCTTCCGCTACCCGAACCCGCGGACGGGCGCGGGCGAAGTCCGCACGGCCGACCAGCTCGTCGCGCTCGCGCGCGAGTTGAAGGAACGCCACGGCTTCACCTCGCACAAGCTGAAGGGCGGCGTCTTCCACCCCGACTACGAGCTTGAATGTTACCGCGCGCTCGCCGCGGAGATTGGCAAAGGCGGCGACAGTTTTCGATTCGACCCGAACGGCGTCTGGTCAACCGAACGGGCCATCAGGTTCGGACAGCAGATAGAGGACATACGCAACGACTACCTCGAAGACCCCGTCTACGGCATGAACGGCATGCGGCGCGTGCGCGAGAAGGTGCGGATGCCCCTGGCGACGAACACCGTCGTCGTCAACTTCGAGCAGTTGGCCGCCAACGTCTTGGACACGGCCGTGGACGTGATTCTGCTCGACACGACCTTCTGGGGCGGCATCCGCCCGTGCGTGAAGGCGGCCGGCGTGTGCGAGACGTTCCAGCTCGGCGTCGCCGTCCACTCCTCGGGCGAGCTTGGGATTCAACTGGCGACGATGCTCCACCTCGGCGCCTGCATCCCGAACCTCTCGTTCGCGGCCGACGCGCACTACCATCATTTGACCGATGACATCATCGAGGGCGGCCCTTTCAAGTACGCGGGCGGCTCCATCAGAGTGCCGGACGGGCCGGGCCTCGGCGTCCGACTCGACCGCGACAAGCTGGCCGAGTACGCCGAAGCTTATAAACGTCTGGGCGGCTACCCGTACGACCAGGACCCGCTCCGGCCGGGCTGGACGCCGACCATCCCGAACAACCGCTGGGCCGACCCCGAAGACTCGCGCACGCCGACCGCCGCGGGCTTCTGACCTTTCGAAAGGGGGAGAGAGATGACGATAAGCAGTCTCGACTTCGGGGCCGCGCCGCACGCACGCCTGAACGACAGGGCGGACTTGCGCCGCCACGTCGAAGAGGTCGTCAAACGGACGCCGGTCATCGACCTGCACACGCACCTCTACGCCCCCGAGTTCGGCGCGCTCAGTCTGTCGGGCATCGACGAGCTTTTGACTTACCACTACCTCGTCGCGGAGACGTTCCGCTCGGCGCGCATCAGTTACGAAAGCTTCTGGCGCATGTCCAGGGCGGAGCAGGCCGACCTCGTCTGGCGGACGCTGTTTGTCGAGAACACGCCGGTCTCGGAGGCGGCGCGCGGGGTCGTCACCGTGCTCGACGCCTTCGGCCTGGATACGGCCGCCGAAGACTTGCACGAGGCGCGCGAGTTCTTCCGCGGGCAGAACGCGGCCGAACACCTCGGGCGCGTGCTGGGGCTGGCGGGCGTGAGCGACGTGGTGATGACCAACGACCCGTTCGACGCGCAGGAGGCGCGCGTCTGGGAGGGCGATGGGGGGATCGACCGGCGCTTCCGCGCGGCGCTCCGCATGGATCGTTTGATTAACGGGTGGGAGAGCGCGGCGGCCGAGCTGGCCGGGCGCGGCTTCGGCGTGGACGCGGGCTTCGGCGGCGCGACTGCCGCGGAGGTGCGCCGCTTCTTAGACGTTTGGATCGAGCGCATGCGGCCGCTCTACATGGCCGTGTCTCTGCCCGACGATTTCAACTACCCCGGAGGGGACGCGCGCGACCGAGTCATCCGCGAGGTGGTTTTGCCGACGGCGCGCGAGCACAGCCTGCCTTTCGCTCTGATGGTCGGCGTGCGGCGCGGCGTCAACCCGGCGCTGCGGATGGCGGGCGACGGCGTGGGTCGCGCCGACGTGTCGGCCGTCGAGCGCCTGTGCGCGGAGAACGCGGACGTGCGCTTCCTCGCCACCTTCCTCTCGCGCGAGAATCAGCACGAGCTGTGTGTCTCGGCGCGGAAGTTCCCGAACCTCCTGCCGTTCGGCTGCTGGTGGTTCCTCAACAACCCCTCGATAGTCTCCGAGATTACCGCGGAGCGGATCGAGCTGTTGGGGACGAGCTTCATCCCGCAGCACTCGGACGCGCGCATCCTCGAACAGTTGGTCTACAAGTGGAAGCACTCGCGCCGCTCTATCGCAAACGCCCTCGCCGACTCTTACGAGCGCCTGCTTGAGAGCGGCCGCGCCGTCACGCGCGCCGAGGTCGAGCGCGACGTGACGCGCATGTTCTCGGGCAACTTCCGCGCGTGGGTGGGCATGGGGGCCGAGGCGGGCGAGGCACGCGCCGTCGAAGTCCTGGCCGCGGAGTAGAGAAGAGCATGGCAGAGAACATCACGGATTTGACGGGGCGCGTGGCCGTCGTGGTCGGCGGCACGTCGGGGCTCGGGCGGGCAATCGCCTTAGGGCTCGCGCGCGCGGGCGCCGGGACAGTCCCTGCGGGGCGGCGCGGCGAGCTTGTGCAAGAGGTCTGCGAAGAGATCGAGCGGAACGGCGGCAAGGCTTTCGCACGGACGGCGGACGTGGGCGAGCGCGCGTCTCTGGACGCGCTGCGCGACGCGGTGCTTGAGCGTTTCGGCGCGTTGGACATCCTCGTCAACGCGGCCGGGCGCACCGCGCGCACGCCGACGGCGGAGGTCTCCGAAGAGGAGTGGCAGGCGATCTTGGACACGAACCTGACGGGGATGCTGCGCGCCTGTCAGGCTTTCTACCGGCCGTTGAAAGAGAGCGGGCGCGGGCGCGTCATCAACGTCGCGTCGCTCTCCTCCTTCGTGGCCTTTCACGAGGTCGCCGCCTACGGCGCTTCGAAGGCGGGCGTCGTGGCTTTAACCAGAAGCCTCGGGTGCGAGTGGGCGCGCGACCGGATCAACGTCAACGCCATCGCGCCGGGCGTCTTCCGCACGGAGCTGAACTCGAAGCTCCTCGACGACACGGAGCGCGGGCGCGAGCTTTTGACGCGGACGCCGATGCGCCGCTTCGGCCGCCCCGAAGAGGTGGCGGGCGCGGCGGTCTTCCTCGCCTCGGACGCGGCCTCCTACATCACGGGCCAGACCATCGTCGTGGACGGCGGCATGCTCGCCTCCGGCGTCAACTCCTGAGCCGCCGGCCAACTGCTTGCTTAAGTTCTTCCCCGGGTTGTAAGCTGCGCGCATCTGCAACCAGACGGGAAGGCGGCGAGGCATGAAGTTCAGGTTTGAGCCCGCGCTAAGGCTCTTGACGGCGCTCGCGCTGGCGGCCCTGGCCGCGCCCCTGTGCCTCGGCCAACAGCGGAGCCCGCGTCCCAACTCGACGCAGAGCGAGTTGCAGCGCACCCTTGAGCGCGACCTGCTCTTCCGCGAGATGCAGGAGATGGCGGCGCGCGGCCCCGCCCCTCAGCCCACGCGCCAACTGGCCGTCGCGCAGATTAACGAAGACTTCGAACGCATTCAGATCATCAACCACGCGCTGGCGCAGTCGTCGGCCGCGGGCGAGGAGTTGGACTTCAGGCTCGTCGCGCAGGCGGCGTCCGAAATCAGGAAGCGCGCCGGGCGCCTCAGGGAGAACCTTCTGCTTCCGGAGGCCGACAAGGAGCGCCCGCGGTCTTCGGACTTGATCGAGCCGGGGCGGCTGAAGGATTCGCTCGCCGCGCTCGACAAGCTGGTCAACAGCTTCGTGAGTAACCCCGGCTTCCAGAGCGTCGGGGTGGTGAACCCGCAGTGGTCGGCCCGGGCGCGCGGCGACCTCGAAGGGATCATCGAGCTGACCGGCCGGCTCAAGAAGAGCTGCGAGCAGTTGCAGAAGGCGGCGCAGAAGTCGCACTGAGCCGGGCGGGCGTTCAGCCCGCAAGCGCGGCGTAAGACCTGACAATCAAATCCATCTCGTCGTTCAAAGACTCGTCCACGCGGCGCCTCCGCTCGTCCTCTTCAAACCACGCGACCGTCCTCCGAATCCCTTCGGCGAAGGGAATCGACGCGCGGAAGCCCGGCACGAACCGCTTGATCTTCGCGTTGTCGAAGACGGCGCTCCACTTCTTGTCCCCTTGCAAAGTCCCCGCCAGCCTCGGCACCACGCGCGCGATGAAGTCGGACGGGACGTGCAGGACGTTCGCCTCCACGCCGAGCGCCGCGGCGATGGTGCGGTAGACCTGCTCCCACGTCTGCACCTCGTCCGAGGTGATGTGGAAGGCTTGACCTATTGCTTCCGCATTGCCGAGCAGGCCGAGGAAGCCGCGCGCGAAGTCTTCCGAGTGCGTCAGAGTCCACAGCGAAGTGCCGTCGCCGTGGACGATAATCGGCAGCCCCTTCCTCATCCGCGCGGCGAGCGTGTAGGTGCCGCCGCCCCCGACGGCGACGGGGAAGTTCGTCTCGTACGTGTGCGAGGGGCGGACGACCGTCGCGGGGAAACCTTCAACGGCGTGTGCCCTCTGCAACCTCTCTTCACAGGCGATCTTCCCGCGCGCGTAGTCCCAGAAGGAGTTGACGAGCGGCGTCTCCTCCGTGATGACGTAGTGCGCGGGCGGCTTTTGATAAGCGGCGGCGGAGCTGATGAAGACGTACTGCCCGACCCGCCCTTTAAAGAGCGAGAGGTCGCGCTCGATGTCTTCGGGCGTGTAGGCGATCCAGTTGACGACCGCGTCGAACTTCAAATCTCGGAGGGCCGCGCGAACCTCTTCCGGCCGGTTGATGTCGGCGGTCAGGCCGCGGGCGCCGTCGGGCGTGGCGCCCCTCAACCCGCGGTTGAGCAGGTACAGGTCAATCCCTTCGTTGACCGCGAGGCGGCTGACGGCCGTGCTGATGAAGCCGGTGCCGCCGATGAACAGCACTCTCATGATTGTTCGGTCTTTCCGAGGGTGACTCTCTGCGCCTGCTTCTGCGCCTTGAGCGCCAGCTCGGTGGCGAGGAAGCAGTGCTCCTGCGGCATGGCGGTCTCGGTGCGGTTGAGGACGTCGTCCACGAGCTGTTCGCCGTAAGGGAGGTGTACGTCGCGGCAGTCGATGTGGCGCGTCTCCTTCTTGTCCACGAGGAAGAGGTGGTTGCCGCCGGGCCGACCCGCGATGTCCACGTTCTTGCGGATTTCGATGAAGCCGTCCGTGCCGAGAATCGTCAGGCGCCCGTCGCCCCAGGTGCTCAGGCCGTCGGGCGTGAACCAATCGACGCGGACGTAGCCCGTCCCTCTGTCGCCGCGCAGCAGCATGTCGCCGAAGTCTTCGAAGTCAGGCCACTGCGCGTGCTGGACGTTCCCCGCCTGCGAGGCGACCACTTCGGCGCGGGTCGAGCCCGTGAAGAAGAGGAACTGGTCGGCCTGGTGCGAGCCGATGTCGCAGAGGATGCCGCCGAAGCGTTTGCGGTCGTAGAACCAGGGGTCGCGCCGCCCGTTGTTGATGCGGTGCGGCCCGAGCCCGACGGTCTGGAGGACGCGGCCGACGGCGCCGGCCCTGACCAGCTCGCCGGCCCTGACGGTCGCCGCGTTTTCGAAACGCTCGCTGTACATGATGGAGTAGATGCGGCGCGTCTCCTTCTGCACCCGCCTGACCTCGGCGAGCTGTTCGAGCGTGGTGATGCCCGGCTTGTCGGCCATGTAGTCCTTGCCGTGGCGCATCACGCGGACGCCGAGCGGCGCGCGCTCGGAGGGTATCGCGGCGCTGAGGACGAGTTTGATCGACTCGTCTTCAAGAATCTCCCGCTCGTCGCGCGCGGCGCGGGCCTGCGGGTAGCGTTTGGCGAAGTCGGCGGCGAGGTCGGGCTCTTTCGCGTAGAAGGAGACGAGTTGGCCGCCGCCCCTTTCGACGGCGCCGATCTGTCCGTGGATGTGCGAGTGGTTGATGCCGACGACGGAGAAGCGCAGGCGCGGCTCCTTCGAAGTTTCCGCCCCCTGCCCCTCAACGTGCGTCGCGTCGTGCAGCACGGCGCCGGCCGCTACGCCGATTGAACCCTTGATGAAGCTGCGCCTCAGCATGTTGGTCTCTCCTGAAGTTGAGACCGGATATTACACCGTTAGAATTTCAAATTTGAAATTCCGAATTTGAAATTCTTAAGAACTCTGTGTCCCTGTGTTTTAATCCTCTCTGAATTTAAAACGGGGAGGTGGCCCGCCGAGATGCCTGAGAGTGTGTTCGAGTCGGACTCGCCCGACGTTTACAGGGTCGTCTCCTCCCGGCCCGGGCCGGCGGGGAGTCTGCCCGTCACGGAGCACGACCTGTTTGAGCGGCCGAGCGGCGACCTCTTCGGCTGGACGCAGGACGTGGGGATGGGCTGGAACCCTGCGGAGCTGCGCCGCCCCGAAGTCCTCATCCTCAGCACGCAGGGCGGGATTCGTCTGCCCGACGGGAGACCTTTGGCGCTCGGCTATCACACGGGCCATTACGAGGTCGGCCTGCTGATGCAGGCCGCCGCGGAAGAACTACGAGAGAAGGGCTGCATCCCCTTCGCGGGCTACTGCACAGACCCTTGCGACGGGCGTTCGCAAGGGACGACTGGGATGCTCGACAGCCTGCCTTATCGCAACGACGCGGCGATTGTCCTGCGGCGTCTGATTCGCTCTTTGCCGACGCGGCAGGCCGTCGTCGGGGTGGCGACGTGCGACAAGGGGCTGCCGGCGATGTTGATGGCGCTCGCGGGCTCGCCCGGACTGCCCGTCGTGCTCGTCCCCGGCGGCGTGACGCTGCCCGCGAGCGACGGCGAGGACGCGGGGCGCGCGCAGACCATCGGCGCGCGCTTCGCCAACAGACAGATAACACTCGAAGAGGCGGCCGACATCGGCTGCCGCGCGTGCGCGTCGCCGGGCGGCGGCTGCCAGTTCTTGGGGACGGCGGCCACGTCGCAGGTCGTCTCCGAGGCGCTCGGCCTCTCCGTCCCGCACAGCGCGCTCGCGCCTTCGGGCCAGCCCGTGTGGCTCGACGCGGCGCGCCGTTCCGCGCGGGCCGTGCTCCGTCAGAGGGAACTCGGAATCAACGTGCGCGACATCCTGACCGACGCGTCCGTGCGTAACGCGTTGGCCGCGCACGCGGCCTTCGGCGGCTCGACGAACCTTCTGCTGCACCTGCCGGCGGTGGCGCACGCGGCGGGGTTGAAACAGCCGACAGTCGAAGACTGGATCGAGGTGAACCGCCGCGTGCCAAGGCTCGTGGACGCTCTGCCGAACGGGCCACACCCGACCGTGCGCGTCTTCCTCGCGGGCGGCGTGCCGGAGGTGTTGCTGCACTTGAGGGAACTCGGGCTGATTGACGGGAGTGCCTTGACGGCCGTCGGGAAGACTTTAGGCGAAGTGTTGGACGACTGGGCCGCGTCGGAGCGCCGGCAGGTCTTTCGCGCGCGGCTGAAAGAGGCGGAAGGCATCGACCCCGAAGATGTCATCATGCCGCCGGAACGCGCGCGCGGGCGCGGACTGACGAGCACCATCTCTTACGTCAAAGGGAACCTCGCGCCGCAGGGCGCCATCGTCAAGAGCACGGCCATCGACCGCGCGCTGGTCGGGCCGGACGGCGTTTATCGTTTGACGGGGCCGGCGCGCGTCTTCACGAGCGAGCGCGCCACCATCGCCGCCATCAAGAGCCGCGGCGCAGACCGCATAAAAGGCGGCGAGGTCGTCGTGCTCATCTGCCGCGGCGCCCTGGGCGCGGGGATGGAGGAGGTCTACCAGATTACGTCGGCGCTCAAGTACATGCCCTACGCAAACTCGGTCGCGCTCATCACGGACGCGCGCTTCTCCGGCGTCTCAAGCGGCCCCTGCATCGGGCACGTCGGGCCGGAGGCGCTGGCCGGCGGCCCCGTCGGTAAGGTGCTCGACGGCGATATGATTCGCGTCGTCGTTGACACGTTGAAGTTGGAAGGCAGCATCGACCTCGTCGAAGAGCGCGCGCCGGGCGTGTACGAGCCGGCGGACGACGAACTCATGCGAAGGGAGCCGCGCGCAGACCTGCACGCAGACGCGGCGCTCCCCGCCGACACGCGGCTCTGGGCGGCCTTGCAGCACGCGAGCGGCGGCCCCTGGCGCGGCGTCGTCTACGACGTTGACCGCATCGTCCGCGTCATCGAAGCGGGCCTGCGCGCGTTAGAACGTGAAGGCGATTGAACTTTTCTCAAACGCAGGCGAAGGGATGCCAGTGAAACTTTACGGCAGAAGCATCGTCGAGGGCGGGCCGGTCGGGGACGACGGCGGAACGTTCCGCGCCTTCAACCCTTCCGAGGGGCGCGAGTTCGGGCCGGAGTTTCACGAGGCGACGCCCGCGGTCGTCGCCCGCGCGCTCGACTCGGCGGCGCGCGCCTTTCAGCAGTACAGGGCAAAAAGCGCCGAGGAGGTCGCGGGCTTTCTCGAAGCCATCGCGCGGAACGTCGAAGCGCTCGGCGACGAGTTGCTTGAGACGGCGCGGGCCGAGACGGCGCTGCCCTCCGAGAGGCTGAAGGGCGAGCGCGGGCGGACGACCGCCCAGTTGAAGATGTTCGCGGGCGTCGTGCGCGAAGGCTCGTGGGTCGAGGCGACGATTGACCGCGCCGAGCCCGAGCGCAAGCCCGTGCCGAAGCCCGACCTGCGGCGGATGCTCATCCCCTTCGGCCCCGTGGCCGTCTTCGGCGCGAGCAACTTCCCGCTGGCCTTCTCGGTCGCGGGCGGCGACACGGCCTCCGCGCTCGCCGCCGGCAACACGGTCGTCGTGAAGGCGCACCCCGCGCACCCAGGCACGTCCGAGCTGGTCGCGCGCGCCGTCGTCGCCGCGGCCGAAGAGGCGGGGATGCCTTCGGGCGTCTTCTCGCTCGTGCAGGGGCAGAGCCCGGAGGTGAGCCTCGCCGTCGTCGAACACCCGCGGACGAAAGCCGTCGGGTTCACCGGCTCGCTCCGCGCCGGCCGCGCGCTCTTCGACGCGGCCGCGCGCCGGCCGGAGCCGATTCCGGTCTACGCGGAGATGGGGAGCGTCAACCCCGTCTTCGTCCTGCCGGGCGCCCTGCGCGAGCGCGGCGCGGAGTTCGCCGAAGGCTTGAAGCAGTCGGTGACGCTCGGCACGGGGCAGTTCTGCACCAACCCCGGCCTCGTCGTCGGGGTGCAGGGTGAGGCGTTCGGGAAGTTTCTTGATAAAACCGACGAGCTGTTCGCCGCGGCGCCGCCGGGCACGATGCTGAACGCGGGCATTCGCCGCGGTTACGAGGAGGGAGTCGAAAGACTGCAAAGGATAGTCAAACGAAAGGCGGGTGGGGCCGCGGCCGACGCATCACGCACGCAGGCCGCGGCCTGCGTCTTCTCGACCGACGCCGCGACCTTCCTCGACAAACGAGAGTTGGGCGAAGAGGTCTTCGGCCCTTCGACTCTCGTCGTCGGCTGTCAAAGCGTTGAAGAGCTGCGGCGCGTGGCCGAAGGGTTGGAGGGCGCGCTGACGGCGACGATTCACGGCACGCCCGAAGACCTGCGCGAGTACGCGTGGCTCGTCAGAGTGTTGGAGCAGAAGGCCGGGCGGTTGGTCTTCAACGGCTTCCCCACGGGCGTCGAGGTCTGCGCCGCGATGCAGCACGGCGGCCCCTACCCCGCGACGACCGACGCGCGCACGACCTCGGTCGGCACGGCCGCCATCAAACGCTTCGCGCGCCCCGTCTGCTACCAGAACTTCCCGCAGGAGGCGCTCCCCCCCGAACTCCGCGACGCCAACCCGCGCCGCCTCTGGCGCCTCGTCGATAACCGCTGGACGAAGGATTGAGGAGGGATTTCAACACAGAGACACGCCTTAACAATTTGAAATTTCAAATTTGAAGGGAAGCCATCTCGCCGGGGAGCTTAAAGCTTGCGGCGGAGCGTCAGCGGGTTGAAGTGCGGGCTGCGCGTCTGGCGCAGGTCGGGCGGGGCGAGCGCGCGGCCGAGCTTCCAGATGAAGTCCATCTCGGCGTTCAGAGACTCCTGCGCGATGCGCGACTCGTGGATGAGGAGGACGCTGCCGTAGAAGAGGCCGCAGGCGCCCGCGAGCCCGAGCACGACGGGGAGCCAGGCGTAGGAAGGATGCCCGACGGCCGCGACGAGCCCGATGGCGACGCTGGTGGCGACGAAGACGCCGAGCGCGAGGTAGAAGACGCGCATGCTTCGCTGGAGCAGGCGCGTGCGCGTCGTCAGCTTGTCGAGCTGGTTGAAGAGGAACGAGCGGCGCTCCTCGAACATCTCGACGCCCTCCTCCTGCGTCTTCATCGTCTCTTCGAAGCGCTCGATGAGCATGCGCACGCGGTCAACGACGCGACCCAAACGCGTCGAGGTCGAAAGGATCAGCGCGCCGCAGGCCGAGATGAGCACGGCGGGCGTGATCATCGCCGTCAGGACGGCGACCGCTGAAGAGAGCGCTTCCATCGACTTTAAAAGATTCCCCTCGACCACATTATGGCGGCACGCGGCGCGCGCGGGCAAACGCCGGCGGGTCGTCTGTTCGTTCAATGGCGTTCACGATAACGACGATGACGAGAGAAAATTTCGAAGTCGTCAGAAACAATTGGTTCGCGTCGCGTAAAGTTGTGTTATCCTCCGCCGCAAACGAGACAACTGTCTTCGGGTCATACTGATTCTTGCGCTGCATTTATCGCAAAGGCACGGCCCCGCCCGCGCGGCGGGGCTCGGACACTCTCTCACCAAAGGAGTAGAACGACAGATGTCCAGTGAAAGAGACGACAGAGACGACGCGGCCGGCGGCAGTTCTGAAGGCGGCGGCGGAGAGATTTCGACGGGCGGCGGCGAGACCGGCGGCGGCGCCGAAAGCGGCGGCACGCACGGCGGCGCGGCCATCGGTCGCACGACGGGCATGGGCGCGGGCATTGCCGGCGGCGGCACGCCCAGCCCCGACGAAGATTCGGACAGGTGGGGCGGCGTTAACGTCGGCGACGACGATGACGCCGGCGGCGCTGCCGGCGGCGTCGGTTATGGCGAAGACGCGGGCGGCGGGACGGCCGGCGCGGGCGGCGGCCTGACGGGCGGCGGCACCTCGAACCGCGGCGGTTCCGCGCGCGCGGGCGCGGGCGGCACGTCGAAGAGCGGCGCCGCGGCCGGTGCCGGCAAGACCGACCGCGGCGGTGCCGCGAAAGGTGGAGGCGGAGCCAAAGGTGGCGGCGCCGCTGCCAAAGGCGGAGGTGCCGGCGGCGGCGGTGCAAAGGGCGGCGCGGCTAAGAAGGGTGGTGGTGGCGGTGGTGCCGCTCAGGGAGGCGGCGCAGCCAGAGGCAGTGCGGCCGCCGGTTCCCAGAAGGGCGGGGCCAGCAAAGGCGCCTCGACGAAAGGCGCGGCCAAGGGCGGCGCGGCCAAGGCCGGTGCAAAAGGCGGCGGCGCGGCCGGGAAGGGCGGCGCCAAGGGTACCGGTAAAGGCGGCGCGAAGAGCACAGGCAAGGGCGGCGGCGGCGGTAAGCCGGGCGCGGGCGCGAAGGGCTCGACCAAAGGCGGGGCGAAGGCCGGCGCGAAGAAGTCGGGCGGCGGCGGAGGCGCGAAAGGCTCCTCGTGGACTGGCGCGCGCGGCGGTGCCAAGGCCGGTGCCAAGGCTGCGACCAAGGGCGGCGCGTCCAAAGGCGGCGCAGGGAAGGGCGCGTCCAAAGGCGCTGCCAGGGGCGGTGCGAAAGGCGGCGCGGCTAAAGGCGGGGCCGCGAAGAAGGGCGGAGGCAAAGGCTCTGCGGCCGGCGGCGGCGGCACGGCCCGCGGCGCGGGCAAGGGCGGCGCGAAGGGCGGCGGCAAGAAAGGGGGAGGCAGTAGGTAGCCCCGAGGGCCTGCTCAACTCCGTCGCCGAGACGGCCGGGCGCGCGGCCGCGAAGGTCGTCAGCGTCTTCGAGAGCCTGACCGGCTCGTCGCGCAAACGCTCGCGCTGAAAAAAGGCGCCGCCTGTCCATCCGCGCGGCGGCCGAAGAGCATCACAGCCGGGGATGAAAGGCAAAAGGCAAAAGGTAAAAGGCAAAGGGCAAAAGTTGAAGACGGGAGCCCCGCCCCTCTTCGTCTTCATTTTTGCCTTTTGCCTTTTGCCTTCTGCCTTCGCACAGGCCGGGCGGAGGCTCCCCGGCAGCGGCGAGACGAAGAAGAACCAGCAGGAGCGTCCGGCCGAGGCGAAGCCCGCCGAGACGCCCAGGCCGCAGTCACAAGAGTCTGAAGAGAAGCAAGAGGTTGACGACGGCGAGGCCGTCAAAGTCGAAACGAACCTCGTCACCGTGCCCGTCATCGCGAGCGACCAGGGCGGGCGCTACGTCCCAGACCTCAAGGCCGAGGAGTTCAACGTCTCCGAGGACAACGCCGAGCAGAAGGTCGCCTTCTTCGCCACCGTCACCGAGCCCTTCAACGTCGTCCTCATGATCGACACGAGCGCCAGCACCACCGTCGAAAAACTACGGCAGGTGCAGGAGGCGGCCGTCGCCTTCACCGAACAACTGCGCGAGGGCGACCGCGTCAAGGTCATCTCCTTCGACGACGAGATACGCGACCTCTCGGACTTCACCTCCGACCGCGCCGCGCTCGCCTCGGCCATCCGCTCGACGCGTCCGGGCAAGGGTACGCGCCTCTACGACGCCTTCGACCAGGCGTACCGCGCGCTGCGCCGCCTCAAGGGGCGCAAGGCCGTCATCATGCTCACCGACGGCGTGGACTACCGCAGCGACCGGCGCACCTACGACGACAACCGCCGCGCCGTCGAAGAGTCGGACGTGATCGTCTACCCCGTGCGCTTCGACACGCGCGCCGAGACCGAGCAGCTTGCACGCGCGCAGGCCCGGGGCGGCACCGGCCCCGTAGACCTCGGCGGCGTGCTCGGCCGCATCCCGGGGATGCCGCCCGGTTCGGTCATCATCAACCCGCGCGGCGGCGGGCGCCGCCCCGAAGACGACCGCCGCGACCCCAACGGCGTCCCCGACGCGACCACGCGCCGGCCCGGCGACGGCCCCGGCACGACGGGCATCCCGCGCGACCGTGACGAGGCGAGCGACCAATCCATCTCGCAGATGCTCGACGCGCTCTACCGCACGGCCGACGACTACCTCAACGAACTCGCGCGCACGACGGGCGGCCGGCTCGTGCCCGCCGACAACCCCCTGCTGCTCCGCCGCTCCTTCCAGCAGATCGCCGACGAGCTGCGCACGCAATACTCGCTCGGCTACTACCCGACCAACGCCGCCCGCGACGGCAAGTACCGCAAGATACGCGTCCGCACCACGCGCAAAGGCGTCGCCCTCCGCACGCGCCCCGGCTACCGGAAGTGAGTTCAAAGTTTAAAGTTCAAAGTTCAAGGTCGAAGAAAAAGCTTTCAACTTTCGGGCTCGGACTTTAAACTCTCGGCGCCTCCTATGCGCCTGTGGCTCTCGAAGAACAGCAGCGTGCCTCTGCGCGAGCAGCTCGTGCGGCAGATCATGTTCGGCGTGGTGAGCGGCGACCTGAAGCCGGGCCAGCGCCTGCCCTCGACGCGCGAGCTGGCGCGCCGCTTCCGCATCCACTCGAACACCGTAAGCGCCGCCTTCCGCGACCTGGAGCACGCCGGCTGGCTTGAGGTGCGCAAGGGGAGCGGCGTCTACGTCCGCCAGCTCGGCGACGACCCGGCGGAGGCGCCGCTCGACTCGAGCCTCGAACTCGACCGGCTCATCAACGCCTTCCTCACGCTCGCGCGCGGCCAGGGGCACACGCTCGCCGACGTGCAGGCGCGCGTCAAGCACTGGCTGAGCCTTGAGCCGCCCGACCACTTCCTCGTCGTCGAGCCGGACGAGGGCCTGCGCGAAATCCTTTCGGCCGAGATCGCCGACGCGACCTCGTTCCGCGTCGAGGGCTGCGGCTACGAGGAGTGCGCCGACGCCGCGCGCCTGACGGGCGGGACGGTCTTGGCGCTCTACAGCAAAGCCGAGGAGGTGCGGCGCGTGCTCCCGCCGGAGGTCTCGCCGATCTTTCTGCACACGCGCTCGATCCCCGAGTCGCTCGCGGGCGAGAAGGTGCCGCCGCGCGACGCGCTCGTCTCGGTCGTCTCGCGCTGGCCGATGTTCCTTGAGTGGGCGCGCGTCTTCCTCGTCGCCGCCGGGGTGGACGCGGACGCGCTCGACCTGCGCGACGCGCGCGAGCCGGGCTGGGAGCGTGGCCTGCGCTCCAGCGCCCACGTCATCACCGACGCGCTTACCGCGCGCCAACTCCCCGACGGCCTGCGCCCACGCATCTACCGCGTCGTCGCCGACTCCTCCCTCGAAGAGCTGCGCGCCTTCGTCGAACGCTTCCTGACCGGAAAGCAGTAGGCAGTTGCCTACTGCCTTTTGACTTCCACACGCCTGCACTATCATTGACCCCGGCGGGAGGGCTTATGGCCGAAGAGCAGAACTCAGACCAGACCTCGCGAGAGATGCTGGCGCAACTCGCCGCGCGGATCGAGCAGTTGGAGCGTTTGGTGCAGGCGCAGACGACGCGCCTCTACGCCATCGAGCTGAGGGTGGGGCTGGAGCGTACGCCGCGACGCCCGCTCTACGAGACGCTCCAGGACGAGCGCGAAGAGGCGCGCGGCACCGACCACGCCCCGCGCGAGGCCGCGCGACCCGTTGAAAAGGGCCAAGCTCGGCCGCGTCCGGAAGAAGGGCGGCGTCCGGACATTGGGGACGGCGGCCCCCGCCCGCGCGTCGAAGCGAAGCCTGCCGCCCCCGCCGCGAAGCCGCGCGACCTTGAAGCGCTCATCGGCGGGAGCATCTTCAGTTGGGCGGGCATCCTCGCGGCGGTCTTCGCCGTCGCCTTCGCGCTCAAGTACGCCTTCGACAAGGACTGGATCAGCCCCGCGGTGCGCGTCTCGCTCGGCGCGCTCGCCGGCGCGGGCCTGCTCGTCGTGGCCGAGCGCCTGCGCCGCAAGGGGCTCCGCCCGTACGCCTACGTGCTCTCGGGCGGCGGCGTCCTCATCCTCTACCTCTCGGTCTACGCCGCGTACGAGTTTTACCAACTGCTCGCGCAGCCGGTCGCGTTCCTGCTGATGACCGCCGTGACGGCCGTCGCGGTGCTGCTCGCGGTGCGGCTCGACGCGCTGCCGGTGGCGGTGCTCGGGCTGGTCGGGGGCTTCCTGACGCCCGTGCTGCTCGCGACGGGGCAGGACAACCAGGTCGCGCTCTTCACCTACGTCTCGCTGCTCGACGCGGGCGTGCTCGCCGTCGCCTACTTCAAGCGCTGGCGCGTGCTCGACTTCCTCTCGTTCGCCGCGACGACATTGATGACGCTCGGGTGGGCGTTCAAGTTCTATGACAAGGGGAAGCTCTGGACGACGCTCATCTTCCTGAGTCTCTTCTTCGTCGTCTACTCTTTGCTCTCCTTCTTCCACAACGTGCTGCCGCGCCGCCGCTCGCGCTGGTTCGACGTGGCGCTGCTCGCCGCGAACGCGACCGTCTACTTCGGCTTCTGTTACGGGATGTGGACGGAGGCCGCCTACGCGGACGCGGCGCCGGCGACGCAGGCGCTGCTCGTCGCCCTCTTCTTCGCCGCGCTCTTCTACGTCGCGCGGGAGCGCTCGCCCGCAGACCGCCTGCTCGCGCACGCGTACGTCGGCGCGGCCGTGACGTTTCTGACGGCGGCCGTCGCGATTCAGCTCGAGCTACAGTGGGTGACTATCGTCTGGGCGGTCGAGGGGCTGATGCTGACCTGGGCGGGGCTGCGCGCGGGCGAGCCGGCGGCGCGGCGCGCGGGCGTCGCGGTCTTCGCCGTCGCGCTGCTCCACTGGTTCGCCTTCGACGCGCAGCAGTACGCCTTCGACTCGTGGGCGCTGTCGCAGGGCCGCGACCAGTTCGTGCCGCTCTTCAACGCGCGCGCGCTGTCGTGCCTCGCGCTCGTCTCGGCGCTGGCGGGCGCCGCCTGGCTCTACCGCGGCCACGCCGACGCGGACAGGGGCGAGGGGCGCGCCGCGCTGGGTGAGGGCGAGCGCGCGGCGGCCGTCGGTCTCTACACGCTGGCGGCCAACGGGCTCGCGCTGACGCTTTTGACGCTGGACTTGAGTGACTACTTCGGCCGGCAGAAGGCGCTCTCCGAGGGGCTCGCGCGCGAGCGCGCGGAGGGGGCCCGGCAGTTCTCTCTGACGGCGCTGTGGTCGATCTGGGGCGCGGGGCTCGTCGGCTACGGCGTCTGGCGCAGGCAGATCGTGGCGCGCTACGCGGGGCTCGCGCTGCTCGTCCTCGCGACGTTGAAGGCGCTCGCCCTAGACCTCAGGTTCTACGACGCGGTCTGGCACGCGCCCGTCGTCAACCACACGTTCCTCGCCTTCGCGCTGCTCGTCGCCGCTTACGCCGCGGCCGTGCGCCTCTACGCGCGCGGGGATGAAAGGGTGAGTGACGAGGAGCGCTCGGTCGTCCCCGTCCTGGTCGTCGCCGCGAACGTCCTCGCGCTCCTGGCGCTGAGCGCGGAGGCGGTCGGCTACTTCGAGTCGCGGAGGGCGGTCGGCGCGGACGCGGCCGTGCTGCGCGACGTTGAGCTGGCGAAGCAGTTATCTTTGTCGGTCGTGTGGGCGGTCTACGGCGCGGGGCTCCTGCTCGTGGGGCGCGTGCGGCGCTCGCGGCGGCTGCGCCTGATGGCTTTGGCGCTGCTCGGGCTGACGACGCTCAAGGTCTTCTTCCTCGACCTCTCGGCGCTCGACCGCGCCTACCGCATCGTCTCCTTCATCGTGCTCGGCGCGATCCTGCTGGCCGTCTCCTACCTCTACCAGAAGAGCCAGCAGCGCGCGGCCGCCGAGGAGCAAGACGCGCCGCCCGCGCCCGACACGAGCGAGGCGGCCTCGTAAGATTTAGAAGGAGGTCGCGCCGCTCACTCCGCGACCGTCTGCGGGCGGGCGGCGCGGGCGCGCGCGACCTCTTCGTCCATGCGGCCGGCGAGCATGAGGGCGACCATTTTGTAGTCGCCGGCGAGCGACCAGAGCGGGTGCTTGAAGGTGGCCGGGCGGTTGTGCTCGACGAAGAAGTGGCCGACCCACGCGGCGGCGTAGCCGGGCACGAGCGCGAGCGGCAGCCAGCGCCAGCGCCCCGTCGCCGCCAGCGCGACGAGCAGCGCCGTGCCCGTCAAAGTCCCCGCCAGGTGCAACGCGCGCGTCCCCGGCCGGCTGTGCTCGCGCACGTAGAACGGCCAGAACTCCGCGAACGTCTTCATCTCATCGTCAGGCATATCAACTCCTAAGAAGTGATGCATGAGGAGTGATGAATGATGAATATGGCTTCCCTGCGATATTCATCATTCATCATTTTGTCTGAACAGCCGGCCGTAGTCTTCCGAAGAGGCGGGCGCGACGCGCGCGAGTTGGAGGTTCTCTTCGACGTGCGCGCGGCGGCTCATGCCGACCAGCGCCGTGGTGACGCCGGGCGTCGAGCGCGTGAACTGAATGGCCGTCTGCGCGTCGGTCGAGAGCGAGCCGAGCGGCTCGCGGACGCGTTCGGGGAGGTCGCGCGCGACCTTGCCCTGCATGATCGAGGCGCTGGCGACGACCGTCACGCCGAGCGCCTTCGCCGCTTCGAGCAGGGAGACCTGCGCGCCCTCGTGCGTCTGGTTCTCGGCGACGAGCGCCTCGGGCATGGCGAGGTTGAAGGGGAGCTGGACGAAGCGGAAGCCGTGCCCTTCGCCGCCCGCCTCGCGCGCCAGCTCCCACATGCGTTCGAGCGAGTGGTGGCCGCGCGTGCCGGCCTTCGCGCGGAAGCCGTTCCACGTCGCCACGCCGTAGAAGCGCAGACGTCCGGCGCTACGCTCGCGCTCCAACTGCCCGAAGGCCGCGCGCAGGCGCGCGTCGAACTCTTCGCGCGAGACGACCTGAAGCTGCGTCTCGGGGTTGTGGACGTAGTAAACGTCAATCGTTTCGATGCCCAGGTTGCGGAGCGACTGCGCGACCTGGTGCGCGAGGTAGCGCGGCGTCATGCAGTGGCTCCCGGCGGCGATGTCCGAGGGTTCGATGACGCCCGTCTTGACGAAAGTCTCCTCGACGTAGGCGCGCACGCCGTCCTGCCCCTTGGGCGGGTGCGTGTCGAAGGGGATGTAGCCGCCCTTCGTGCAGACGACGAGTTCTTCACGCGCGAACCCCGCGGCCGTCAAACTCCTTATCGCCTCGCCGGCGGAGCGCTCGCTACGCTGGAAGCGGTAGTTGGCCGCCGTGTCGATGACGTTGACGCCCAGCTCGACGGCGCGCGTGATGGCTTCCGTATACGAGCGGTCGGTCTCTTCGTCCGCGCCGCCGAGGTATGTGCCGACGCCGACGGAGGAGAGCCAGAGGTTCTGCTCGAAGCGGAAGTGCCCTTCGGCGGCCGTCCCGCGGAAGCGCTCGCGGAAGCGCTCGGTGCCTTCGGTCGTGGCGTGGCCCGGCAGAGTCATAAGCCCTCAGTCCCCCTCGTCCTGTGCGGTAAGTTCGCGCGCGAGTTTAGCACAGCTTCAACTACGGGGAGGCTGTGTGTTAGGGTTGGGCACACCCATGTTGAAGGACGCACATGACGGCGGCGCGCGCGCGGGCACGCTCGATTTGCCGCAGAGCGAGCTGGAGGAACTTGGCCGCGCGTTCGCCCGGCTGGCGCTCGAATACCTGAGCGAGCCCGAGGCGCTGCCCGTCTTCCCCGAGACCTCGGCCGAGAAACTTTCCGGCCTCTTCGGCGGCGGGCTCCCCGCGGAAGGTTTGGGGTTGGAGGCGTTGACGCGCGCGTGCGCGGAGGTCTTCAGGCAGAGCAGGCAGAACGGGCACCCGCGGATGTTCGGGTATGTCGCTTCGCCCGCGACGCCCGTCGGAGCATGGGCGTCGCTCGCGGCGGCGGCGCTCAACTCGAACGTCACGTCGTGGCGCTCGGCGCCGGGGCCGACGCAGATAGAACAGACGGCAGTCCGCTGGCTCGCCGAGTTGATAGGTTTCAAGGGCGAGGGGTTGAACGAAACTTGCGGCGGGCTTTTGACGAGCGGCGGCTCGATGGCGAATTTGAACGCGCTCTTCGTCGCGCACAGGACTCAAGCACACGACGCCTCGCGCAGAGGGTTGTGGGGCGAGCGCGCGCCCGCGACTCTCTACGCTTCAGACCAGATTCATCTTTCGATACCGAAGGCGGCGGACATCCTCGGCCTCGGACGCGAGCAGGTGCGCGTCGTGCCTTCGGACGAAGAGTTCCGCATCGACGTGCGTGCCCTGCGTGAGCGCATTGAATCGGACGTGCGCGCCGGGCTGCGCCCCTTCTGCGTCGTGGCGAGCGCGGGCACGGTCTCGACCGGCGCGGTCGATCCTTTAAAAGAGGTCGCGCGTGTCGCGCGCGACAACTCGCTCTGGTTCCACGTGGACGGCGCGTACGGCGCGCTCGCCGCGAGCACGAATGCCAAACGCGCTCTCTTCGAAGGACTGGAAGAGGCCGACTCGGTCTCGCTCGACCCGCACAAGTGGCTTTACACGCCGTTAGGCTGTGGCTGCCTGCTCTTCCGCGAGCCGGAGCGCGCGCGCGCCGCGTTCAAGGGGACGGAGGAGGGCTACATCAAGGTCTTCGAGCGCGAGGAGGCGGAGGCGTTCGCCTTCTGGGACTACGGCACGGAGCTGTCACGCCCCTTCCGCGCGCTCAAGGTCTGGGCGACGCTCTCCTTCTACGGCGTTAAGCGGGTCAGCGCGGCGATTGAGGAGGACTGCGCGACGGCCGCGTACATGGCCGAGCGCGTCCGCGCCGCCGGAGACTTCGAGCTGCTGGCGCCGGCCACGCTCGGCATCTGCTGCTTCCGCTACGTGCCCGCCGCCGCGCGACTCGAACTCGAAGACGAAGGGCAGCGGGAAGAGACGAACGCTCGGCTCGACCGTTTGAACGAGCGCGTCATGCAACGCGTGCAGCGCGGCGGCGAGGCTTACGTCTCGAACGCGAGTCTGCGGGGCCGCTTCGCCCTGCGCGCCTCGATCACGAACTACCGCACGACGCGCCGCGACATTGACTTGACGCTCGAAGTCATCCGCCGCACCGCGGGCGAGCTTGAGGGCTAAAGCAATTTCAAATTTCAAATTTCGAATCTTCTATGGAAATAACAAGGGGCGAGTTCGAGCGGGAGTTGCGCGTGGGGCTTGAGCTGGCGCGGCGCGCGGGCGAGGCGGCGCTGGCCTTCTACGGGAAGCCTCTGCGCGTGGAGCACAAGGAGGAGTTCGACGAGCCTGTGACGCAGGCCGACCGCGCCGTCAACGAGCTGATCGTGCGCGCGCTGCGCGAGCACTTCCCCGACGACGGCGTGCTCGCGGAGGAGTCCGTGGACACGGGCCGCCGCATCGGCCGCGCGCGCGCTTGGATGATCGACCCCATCGACGGCACGAAGGGCTTCATCGCGGGCACGGGCGACTTCTGCGTGCAGATCGGGCTCGCCGTCGAGGGCGTGGCCGCGCTCGGCATCCTCTACGCGCCCGCGACCGACGTGCTCTACTGGGCCGCGCGCGGGCACGGCGCGTGGGTCTTGCGCCCGACCTCGGAGGCGGACGGGAGTCCGAAGGCCGAGCGGCTGGGCGTGACGAAAGAGGCCGAGTTGGGCCGCATGCGCCTGGCCGAGAGCCGCTCGCACCGCGGGCCGCGGATGGATTCGGTGGTGAACGCGCTCGGGGTGCGGGCGGAGGTGAAGAGCCACTCGGTCGGCATCAAGGTCGGACTCCTGGTCGAGAAGCAGGCCGACCTCTACATCCACCTCTCGCCGAAGACGAAGCAGTGGGACACGTGCGCGCCCGAGGCCGTATTGACGGAGGCGGGCGGGCGCATGACCGACGTGTTCGGCGACCCCATGCTCTACAACACGCCCGACGTGCTCAACCGCAACGGGCTCGTCGCCTCGAACGGCGCGGCGCACGAAGAGGTCATCGCGCGCCTCCGACCCCTGTTCAGGGAGTGGGGGCGCGTGCCCGCCTGAGTTTTGCCGGTTCTAAAATTCAAAACGGAAGCAGAAGGAGAAGAGGATGAAGCGAACAGGTTCCGCCGTGTGGCGGGGTGGCATCAGAGATGGCAAGGGGACGGTCTCGACCGAGAGCGGCGTGCTCGACGGCGCGCAGTACAGTTTCAGCACGCGCTTCGAGGACGGCAAGGGGACGAACCCGGAGGAGCTGCTGGCCGCGGCGCACGCGGGCTGCTTCTCGATGGCGCTCTCGAAGCAGTTGAACGACGCGGGCTTCACGGCCGACTCGATCAACACGACCGCGGCCGTCCGTCTGGAGAAGACCGACGCGGGTTTCAGCATCACCAAAGTCCACCTCGACGTGACGGCGCGCGTGCCCGGCGCCGACGCCGCCGCCTTCGAGACGGCCGCCAACAACGCCAAGGCCGGCTGCCCCGTCTCGCGCCTCTTCAACGCCGAGATCACTCTGGACGCGAAATTGGAGCAGTAGGCAGTAGGCAGATGGCGGTAGGCAGTTCGGAGCCCCGGAGGGGCGGCATGTTTATAGATTAAGGCTGAAATTGAACCCGAGCCCCGTCAGGGGCGACATGTGTACATGCCGCTCCTCCGGAGCTTGGCCGAGTAATCGTTGGCTTGAGCTATAAACATGCCGCCCCTCCGGGGCTCACTGCCTACTGCCTTCCCGGAGGGAAGGCTCATGTCTGACTCACGTCAGCGGGTTTCGAGCGGCTCGCCTTATGAATCGATCATCGGCATCTCGCGGGCGGTGCGCGCGGGGGGCTTCGTCTGCGTCGCGGGCACGGCGCCGCTCGACGCGGAGGGGCGGACGGTCGCGCCGGGGGACGCCGCCGCGCAGGCACGACGCTGTTTCGAGATCGTGGCGCGCGCCCTCGAAGAGTTGGGCGCGGGGCTCTCGGACGTGGTGCGCACGCGCATCCTGCTCACGCGCATCGAGGACTGGGAACAGGTCGCGCGCGTCCACGGCGAGTTCTTCCGCGACGTGCGCCCCGTCAACACCGTCATGCAGGTCTCGCGCTTCATCGACCCCGACTGGCTCGTCGAGGTCGAGGCCGACGCCGTCGTCGAATAAGGAGAGGGGAGAGGGGGAGAAGGGGTGACGGGGTGACTTTTGATAACACGCTTCTTTCTCCCCGTCACCCCTTCTCCCCCTCTCCCCTCTCCGGTATACTGGCCGCCCTGCTCGTGGCGCGCGCCGCGCGTCTCACCTTTGAAGCCTTCTTGAGTGGTGGCAGCCGTGAACCTCAGAGCCAAGCTGTTAATCGTCTTCGCCGCGCTGGCGCTCGCGCCGCTGGCGGTCGTCTGCCTGCTTCAATACCGCGCGGGCTCGGGCGCCGCCGAGTCTCTGCTGCGCGCGCGCGCGGTCGAGCGCGCCGCGCGGGTGGCGCGCGACGTGGAGCGCGTCCTCTCGCTTCAGGAGTCGCGCCTGCTCGAACTGACGCGCGACGACGCCGTGCGCCGCTACGCGCTCGAACACGGTCCGCGACCCGAGGCACAGCCCGCGGGGGGGACTGCCGCCCTCCCCGCGGCGCCCGCCGCTTCGATCAGTGAGCCCTTCGAGGCTTACGCCCGGCCCAACCTCGAATACATACAGGCCGTCACCCTCCTCGACGCGAACCGGCAGCCGATCTTCCGCCTCAACAGGTCGGCCGACGGCAAGGGTTTCGACGAGCAGACGACCGACCTCGTCAGCGGTCAGGCGCGCCACGACGAGCACGTCTGGGATGCGCGCACGGCCGCGGTGCTGCGCTCTCCCCTGAGCGAGGAGCCTCACGGCGCGGCGTTGCGCCTGACGGCGCCCGTCTTCGGCCCCGGCGCGGCGGAAGGCGCGGCCGCGCCCGCGGGCGCCGTCGTCGCGGAGGTCAGGCTGGGCGAGGTCTTGAGGGAGGCCGGCGAGACCTCCGACGCCTCCCCGGCGTCCCCGGCGCCCCGTTCGGTCGTCGCGCTCGACAACACCAACGACACGGTCGTCTACCACACGAACGGCGCGCTCACGCACCAGTCGGCGTCGGGCGCGATGCCGTACTTCAAGGAGATCGCCGCGCGGATGAAGGCCGGCGGGGCCGGCGTCGGCCTCTACGACACGGACGAGGGCGAGACGCAGCTCGCGGCGTTCCAGCCGGTTGACGGCTTGAACCTCTCGGTGGCGGCGTCCGAAGACTACGCGGCGGCGCTCCGGCCCGCGCGCCGCGCGGCGCTCTTGGGCGGGGGCGTCGCGCTGCTGGCGGCGCTCGCGGCCGCGGCCCTGCTCTCCTTCATCGCGGCGCGCGAGACGCGCGGCATCGGGCTGGTCGCGCGCAGCGCGTCGGCCGTCGCCGCCGGCGACCTCGAACAGCGCATCGAGGTCAGCCACAGCGGCGAGACGCGCGAGCTGGCCGAGAACTTCAACGCGATGACCGAGCGGCTGCGCGAGCTGATCGCGCGCGAGGCCGAGTCGCGCCAGTTCGCCTCCTTCATGCGCATCTCGGCGATGGTCTCGCACGACTTGAAGAACGCCATCGCGGGCCTCTCGATGCTCGTCTCGAACATGGAGAAGCAGTTCCACCGCGAGGAGTTTCGCGCCGACGCCATCGACAGCTTGCGCGAGGCGACCGAGAAGTTGAAGCGCACGGTCGCGCGCCTGTCGGAGCCGGCGAAGTCCCTCAGCGGCGAGTACCGCCTCGCCGCGCGCCCCACCGACCTCGTCCCCGTCATCCGCCGCGTGCTCGCCACCAACGCCGAGCCGACGCGCCCCCTGAACGACATCGAGGCGCGGCTGCCCGACAAGCTCGTCGCCACGGTCGAGCCCGAGCGCGTCGAGAACGTCGTCGAGAACCTCGTCATCAACGCGCTCGAAGCGATGGGCGCGAAGGGCGGGCGCCTGACGGTCGAGGCCGGGAAGCTCGAAGGCGACTACGTCTTCTTCAGCGTCGCGGACACGGGCGTCGGGATGACCGAGCAGTTCATCAAGACCAAGCTCTACCGCCCCTTCTCGACGACGAAGAACAAGGGCATCGGCCTCGGGCTCTTCACCTGCCGCGAGGTGGTCGAGGCGCACGGCGGGCGGCTGGAGGTGGAGTCGAGCCCCGGCGCTGGCACGCGCTTCCGCGTCGTGCTACCATCCCGCCTGTTCCAGTCTGGCGAGAGGCGCGAGCGGCCGGTGAAGGCGACGGTCGCTTCCGAATAACGCGTCGGCCCGAACTCGCCAGTTGCCCCATTCAGCTTTTCCAGAACAGTCAGGCCTCAGCCGGGAGCACCCTCGCGCCCAGGGCTGTGGCGTTGCCCTATACCGCGAACTCCCCTAGCCATGACCGAACAGGCGGAACAGAAGACGACGGTGCTGGTCGTGGACGACGACCGCCTGCTGCGCCGGCAGCTCCACTGGGCGCTCGTCGAGCGCCACCGCGTGCTCGAAGCCGAGACGCGCGCCGACGCCGTCGAACTCCTCCAGCGCGAGCGCGTCGATGTCGTCATCTGCGACCTGCACCTGCCGCCCGACCTCGACGGCATCGAGGAGGGCCTGGCCGTGGTCGAGGCCGCGCGCGGCGAGCGCCCCTCCGTCCCCGTCGTCGTCATCACGGGGAGCGACAACAAGCAGGCCGCGCTCGAAGCCGTGCGCCGCGGCGCCTACGGCTTCTTCGAGAAGCCCTTCGACGAGGAGGAGGTCTCGCACATCGTCACGCAGGCGGCGCGCGTCCGCTGCCTCGAAACCGAGGTCTTGAAGCTCCGCTCGGAGCTGAAGATGCACCGCGGCTTCGGCCGCTTCGTCGGCACGAGCGCCGCGCTGGAGCGCACGCTCAAGCAGGCGCGCGCCGTCGCCGACACCTCGGCGACGGTGCTCATCACCGGCGAGAACGGCACGGGCAAAGAAGTCCTGGCCCGCGCCATCCACGAGGAGAGTGGCCGGCGCGACCGCCCCTTCGTCGCCGTCTCCTGCGCCGCGCTCCCCGAGACGCTCATCGAGTCGGAGCTGTTCGGCCACGTCCGCGGCGCCTTCACCGATGCGAAGGCCGACCGCGTCGGCCGCTTCGAGCTGGCAAACGGCGGGACGCTCTTCCTCGACGAGATCGGCGAGCTGCAACAGTCGGTGCAGGTCAAGCTCCTGCGCGTCTTGCAGGAGCGCACCTTCGAGCGCGTGGGCAGCAACCGCCCCGTCGGCGTGGACATCCGCCTCATCGCCGCGACGAACCGCGACCTCGAACAGGAGGTCGCCGCGGGGCGCTTCCGCGAAGACCTCTTCTACCGCCTGAACGTCGTGCCGCTCCACATGCCCGCGATGAAGGAGAGGCGCGAGGACATGCCCCTGCTCGCCGCGCACTTCGCCGCCAAGGCCTCTGAGAAGCACGACCGCCCGCCGGCCGACTTAGACCCGGCGCTCCTCGAAGCGTTGCAGGAGTACGACTGGCCGGGGAACGTGCGCGAGCTTGAGAACCTCGTGGAGCGGCTGGTGGTACTGACGAAGGGCTCGCAGCTCGGCGTCGAGTTCCTGCCCGAGAAGATGCTGCGCTCAGTGCACACGTCCGTCCCCCCGGCCAGCGCGGCCGGCGACGAGACGACGCTCGAAGGCGCGACGCTCGCCCTCCGCCGCCGCATGGTCATCGGCGCGCTCCAGGCCGAGGGCGGCAACCGCGTCGCCGCCGCCCGCCGCCTCGCCATCAGCCGCTCCTACCTCCACCGCCTCATCAGCGAGCTTGCAATCACGGGGGTCTGAAAAGCAGTAGACAGTAGTCAGTAGAAAAACAGAGGCGGCGCGTCTCAGCCTTCGGGCCAAGTGCGCCGCCTGTTCTTTCTACTGCCTACTGCCTACTGCTGTTCACACACGCCCCCTCGTCGATGTCTACTCGTGTGCACAGGCGAATCCTTTGCGAAAGGCCGGGGGCACGTTTTCGGCCGGAAATTCGCTTTTGCCGGCTCGGGCCGGGCGTGGCACCGGCGTTGCAGTAGAGCCGGGCCGTTGAGGGCTTGAAACCTGGCATCCGCCGGAAGGGTGATGGACGTAGATGAGAGCTGAACACATCGCCGGAGCCATTTTGGTGAATGACGGGGAAGAAGACGATGACGAAGCCGAAGGTTCTCATAGTTGACGACGACGTCGCGATCACGCAGCAGCTCTTCTGGACGCTGTGCGACGAGTTCGAGGTGATGACGGCCAACAACCTCTCGTCGGCCATCCGCCGCGCGACCATCTACGAGCCGGACGTCGCCATCCTCGACCTTCACCTGCCGCCGACGCTCGACGCGCCCGACACGGGGCTCCGTATCCTCGACTACGTGAAGAGCCACCTCCCCGCGTCGAAGGTCTTCGTGGCGAGCAGCGACCCCTCGGGCGAGATGCGGCGCGAGTGCGTCCGCCGCGGCGCCGACGGGTTCTTCGACAAGCCGCTCGACGTGGAGCGCCTCGTCGCCACCGTCCGCCGCACCGCCGTCGCCCGGAGACTGGCCGCGGCCTGAAGAGACGGTTAACAGGTTTCACCCCGGCAGGCGGTCAGCAGTCGGCCGCCGTTGGCAAAGCGAGGGCATTACTTCATCGCCCTGCCTCGCGAGTCTTTATTGCTCTTTGAGTTTTAGAGGATTCGGCCCTCGCCTACCCCAACAATCGAGTGGCCGTGATGGCGTCCGCGCGTTAAGGCATCCCTTCTGCCTTGTGTGGCCGCCAAAGCCCCCGTGTCCAAACAAGACTCTTGCCCAGAGTCGCGGGGGCTTTCTTTTACCCCGGGAAGCGACGCTTTCCGTCCCCCTTCTCACTGAACAAATAGGCGGGGCCTGAATTGTACAATTCAGGCCCCGCCTATTTGTTTAAGCACCCGTTCGCTATTCGGCCCGCCGCCGCTTCCTCACTTCGCGCGCGCCTCTCTGATCTTCTCGACGAAGGCGCGGGCCGTCTTCGTGATCGAGTCGAAGTCGCCCGACCTGGCGCCGCCCGTCAAACTCCCGCCCGCGCCGACGGCGACCGCGCCCGCCTTGATCCACTCCGCGACGTTCGACAGATCGACGCCGCCCGTCGGCATCAGGGGCGCCTGCGGCAGAGGCCCCTTGACGGCCTTGATGATCGAAGGGCCGAACGCCTCGCCGGGGAAGAGTTTTACCACGGCCGCGCCCAGCTCCATCGCGTCGATGATTTCGCGGATGGTCATCGCGCCCGGCATGACCGGGACCTGGTAGCGGTTGCACAGCCGGACGGTCTCGGGGTTGAGCGAGGGCGAGACGACGTAAGCGGCGCCCGAGAGGATCGCGATGCGCGCGGTCTCTGGGTCGAGCACGGTGCCGGCGCCGAGGATCAGCTCGGACGGCTTGTAGGCTCTAGCCATCTCTTCGATGACGCGGTGGGCGCCGGGCACGGTGAAGGTCATCTCGACGGCGGGGCAGCCGCCCGCGAGCACGGCGTCGGCGACCCGCCGCGCCTGCTCGCCCGACTCGGCGCGCACGACGGCCACGAGACCGGCGTCGGTGATGCGGCGGAGTATGTCCAGTTTGGGAATCATTCGTTCGTCAGCCCTCAGCCCTTCAGCGTACGCCGAGGAGGATATCCATCGTGAGCTGGTCGAGCCGCTCGTACTGCAAGCCCTTCGAGGACAACTCCGCCCGGTCGAAACTCTGCGACAGGAGTTCGGCCGCCTTGCCCTTCTCGAACTTCGCCCCCCCGCCGCCCCCGTTGCCGTCCGGCGCCGCGATCTCCGAG
>JAFAVK010000106.1 GCA_019242475.1 Acidobacteriota bacterium | reverse complement strand
AGCTAAAAGCTAATAGCTAACAGCCAAGATGAAACTCATCAGCCCCCACGGGGGCGTACTCGTTAACCGCGAGGTCGCGGGCGCAGACCGCGCGTGGCTCGTCGAGGCGGCCGCGGAACTGCCCGCGCTGCGCCTCGGCGCGCGCGCCGTCTCAGACCTCGAACTGATTGCGACCGGCGCCTACTCGCCGCTCGAAGGCTTCATGAGCGAGGCGGACTATGTTTCGGTGCGCGACCACATGCGCCTCGCGAACGGCCTGGTCTGGTCGCTCCCCATCACACTCGCGGTCACGGAAGAGGAGGCGGCCCCGCTCCGCACCGGGCGCGACGTGGCGCTCTACCAGGGCAGGCGTCTGCTCGGCGTGCTCCACCTCAGAGAGAAGTACGTGCGCGACAGGAGGCGCGAGGCCGAACAGGTCTACCGCACGACCGACGAGGCGCACCCGGGCGTGCGCGCCATCTACGCCGAAGGCGAGTGGCTGCTCGGCGGTCGGGTCAGTCTGGTGAGCCGGCCCGAGAACCCTTCGTTCAGCGCCTACTGGAAAGACCCTGCCGAGACGCGCGAGCTGTTCCGGCAGCGCGGCTGGCGGCGCGTCGTCGCCTTCCAGACACGCAACCCCGTCCACCGCGCGCACGAGTACATACAGAAGTGCGCTTTGGAGATTGCCGACGGGCTCCTCCTGCACCCGCTCGTCGGCGAGACGAAGTCGGACGACATCCCGGCGGACGTGCGCATGCTCTCGTACGAGGCGATCCTCACACACTACTACCCGGCCGCGCGCACCATCCTCGCCGTGCTCCCGGCGGCGATGCGCTACGCCGGCCCGCGCGAGGCCGTCTTCCACGCGCTCGTGCGGAAGAACTACGGCTGCTCGCACTTCATCGTCGGGCGCGACCACGCGGGCGTCGGCAGCTTCTACGGCACCTACGACGCGCACCACGTCTTCGACGAGTTCGAAACGGAAGAGCTGGGCATCACGCCGCTCTTCTTCGACCACACCTTCTACTGCCGCGCGTGCGGCGCGATGGCCTCTTCGAAGACCTGCCCGCACGACGCGGGCCAGCACGTCACGCTCTCGGGCACGCGCGTGCGCGAGCTGCTCGGCGCGGGCCAACTGCCGCCCGTCGAGTTCACGCGGCCCGAAGTCGCACGGGTGCTGATTGAGGCTCAGCGGGCGGCGCAGCCCGCGGGCGCTTGAAAGGAAAGGGATGGGACTTGAAGTGAATGAGGGACGTGGATTCGTCCTGTGGCTGACGGGGCTTTCGGGCGCGGGGAAGACGACGCTGGCGGGGAGGCTGGTGCCGGAGCTGCGCGCGCGCGGCTTGCGCGTGGAGGTGTTGGACGGCGACGAGGTGCGCACGAACCTTTCGAAGGGGCTCGGGTTCTCGAAGGAGGATCGGGACACGAACATCCGGCGCATCGGGTACGTCGCGCGGCTGCTGGCGCGCAACGGCGTGGCCGCCGTCACGGCCGCCATCTCGCCCTACCGTGAGGTGCGCGCAGAGGTGCGGCGCGCGGTCGAAGGGGACGGCGCGGAGTTCGTCGAAGTCTACGTCGAGTGCCCTTTGGAAGTCCTGGCCGAGCGCGACGTGAAGGGGCTTTACAGGAAGGCGCTCGCCGGCGAGCTGAAAGGCTTCACCGGCGTCTCCGACCCTTACGAGGAGCCGAGTGCCCCCGACGTGGTCGTGCGCACGGACGAAGAAGCAATCGAGACGAGCGCCGAGCGAATCATTCTTGAGTTGGAGAGAAGAGGACTGCTTCCGACGCGCTTCGACGTGGAAGAGCTGGTTCTGCAAGGGGGGGCGGATGGACACGAACATCGAACCGACGTGTGAGGCCGACTGTACCTTCGCCCGTGAGGACGCATTCCGGGTGAGCGGCGGCGAGCTGCGGCCTTTGACTTTGCGCTACGCGACCTACGGCGAGTTGAACGTTAAGCGGGACAACGCCGTCCTCGTCTGCCACGCGCTCTCGGGCTCGGCGCGCGTGGCGGACTGGTGGCCGGAGCTGTTCGGGCCGGGCCGCCCCTTCGACACGGAACGTCACTGCGTCATCGGCGTCAACGTCGTCGGCTCGTGCTACGGCTCGACGGGGCCGCGCTCCACGGACGCGCGGACGGGCAAGCCTTACGGAGGCGACTTCCCGCTCGTCACCGTCGGCGACATGGTGCGCGCGCAGTCGGTTCTGCTCGCGCGTCTCGGCGTCGAGCGTTTGCACGCGGTCGTCGGCGGCTCCATCGGCGGGATGCAGGCGCTGCGTTGGGCGGTCGATTTCCCTAACCGGGTCGAGCGTTGCGTGGCAATCGGCGCGGCGCCCCTGCCCGCGCTGGGGCTCGCGCTCAACCACCTACAGCGGCAGGCCATCATGAACGATCCCCTCTGGCGCGGCGGGCACTACACGGAGAACGCGCCGCCCCGGGCGGGACTCGCGCTCGCGCGCTCCATCGCCATGTGCTCTTACAAGTCCGCGGAGCTGTTCGACGAGCGCTTCGCGCGCAAGCCCGACCGCGCGGGCGAAGACCCGGGCCGGTCTCTGGGCGAGCGCTTCGACGTGGCGGGCTACCTCGACCACCAGGGGCGGACGTTCACGCGCCGCTTCGATGCGAACTCCTACCTGATTCTGTCGAAGGCGATGGACACCTTCGACCTCGCGCGCGGCTACGCGTCCGAAGAGGCGGCGCTGCGCCGCATCACGGCGCGCGTGCTGCTGGTCGGCATCACTTCGGACTGGCTCTTCCCCTCAAGCGAAATTCACGCCCTTGCCCGACGCATGTCGTCGGCCGGCGTCCGTTGTCGTTACGAAGAGCTTGAATCGTCTCACGGCCACGACGGCTTCCTCGCCGACGCCGACCTGCTCGCGCCACTCCTGAGCGAAGCGCTGTCCGAGCGGAACGACCTCGCGGCGCAGCACGCGGCCTAAGAACATAGTGGTCAGAACCGCCCGCTACCGCGGGCGGTTCTGACCTGTTTGTGTTACAGGGCCGCTTCGCCGCGCTCGCCGGTGCGGATGCGAACCACGTCGTCGAGGGTGGTGACGAAGATTTTGCCGTCGCCGAACTTGCCCGTCCGCGCCGTGCGGGTGATGGCGCCGACAACGAACTCCTCGATGTCGTCGGGGATGATGACTTCGATCTTGGCTTTGGGGACGAACTCGATCTGGTACTCCGCCCCGCGGTAAGTCTCGGTGTGACCGCGCTGCCGCCCGTAGCCCTGCACCTCGCTGACGGTCATGCCCAGGACGTTCACCTCCTGGAGCGCGTTCTTCACCGCGTCGAGCAGGTGCGGTCTGACGATGGCTTCGACTTTTTTCATCCGTGTCTCCTCAAGGGTTGTGTTGCGGCGTGGGCGGGTGTGCCCTCGCCTCCGGGTAAGAGCTGTTCGGAGATGGCGGCCGCGGCGGAGCGCTGCGCGGGCTCGCCGAGCTTCGCGCCCGCGGGGTCGGTCACGTAGAAGACATCGAGCGCGTCGCTCTTCTCCGTCGCCACCTTGGCGCAGACGATGTCGAGGCCGAGGCCCGCCAGCGCGTGCGCGATCCTGTAGGCGAGCCCGGGCTCGTCGGCCGCGCGGACTTCGATCATGGTCGCCGAGGGCGAGCCCTCGTTGTCGCAGACGACCTGCGGCGGACGGCGGCGGCGCGACTGCGCGTGCGCGTTCCTGCGGCGCGGCGCGTTGTGCGTGCGCCAGCGCTCGACCGCGGCCGCCACGTCCGACTCGCCGCGGATGGCGTCGCGCAACGCGCGCTCGATGGCCGGGTAGCGGTACTCATCGACCGCGTGGCCCGTGGCCGCGGCGCGCAACGCGAACACGTCGATGGCGATCCGGTCGTCGCGCGTGTTGACCTCGGCGGCGAGAATCTCGACGCCCTGCGCGGCGAGCGTGCCGGCGATGTCTGCGAAGAGGCCGTGCCTGTCTTTGGCACAGACCGTGAGCTGCGTGCTCGCGCCGTCGTGCCTGCGCCACTGCCAGCCGAAGGCGTCCTCGCCGAGCCGGCTAATGAGGCGCAGGTGAGCGGCCGCCTCCTCGGGACGGCTCGTGCGCCGGTAGCGCTCGGGCAGCAGGGCGATGTGGCGCTCGACCTCGCTCGGCGGCAGCTCGCCCGCCAGCGCCAGGACGACCTGCTCCTTGTAGTGCGCGAGTTCCTGCACCTTGTCGGCCGGCCCTTCGCCCGCCGTCAGGTGCGCGCGCGCCCGCTGGTAAAGCTCGCGCAGCAGCGCCCCCTTCCACTCGCTCCAGACGCCAGGGCCGACCGCGTTGAGGTCGGCGTAAGTCAAAAGCAGAAGCATGTTCAGCGCGTCGAGCGAGCCGACCTCGCCCGCGAACTCCTCGGCCGCGCGCGGCTCGGTCAGGTCGCGCCGGAAGGCGGTCTGCGCCATCGCGACGTGGAGCCTGACGAGCAGCACGACCTTCGCGGCGGCCGCCTCCGGCAGTCGCAGCCGCCGGCAGATGCGTTCGGCGATGCGCGCGCCGCGCGGGATGTGCCCGCGGCCGCGGCCCTTCCCGATGTCGTGCAAAAGGACGGACAGATAGAGGAGCGCAGGGTCTTCCACCTCATCGAAGGCCGCCCGCAGCGGCGCGCGCGCCAGGTCTTCGCCCGCGTCCAGCTCGTCGAGCGCCTCGACGGCTTTGAGCGTGTGCTCGTCAATCGTGTAGTGGTGGTACTGGTCGTGCTGGATGAGCAGGCTGATGCGGCCGAACTCCGGCAGGTAGCGGCGGAGGAACCCGACCTCGTTCATCATCCGCAGCGTGCGGCCGGCGCGGCCGCGGCGGCGCAGGATTTTGAGGAACGAGCTGGCGATCTCGGCCGACTCGCGGAAGCTTCTATCGACGGCCGTCAGGCTCCGGCCGAGCGCGTCGCGCAGGGCCTGGCTGAGCGGCACGTCCGCCGCCTGCGCGAGCGTGAAGGCGTCCATGATGAGCAGGGGGTTGTTGCGGAGCGTCTGCCACTCGTCGTGGAACCAGAGGCGGCCGTCGGCGACGTGGAACGTCTCGCCGGAGCGACCCGGGCGCGTCCGCGTGAACCAGCGGCGCGCGGGGCCGGCCGGCTCCTGGACGCGCGCGAGCAGAGACTCGGCGAACTGGTGCAACTCGCGCGAGCGCCGGTAGTAGTCGCGCATGAACCGCTCGGACGCCAGCAGGTCGGGGCCGGAGTCGTAGCCGAACTCTTCGGCGAGCGAGGGCTGCAAGTCGAGCGCGATGCGGTCGGCCTTGCGCCCCGAGAGGAGGTGCGCCGCGTGGCGCACGCGCCAGAGGAAGTCGTAGGCGCGCACGGCGACCCTGTACTCGGCCTCCGTGACGACCTCGCTCGCGCGCAGGTCTTCGAGCGTGCGGCAGCCGGTCTTAATCTGCGCCGCCCACAGCGCCGTCTGAAGGTCGCGCAGGCCGCCCGCGCTCTCCTTGACGTTGGGCTCCTGAAGGCAGACCGAGGCGCCGAACTTGGCGTGCCTCTCGTCGAGGCTGTAGCGGAGCGCCGCGAGGTAGTCTTCGGCGTGCTTGCGCCGCTCGCGCTCAAGCCCCGCGCGCAGCGAGTCGAGCAGCGCGCGGTTGCCGGCGAGCAGGCGCGTCGAGAGCAGGGAGGTCATGAAGTGCGGGTCGGTGTGCGCGGCCGACAGCGACTCGGGCACGGTGCGGAAGCTGTGACCGATGTTGAGCCCCGCGTCCCAGAGCAGGCGCAGGACGCCCTCGGCGAGCTGGCGCGCGTGCGCGGTGCGGCGTCCCGAGTGGAGGAAGAGGAGGTCGAGGTCTGAGTAAGGAGCGAGTTCCGCGCGCCCGTAGCCGCCGACCGCCACCATCGCGCAGCCGCCTACGCCTGCGCCGGGCGACTCGACGCCGTCGTCCCACTGCGTCACCGCGCGGAAGGCCGCGTCGGCCACGAGGTCGAGGACGAAGCTGCGCGCCGCGGCCGTGTGGCAGCCCGAGGCGCCGAGCCGGAGCCCTATCGACAGGCGCCGCTCCTCGACCCTGAGGAAGGCGCGGAACAGCTTGGAAAGCTCGGCGCCGTTCGACAGGCGCTCGCACGCGGCGAGCCGCGTGGCCGCGTGCGCCAGAACCTTGCCGCGGTGCGTCCGCGTCGCACGCGCCTGTGGAATCTCTGCCTCGCTTATCAACATTGGTCGGGCGGCCGCCGCTCGTGGAATTGAAGCACTCGCAGGATAGCAACCCCCGTTCCGTGCTTCACGCTTGAAGCGGCGAAGGGCGGACGCCGCGGTTCGTCGGAATTTCATCGGCCGTCTTCGCTTCGAGCGAGAAAGTCGCGTTGACAATTTTGTCGCGGCGCTTCGGAAGCAGTGCAAGAATGTAACCGGCGCACGCGCGGCGTGCGACGGACGATTGTTTACTTGTCGCGCATTGCCTCCGACGAACCTCTCAACTTCTTACTAAACTCAGCGCGCAAGAACACCTCGAACGTTTTTGTCTTCGGCTCACGCCGTCGCGGACAAAAGTGTCGTCGCGGCAACTCCTCATCCGCGCCCCGCGCGCCCGCGCGCGAACCGGCATTGAGACCAATGTCGCCTCTTGCCCGCACTTACCCCGAGACGCGACGCGCGCGCGGGCGGTGGCACGCAAGTTGTCAAACCCGGCATCGAGACAGCACCCGTCGCGTTCGGCTCGGCCCCTTTCTGCGGGGCGGGGAGTTCTGCACCCTTAAACGAGACGTTACCCTGTCCACCCAAATTACCCGGAGGAACTTAACGTATGGATTCGAAGAGGCTCTCTCTTCAGCAAAAGCTCGTGCGCCTGCGCGCGCGCATGCAAGACCCCGAATGGCGACGCTACGGGAAGCTGCTGCTGGCGGGGAAGGTGTTGGGCGTCGGCCTGCTGGCCGGCCTCCTGCTCCTGACCCCCGAGCTGCTCGGCTGGACGGCCGCGGCCGCCGACCCCGAGCTGAAGGGCAACGACATCGTCAACCCTTTGAACACAGTCTGGGTGCTCGTCGCCGCCTTCCTCGTCTTCGGCATGCAGGTCGGCTTCACGATGCTTGAGGCGGGCTTCTGCCGCTCGCGCGAGACCGTCAACGTGCTGATGGAGTGCATCGTGGACACGTGTTTGTGCGGCCTCCTCTTCTACGCCATCGGCTTCGCCTTCATGTTCAGCGAGGGCAACGGCCTCATCGGTTACCACTGGTTCTTCCTGCAAGGGGCGCCGGCGACCTACGGGACGACGGGCGTGGCCTTCCTCGCCTTCTGGCTCTTCCAGTTCGCCTTCGCCGACACCTGCTCGACCATCACCTCGGGCGCGATGATCGGCCGCACCGGCTTCGTCGGCGACCTGCTCTACAGCTTCGCCGTCTCGGGCTTCATCTACCCCATCGTCGGCCACTGGGCGTGGGGGCCGGACGGCTTCCTGGCGACGATGGGCACCGAGGGGAAATTCTTCGCCTCGCTGGGCATGGGCTTCCACGACTTCGCCGGCTCGACCGTCGTCCACACCATCGGCGGCTTCATCGCGCTCGCGGGCGCCATCGCCCTGGGGCCGCGCCTCGGCCGGAAGTTCAAGCGCGACGGCGGCGGCCCGATGCTGCCGCACGACCTCGTCATCGCCGCCTCGGGCGGCCTGCTCCTCTGGTTCGGCTGGTACGGCTTCAACCCGGGCAGCACGCTCTCGGCGATGGACTTCGAGGGCATCGGCCGCGTCGCCACCAACACGACGCTCGCCGCCTGCGCGGCCGGGCTGACGGCGATGATCGTCGCCTACGTCCAGAGTAAGAAGTGGGACGTGAGCTTCACGGTCAACGGGTTCCTCGCGGGGCTCGTCGCGATCACCTGCCCTTGCTACTGGGTGAGCCCGACGGGCTCGATCCTCATCGGCGCGGTCGGGGGCGTCGTGGTCGTCCTCGGCGTCGAGCTGCTCGAATGGCTGCGCATCGACGACCCCATCGGCGCCGTCCCCGTCCACGGCCTCTGCGGCATCTGGGGCACGCTCTCGCTCGGGCTCTTCGCCTCGGGGCAGTACGGCGTGACGGGGCCGTTCGCGGCCGACAACTCGGCGCCGCTGACGGGCCTCTTCTACGGCGGCGGCTTCACGGTGCTGGCGGCGCAGGCGCTCGGGAGCCTCATCATCACCTCGGCCACCTTCGCGGCGGCGTTGGCCGTGATGTACGCGCTCAAGGCCGCGGGGCTTCTGCGGGTCTCGGCCGAGGGCGAGTCTTACGGCCTCGACCTGCACGAGCACGGCATCTCTGCCTACCCGGAGTACGTCATCTCTTCGACGGCGAGGCCGGGCGGGCTGGGCGGCGGGGCGGCGGCGCACACGGCCCCGGCCGGCGCGCTCAGCGCGGAGCCTCTGGCGCGCGTCATCGCCGGCGAGCCGGCTTCTTAACTGGTGAAGCAGGCAGTAGGCAGATGGCAGTAGGCAGTCGCTCCGCGTGATGAAGGCTGAAAGGTTAAGTCGGAAGTTTCGACAGCGGCGCTTTCAACTGCCTACTGCTTACTGCCTACTGCCTACTAAAAAAGGAATGGCCTACCCGTCGTTGGCTTTGGCAGGCGCGCGACGAATAGGCCACTTGAGATCGTCCCTCTCGGAGACGATGCGGAGCAAAGTTACAGCATGCTCAGATTGAAATCAATCGCGGGGGTGCTCTGCGCCCTGGCGGCGTTCACGTTCTTTGACAGTCGCGCGGCGCGGGCACAGTCAACCCTCTTCAACATCCCCTCGACCGACGTCGTGGCACAGAGACACACGTACCTTGAGTTCGACTTCATCAGCCACCTCGAACCGCACCGGGACGGCGGCTTCCAGGCTTACGTCCCGCGCGCGGTCTACGGGGTCGGCAAACACGTCGAGGCCGGCGTCAACGTCTCTTTCCTCGACGCCGAGGCTCCCGACCAGCCGGTGGAGTTGCAGCCGAACGTCAAGTACCAGTTCTACTCGAACGAGGACAACGGCGTATCGGCGGCGGCCGGCGCCGTCCTCTACGCGCCCGTCTCGCACCGCGCGGGCACGGACACCTTCGGGCTGCTCTACACCGTCGTCAGTAAGAAGGTGAAGGGCGCTTACGGCCCGCGCCTGACGGGCGGCGGCTACGGTCTGGTCGGCCGCGCCGACGGAACGGGGACGCTGGGCGGCGCCATCGTCGGCTACGAGCAGCCTTTGCACAGGCGCGTCAGCTTCGTGGGCGACTGGCTGAGCGGCAAGAACCGGTTCGGCTACGTGACGCCGGGCTTCTCCATCGCGCTGCCGCGCGCGAGCGCGCTCTACGCCGGCTACAGCATCGGCAACGTCGGGCGCAAGAACAACGCGCTCTTCGTCTACTACGGCATCACGTTCTGATGCGGAAAGGAGTTAAGACACGAGGCAGACTATCGGAACCAGCAACGACTCGGCCACGGGCGGCCGCCGCGGATGAGACTTCCGCTCGGCGACCGTCCGTGGCCCTTCAAACGAGTGCGTGCGGGCGAGACCCCGCGCTTCAAACCATTCTCAACCTTTAATCGAGGAACATTGATATGAGCGTCAAGAGCATTCTTAAATTCGCGGAGGACGAGGGCGCGGCCTACGTCAACGTCCGCTTCACCGACCTCGTCGGCGCGTGGCACCACCTGACCTTTCCCATCGAGGAACTGTCCGAGCGTTCGTTCGAGGAGGGCTTCGGCTTCGACGGCTCGTCCTTGCGCGGCTGGGCGTCCATCCACGAGTCGGACATGCTGCTCGTGCCCGACCCGTACCGCTACTGGCTCGACCCGTTCATGGCGGACAAGACGCTCTGCCTCGTCGCCGACGTGGTTGACCCGATCACGAAGGAGGGCTACTGGCTCGACCCGCGCGGGGTGGCGCGCCGCGCCGAAAGTTATCTGAAGTTCACGGGCATCGCCGACACCGCCAACTTCGGCCCCGAGGCAGAGTTCTTCGTCTTCGACGACGTGCGCTTCCACAACGACCCGAACACCGCCGGCTACTCCCTCGACCACCCCGAGGCGACGTGGAACAGCAAGGGCAAGGAGGGCGCCCCGAGCCTCGGCTACCACATCCGCAACAAGGAGGGCTACGTCCCTCTGCCGCCGCTCGACACGTTGCAGGACTTCCGCGCCGAGGTCGCGAACGAGCTGAAGAAGGCCGGCATCCAGGTCGAGTGCCATCACCACGAGGTCGCGACCGCGGGTCAATGCGAGATCGACTTCCGCTACTCGACGCTGCTGGGGACGGCCGACAACCTGCAAATCTTCAAGTACACCGTCCGCAACGTCGCGCGCCGCCACGGCAAGGGCGCGACCTTCATGCCGAAGCCGCTCTACGGCGACAACGGCTCGGGGATGCACTGCCACCAGAGCCTTTGGAAGAACGAGAAGCCGCTCTTCGCGGGCGACGGCTACGCCGGCCTGTCGGACACGGCGCGCTGGTACATCGGCGGGCTGCTCAAACACGCGGCCGCCATCGTGGCCTTCGCGGCGCCGACGACGAACAGCTATAAAAGATTAGTGCCGGGCTTCGAGGCGCCGGTTAACCTCGCCTACTCGGCGCGGAACCGCTCGGCGGCGATTCGCATCCCGATGTTCTCGACCAACCCGAAGCTCAAGCGGCTGGAGTTCCGTCCGCCCGACCCCTCGTGCAATCCCTACCTCGCCTTCTCGGCGATGTTGCTCGCGGGCCTGGACGGCATCCAGAACAAGCTCGACCCGGGCGAGCCGCTCGACAAAGACATCTACGACCTCGCGCCCGAGCAGTTGAAGGATGTGCCTTCGCTCCCCGGCTCGCTCGACGAGTCGCTCGCCGCGCTCGAAGACGACCACGCCTTCCTGCTCAAGGGCGACGTGTTCACGCCCCAGCTCATCGAGCGCTGGATCACCTACAAGCGCGACAAGGAGATTCAGCCGCTCCGCATGCGCCCGCACCCGTTCGAGTTCGGCATGTACTTCGACATCTAAAAACTTTTAACCACGCAGACACAGAGACACAGCTCAGAGCTTAATTGCTTCAAGCTGTGTCTCTGTGTCTCCGCGGTTAATCTCTCCCGCCCACACTCAACTGTGATGAGGTATATTGAGCGGCATGTGCCTTTTGAAGCACGCCGGCGGCGCCTTCACACACCCGCCCGAGGAGCTGAAAGACCGTCTGAGTCGGAAGGCGTCCGACCTCGTCGAGGCGGCCTGCGCGGACGTTGACCCCGCGCGCCTCGTCGATTACCACACGCACGTCGCGGGCGTCGGCGCGGGCGGGACGGGCAACGAGGTCAACCCGAAGATGCGCACCTGGCGCCACCCCTTCCACCGCGCCAGGTTCGCCGTCTACCTCAGCGCCGCCGGGGTCGAGGACTTGAACCGCGCCGACGCGGAGTTCGCCGAACGGCTCGTCAGACTCGTCTCTCACATCGAGCACCGCGGCAAGTACCGCCTGCTCGCCTTCGACAGGCATCACAACCGCGACGGGACTGTGAATCGAGAGAAGACGGAGTTCTACGTCCCCAACGAATACGTCTTCGACCTCGCGGCGCGCCACCCGGAACTGTTCGAGCCGGTCATCTCCGTCCACCCCTACCGCGCCGACGCGGTCGAAGAGTTGGAGCGCTGGGCGCGGCGCGGCGGCCGAATGGTCAAGTGGCTGCCGAACGCGATGGGCATCGACCCTTCGGACGAGGCGTGCGATCCGTTCTACGTGAAGATGAAAGAACTCGGGCTCGTGCTCCTCAGCCACGGCGGCGAGGAGAAGGCCGTCGAGGCCGAGGAGGATCAGCGGCTCGGCAACCCTCTGCTCCTGCGCCGGCCGCTCGAACACGGCGTCAAGACAATCGTCGCGCACTGCGCCAGCCTCGGGGAGAACGAAGACCTGGACGACCCCGGCCGCGGGCGCGTCCACAACTTCGAACTCTTCCTGCGCCTCGTCGAAGACGGGAGGTTCGACGGCCTCGTCTTCGGAGACATCTCCGCGATGACGCAGTTCAACCGCATCGGCCGCCCGCTCTCGACCGTCATCGAGAGGGAAGACCTGCACGGCCGCCTCGTCAACGGCAGCGACTACCCTCTGCCCGCCATCAACGTCCTCATCAGGGCGAAGCCACTCGTGCGCGCCGGCTATCTCGACGCGGACGAGGCCACCCCGCTGCGCGAAATCTACGGCTTCAACCCGCTCCTCTTCGACTACGTCCTCAAGCGCCGCCTCAAACTGCCCGGCACGAACAAACGTCTCCCGCCGAGCCTCTTCGAATCGAACCCCGCGCTCGGCGTTTGAACGCGGGGGCTCCGGTTAATCTGTCTATCATGAAGAGACTACTTCTTTCCCTGTTGCTCTTATTCAACCTCCACCCAACCGGCTGGCTGGTGTCGGCGCAGTCATCCGGTCTCACGCTCGCGCGGTTGGAGACGGACGCGGCGCCGGAGCCGCTCGGCATCGACGACCGCGCGCCGAGGTTGAGCTGGGCGCTCGTGGGCGCGCGGCGCGGGCTGTTGCAGACGGCCTACCGCGTCCTCGTCGCGTCGCAGCCGGAGCTTGCACGAGAAGGCGGGGCGGACGTGTGGGACTCGGGGCGGGTCGCGTCGTCCGACCCGTGGGTCGTGTACTCAGGCCCGGCCTTGAAGTCTCGCACGCGTTATTACTGGACGGCGCGTGCGTGGGCGACGGACGGCACCGCGAGCGTTTGGGCGCGGCCGGAGTGGTTCGAGACGGCACTCCTCGACGCGAACGAATGGAGGGGCAGATGGATCGCGGGGCCGGAACGAAAGGTCGTCCCGCTGACGGAGGCCGAAGGGCTGGCCGACGATGATTCGATTCGCGCGGCCGGCGAGCTCTGCCGGCCCGTCGGCTGGCTCAAGGGCACTTGGTCGGCGTCGCGCGTCAAGAACAATCAGGGTGAGTGTCGAGAGATTCGTCCCGCGCCGTTGCTGCGCAAGACTTTCCAAATCTCGAAGCCCGTCGCGCGGGCGCGCGTCTACTCGTCGGGGCTAGCCTACAACCAACTGTCGGTCAACGGCCGTGCGGCCTCCGACCGTCTGCTCGACCCGGGCTTCACAGACTACAGCCGGACGGTGCTCTATACCACGCAGGACGTGACGGCCCTGCTCAGGCAGGGCGAGAACGTGCTCGCCTCGGAGCTGGGCTCGGGCCATTACGACGACGCGACGCGGACGTGGGATTGGGGCTGGGAGCAGGCCGAGTGGCGCGCGCGGCCGCGCCTGCGGCTCGACCTCTACATCACCTACCGCGACGGGACGGAGCAGTTGGTGAGTTCCGACGAGACGTGGAAGGTCAGCACCGCGGGGCCGACGCGCTACGACAGTTACTACCTCGGCGAGACCTACGACGCGCGGCGTGAAATCAACGGATGGAATCGGCCGGGCTTCGACGACGCGGCGTGGGAAGCGGCGCGCGTCGTGGAGGCGCCCGCAGGGGTTTTGCGCGCAGAGACGCACGAACCTATTCGAGTCGTGGACGTGCGGCCGCCGGGCACGCGGACGGAGCCCGCGCCGGGCGTGTTCGTCTACGACACGGGGCAGAACCTGACCGGCTGGGCGGAGGTAAAAGTTAACGCGCCGGCGGGCACGGCCGTCGAGATTTTCTACTCCGAAAAGCTCGGCCAGGACGGCCGCGCTAGCACCGACGGAAACTTCCTCGTCTTCGGCCAGTTGCAGACCGACTACTACGTCGCCAGAGGCAAGGGCGAAGAGGTCTGGACGCCGCGCTTCAGCTACAAGGGCTTTCAGTACGTGCAAATCAGCGGCCCCGCGGGCGGGCCTTTGCCTTCAGACGCAAGGGTGACGGTCGAGCGCGTTCAACAGGTCAGGACGAGCCTGGCGCGCACGTCACAATTTGAATCGAGCAACGGCACGCTCAACCGCATCCACGGCAATACCGCGTGGGCGGTGCAGAACAACATGCACGGCATCATCACGGACACGCCGGTCTACGAGAAGAACGCCTGGACGGGTGACGCGAGCCTGACGGCGGGCACGGCGTCTTTGCTCTTCGACACGGAGCGGCTCTACCGGAAGATGTTTCAGGACATGCTCGACGCGCAGACCGAACAGGGCGAAGTCTCTCTGCTCGCGCCTTCGAACGAGAACTACGGCTACGTCGGCGCCACCTTCAAGCAGGCGGACTGCTGCGGCGCGACGCCCGCGTGGGACGCGTTCTGGTTCGTCATCCCGTGGGAGAGCTGGATGCGCTACGGCGACCGGCGCGCGCTGGAAGTGACCTACCCGGCGATGCGGAAGTACCTCGACGAATGGGTGCCGCGCTGGACGGACAAGGACGGGGACGGGTTCGCCTACACTTTAACTTCGGGCTTGGGCGACTGGGTGCCGCCGAAGGGCGTGCCGACGATCAACGCGCTCACGTCAACCGCCTACTACGCGCACCTCGCGCGCATCGCGGCCGACGCGGCGCGCGCGCTCGGGAAGAATGAAGACGCTGGGCGCTACGACGATTTGTTCAAGAAGATTCGCGCCGACTTCAACGCGCGCTTCCTCGGCCCCGAAGGCTTCTACCGTGAGAAGGACGCCGACCCGTTCGTGCAGTCGGCGCAGATTTTCCCGCTCGCGTTCGGGCTCGTGCCGGAGGAGAAAAGGGGCGCGGTCGCAAACCGTCTCGCGGAGGACATCTTGAAGAACCGCGGCGGCCACGCCTACGTCGGAGTGCTCGGGGCGCGCTACGTCCTGCCCGTGCTCACGGAGACGGGGCACCTTGACGTGGCGTTGACGGTCGCGACTCAAACGACGGAGCCGAGCTGGGGCTTCTGGACGGACGCGCTGAAGCTCACGTCCCTCGGCGAGCAGTGGCCCGCCGACACGCGCTCGCGCAACCACCATTTCTTCGGCGCCGTCGTGCAATGGTTCTACGAAGACCTCGCGGGGTTCAGGCCGCTTGAGCCGGGCTTCCAACGCATCGAGTTCAAGCCGGAGATTCCGACGGCGGGTCTGGACGACGTGTCCGCGTCATACGAGAGCGTCCGCGGCCGCGTGGCCGTGCGTTGGAGGCGCACGACGACGGGCCTTGAGCTTGACGTGACCGTCCCGCCGAACGCGACCGGGCGCGTCTACGTGCCCGCGCCGAGCCCGCAGGCCGTGACCGAAACGGGGAAGGGCAAGGCCGTGCCTGCCGAGAAGGCGGACTCCGTCAAACTCTTCGGCGTCGAGGGTGGCCGCGTCGTCTACGAAGTCGGCTCCGGCAGTTATCAATTTCGCGTCGCCGTTCAGGGCGCTCGGGGCGGACGTTGAGCGGGAGGAAAATTATGCTCCGGGTATCCTCCTTTGCGACACGGCACAGCCGATTTGCAAAGGGCCACCCGCTACCGCGGGTGGTTCTGACGCTATCCTCTGCCTGCTGGCCGCGCCGGGCCTTTGCCTCGCGCAAACGCGGGAGGAGCCGCCGCCGCCCAAGTTCGAGGGAACCAGCCTGCCCGAGCCGCCGCGACAGCGCGAGCCCTGGACGCCGCCGCAGACGAAGCTGCCCGAGTCGCTCTTGACGACCACGCGTGCCCTCTTCGAGCAGGGGATGGCCGACCCGCGCGGAGGGGAGTACCGCGAGGTCGAGATCGTCGTCGGCAGCGTTTGGGGCGGCGCGGGGAAGTGGAAGACGCACGCGTGGGTTCTGCCCGCGCCGGCCGGCGCGTCGCGTCGCTTCGCAGTCTCCTGGGGCGGGCTCGTCACGCCGGTCGTCTCCGTCGGCGGGCCGGCCGACCTGCGGCGCGACATCAATGAGCTGGTTAAGGCGGACGAAGAGCTGCGGGCCAAGTGGGCGGAGGGGCGCCGCAGCTTCCCCTTCATACGCTTCCAACACGCCACGCCCGACTCTTCCTCCGCCTCGCACCAGTCGATGCTGCCGCTGAAAGCGTCCATGCTGCTTCGGCTCGGCGAGGCGGGACTGGCCGAGCAGTTCTGGGCGGCTTACGTCGTCGGCACGGAGAACGACTCGCCGCGCCTCGACGTAGACCCTTACCCGTTGCTCGCGACCGAGTGGGCCTACGTGCTCTTCGACCGCGCCGTCTGCGCGCACATGCGCGGCGACGACCGGCTGGCGCTCCTCAGCGCGCGCTCTCTCGTCCCCGTGCGCGAACGCCTCAGGGCGGAGCTGGAGCGGCGCACGCCTGAATACGCCGATCAATACCTGTCTTTCTTCGCGCCGCTCGACACACTGGTCGCCGACCAGGAGCGGCGCGCGAACGAACGCGGGCGGGAGGCGGGCGCGGCCGTCAGGAAGTTGAAGACGGAGAGCGTCTCGTCCCTCGTCGCGGAACTCGAAGAGGTGGCGGCGCGGCAGTGGGGCCAGCCCGGCGGCGTTGACCTGGGCGACGACCCGCGCGTGCGTGCGCTCGTCGCGCGGGGCGACGAGGCGGTCGAGCCGCTGCTGCGCGCGCTCGAATCGGACGCGCGCCTCACACGCTCGGTCAGTTTCGGCCGCGACTTCTTCCCCGACCGTCACCTCATCACGGTCGCCGAGACGGCCTACACGGCGCTGACGCGCATCCTCAAGACCAACGCCTTCAACGCGCCCGCGCAATACGAAATCCCTTCCGACTCTGAGGGGCGGCGCCAGTTCGCCGCGCGCATCCGCGCCTACCTCGGAAAGTACGGCCGCGGGACGAATGAGGAGCGCTGGTACTCCATCCTCGAAGACGACGCGGCCGGCACCGAGGCCTGGACACAGGCGGCGGCGAACATCGTCTCCGCGAACGATTACGGAGGGACGCCGCCCCCTTCGGCCTTCAACAACGCGCCCGCGCCCGCCGAGCGCGCCGCGAAGAACCTCACGTTGCGCGGCGAGCCCCTGCGCGGCAAGACATCCCCGACGGTGTCGCAGCTCCTCGCGCGGCGGATGCTTGAACTCGCGGGGCGTAAGGGCGAGGGGCCGCCCTACGAGAGTCTGAGCGCCGCCACGAACTTCGCGCTCGCCCTGCTCGCCTGGGACGGGCGGGCGCAGCTTCAGGCCGTCCGCTCGTTTCAGAACCCCGTCAAAAGCCGCTACGCCGCCGCGAACGTGAAGAACGGCGACGACCGCGCCGACCTGCGCGGCATGTTGGTTGATCTCTACCTCAAGCGCTTCGAGGTCGAGGACGAAGAAGCCTTCGACGAGTACGCGGAGTGGTTGGGCGCGCTCACGCCCGCGGAGGCGGGGGAGAATGTCGTCCACCTCTTCACCCCCATGTGGCGTTACGCGCGCCAGCCGGCCGTCGCCGCCGCGGCCGCGAGCATGTTCGGCGACGCGAACTCGCCCTGGCTGCCGCTCGTCGAGAGAGACGACCGGCAGAGCTTCCACAGGGCCGAGCTGTTGGCGACGCCCATGCTCGGCGTGCAGAGCTTCCGCGAGCGTGTGCTCGAAGGGCTGGCGGACAGGACGGTCGTCGGAACCCTCCGGCCGCGCCGCACGAGCGACGGGGACAGGTATGAGTTGACCGTCGAGAACACGTACACGGCCGTCCTGGCCGGGTCGAACAACAGTTCGTCGGCCACTTTTCAAGTCCCCGCCGAAGACCCGCGCGCCGCGCACACGTTAGAATCCATGAGCGTGCGCGCCTGCGACGCGTACGCCGCGCGCCTCGTGCGCCTGAACGGCGCGCCGCCCTTCCAGGTCTACTGGACTGAAGCCGAGCGCGACCGCGCGGTCGCCGAGATGGTCGCGTTCATACGCGACCACAAAGGCCGTTTCACCACCCCGTTTGACGACTATTAGAGGGCAGTAGATAAACGTGCGGCCGGACTCGAAGGCGTTCCGTGAGGCTCCGGCGCGCTCGCGTGACAGGAGTCGCCGGGATGGGCTATATTTCGGGTGAGCAGTGAGCAGTAAGCAGTGAGCGGTCGAAACAACTGCTCACTGCTTACCGCTCACTGCTCACTTGCCGGAGAGGTGCAGGAGTGGTTGAACTGGCAGCACTGGAAATGCTGTGTACGGGGAACCGTACCGTGGGTTCGAATCCCACCCTCTCCGCCAGATAACTTTTGCGTGAGGAACCGGCGGCCGTCGAGAGTTCAACTCGACGGCCGCCGTACTTTAAGGAGACGTAGCGCCCGTGCGTAAAGCCGTACCCTTGTGCCTCGTCATCTTCGCGCTGCTCGCCCCGGGCGCCTCCGCGCAGCGCCGGAAGGCGGCGCGCCTCGCGGCCGTCTGCGGAGACCCGGCCGTGCGCTGCCGGACGAGCGTCGAGTTCCAGCCCTACCAACTGCCTTTCGTGGTGCCGGCCAACGGGGCCATCTGGGAGACGGGCAAGTTCTACGCCGTCATCCTCAAGAGCATCCGCGACGAGTCGAAGGGCGCCGACTGCAACGTCTTCGTCCCCGAGGCGGAGCGCGAGGCGGCGCAGGCGCTCTTCCCGCGCAACAAGGTCTTCGCCTCGCGCTGCACGGAGGCGGGCGACCTCTTCTACCTCGGCGTCGCCGAGGGCGTGCAGTTCATGGCCGTCTACGCGGGGGGCACGCCCGCCGCGGGCCGGGCAATGCTCGAGAAGGTGAAGGCCGCGGGCAAGTACCCCGGCGCCAACCTCCGCCGCCTGAGCACGGGCTTCAACGGCACGTAAAGAGGTGGGACGTTGAGCCGCGAAACCTCCCGCCCGGCGCGTTTGCCAACGCGCCCGCCGCGGGTTAAAGTCTAAATCGAAAGCTGAAGGCTAAAAGCCAAGAGCTAACGGCCGACAGCTTCCTTGACAGGCTTCGGGCTCCGCACAACGCTTGCCCCGCGAACCCCGCCAGGCCGGGAACGGAGCAACGGTAGTGGCGGCGGCGTGTGTTGCGGGTCGGTCCGGAGCCTGGCCTTATCCTGAGAGAGTTGCCGCGAGGTCGGGCTTGCCGAACCGCGCCGCGTTGGAGCACAATCCGACGACGCCGCGCAGTCCGAAAAGCCGCCCGCGGCAACTCTTTCTGTTTTGTAATGAAGACACAGCTCAAACGGCCCGACCACGTGAAGGCGAAAAGCTGAACGCCGACTGCCGACCGCTTCCAAATGTCCTACCAAGTCATCGCACGCAAGTGGCGCCCGCAGACCTTCGAGGAGGTCACGGGGCAGGAGCACATCACGCGCACACTCAAGAACGCCGTCGAGCACGAGCGTTTACACCACGCCTACCTCTTCTCGGGCGCGCGCGGGGTGGGGAAGACGACGACGGCGCGCCTGCTCGCCAAGGCCGTCAACTGCCACAAGTCAGACCGCCCGACGCCGACGCCCTGCCGCACGACGGATGAGGATGCTTGTCCTTCTTGTCGAGAGATTGCCGAGGGCCGTTCGATTGACGTGCTTGAGATTGATGCCGCTTCTAACACGGGCGTCGATAACGTCCGCGAGGCCATCATCAACACGGTCGGCATCCGCCCCGCGCGCGACCGCTACAAGGTCTTCATCATCGACGAAGTTCACATGCTCTCGACGCCGGCCTTCAACGCCCTGCTGAAGACTTTGGAGGAGCCGCCCTCCCGCGTCCTCTTCATCATGGCGACGACGCACCCGCACAAGGTGCCCGAGACGATCCTCTCGCGCAGCCAGCAGTTTGAGTTCCGCACCATCTCGGCCGCGAAGATCGCCGAGCGCCTGCGGCTCATCGCCGACGCCGAGAAGATCAAGGTCTCGGACGAGGCTTTGCGCGAGGTGGCGCGCGCCGGCGAGGGCTCGATGCGCGACGCGCAGTCTGCCTTCGACCAGGTCATCAGTTTCAGCGAGGGGAAGATCGAGGCGTCGGACGTGGAGGCCGCGCTCGGCATCGCCGGCACGGAGATGCTCGCGCGCGTGATGCGCGCGGTGGCCGAAGAGAAGCCGGCGGACGCGCTGGCCGTGGTCGAGGAGCTTTCGGCGCGCGGCCACGAGCTGCGCAACTTCTGCCGCGACCTGCTCGCGCACCTGCGCGACCTGCTCGTCTTCAAAGTCGCGGGCGACTCGGCGCTCGCCGACGCGACCGAGTCGGAGCGGCGCGCCCTGCAAGAAGAGGTGCGCGACTTCTCCGAGTCAGACCTCGTCCGCTTCTTCCACAGCCTGACCGACACGGAGGCGCGTCTGAGTTCGGGCGCGCACCCGCGCTACCAGTTGGAAGTGGGTTTGGTGAAGCTCGTCGAGATGCGGCGGCTCGCGCCGCTCGGCCGCCTCGTCGAACGGCTGAACGCCCTGGAAGAGGCCCTGCGCACGGGGCACGCGCCCGCGGGCGGGATGGGTTCGCCGCCCACGCCTTCCGCGCCGCCTTCCTCTTCGACGCCGCCGCGGCGCGGCGCGGCCGGGGGCGGCGGGGCCGCGTCCTTCTCGGCGCCGGAGGTGAGCGCCGCGGCCGAACCCGAAAGACTAATTGCAAAGAGCGTTGAAGCGGAGCCTCCCACTCCTCCTGCCGCGCCCGCCGCGCCGCAGGCGAACGGTCGCGCGCAGTCAACGTCTGCCCCGAACCTGAAGCTCGTGCCGCCGCCCGCGCAGTCCGGCGGGGCGGCCTCCTTCGCGGAGGGCGCCGCGGCACGCGCGGCCGAAGCGCCGTTCCCGCTCTCGGACGGCGCGCCCGCCGGGGGGCTCTTCGAGGCGCCGCGCCCGTTCGTCGAAGGCGTGCGCGCGGGCGAGGACGCGGTCGGCGCCCCCGTCTCGCTCGTCCCCGCGCCGGAGCCGGGCAAGGCGGAGATGGGCTTCGGGCCGGCCGACGACGCGTCGCGCTTCAAGCGCGGGCTCGAAGGGCGCGGCCGGCCCCTGCTCGCCGTGGCGCTCGACAGCGCGAAGCGGGTCTGGGTCGAAGGCGAGGACGTGCACGTCGAGTTCGCGCCCGAGAGCAAGCACCTTTATGAAACGCTGAGGAAGGCCGAGAGTCAGAAGCTCCTGCGCGAGGTCTGCTGCGAAGACCTCGGCCGACAGGTCGGCATCAACATCAAACTGAGGGGGCCGGGCGAGGCGGAAGAGGAAGCGCAACTCACGCCCGACGACGAGGCGCGGCGCGAGCAGCGGCTTTTGCGCGAGCGCGCCGAGAGCCACCCGGTCGTCCAGCAGTTGCTCAAGACCTTCCGCGCGGAGGTCGTCGAAGTGCGCCGCACGGACGACGCGCCGCCTCCCCCTTCGCCTTAAGGTCGCCGCGGCTCTTCGCCCGAACAAAGCCGGCGGGGCGTGCGTATAGGAGCGCGGAGGTAAACGACACGATGCGCGACCCCATCATTGCCGGCATTCTCAGCTTACTCATCCCCGGCCTCGGCCAGATTTACAACGGCCAAATTCTCTGGGGCCTCCTCTGGCTCGTCCTGACCGGCTTCTCCTGGATCGGGAGCGCCGGCCTGCTCGGCTGGGTGGCACACCTGCTCGCCGCCTACTTCGCCTACACCTACGCGAAAGAGCATCCCGTCAGGTACTGAAAAGAAGTAGGCGGTAGGCAGATGGCAGTAGGCAGTTAAAGGCAAGAGTCTTTAACTGCCTACTGCCATCTGCCTACCGCCTACTTTCCTATGGCTTGAGCTTCGGCGGCGTGGCGCGCGGGATGTCGTCTTCGATGACGGGGGCGAGGGCGTCGGCCTCTTCGCCGGGCTTGAGCTTGGGCGGCGCGGGGCGCATGGACGGCGGTAGTTTGGGCCGCGGTATCTTGACGGTGGCGACCGCGTCGGTGCGCTTGAGGATGGTGCCGCCGCGCCCGGCCACCCAGGCCGCGTTGCCGCCGCGGTAGGCCGCGCCGAAGAGCGCCGCGCTCGTCAGGGTCGGCACGCCCTCCCACGTCTCGCCGCCGTCGCGCGTCTGGAGCACGCGCCCCTGGTCGCCCGACACCAGCACGTCCATGCGCGAGGCCGCGGCCACCGAGTAGAGGTTGACGCTCAGCCCCGTCTCCTGATCCTTCCAGGTCTTCCCGCCGTCGTCGGTGCGCAGGATGAGGCCGCGCTCGCCGACGACGTAGCCGCGCGTCGCGTCGGCGAACGCCACGCCGTAGAGCCACTCCTTCGCGTTCAAAAAAATCTGCGTCCAGGTCTCGCCGCCGTCCTCGCTCCGCACCAGAGTCCCCTGCGACCCGACCGCGACCGCGACCTTCTCGTCCGCGTACGCGACCGCCTCCAGCCAGCCCTGCGTGAAGGACTTCTGCACGCCCCACGTCTCGCCGCCGTCGTCGGTGCGCAGAATCCTCCCGCGCGCGCCGACCGCCAGGCCGCGCTTCGCGTCGAAGAGCCGCACGCCGAAGAGGTCTTCCGACACGTCGAGCGGCACCTTCTCCCACGTTATCCCGGCGTCCGCCGTGCGCAGCAGCGTCGCCTTCTCGCCGACGACCACGCCGTTCGCCTCGTCGGCGAAAGAGACGCCGAAGAGGCGCGCCGAAGTGTTCGTCAGGCGCGGCGACCAGCGCCGGCCGCCCGTCGAAGTGTAGAGCACGCGGCCGCGCGAGCCGACCGCCCAGCCCCTCTCGTCGTCGAGGAAGTAGATGTCGGCGAGGTCTTCGCGCCCGCCCTCGGTCAGGCGGCGCCAGTCAACGCCGCCGTCGTCCGTGCGCAGGATGAGCCCGTCGCGCCCGGCGGCCCAGCCCGTCGTCTCGTCGGCGAAGTGGACGGAGGTGAGCCGCGGGCGCGTCTTGATGCTGACGGGGAACCACGTCAGGCCGCGGTCGCTCGTCGATAAGACCTGCCCCTCGTCGCCGGCCGCCCACCCGTGACGCGCGTCGGCGAAGTAGATCGAGAGGAGGTCGGTGCGGAGTAGATTCTCGACCGCCGTCCACGTCTCGCCGCCGTCGGACGTGCGGTAGATGGTGCCGCCTAAGCCCACGACGACGGCCACGTCTTTGCCGCCCGCGTAGGCGACCGAGGTGAACGGCAGACCCGTCTTCGAGGTGCGGTCGAGCCACGTCTGCCCGCCGTCGTGCGTGATGACGAGCGCGCCGTCGGCGCCGGCCGCGACGCCGTTCGAAGGGTCTGCGAAGGCGACCGAGTAGAGGTGCGCGCGCACGCCCGACGTTTGCGCGGCCCAGGTGCGCCCGCCGTCGGCCGTCTTCAAAATCTCGCCGTAGCTCCCCACGGCCCAGCCGTGCGCGGCGTCCGGCGCGAAGGCCACGCCGAAGAGGTGGTTCGCGCCCTCGCGCACGGCCGGCGCGTTCTTCGACTGCTTCCCGCCCACAGGGCGCAGAGTCCAGCGCCGTCCGCCGTCGTCCGTCGTCAGCACCACGCCGCGCGCCCCGACCGCCACCGCGCGCCGCGCGTCGCGCACGTAGAGCCCGTAGAGCGGCACGGCCGCGGGCGTCTTCTGCTCCTCCCAACGGAAGCCTCCGTCCGAAGTGTGCAGGATGACGCCGTCGGCCCCGACGGCCCACCCCGTCCGCTTGTCGGCCGCGAAACGCACGGCGTGAATCGCGTTCCCCTGCGGCAGGGGGTTCTGCCACGCCCACGCGCGCTCGGCCTGCGCCGCCGCCCCGGCCCCGGCCGCGCACACGGCCGCGCACGCGAGGCACAGAAGCCACGCGCGCGCGCGCGCCGTCGTTTGCCGTCTCACACTCATCGGAATACTTCGTGCGGCCGGGAAGTGAAGATTTTAGCCTCTAGCCGCCGCGCCAGCCTAACGGGCAGGTGGGTTTTCGGCGTGGCGCGGCCGAACTATTCGGACGCCACCCGACCCCGCATCCAGAGGAGGACGATGACCTGCACGGCCAGGAGCGCCAGCCACAAGAGCATCGAGCTGCGCAGGTCGCCCTTCGCGCGCGCGAACTCCTCGTCGCCGACCTTGAAGAGGGCGTACCTTTTGAACCAGACCAGTATGACGACCAGCGGTATCAGGGGCCACGCGAGGACGAAGTAGAAGAGCGCGGGCGCGCCGACGGCGTACGTGTCGATGAGGTACATGACGGCGGAGAGGGGAATCGCGAGGTAGGCGAAGGGGTCGAATCCCTTGATCGTGTTGGCGATGGCGCACGCCTGCGTGTTGTGGTGGACGACCGAGGCGCTGAGGAGGGCGTAGTCGGGGTCGATCTCCTCGCGACACCTCGGGCACATTGTGGCGCCGTACTCCAGCAACTGTTTGCAGTTCGGGCACTCGACGAAAGGCACGACGGCGTGCTGCTGGTTCAGTGATTGACGCATGCGACAACCGTTACCTCGGCGGCGGGCTTCAGCCTTCCTTCAACCCTTCGGCGACCGTGGCGGCGGCCTCGCTGAGGGCGGCCTCGTCGGCGTGGCCGGCGGCGGCGGTGCGGCGGGCGGCGAGGTCTACGGCCTCCTGCGCGACGTGGCCGGCGTGGCCTTTGAGCCACTGCCATTTGATCTGGTGCTGCGCGGCGGCCTTGTCGAGCCGCGCCCACCACTCGTGGTTCGACTTGCGGCGGAAGCGACCGGACATCGTCTCGACGACGTAGCGCGAATCGCTCAACACCGTCACGCGGCACGGCTCGCGCAACTGTTCGAGCCCGAGCGCGGCCGCGGCGACCTCGGCCTGCTGGTTCGTCGCCTCGCCGAGGTACTCGCCGAACGCGCGCCACACGCCGCGGAACCCGAGGAGCGCGACGGCCGCCGCGCGCGGCGCGTCCCGGCCGTTGCCGAGGCTCGAACCGTCGCAGTAGATGAGGACTTCCTTCAAGCCGCCTCTCCGACCTCTTCGCGCGAGACGGCGACGACGTGGTCAACGCTCTGCTCGAAGGTGTCGTCGTGGGAGATGACGAAGAGCTGGTCGAAGTCCCTGACCTGGCCGATCTGCTGTGCGAGGCGCTCGCGGCGTTCGGCGTCCATGTTGACCGTGGGCTCGTCGAAGAAGGCGACGCGGATGTCGGAGAGCTGTTTGAGGAGCGCGAGGCGGACGGACAGAGCCGCCACCATCTGCTCGCCGCCCGAGAGGCTGACGAAGGAGCGCTCGTGCCCCTCCTCTTCGAGCACGATGTCGTAGTCCCTCGTCCACCTGAGCGCGCGCCCGCCCTCGCCCGTGATCTCGCGGAAGAGCTGGTTGGCGTCGATGGAGATGTTGTAGAGGTAGCTCTCGGTGACGAGCGGGCCGGCCTTGCGCAGCGTGTCGCGGATGAAGTCGGTCGCCTCGTGGAGCCCGCGCAGGCGTTCGAGCGCGGAGAGTTCTTCGCGCACGGCCAGGCGCACCTCGTCGAGCCGCGCGACCTCCGAGGTGAGCGACTCCTCGCGCTCGCGCGCGGCTTCGAGCTGGGCAGAGGTCTTCGCCATGTTCTCGCGCGCGAGCGCAAGCAGTCCGCGCTCGGACGCGTGGCGTTCGCGGTCGTACGCGCCGAGTGCCTTCGCGTGCTCTGCGCGCGCGGCCTCGGCGTCCCGGGTCGTCTGTGCGGCGCGCGCCTCGGCGTCGGCGGCCTCGCGCTCGCGCTCGGGCAGGGTCGAGGCGAGCGAGGCCGACTCCAGGTGTTCGCGGTGCGCCGGCGCCGTCCGGTCGCGTTGCGCGGCGGCCTCGGCCCAGGCCGCGTCGAGGTGCTCGAACTTCTTCAGCTTCCGGTCGAGCGCGCGCGCCTGCTTCTGTAAGGTTTCGAGGGCGTCGCGGGCGCCTTGAGCTTCGCGCAGCAGTTCCGCCTCGCGCCCGGCTTCGAGCTGGAGCGCGGCGGCGCGCGCGCGCGGGTCTCCGAGTTCGCGCAGGCGGCGCTCGACGCCGGCCGCGTCCTCCGAGACGGAGGCTTCGGCGCCCGCGGCGGCGGCGACCTGCTCGCGCTCCTCGCGCTTGGCCTTGCCCTCCGCCTCGGTCTCCGAGAGGCGCGCGCGCAGCGGCTCAAGCTCCGCGTAGCGCAGAGCCTCCTCGCGTGCCGTGCGCCAGACCATGTCGATGCCCGACATCTCGGCCTGCAACTCGTCGCGCAGCGTCTCGCTCGCGCCGGAGAGTTTGCCCAGCTCGGCGTCGAGTGTGGCGAGCGCCGCCTCGCGCTCGGCGAGCAGCTCGCGCTCGTGCGCGAGGCGTGTGCGCGTCGCCTCGGTGCGCGCCGCCGCCTTCTCCGCGTCGCGCGCCGCGCGGACTTCGAGCGCGAGCGCGCCGGCCTCGCGCTCGCCGGACGAGAGCTTCGCGCGGTTCTGTTTGAGCTGGTCGCCGAAGTAGTCTTCGAAGGTGCGGCCCTTCTCGGCGAGGTTCTGGCAGGGCTCGTTGAGGATGGGGCAGAGGCGGCCGCCGCCCGTGCGCTCGCTCATCTTCTCGTCGCGTTTGATGGCGGCGCGCAGGACGGCGAGCTGGTCGTTCAACTCGCGGTCGCGCGCTTCGAGCGTGCCGAGGCGGGCGGCGGCCGCGGCCGCCTGCTCGAACTCGCGCGCCTCGCGTTCGAGCGCGGTGACGCTGCGGCGCAGGCGCTCGGCCTCGCGCGCCGCCTCGCGCCGCTGCGCCGTCAGGTGCTTGTGCGCGGTGAGGTCTTGTTCGAGCCGGCTCAGGCGCGTCTCGACGCCGAGCCTTTCGCTCTCAAGCTTGTCGGCGCGCTCCTGCGCCCCCGCGAAGGCCGCGGCCTCGCGCACCTTCTTCGAGATTTCGGAGTGCGACTTGCGGAGCGCCGTCAGCTCGCGGTCGAGGTGCGCGAGCCGCTCGGCCGCGGCGCGCGCCTGCGCGAGCAGGTCGCGGAGGCGTTCGCGCTCGCGTTCGAGGTCGCCCTGCGCGGCCACGTCCTGCGCGATCTCGGCGAGCGCGGCGGCCGACTCGCGCGCGCGGCGGAGCGCGTCGTCGAGGCGGCGCACGTCCGACTCGGCCGAGGCCGTCAGGCGCGCGGCGTCCGTCGCTTCGGCGCGGAAGCGGTCGCGCTCGGCGCGCTCGGCTTCGAGGCCGCGCAGGCGTTCTAAGGCTTCGAGGTGCGCGCGCGAGTCGGCTTCGGTCACGCGCTGGCGCTCGGCGGCGCGGCGGGCGTCGGCGAGCCCGCCCTGCAAATCCTTGAGGCGGCGTGCGGCCGAATCCCTCTCGACTTCGAGCCGGTCGGCGACGGCGCGCGACTCCGTGACGCGGCGCTCGGCCTCGTCCAGCGCGACGACCGCGCGCTCGCGCTCTTCGACTTCGCGGCGGAAGGATGAGAGTGATGCGGTCAGCTCTTCGACGCGGGCGCGGGCCGACCTTTGCTCTTCGACGGCCGCGTCGTAGCGCGCGAGCTGCGCCTCGGCGGCGCCGATGCGGACGCGCGCGTCGTTGATGCGCTCGTTGATGAGGTTGGTCGTGTCGCGCAGTCGGTCTGAACTTTCGCGGTACTCTTCGACTTTGAGGAGGCGGTCGAAGGCGGACTTGCGTTCGGCGGCGGAGCGGAGGAAGTCGGTCGTGAAGAGCCCTTGCGGGACGCCGATGGCCGAGCGGAAGAGGGCGCGGAGGTCTGTGCCGGGCTCGACGCCGAGGTGCTGGTCGAGCCACTTGCGCACGTCGGCCTTGCCCTGCTGGAGCTTGACCTTCAGCTCGGGGTCGTAGACGTAGTAGCCGGAGCCCGTGTCGCGGTAGACGGTGTAGCGGCGCTCGTCGAGGTCGCTCTGGAAGGTGACGCGGACGCTCCCTTTCTTCGCGCCGCGGCGGAGGAAGTCCTCCTTGCTGTAGTCGAGCACGTCGAAGAGCGCCCAGGCGACGGCTTCGAGGATGGTGGTCTTGCCCGCGCCGTTGGGGCCGACGATGGCGGTCGTCCCGCGCTCGAACGCGAAGGCGCCGCGCTCGTAGGACTTGATCTGCTCCAGCTCGACCCTTGTGACGTGCATAGGAAAAGTAGACAGTAGGCTCCGCTCGGCGGAAGCAAAGGTTTTCTACTGACTACTGTCTACTGACTACTGTCTACTTGTCAAAGGTCTTTGCTTCAGCGTTCGCCGAGGAGGTAGACGCCCGTGTCGGGGTGGTACTTCTTCCAGTCGAACCAGTAGTCCTTGACGGGTTGGACGCGGGCGAGCCGCTTGCCCGCCAGCGCGCCGCCCGTGGCCGCGCCGGTGAAGTCCCAGGCGCTGCCGGTCTCGGCGTCGATGAGTTCGCGCGTGTCCGGGCGTTGGAAGAATTCGAGCGCGCGGCCGTCGAGGCGGCGGTCGAAGACGCGGACGCTCTTGCCGTCCTCGGCGAGCAGGACGAGGACGGGCGCGTCGCCGACCCGGTCGAGGACGGGGTTCTGTTTGGCGAGCGCATCCACGGGGTACGCCTTCGCGGCGCCGCCCGCCTCGACGCCGACGACGAGCGTGCGCGCGGGCAGTTTCTCGTTCGGGTCGGCGAGCGTCGTCGCCACCGGCACGCGCTGCATCGACTGCTCCCAGTCGGCGGGCGCGTAGCCGTTTGAAGCCCGTACCTTCGGGTCGGGGCGCAGCACGCGGCCCGTCGGCCCCTCGCGCTTCCAGGTGGCGAAGGTCAGCTCGTCGTGGTCGAAGAGCTTGAGCCTCCGGCCCTTCAACTCGCCGAAGATGCACTCGCCCGAGACCTGCTGCCACCACGAGCCGGTCTCCTCGTCGCGCATGATGAAGTTCTGGTTGTTGATGCCCCACAGGCGGAAGTGGAGCACGCGCCCGTCTACCGTCGTCTCCCACACCAGACCGGTGTGACAGAGCGTTCAATAGGTGGCGACGAGGGGCACGCCCCCCACCGTGTCCCCGACGAGGTGGTGGTAGGCCATCAAGCGCACGGGGTAGGCGACGCGCTCGCCCCCGCGCTCGACGGCGAGCACCATGTCCTCGTCGCTGATGTAGTCAACCTCGCCCGCGCGCGCGTAGGCCGGCGCCGCGAGCGGCTTGAACATCACCTCGTAGACGTTCTGCCTCGACGCCCAGACCGAAGCGCCGGCCGGCACGAGCAGCAGAACCATCAACGCCTTCGCCCACCAGCGCCGCGACGCGCGCCACATCCCCGCGACGAGCCCGAGCGCGACGACCCCGAGCGCCACGGTCGCCCACGGCGCGAACCGACGCACCTCGTAGCCGACCGCCAGCCCCGTCTCGGTCTGCGGCCGGAACGGCTGGATGAGAAAGACGGGCACGACGACGAACGCCACCGCCGCCGCGACGATTAAAAGGAGCAGGAGCCAGCGTCTCATATTCTCTTTCCAATCAGAACCGCCCGCGGTTCTGTTAAAGGTCGGCGACGGTCAGGCGCGTGTCGGCGCCCTTCCAGGCGGCGGCGAACTGCCGACGGGCGTCGGCGGCGGCGCGCGCCTTGCCCTGCGCTTTGAGACTCTCGGCGAGGCCGAAGAGCGAGCGGCCGCTGTGCGGGTTCTGCTTGAGGTCTTGGCGGAAGACCGACTCGGCCTCGGCGGCGCGGCCGTCGGCGAGCAGCACGGCGCCGAGCGTCTCGCGCGCGGGCAGGAACCACGCGGGCGGCTCGTCGTAGGCGAGCCCGTCTTCGGTCGCGACCGCCTCCTGCAAAAACTCCGCGGCGCGGCCGCGCTCCCCGCGCGCCGAAGCGATGCGTGCCGCGAGCATCCGGTCGGCGATCTTGAAAACGTCGCTCGCCTTGTTGAGCCCGAACTGCGCGTCGGCCGGCGTGGCCTGCTCGGCGGCGGCGAACGACTTGAGCGCCGCGTCGGCCGCGTCCGCCTTCCCGGTCGCGGCCAGCGCCATCCCGCGCGCCCAAGTCCAGACGGCGCGCGTGGCCGCCTGCTCGGCCGGAGGCTCCGGCGCCTTCAGAATCTCTCCCCAGCGGCGGAAGCGCACGAGCACGAGCGCCGAGGTCGTGTTGAAGCCTTCGAGCATCGGCATCGCCTTGAGGTGCGGCGCGACGTTCGCCTCCAACTGCCGCGCCGCCCGCAAAGCGTCCGCGTAACGCCCGGCGAAGCTGTAGGAGACGGTGAGGAAGTGCAGGTTGTGGCTGTAGTACATCAGGGGGTAGATGCCCTGCACGCCCGACGCCTTGATGTACGCGCGGTCGGCCGCGGCCGCCGCCTCGTTGCTGCGCGCCGAGGCGTCGTAGTCGCCCACGCGCTGGTAGATGTGCGCGGGCATGTGGACGATGTGGCCCGCGGCGGGCATCAGCCGCCCGAGGCGCGGCGCGTAGGCCAGCGCGCGGCCGGGGTCGGGCGACGCCTCGACGGCGTGGATGTAGTAGTGGATGGCGCCGACGTGGTTCGGGTCGCGCTTCAAAACGGATTCGAGCGTCGAGACGATCTCCTGCGTCCCCTCGGCCGGCGTGCCGTCTTTGTTCCAGAGGCGCCACGGCCGCAGGTTCATCAAAGACTCGGCGTAGAGCGTGGCGGCGTCGAGGTCTTCCGGGTACTTCTTCGAGAGCGCGCCCATCGCGCGGCTGAAGTTTTCGGCCATGCGGCGCAACGTCTCGGGCGAAGCATTAGGGTCGCTCGTGTAGCGCAGCGCGAGCGCCTCGATGTAGTCCTGCTCCCTGGGCGAAGCCTTCGAGATGAGTGAGAGCGCCGTCTGCACGGCGTTGTAGGCGGCCTTCTCGCGCTCGGGGTCTACGTCGAGGTTGATGTTCGGCCCGAGGGCGTAGGCGATGCCCCAGTGCGCCATCGCGAGGTTGGGGTCGAACTCGGCCGCGCGCCGGAACGAGCGGATGGCCTCGTCGTGGTTGAAGGCGTAGACGAAGCGCAGCCCCTGGTCGAAGAAGCGCTGCGCCTCGGCGCTGCGGGTCGTGACCGGGTGGTGGAGCGAGCCCATGCCGGCGACAATCGTCGCCTCGTCCTTGTTCTCTGTCGCGTGGTGTTCGTGCTGTGCCTGAACCGCGCCGCACGCGAAGAGCAGCGCGAGCAAGAGGGCGGTGAACTTCATCGCGGGTTCTCCTGTCTGTTGGATTCGACGGTAAGGGGGCGCGTGCCTGCGCCGCCCGCCGAACTCTACGCCGACCCCGCCTTGTTCGGATTCCGCCGACCTACCCCTCGACAGGGTAGATGTTCAGGCCGCGCGGCTCAGGCGTGCAAGCGCCTCTTTATAAAACTCCAACACCTGAACGGCCTGCTCGCGTCTGACGGTAGGGAAGTTGTCGAGAAACTCGTCGAGTGTGAGTCCGTCGGCGAGATTGTCGAGTAGCGCCGCCACGGGTACGCGCGTTCCGCGGAAGACGGGCGCGCCGCTCACGGTCTCAGGGCCGACCGTTATCGGGAGCCGCGCCATCTGCTCTTCATTGAATACCAGAACGGCGGCGCGCGAGCGCTTGACCTTGATGGGCTTCCCCCAGGCGGAATCGTCATCGGCCTGGGCTATCACGCGTTCGTCAATCTCTTCCTCGGAGAGGGCTCGGTTTTTCTTGCTCATACTTGCCACCCCGTAATGATCCTGACGACGTTGCCGGGCTTGAGTTGGAAGATGATCTTTAGCTGACGCCCGCCGAGGGTGCGTCCGAAGAGTTGATAACGGTCGGTGTCTGACTTGTTCTTGCGCACCTCAAAATCCGAGTCGAAACATTCGACCGCCTCCTCGAAGGTGACCCGGTGGGCGGCGAGCTTGTCCTTTTCAAAGTCGTACTCAAAGCCGGCCGGCTCGAAGCGTCGCCAGTTTACCATCGCACCTCTCCGACGATGAGCGTGGCGGCGCTCGCTTGTTGACTATTCGTTGACTTTCAGGACGGCGAGGAAGGCTTCCTGGGGGATTTCGACTTTGCCGACGCGCTTCATGCGCTTCTTGCCCTCTTTCTGCTTTTCGAGGAGCTTGCGCTTGCGCGTGATGTCGCCGCCGTAGCACTTGGCGAGGACGTTCTTGCCCAGGGACTTGACGGTCTCGCGGGCGATGATCTTGTTGCCGATGGCGGCCTGGATGGGCACCTCGAAGAGCTGGCGCGGGATGAGCTGGCGCATCTTCTCGGCGAGGAGACGGCCACGCGCCTGCGAGTTCTGGCGGTGGACGATGATCGAGAGCGCGTCCACGGGCTCGCCCGCGACCATGAGGTCGAGCTTGACGAGGTCGCTCTCGATGTAGCCGGCGAGGTGGTAGTCCAAAGACGCGTAGCCGCGCGAGACCGACTTCAGACGGTCGTAGAAGTCGAGCACGATCTCGTTCAAGGGCAGCGTGTAGACGAGCATCACGCGCTTCTCGGCGATGTACTCGAACTTCTTCTGCACGCCCCGCTTCTCTTCGAGCAGCGGGAGGATGCCGCCGAGGAACTCGTCGGAGGTGAGGATGGTGGCCTCGATGATCGGCTCTTCGATCTTGGCGATGCGGACGGCGTCGGGCATCTTCGCGGGCGAGTCCACCTCGACCACCTCGCCGTCAGTCGTCGTCACGCGGTAGCGCACGCCGGGCGCGGTCGTGATGAGGTCGAGGTCGAACTCGCGCTCTAATCTCTCCTGCACGATCTCCATGTGGAGCAGGCCGAGGAAGCCGCAGCGGAAGCCGAAGCCGAGCGCGACCGAAGACTCGGGCTCGTAGAAGAAGGAGGCGTCGTTGAGGCGCAGCTTGTCTAAGGCGTCGCGCAGCTCCTCGTACTGGTTGGCCTCGACCGGGTAGAGGCCGGCGAAGACCATCGGCTTGATCTCCTGAAAGCCGGGGAAAGGTTCCTTCGTCGGGCGCGCGGCCTCGGTGATGGTGTCGCCGATCTGCACGTCGGCGACCGTCTTGATGGAGGCGGTCATGAAGCCGACCTCGCCGACCGAGAGCGAGCCGATGGGCGTCGCGCGCGGGCGGTTCACGCCGATGGTCTCGACCTGATAGTCGCGCCCGGTGTTGAAGAAGCGAATCTTCATCCCCGGCTTAATCGTCCCGTCGATGACGCGGAAGAGGACGATGACGCCGCGGTAGGAGTCGTACCAGGAGTCGAAGATGAGGGCTTTGAGCGGCGCGTCCGCGGAGCCCCGAGGCGCGGGGATGTCGCGGACGATGGCTTCGAGGATGTCGGGGACGCCGACGCCGGTCTTGGCCGAGGCGAGGACGGCGTTGTGCGTGTCGAGCCCGATGACGTGCTCGATCTGCTCCTTGACCTTGTCGGGCTCGGCGCCGGGCAAATCGATCTTGTTGATGACGGGGACGAGTTCGAGGTTCTCGCCGATGGCGAGGTAGGTGTTGGCGAGCGTCTGCGCCTCGACGCCCTGCGAGGCGTCAACGATTAAGAGCGCGCCCTCGCAGGCCGAGAGCGAGCGCGAGACCTCGTAACTGAAATCGACGTGGCCGGGCGTGTCGATGAGGTTGAGGACGTACGCCTGCCCGTCCCGCGCGCGGTAGTCGAGGCGGACGGCGTGCGCCTTGATGGTAATGCCGCGCTCGCGCTCCAAGTCCATGTTGTCCAAGACCTGCGCCTCCATCTCGCGCTCGGAGAGCGCGCCGGTGAGTTCGAGCAGGCGGTCGGCCAGCGTGGACTTGCCGTGGTCGATGTGCGCGATGATCGAGAAGTTTCTGATGCGTTCCGGGTTCATAAAATGCCGTAAACCGTGAACCGTAAACCGTGACAAGAGGGCGCGGCGTTTCTTGTCGCGGTTTACGGTTCGACGTAGAGAATCTTTATAACAAAAGCGCGGGGAAACCGCACGCATGAGGCAGGCGGAAGCCTTCTCGTCAAGGTTGACGGTTCACGGTTTACGCCCTGGAGGAGACGGGGCCGCGGGCTCCGGCGGCGCGGGGTTTGCCGGGGGGCGCGGCGTCGATGGAGGGGGCGTGTTCGGCGCCGGGCTCGGACGTTGAGCCGTGCAGCGGGAACTCGAGCGTGACGATGGCGCCGCCCGTCGGCACGTTCGAGATTTCGAAGTGGTAGGAGTTGCCGTAGAGCTGTTGCAGGCGCGCGCGCGTGTTGGCGAGGCCGACCCCGCCGCCCTGCTTGGCGCGTGCGACCCCGACGCCCTCGGGCAGGCCGCGCCCGTTGTCTCGGACTTCCAGGCGGAGCGCGTCGCCGGCGCGCGCGGCGCGCACCTCGACGTGGCCGCACGAGGCGCGCTGCGAGACGCCGTGGCGGATGGCGTTCTCGACGATGGGCTGGAGGATGAGGTTCGGCACGACGCAGTCCAAGACCTGCGGCTCGGCCTCGATCTGCGTCGTCAGGCGGTCGCGGAAGCGCGTGCGCGCGATGTCGAGGTAGCAGTTGAGGAACTCAAGCTCCTGCCGGAGCGGCACCTCCTGCGCGGCGGCCGAGTCGAGCGTGAGGCGCAGGAAGTCGCCTAATCTAGCGATCATCTTGTCGGCCGCGTCCGGGTCGGAGTGGACGAGCGCGGAGATCGAGTGCAGGGCGTTGAAGAGGAAGTGCGGGTGGAGCTGCATCTTCAGGGCCTGCAACTGTGCCTGCGAGGCGCGCAGCTCGCCCTCGCGGTAGCGCTGGTAGTAGTCGGCCGCGTGGCTGACGACGACGATGATCCAGTAGATGAGCAGCTCACGGTCGATGTTGAGGAAGACGATGCGCGGGAGGTGGCGCCACTCGAAGGCGTCGAGGTTGCCGTTGAAGTAGATGTCGAGGAGGATGTGGAAGGCGGCCCAGACCGCGCAGATGCCGGTGCCCGCGAGCAGGTGGACGGGGACGGCGCGGCGCCACGTCTGGCGCTCGACGCGGTAGCGGCGCGCGAGCAGGAGCACGAGCGGCGTCGAGAGCGCGAAGATGACGACCGCCGTCATCTGCCACGCGAGCGAGCGCAGCAGGGACATCTGCTTGGGCGTGCCGAGCCAGTAGAAGTAGACCTGGCTGGAGAAGAAGAGGCCGACCAGCGTCCAGACGAGCAGGATGAAGGCGAGCCGCGCCCAGCGCTGCCGGCTCAGACCCGCGCCGCCCCCCGCGTCGGTCTCGAAGAAACTCTTCACGCGCGTATCATCGCAAACCGCACCGCGCGAAGACAAGCCCCGCTAGAGCCCGAGCATGCTGCCCAGCGCCGCCCACACGCGCCGCGCCTCCTCGCCGTGGACGACGATCTCGTTCGTGCCCGGGCGCCCCTGCGCCGGCGGGTTGGCGTCGAAGACGACGCTCAAGACCTCCTGCCCCGCCGCGTCCTGGTAGGCCACGTACTGAATCCTGTCCACGTTGACGAGCAGCGTCGCCCCGTCCTCTCGCGTCGCGGTGATGAAGGGCATGGGTTCTCGCGCCTCCTTAAAACTCTGAAACGCAGGGGCCGCCGGCGGGGTTCTCTGTTCGCGTGTGATTCAGCCGCCCTGCTGCGCGGCGTCGCGGGCGAGGAGGGCGGCGCCGATGGGGACGGCGTCGTGGCCGAGGGTGGCGGCGACGATCTGGGTGGACTCGAAGTTGGGCTGGAAGGAGCGGCGGCGCGCCTCCTGGATGATGGGGTCGAGGATGATCTCGCCGGCGTCCATCACGGCGCCGCCGAGGACGACGCGCTCGGTGTTGAGGAGGTTGATGACGGCCGCGATGGCCGTGCCGATGTAGCGGCCGGTGCGCGCCATCATCATCGCGGCGAAGTCGTCGCCGCCCCGCGCCTCGTGCGCGATGTCGGCGGCCGTAAAGTTCTTGTTGAGCCCGAGGCGCGAGAGCGAGGAGGTCGAGTCCCGCATCAGGCGCTCGTGCGTGCGGCGGACGATGTTCGGGGCGGAGGCGACTGTCTCCAGGCAGCCGACGTTGCCGCAGGTGCACTCGATGCCCTCGGGGTCGATGGTGATGTGCCCGAACTCGCCGGCGAAGCCGGAGGCCCCGTGCCACAGGCGGCCGTCGAGGATCAGCGCGCCGCCGATGCCCGTCCCGATGGTGACGTAGAACATGTTGCGGCTGCCGCGCCCGGCGCCGGCCGCGTACTCGCCCAGGGCGCCCGCGTTGGCGTCGTTGTCGAGCGCGACGGGCAGGCCCGTCGCCTGCGCGAGGGCGGCGCGCAGGTCTTCGCGCACGACCGCGGGGATGTCCGAGGAGATGACGACGCGGCCCGTCTGCGGGTTGACCAGGCCGGGGACGCCGACGCCGATGGCCCTGGCGGGCGCGGGCGCCGAGTCGCGCAGCTCCGAGACGAGGCGCGCGATCTGCGGGGCGAGGTCGCCGCCCGCGAGCGCCGCCTCGCGGCTCGCGAGCACCTCGCCGGCCGGGTTGACGAGCGCGGCGCGCGCCGACGACGCGCAGAGTTCAACGCCCACGTAAAGCTGTTCGTTTGGCGACGGCGCGCTCATCTCAAAGCCTTCTGCCTCAAGAGCTTAAAAACGGATTTTGGAGCCGGACTTGGACGGCCGTGATGGTAACAAAGGGGCGGGGGGCTGTCAAACAACTCACTCTGCGTGTAGAATGCACGGCGGAAATGATGAGCGATGAATGCGGAATGATGAATTAAAGTCAGACCGCACGACGATTAGCCATTTATCCCCTCTTGTATACGGCTAGAATAATTCATCATTCATCACTCGGCATTCATCATTAAATTATGGACGTTCGCTCCATCCTGCTGCCGACGGACTTCAGCGAGTGCGCGCGGCACGCCGTGCCGGTGGCGGCCGAGTTCGCGCGGCTGTTGGGGGCGCGGGTCGTCTGCCTGCACGTCGTCGAGCCGGTGGTGCAGCCGGTCGGCTGGACGCCGCTGGCGGAGCCCCTGCCGGCGGCCGAGCTGGGCGGGCAGTTGGAGGAGTCGGCGGCGCGCGACCTGCCCGCCTTCTCGAAGAGCGCGGAGTTCGACGGCGTGGAGGTCGAGGACGTGATCGCGCGCGGCGAGCCGGCCGCCGAGATCGTCCGCGCGGCCGAGGAGCACGGCGCCGGCCTCATCGTCATCTCGTCGCACGGCCGCACGGGTTTGGGTCGCATCCTGTTCGGCTCGACCGCCGAGTCGGTCGTCCGCCACGCGCGCTGCCCCGTGCTCGTGGTCAAACCCCAGAAGGAAAGTGATGAGTGATGAGTGATGAGTGATGAGTTGAAGGCACGCGGCTTTTAACTCATCACTCATCACTCATCGCTCATCACTCATCTTATGGATTTCAACTACGTCAACCAACTGGTCTCGACGTTCGGGCTGCCGGCCATCTTCTTTCTGACGATGGCGGAGGGCGACATCACGCTGCTGCTGGCGGGCGTGCTGGCGCACGGGCAGGCGTTCGGCGACTACAGCTTCCCGCTGGTGCTGGCGGTGGGGACGTTGGCGGGCGTGGCGAGCGACAACGTGGCCTACGCGCTCGGGCGCGCGGGCCGCTCGAAGGTGAAGAAGTACCGCTTCTACTGCGCGGCGCGCCCCCGCTTGGAGAGGCTGAGGGACAAGTTCGGGGTGATGTCGATCTTCATCTCGAAGTTCACCTACGGGCTGCGCTGGGGCTCGTGCGCCTTCTACGGCGTGGCGAAGATGAAGTACCCGCGCTTCCTCCTGCTCTCGTGCGCGAGCTGCTTCGTGTGGGTGCTCGTGCTCTCGGGCGCCGGCTTCGTCTTCCACACGGCCATCTACACGCTGGTCGGCAACATCCACGACCTGAGCTACGTCCTGCTGGGCGTCGTCGTCGCCGTCATCGTCCTCGGCATCGGCGGCTTCTACTTCGCGGAGAAGTACTGGCTCTCGAAGAAGGTCGAGGAGGCGAGCCCCGAGGCCATCCAGAAGTTCGAGCAGGCCGCCGAGGTCAGACTCCACGAGATCAAGGACGAGTTGCACGAACTGATCCCGCACCCGCTCGCGCGCCCCAAGGAGGCGCCGAAGCAGAAGCAAGGAGAACAAGCCAGTGATAAGTGATGGGTGATGAGTGATGAGTGATGAATTGAAGACAGTTCTTAATTCATCACCCATCACTCATCACTCGTCATTTGAACATTATGACTATCGAAGCCACAGCCCCGACGAGGGTAGACCTGGCCGGGGGCACCATCGACATCTGGCCGCTCTACCTCTTCCACCCCGGCGCGACGACCGTCAACTTCGCCGTCTCGCTCGACGCCACCTGCCGCATCGAGCCGCGCGCGGACGACCAGATCATCCTGGAGTCGCGCGACCGCGGCGTCACGTTCGAGACGAGCCTCGCGGCGGTTGAGGAGCTGGCGCGCGAGGAGCGGCTCGAACTCATCGCGAAGCTCGTCCACTTCTTCAAGCCCGAGGCCGGCTTCCACCTCGTCGCCGAATCGAAGGCGCCCGCGGGCGCCGGGCTCGGCGGGTCGAGCGCGCTCGCCATCGCCTGCATCGGCGCTCTGAACCGCTTCGTCGGCGACCGCTACCCGCCGTCGAAGTTCATCGTCATCGCGGCCAACGTCGAGTCCACGGTCATCCGTGTGCCCGCGGGCTTTCAGGACTACTACGGCGCCTTCTACGGCGGGGTCAACTCCGTCCGGTTCGACCCCGACGGCATCCGGCGCGAGGCCCTGCACGTCGAGCCGGGGGAGCTGGAGAAGCGGGTCGTCGTCTGCTACACGGGCGAGCCGCGGCTCTCGGGCATCAACAACTGGGAGATGTTCAAGCGCCACATCGACGGCGACCCGGAGGTCTTCGACATCTTCGAGAAGATCCGCGACGCGGCGCGCGAGGTGCGCGGGGCGCTCGTGGCCGGCGACTGGGCGCGCGTGGGCGAGGTGATGCGCGCGGCCTACCCGAACCGCAAGCGGCTCGCGCCCAACATCACGACGCCGCACATGGAGGAGCTGGTCGAGACGGCGCTCGCCAGCGGCGCGGTCGCGGCGAAGGTCTGCGGCGCGGGCGGCGGCGGCTGCATCGCCTTCCTCTGCGAAGAGGGCGGCCGCGAGTCGGTCGAGACGGCGCTCGCCGCGCGCGAGGGCGCCGAAGTTTTGAAATGGAACGTCGCCCGCGACGGGTTGGTCGTGAGGGAGGTTTGAGGGGTTTCTCTCAGGCGCGACTCCCGTAAGAATTTTTCACCACAGAGACACAGAGACACGGCTTGATGCAATAAGTCTTCAAGCCGTGTCTCTGTGTCTCTGTGGTGAGATGCCTTCTACTTCACACTCGACTCTGAAAACAAAGGGCCGTCTTACTTCGTCGCCGGTGCCGGCGGCGGGAAGCGGAGGACGAAGTCCGCGGTGCGTTGGCAGGGTTGCAGCTCGACAATCGTATTCGCCGACTCGGCCTCGCGGCGGAGGTTGGCGCGTGCGGCCGTGTCGAGGGCGGCGGGGCGCGGCGCGCTCTCGCCGGGCTCGGCGACGAAGGGGCGCGCGAGGACGAGGTAGCGGCCGGGCGCGAGGTTCTTGAAGGCGAAGGTGCCGTCCGACGCGACCGGCGCCTCGTAGTAGTGCAGGGTGTCTTCGGCGCGCTCGCGCTCCTGCGGGACGAGGTGGACGCGGAGCTGCGAGAAGGGAGGCAGCGGGACGGGCGGCGCGCCCGCGGCGGGCTCGGCCGCGGCCACGCTCCCGGCGAAGGAGGCGGCGCCCTCCGCGACGCGCACGACGAGGCCCGAGAACTGCTGACCCGCCTTCACGTCGAACACGTCGCGCGGGGCGGCGTTTGTCGTCGCAGCCGTCGCGGTCGTCGTCGTGCGCTGAGCCCCGGCCCCCGCGGCGCGCGGCGGCGGCGTTGCGGCGGGCGCGGGCGCCTGGATGGAGCGCACGTAGAGCGCCTCGTCGAAGAGGCGGACGGAGAGGCGGTAGCGGCCCGCTTCGAGCCCGCGGACGTTGAAGGCGCCCGCGTCGTCGGGCGTCGCGCTCTGCGGCAGGGAGGTGCGCGAGAAGACGCCCCCCGGCTTCAAGCGCTGCCCCGCGGCGGCCGAGGCCGTGACGAGCGTCTCCTGCGGGAGCTGTGTGGCGCGAACTGCCTTGCAGCTTTCCGGGGCGGGGCGGCCGGGCTCGGCGGCCGGCTCGAAGCGCATTGTGCCCGAGGCCGAGGCGAGCGGCGCGAGCGTCAGGCGCAGGCCCGTCACGTCGGCGCCCCGCACCGAGACGCGCTGCGGCGCGGAGGCGAGCGTTATCCCGTCGCGCCCGTTGACCGTCGCCTGCAAGTCGTACTCGCCGTCGGCGACGCTGTCGAAGGAGAAGGAGCGGTCGCCCGGGTTAATCGCGCTGACGAAGGCCGCGCCGGCGGTGATCGCCGTCGAGGCGTAGACGAGGTTGACGCCGACGCCCATCTCGCCGAGCGAGCCGGTGGGCGAATCGACGGTGCCGGTGATGCGGCGCGCGGGGTCGTCGCGCAGGCGGATGTCGATCCCGCCCGACTCCTGCCCGCCGCGCACGGCGACCTCGGCCGCGGTGTCGCGCGTCCCCGAAGGGTAGAAGGTCGCCACCTCGCCGGAGCCCCCGCCGAAGGGGAAGGACGTGCTGAGGTAGCCGCCCGCGTAGACGATGTAGAGCCCGGGGCGCAGCCCGTAGATGCGGTAGACGCCGCGGTCGTCCGTGCGGTCTTCGCCGCCGCCGGAGGAGAAGGGGATGGCGGGCTGGCCGCCGTCGAGGTCGCGCACGCGCACGGCGCGCACGTTGAGCGAGACGAGCGGCTGCCCCAGGCCGTCGGTGACCGTGCCGGTGACGACCCCGCCCTTGACCAGCCGGACGGTGACGTTGTCGCCGGGGCGGTAGGGGCCGAGCGAGCGCCCCGTCTGCACGTCGGTCTCGGTGACGAAGCCGGGCAGCGACGCGTAGACTTCGTAGAGGCCGGGGTCGAGCCCCTCGAAGCGGAAGCCGCCCGACTCGTCGGCCGCGACCGTGTAGTCCGGGCCGCCCCTGCGCACTCCGGAGATGCGCGGCGCCAGCGAGACGGGGACTTCCGGGATGGGCTCGCCCGACTCGCCGACGACGCGCCCCGCGAGCGCGCCCCGCGGCGCGGGCGTCGGCGTTGCGGCGGCGGTGACGGCCGCGGCCGTCTGGGTCGGCGTCTGCCTCTTCTGCGGCGCCTGCGCGCGGGCCGCGGCCGGCGCGAGCAGTGAGAGAAGGAGGAGCGCGGCGGGGGTCTTGCACAACATCTTGACGCGGGGCGTGCGAGGGGCTTTCAAGGTTCTCTCCTCCGGACGGGCGGGGTCGGGTTCGATTGAAAATCGACGACGGGCGAGACCTTCACCTCGCCGCCGTCGCCGACGACGACGTGCTGCGGCTGGCTGGCGCTCGGGCGGACGCTGCCGGCGCTGAAGATGAGGACGTTGACGATGACGTCGTACTCGCCCGGCGGCACCCCCTCGATGCGGAAGAAGCCGCGCGCGTCCACCTGGGTCGAGGGCGTCGGGGCGGTGCCCGGCGCGGCCCCGGAGGGGCGCGCGTAGGCCATGACGCGGGCGCCCGGCGGCGGCGCCCCGTTGAGGTAGGTCGTCTGCCCGACGATGGTCGCCCTCCCCAACGTCAGCATGACGCGAAGGCCCGTGACCTGTGCCCCCTCGGACACCTCGAAGCCGCCGGCGACGTTCGCGCCGTTCAGGTCGATGCGTGCCATCGTGAGCCCCTTGACCGTCTCGTTCATGACGCCGACGCGGAGCTTACCCGGGCTCAGGCCGGTCACGCTGAACGTGCCGTCGGGGTTGACGCTGACCGGGCGCGTGGGGCCGCCCGACGCCACCGGCCGCTGCCGGGTCGGCTCGACGAAGGCGTAGACGCGCACGGCCGAGAGCATCTGCGCCGCGGCGGCGCGGTCGGCCGCGCCCTCGATGGTGACGACGCCCGAGACGGTCGCGCCGAGCTTGAGCTTGACCGTGAGCCCCGACACGTCCGCGTCCGCGACCTCGAAGAGGACGGGGTCGCTGTAGAACTGGGTCGGCGCCTGCTGCTGGAACGAGTTGGAGGCGAAGACGGAGTAGTGGCCGGGGGCGAGCCCCTCGGTCACGAACTCGCCGCGCGCGTTCGTCGTCGTGCCGCCGCCGTAGCCGCCCGTGCGCCGCCCCTGCGCGTCCACGGTGCCGTAGGCGACCGTGATGCCCGCGACCGGCTGGCCCGTGTCGGCCGTGACGAAGCGGCCCGAGACCCTGTAGGTCTTCAGCGCGCTGCCGACCTTGATGTCAACGTCGGTGGCCTCGATGCCGGACTTGACCTCGACGACGCGCGCCTGCTCCTGCTCGGTCGCGTCCGGGTAGAAGGTGCGGCGGAAGAGCTTGCGCCGGCCGAAGCTGACGGCGCCCGAGTCGTCGGCGCGCCCGACCGAGACGCGGTAGCTCCCGGGCGGCAGGCCGTAGAGGCGGTAGACGCCGCGGTCGTCGGTCATCTGGTCGCGCTGGTCGAAGTTGAAGCTCGGCGGCCCGAGGGGCTGCTCGACGGGCGCGACCGCGACCGGCTCGGCGACGACCGGGTTGCCGTCGGCGTCCGTGACGCGGCCCGTGATGACGCCGCCCGCCTCCATCTTGAAGTCGATGTCCTTGACCTCCTCGCCGGCGTTGACGTTGAGCGGGCGGCCGGGCGGGTAGCCCGAGTTGATCCCCTCGACGACGTAGGCGGGCGCGACCGGCAGAATCTGGTAGCGGCCGGGCGCGACGTTGGTCAGGAGGAAGCGGCCGTCGGCGTCGGTCTTCGCGCGCGTCGCTATCCGGAAGCGCTGCGGGGGCTCGTTGTAGATGAGCATGACCGTGACGCCGGGCGCGGCGCGCTCGCCGTCGGTGACGCGCCCCGCGACGGTGGCGGGCGCCTCCTTCTGCGCGAGGGCGGCGGGCGCGAGGGCCAGCAGGAGCGCGGCCGCGCACAGGAGCGCGCCGCGCGCGGGGCGGCGTCTGGGCGTGATGAGTTCGGGCATTTTTAGAAACCCTTCGGGGGAGTGGCCGGAAAAGTTTTCGGGGACGTACAGCCGTGAGACTGTCGGAGACTTTGCACGCGCGGGGCGGCCGGGGGGTCTCGAACATTCGCCCGCGCGTTCGCGGAGAGCGTACAACCGGGGGAGGGAAAAAGGCAAAGGAAGGCGTGAACCGTAAACCGTGACAAGAAAAAGCTGCCTTTAACTTGTCACGGTTTACGGTTCACGGTTCACGCCTTGCCTTTTGCTTTCTGCCTTTTGCCTTATTTATAATCCGCCGCGCACATTCCGTCGGAATCCTCGGACACGCGAAAGATGAAAGGGCTCAAGATGAAAAGGCTCAGCCTCCTGCCGGCGCTCCTGCTGGCGGCCGTCATCCCGGCCGGCACCCAGACTATGGCACAGACACAGACGAACGGCTCGGCCGCGCCGCCCGCGCCGCCGGTGGCGAAGAAAGTCCCGCGCACGTCGGAAGTCCACGGCGTCAAGCTCTCGGACGACTACTTCTGGATGCGCGACAAGAAGAACCCGGAGGTCATCTCCTACCTGGAGGCCGAGAACGCCTACACGGACGCGATGATGAAGGGCACGGCCGAGTTGCAGGAGCGGCTCTACAAGGAGATGCTCGCGCGCATCAAGGAGACGGACACGAACGTGCCGTGGCCTTTGGGCGGCTACCTCTACTACACGCGCACCGAGCAGGGAAAGCAGTACCCGGTCTACGCCAGGCGCCGGGGGACGATGGAGGCGCCCGAGCAGGTGCTCCTCGACCTGAACGAGATGGCGAAGGGGCACAGCTTCATGGCCGTCGGCGACTTCGACGTGACCTCGGACACGAACCTCCTCGCCTACACGACCGACGAGACCGGCTACCGCGAGTACAGCCTCTACGTTAAAGACCTCCGCACCGGCGCGGCGACGAAGATCGCCGAGCGCGTGTCGAGCGTGGCGTGGGCCGGGGACGACAAGACGCTCTTCTACGTCGTAGACCATCCGGTCAACAAGAACCCGTACCAGCTCTACAAGCACACGCTCGGACAGACCGGCGCCGACCAGCTCGTCTACGAAGAGAAGGACGAGATGTTCGGCATCGGCGTCGAGCGCTCGCGCTCGCGCGGCTACCTCTTCTTAACTTCTGCGAGCCACACGACGAGCGAGGTGCGGTATCTTCCGGCGGACAAGCCCGGCGAGGCGTGGCGCGTGCTGCTCCCGCGCGAGTCGGGGCACGAGTACTACGTTGACCACCACGGCGACCGCTTCTACATCCGCACGAACGAGAAGAACGCGCGCAACTTCAAGCTCGTCTCGGCGCCCGTCTCCGACCCGAAGCGCGAGAACTGGAAGGAGGTCATCCCGCACCGCCCCGGCGTGATGCTCGGCGGCGTCGAGTTCTTCAAAGACTTCTACGTCGTCTCGGAGCGCGGCAACGCGACGCCCGTCCTGAAGATTTACGACTTCAAGACGAACAAGGCGACCGACATCGCGGTGCCCGAGCCCGTCTACAACATCTCGATGAGCACCAACCGCGAGTACGACACCGACAAGGTGCGCTACAGCTACCAGTCCTTCATCACGCCCGCCTCCACCTACGACTACGACGTGAAGACGGGCAAGAGCGAGCTGCTCAAGCAGACGCCCGTTCTGGGCGGCTACGACCCGACGCTCTACAAGTCCGAGCGCGTCTACGCGACCGCCGCGGACGGGACGAAGGTGCCGATCTCGCTCGTCTACAAGAAAGACCTGAAGCTCGACGGCTCGCGGCCGCTGCTCTTGCAGGCGTACGGCTCCTACGGCATCCCTTCGAACGTGACGTTCAGCTCGAACCGGCTCTCCTTAATCGACCGCGGCGTCGTCTACGCCACGGCGCACATCCGCGGCGGCGGCGACCTCGGCAAGGAGTGGCACGACCAGGGCAAGATGATGTCGAAGAAGAACACCTTCACCGACTTCATCGCCGCGGCGGAGTATCTGACTAAGGCGGGCTACACGTCGAAGGAGAGGCTGGTCATCACGGGCGGCTCGGCGGGCGGGCTCCTGATGGGCGCGGTCACGAACATGCGCCCGGATTTATTTAAGGCGGTCGTCGCCTACGTCCCCTTCGTCGATGTCATCAACACCGAGCTGGACGACACGCTCCCCTTAACCGCCGGCGAGTGGGAGGAGTGGGGCAACCCCATCAAGAGCAAGGAGAACTTCGAGTACATGCTCTCCTACTCCCCTTACGACAACGTCGCCGCCAAGGACTATCCGAACATGCTCGTCAAGACCTCGCTCAACGACAGCCAGGTCGGCTTCCACGAGCCAACCAAGTGGGTCGCCAAACTCCGCTCCATGAAGACCGACAAGAACACGCTCCTCCTCAAGGTCAACATGGGCGCCGGCCACGGCGGCGCCTCCGGCCGCTACGACGCCCTCCGCGAAACCGCCTTCGACTACGCCTACATCCTCACCCAGATGGGCATCACGCAGTAGTATTGTTAAGACGCTGAAGCATACGCCCGGACAACTGGTTGAAACAAGACACCGGCTCTCCGGGCGTATCTAACCGTCCAGTTACCTAGTCTATTTCCTACTCTTGTAATCGCCTGTTACAAGATCGCTTGTAAATTGGCTGCCACACGGGCTTTGGCTGTGAGGTGGTAGTCCATAGGCGGTTAACCATTGTGCTTAGCTCTATTTTTGCATTTATGTTTGGGCCGGGGGTAATGAAATGTTATTTGCCCCTTCAATACAATATAGATAAACACTATGAGGACTAATCCCCAAGGGCCAAAAGTGGACAAGATTTTATACATTCCGCCCAGATCAAGCATGTTGATATCTCCTTATTCACTACCTTAGAGTTAAGGCCGTGACGCTCGCCGTCACGGCCTTAACTCTAAGAAAAAATCGGCTTATCTCACTAAACACAAGTAGTCTTTTTTGTGAGCGTTTTTCTTCTCCTTCTGTTTACTCTCCCGGCTTCAGGGCAGTTTAAGTCGCTCTTCTCATCCCTCGTTAGTTCTTCCCATGTTTTATTCATGGCGACCAATTTCCCAAATGTTTCTCTTGCTGGTCTGCCGAAACCCTCCCTTAACTCTCGCCAATACTGCGCCGAGGCGCTCTCTAATTCATGTATCTCCCATCTGCCATAAACAATAGGCGCAACAGTCTTTTGCAATATGGACTTTTTCTTCCGGCGAAGCTCAGCGATCGCCGCGAGCGAGCGTTTGAGCAAATCAGCGCGCCACTCATGGTCTCTAATAATAGGGGCTAGGTTTTCGACTTCTAGTTCTAGGCGCTTGATCTCGTTTCGCTGACGCTGCAATGCGTCACCCTTAATTTGGTTACCTATGTCCTCTGCCCACAGGCGGGCAGTTTCCTTACGGTTTTCATATTCTGGCAACCGTACAGCTTCAACGCCTAAGGCACTTACTACACCGAAAATAGCGCTCCATAAATTCTTCTTCATGTAGTTAGTCGTCCCTGAAAAAGTCTGAAGCCGACGAAAACATTGAGCAAAGCGAGGTGTGCGATGCTCAAAGTGATGTGTAGAATCGCCGTGTTCTGCCATTTGGTCGTTAAAACACGGTGATTTATGCGCCCGCCGACGAACCCTGAAC
>JAFAVK010000023.1 GCA_019242475.1 Acidobacteriota bacterium | reverse complement strand
GGGGAAGCCGGGAGCGTCGTGCCGCACTTCACGCAGAAGCGCGTGCCCTCGACGTTCTCGGCACCGCAGGAAGGACATCCGATCATCTCTCTCTCCTTATCAAGACCCGGCGGCGCCGGGGCTCAGACTGTCAGGGGTAAAAATTTTTCGGCCGGGCCGCGAGCCTCTTACTCACCCTTCGATCTCGACGGACGGCCACAAGTCTTTCTCACAAACGGGGTGAAAAAGCAAGAGTAGGCAGTAGGCAGATGGCAGTAGGCAGTTGAAAGCGCCGCTGTCGAAACTTTCGCATTAACATTTCAACCCGCAGAACGCGGAGCGTACTGCCTACTGCCATCTGCCTACTGCCTACTCTCCATGTCCGGCACCCAGAACGTCTGGCCGTCGGACTCGACGCGGCGCAGGCCCCTCGAGGGGAGGTCGCGCTCGGCGAGGCCGAGGTAGGTGAAGTGCGGGAGGTCGCTCAAGACAGTCTGGAACCAGCCGTGGCGCGCGAGCAGCGCGCCGACGCGCGCGTTCTGAAACTCGGCCACGTCGAAGGCGAGCATGGCGAGGTGCTGTGACGCGCCGGGCGCGGCCACCGACTGCAGGATGCTCTTGTCGAAATACTTGCTGAAGAAGATGCCGCCCCGCTCGAGCTCAAGCACGGCCGACACCTGCTCGCGCAAAGAGAGCACGCGCAGGCGCTCGGCCTCCGCGCCGTCGAGCCGGCCTTCGGCGCACCAGTGTTCGAGCGCGGGGTCGCAGCGCGAGCGCCAGAGCCGCAGCGAGTCCGCGAAGCTGCGCCGCCCGGCCTCGCTCCCGCCGCGCGGCGTGACGCGCAGGCCCGTGTACGCCGCATCCTCGCGCGCCGCCAGGAGCGCCTCCATCGCAGGCCCTTGCAACTCGACGACGGCGCCGTCGATGTCTTCCGAACGCCAGCCCGCCTCGCGTTGGAAGCGCCCGACCGCCTCCTCACTCTCCAGCACGCAGGCGTCGGGCAGGGCCACGCCCTCCGCGACGAACATCGCGCCGTACTCCTCGAGCACGCGCCGCGTCAGCGTGTCGCCGGCCGGGCAGAACTGTGCGAGACTCAGGCCCCGCCGCTCTAAGGCGCGGCCCAGGGCCGCGTGGAAGGGCGACCCTTCAAACGCCTGCGCACAGGCGTCCTCGTTCTTCGTAGACTCTTCGACGGACAAGTCCGCTGATTCTCCTCTCGGCGCGCCGCGTGAGGCCGGGGCCTTGTCCCCGCCGGCTTCGTGTGGTAACACGCAAGCTAGATTGTAAACGAACGGGGGCGGGCGCTGACAAATCGGGAACTTTAAAAGTATGAGCCGGCTCAAAAAATTTCAGGAGATACTGGGGCAGTACCAGCGGCACGGCTGGCGGCTCGCGCGCGTGCTGGCGCGGCCCGAGACGCTCTCGGAACTCGCGTGCGAGGGCGAGTCAGCGACCTTCGAGGGCGCGCCGTTGAATGAGTTCGAGGTTGACGCGATGTGGTTCACGCGCCCCTCGGCCGAAGGGCGCGAAGCCTGGGAGCTGCGCCTCGTCGGCGACACGCCCTACGCACTCTTCGAGCTGTTCGAGCCCGACGAGGACGAGGAAGACCGCCAGGACGTGCGCCGCGAGATGGAGGCACGCCTGCGCGAATACACCGGCGGCTGACGCCGAAGGCAAGAGGCAAAAGTGAAGGACGAAAGGCACGCTGCCTTTCGTCCTTCACTTTTGCCTCTTGCCTTTTGCCTTCCCGAAGGGCCTAGTCTTTGCTCCGTCCGACCTTGACTTGAATCTCTAGCTGCTCCGTGCCACGGACGACGGTGACGGGGATGGTCGAGCCGGGCATCGCCTCGGCGATGCGGTAGCGGAGGTCGCCGGGGGTGCGGATGAGGTAGTCGCCGAACTTGATGACGATGTCATTCTCCCTCAGCCCCGCGATGTCGGCCGGCCTATTCGTCTGCACGTCGTCGAGCTCGACTCCGAAGATGTTCGAGTTCGGCACCTGCACGCGGTCGCCGACGTTAACGCCGAGGACGCCGTGCCCGAGCTGCCGCCGGTCGAACATCCTCATCCCCGGCGTGTCGTTCTGAGCGGCCGTGGTCAGAGTGGTCGTGGCGGTCACGCCGTCGCGGATGTAGACGACCTCGACCGTCTTGCCGACGGGCGTGTCTCTGAGAATCCGGTTGATGTCGTCCGCGCCGCGGACGTCCTTCCCGTCGAACTTGATGATGGTGTCGCCGCCGATGAGGTTCGCGCGGACGATGGGCGTCTCCGGCCCCGCGATGCCCTCGATGAAGGCGCCGCCGCCCGGGGCGTTGTCGAAGCCGTCAACGCCCAAGAAAGACCTGACCACCGCCGGCGCCGCGCCGCCGCCGCCCCGAGTCCTTATCGCGGCCGGTAGCATGCCGCCCGCCACCATGAGGACGACGATGATCGTCAGCCAGAGCCACCAGCCGCCGCGCGCGCGGCTGCAAGCCCTCGCGAGCTTCGAGGTCGCGCCCTCGGGCTGCGCCCGGCCGAGCGTCGTGTTGGCACCGAAGGGCTGGATGGGCGCGTTGCCCCAGGTCTGCCTCGCGCGGAAGGGGTCTGTGGCTGGAGGGGCCTGCGCGGCGGTCGGCGCGGCGGCGGGGTCGAGGCGCTGCGTGGGGACGAACTCTTCGACGCCTTCGCCGAGGCGGTAACCGCACATGCGGCAGAAGCGCAGCCCCGCGACGAGTGTCGCGCCGCAGCTCGGGCAGTTGACAATGTTTTCAGCTCGCATCCCGCCCTCCGGTTCCGGCACGCGTCAAGGTCTGTTGGTAGTCCGTCCCGCGGCGTACTTTGGACGGCGTCGGTTGTTAGCAATATACGCCTGTCGGAGCGCCGCGGTTGCATCCCGCGCACGCGGGACTTAGACTCGGGGCCGCGCCCCAGGCCGTGCCGCGCGAGGTATTTTGGCCCGCGGCGCGCCCGCGCGCAAGCGCCTCCGGCCGCCCGGCACGGCGCGTGCTCTAGTGAAGTAGGCAGTAGGCAGATGGCAGTAGGCAGTCGCTCCGCGTTGAGGAAGTTGAAATCTTCAATCGGGAATCTCGACAGCGGTGGCTCTTAACTGCCCACTGCCATCTGCCTACTGCCTACCAGGAGGAGGTCGGACAGGTGGAAGTGACCAAAGCACTGGCGGCGCTCCAGCCGCTCTACGGCAAGGACAACGTCGAGATCGTCACCGAGACGGGCGCGCGCGTCCGCGGCGTCGTCCGCAGCCTCAAGCAGACGCAGGCGCTCACGCGCCCGAGCGTTAAGATCGAACGCGCCGACGGCGAAGTCGTCAAAATCTTCTTCTCGTCCATCACCGAGATCATCGACCACAACCGCTGAAGGGGCGTGAGCCGTTAAATCCGTAGACGGTGAACCGTAAACCGTGACAGGTTAAAAGCAGTTCCTTCTTGTCACGGTTTACGGTTCACCGTTTACGTTCTTACTACGGTTTACGGTTCACGGCTCACGGTGTTACAGTATCGCCCGTTCGGCCACCTCAAGGCCGCGGGAAGAGTTTTTGATGATGACGATTGAAGATTTCGGAGCGCGCGTGGCGAGCGTGTGGCAGGGCTTGAGGCCCTCGACGCGCAGCCTGGTGGAGCGCGCCCTCTCGACGCCGGCGCCACCTCAACAGGGCGCAGCCCACAAAAACGCCTCGCGCCGCGACGCAGCCTACGACGCGCGCTCCGAGTGGGAGCTGAGCCGCCTGCTGGCCGCGCTCGACGAGCGCGCCGCCGAAGTCGGCGCGGGGGCTTTGAGCCCCGAGCAGTCGCGCGACCTGCTCCGCATGACGGAGACCTGCGCCGCGGTCTTGAACCGCGAGGCGCGTTCGTCCGAGGTCTTCGCGCAACTGCTCGAACGTGCGCTGCGCGCGAAGGACTACGCGCGCGTGGACGAGGTCGCCGACGTGATGACGGCGCGGCTCGCCCCGAGCGAGCTGTGCGAGACGGCGCGCCACATCAACCCGGCCGTCCGCGCCGTCGCGCAGGAGGCTCTGCTGCAACTGCCGACCGGCATCCTCGTCGCGCTGCTCGGCGACCCCATCGACGCCGAGACCGCGCGCAACGCCCTCGAATCGCAGGCCGACGAGTACGAGTCCGAAGAGGCCCGCATCGTCGTCACCGCCCTCCAACAAGTCGAAGACGCGGAAGACGACTTCTAGGCAGAAGCCCGACCGTAAGGGAGGGCGTCCGGCTAACGCTTGAAGGCCGGGGGATGAAAGACCCGCTGTCTTTCATCCCCCGGCCTTTTGATGTTTGACCGACGCCCTCCCTTACGGTCGGGCTTCTGCCTTGCCTATCTCACGTAGTCGCGAGACGACCTGTTCGATGAGCCAGTTCGGGGTCGAAGCTCCGGCGGTGACGCCGACGCGCTCGGCGCCCGTCAGGTCTGCGGGGTTGATCTCGTCTGGCGTCTCGATGAGGAAGCTGCGCTCGCACTGCTCCTTGCAGACCGAGAGCAGCTTGAGGCTGTTCGAGGAGTGCTTGCCGCCGATGACGTAGAAGGCGTCCACCTCGCCCGCGAGCGCGCGCGCCGCGTCCTGCCGGTCGCGCGTGGCGGAGCAGATGGTGTTGACGACCTGCGGCTCCGCGTCGGCCTTCGCGCGCACGGCCTCGGCCGCTTCGAGGAAGGTCTTGAGCTTCAAGGTCGTCTGCGAGACGACGAGCGGCGCGTGCAGCGGCGGCAGGGCGGCCACCTCCGACGCGTCGCGGACGACGTGCGTGCAGGCGGGCGCGTAGCCGACGACGCCGATCATCTCGGGGTGGTCGGGGTTGCCGACGACCACGACATCGCGCCCCTGCTCGGCGGCGCGCTCGGCCAGCTTCTGCACCTTCGTGACGAACGGGCAGGTGGCGTCGATGACGCGCTCGGCGCGCGCTTCCAGGTCGCGCTGCACCTGCGGCGTGACGCCGTGCGCGCGGATGACGGCCGTCTCGCCCGCGGTCACGTCGCCGGGCGCGTCGATGGTGCGGACGCCCTCGGCTTCGAGCCGTTGAATCTCCTGCGTGTTGTGAATGAGCGGCCCGAGCGTGCGCACGGTCGCGCCCTCGCCCAACGCGCCCTCGACCATCTCGACGGCGCGCTCGACCCCGAAACAGAACCCGTACTCTTCGGCCAGCAGAACTTGCATGTGAGTTGTTAGCAGTTGGCAGTTAGCTGTTAGCTTTTTGTATTGCTAACGGCTAACAGCTAACAGCCAACTGCGTCCTTTCTATCCCACGCCTTCTGGCGGCGGGGTCTGTCTGATCGGCTCGGGGCCGGTCGTGTGTTCGCGGCGGCGGTGCCACTCTTCGCGCAAGCGTTCGGCGGCGGCGAGACTGTCGTCGATCCACCCGACGTTCTTCTCTGCGAACCAGCGGATGCCGCCCCAGACGTTCTTCTCGAACTCGCCCAACTGCCGCGCCGCGTCCGCCGGCAAGATCGCGTACGAGGCGTCCTTCAGAAAGCGCATCGCGTCGCAGATGGGGTTGCCGGTCTTGTACCTCGAATCATTCGTGTCAGCCATTTCGTGGAGAACCTCCTTCCACAAGCCATACGGCCGAAACGTTAAGCACGTTCCGCGCCCGAACATCTTAATGAAGGCGAGGGGCAAAGGCAAAGGCGTGAGACTCGGGGCCGCGGGCGACAAGTGACGTAAATCGCTTGCGTTCGGTTGGAGCAGTTTTGTTGACGCGAGCCTCGCGCCGCCGTTCGCATCGCGCGAAATTCTTAAGCCCCGCGCGGGGCACGGCGGTTGCCCGGAGACGTTGCGGTCTATCCCAGACTCCCACAGGAGCTAATGAAATGACTCCAGGATCAACCGAGTGCGCGCACTATCTGCCCAAGCGCATCATCGTCGCCGCCGCCCTCGTGCTCTTCTGCTTCTTCCCCGCCCGCGCGCAACAGGGCGAGCTGTCGCGGCCGAAGGTCGAGGTCAAGGCAACGTTCGGCACGTCGGGCTTCGGCGAAGACGACCTCTCCTACCCGCACGTCGTCGCGGGCGGCTCGGTGCGCTTCTACGTCACGAGCCGCTTCAGCGTCGAGCCGGAGTATCTCTACATGCGAAACTCCCGCGAGGATCAGGACTACTTCTTCGCGCCCGGCATCGCCTACGACCTGACAAACCCGAGGAAGAAGGTGGTGCCCTACCTCGGCCTCGGCGTCGGCGTGTTCCGACACCGGGGGCGTTACTACGGGTCGGACTTCACGACGGGGCAGCCGCGCGTCTACGACACGTCGTATACGGCGTGGACGGGCGTCGCCGGCGGCGGCGTGAAAATCTTTCTGAACGACCGCCTGTTCATCGCCCCGGATGCGCGCATCGGGTTCTCAGGGTCGGAGGCGACCGCGCACGCCACAATCAGCGTCGGCTACGTGCTCTCGGGAAGGAGCCGGAGGGTTCGTTAGAAGGCCAAGGGCGCTCAACGGATGGCCTGCTTCACGACCGGCCACATCTCGAAGGCCCAGAACTCGTAGCCCTCGTCCGAAGGATGAAAACCGTCCGAAGAGAAGAACTCCGGGTGCGAGGGGATGACTTCGGCGCTCTTGGTGTAGGCGTCGGCGAAGTACAGGCCGTGGCGCGCGGCCACGTCGGCGAGACGCTCGTTGTATAGGCGGACGGCGCGGCGCGCGTCTTCGCGCAGGAAGTCTGGGACGCGCGGCGAGTGCGTGATGTCGGGCAGGTTCGAGACGACGACGGGTGCGCCCGTCTGTGCGCGCAGGCGCGTGACGATCTCTTCGAAGTTGTGCGCGAACTGCTCCGGCGGGGACATGCGCGTGAGGTCGTTGATGCCAACGCCGACGGTGACGAGCGTGGGCTTCGCGTCGCCGACCCGCCCGACCTGCCCGCGCAGAACGTCGGCGGTCGTCGCGCCGCTCACGCACAGGTTGACGAGCCGCGAGCCCGGGCGGACGCGCTCGATGCGCTCGAACAGACGCGCGACGTAGCCGCCGCCTTTACGCGCGCCCACGCCCACGCCCGTCGAGTCGCCGAGCGCGACGTAGACGACCGGCTCCCCCTTGTTCTCTTCACTCATAACTTTGAACTTTGAAATTTTAGATTCTATACGGCGGCCTCGGAGCGCACGGGTTCGCGGAGGACGGCCGACGCGGCCTCGGCGGCAACGCGCGCGGCCTCGGGGTGCGCGTCCGTCAGGTTTGAGACTTGCAGGAGCGATTCGCCCGTGCGCGAGAGCATGCGGAAGAGGTCGCCCTCTTCGGCGCGCGTGCGGCGGACGAGCGTGGCCCAGTCCATCCCCGCGGCCCAGCGCGCGGCCGTGGCGGCGGCCGAGAAGTTGATCTCGGGCGCGGGCTCTATCTCCTGCTGCCACTCGACGCTCGCCACGTCGTAGGCGATGCGGTCGAACTTCGCGAGCGCCGTAATCAACGCGTCGTCCAGCTCAAGCTCTCCGTAGTCGCGCTCGGCGTCCGCGGCGAGCGCGGCCATCAGGCCCGCGGCGCGCGGCGCGTCCAGAGAGGCGAAGAGTCCGCGCCCGATGGCCTCGCCGACGAGGAGCGGGCGGTCTAGACGCAGGTCGGCGAGCCAGCGGCCGCGCTCCGTGACGCGCTCGGCGAAGAAGTCCAGATAGCCGAAATGATGAAGCGCACGCGCGCGCCGCTCGAAGGGCTGCCAGGCCTCGCCGCGCAGCGTTTCGAGCCTGCGCCCGAGGCGCTCGATTGATTCGGCCTCCTGCATGACCGACCAGAGTGCCTCTTCGCAGCGCGTGCGCTCGCCGTCGCCGCCCGCGAGCGATTCGATGAGTTCGTTGATGAGGGCGACGGCCTCCTCCGTCGAAGAGCGCGCCTCGCGCAGACGCGGCTCGCGTAAGGGTGTCGCGCGGTTCGTCTGCACTAAGTCGAACGCCGCGTCGCGCGCCGACTCCGAGAGCGCGTGCGTCTCCTCCCACACGCGGCCGATGCGCTCAAGCGCGAGCGTGACGCGCTTGCCGTTGTCGCGCACGCCCGCGAGGCCGTCGCCGCGCCGCTCGGTGACGAAGACGAGGCGGCGCGTCCCGCGTCCGACCGAGACGACGCGGCCGGGCACGACCTCTTTGTCGAGCCAGCGCAGGTACGCGTCCGTGCGCGTCTGCGGCGCGTCTTCGAGAAGACGCGAGCGGGCGCTCGCGAGGCGTTCGAGCCCGCGCGCGACTTCGGGCGGGAGGTCGCACCCGGCCTCTTTCAACTTCGACTGCAGGCGCCGCTCGGCCTCCTCGCGGGCGCGTTCGATGCGCGCCGCCTCTGCGGCCGCGTCGCGCCGCGCGTAGGAGCGCTCGGCGATCTCGCGCACCTGCGCGAAGGTGCCGTAGGCGTCGAGCAGGTTCAGGAGCGTCGTGTAGGTCGCGCGGAACTGGCTCTCCAGCGGGTCGGGGTCTGCGTGCAGGAGCGAGGCGAGTTTCTGCGGGTTCTGATGTTGGCCGGGCGCGGCGACGATGAAGCCGACCCGGTCGCGGCCACGGCGACCCGCGCGGCCGGTCATCTGTTGGAGTTGAGAGGCGCTCAGAGTCTGCCAGCCCTGGCCGCGCCTCACGTCGATGTTCTCAAGCACGACGGTGCGCGCGGGGAAGTCGACGCCGGCCGCGACGGTCATCGTGGCGAAGATGGCGTCGAGCAGTCCCGCGCTCATGAGGTGTTCGATGGCGAGCTTCCACGCGGGCAGGTGGCCCGCGTGGTGCGAGGCGACGCCGCCCTTCAAGACCATGTCCCAGTGACGGTGCTTGCGAATCTCCGGGTACTGCTCGGACAGTTCTTCCAGCACACGCCGCCGTGCCTCTCTTCTTTCAGGGCCGACGCCGCGGCGCGGCGCAAAAGCCGCCTCGGCGGCGGCCTCGTCGCAGCGGCGGCGCGTGGGCAGGAAGATAATGGCGGGCAGAAGGTCGTAAGAGCCGAGCGCGGCGAGCAGAATCGAAGGCGGCATCTCGGGCATGCCCGGCCGGCGTTGCGGCCCGCGCCCGTAGCGGCCCTGCGAGCCCTGCCGCTCGCCCTTCGAGGTCTGTATGAAGCGCGCGATCTCGTTGTTGAAGTGGCCGCGCTCGTCGAGGAGCGGCGTGAGTCCGCCGTCGGGAAAGAGGAAGGCCGCGCGCAGCGGCACGGGGCGCGCGCCGGGGCGCGGGATGACGCGGCAAGGGTGCTCGCGCACCTCGGCAATCCAGTCCGCGAACTCCTCCGCGCGCCCCACGGTCGCAGAGAGCAGGAGCATCCGCACGCGCGGCGGCGTGAGGATGATGGCCTCCTCCCAGACGTGCCCGCGCTCCTCGTCGGCGAGGTAGTGCGCCTCGTCCAGGACGACGAGGTCGGCCAACAACTGCTCGCCGCGGCGCAGGGCGTCGAAGAGCTGGTTTCGGTAGACCTCGGTCGTGCCGACGATGAGCGGCGCGTCGGAGCGTTCCTTGCGGTCGCCGGTCAGGATGCCGACCTTCTCTCCGCCGAACTCCGCCGAGAACTCGTGGAACTTCGAGTTGGTCAGAGCCTTCAAGGGGCTCGTGTACCAGACGCGCTTCCCCTGCCCTAAGAGTCTCCGTATCTCCTCGCGCGCGATCCAGGTCTTACCGCTGCCCGTCGGCGCGGTCACTAAAACGTCTTCGCGTTCGACGGCGGCGAGGGCTTCGAGCTGGAAGGGGTCGGGTTTGAAAGGGGCCGGGTCGGGCGCGCCGATGCCTTCGAGGAGCTGGCGCAGAGGGCGCGTGCGCGACTGGCGCGCGGCGACGCGCGAGGCCGAGTCGGCGGCGGCCGCGGCGGACGTGCGCGTGTGGGCTTCGGGACGGCGCGCGTGGCCGTCGGAACGTGTTTGAGAGTGGGGTGGACGAGAGTCTTGCTGTTCGTCGTCGCGCCTGTCCTTGCGGCCCGCGGGAGAGCCGCGGCGGCGCCCCCTGTCTCCTCTGCGCGCGCGCGTCATAGGGCGCGATTTTACCCCAGGAGCTTTGAAGAAAGCCCCCGCGTAATGCTAACGTTTCTGTGATTTTGTGTGACTTTCGCAACGCCCGAGGGATATTAAGCGTCTAATCGTTCGTCTTTTGCGCGCCCCCGGCGTGCGGAGTTTAGCGAAGGAATGGCCGAGCTTTTCGACAGATTCGAACTTAACCGCACGCCCCGCTGGCCGCTGATGTCGCGGCTCGTGGCGCTCTCGGTCGTCCTGCACGGACTCTTCCTCGTCGCGGTCGTCTACGTCCCGACCGTGCGCAGCATCCTCTACGTCGCCTCCAGCGTCTCGGGCATCAAGTTCGTCAGCCAGGACTACGACCCGACGCTCATCGGGCAGCGCGCGACCATCGTCAAATTCGAACCGCACGAGCGGCTCTACTACCCGCCCGATTACTTCGGCGCGCCCCAGGTGGCCGAGACGACGCAGTTCGACCCGACGTTCGTGCCGCAGACCGCGCCGCCGCCGATGCCAGCGCCCGTGCCGGTCTACAGGCCGCGCCGCCAGCGCACGGCGCGCGCCGACGCGACGCCCGGGCCGAGCCCGACTCCCGCGCCCGAGGTCGCGCAGGCCACGCCCAGCCCGAGCCCTTCGCCCATGACCGAGGACGAGAAGCGCGCCGAGGCCGAGATGGAGCGCATCGCCAAGGAGAACGGCATCGCGCGCCCGCCCGGAGACATCAACACCAAGCCCTTCGAGGACATCGCCATCAAGGGCAAAGAGCTGTTCGACCAGGGCCAGCTCAAGTTCGACACGGCGCTGGACGTGACGGCCACGGGCGAGCTGAACGCGGACGGGACGCTCAAGCCCGAGACTGTTAAGATTGATTGGGGCGCGACGCCGCCGAGCGACCAGAACACGGCCGACCTCGCGCAGCAGCTCATCACGGCCATGAGCCAGAGCCGCGTGCTCGTCGTCCTCAACGGCGCGAAGGACGTGCGCATCTCGCTCAAGCTCGACCAGCAGACGGTCAGGATTTCCGTCCAGAGCGAGCTGCCCTCGGACGACGTGGCGATGAAGACGGCGCTCGGCTGCTCGGCGCTCGTCGCCATCGGCAAGCAGGCGAAGAAGGGGACGAACGAGGGCATCCTCTACGAGAACCTCAAGTTCGACAATCAGGGCAAGCAGTTCTCGATGAACTTCGAGATGGCGAGGGACGCGGCCGGCCAGATGATTAAAGAGATGCTGGCGAAGAAGGCCAACAAGGCCGGCGCCGCCAACGCCGCCGCGACGCCGCAGGCCAGGAGCTAAGAGAGGGTTTGAGAATCACAGAACGAGCCATGAGGGATTTCTTCAACAACATCTTCCACGCGGGCGAGGCCCCGCACGGGCGCGGCGAGGCCGCGCGCCTCTTCGCGCGCTTCGCCGTGCTGAGCGCCTTCGTGCTCGGCGTCGCGCCGGGCGGGTGGGCGGCTTTGGCGCAGGCGCGCTCGGCGGGCGCGGGCGTCAGGAAGACCTCGAAGGCCGAAGCGCCGAAGGTCGCCACGGTCGAGGAGAAGCCGACGGCCGAGGGCGCGAAGGTCAGCATCAAACCCATCAAGGCCTTCCTCGCGCGCTCGAAGAAGCTGCACGAAGCCGGGAAGCTCGACCTCTCGAAGCCGCAGACGATACTCGTCGTCGGCGACCGGCAGGCGGACGGGACGCTGACGAACGTCCAGATTACCGGCGAGTCGGCCGCCGACCCGACGATGCGCGCCGTCGCGCAGGACTTTGTCTCCTCGGTCAACGACAGCCACGCGCTCGCGATCCTCAACGACGTGTCGCGCGTCTCGATGACGTTCACGCTCGACGGCGAGCGCTTCAAGGCTTTGACCTCTTCGGACGCGCCCTCGGAGGCGCGCGCCGAGGAGATGGCGCGCGGCTACCGCATGCTGCTCAACGTGGGCCGCCTCGCCAAGCGCGGCACGGACGAGGGCGCCCTCATGAACGGCATGAAGGTCTCGTCGAGCGGCAAGCAGCTCCTCATGAACCTCGACATGCCCCGCGAGCAGCTGGGCAACATCCTCCTCCGCCAGATCACGCCGAACTAGCCGCGCCCCCGGCGCGAGGAAAGGATGAAGGATGAGGGCGGAAGGATGAAATAAGAGCTGATTGAGTAGCAGGCTTTACTTCATCCTTCATCCTTCCGCCCTCATCCTTCCACTCCTTGCGCCCCCCCGGTCGCTCACATACAATCGAACATCGGCCTAATGTCGCGGACGGCGGCGGGTCTTCACAGGGAGTCGATTCCCTTGCCCGTCTCAGGATGCGGCGCGGAGAGGGGGCAGTCCCCCGGCGGGATAAAATCATGATTGATAAATTTCTGACGAAGGTCTTCGGCAGCAGCAACCAGCGCTACATCAAGACGCTGCTGCCCATCATCCAGCAGGTCAACGACCTCGAGCCGTCGGTCAAGAAGCTTTCCGACGAGCAGATGCGCGAGCGCGTCGCGGCCCTGCGCGAGCAGGTCATCGCCGAGGTCGGCGACCTCACGGCCAAGGGCGAGGACGCGAAGAAGGAGCGCAAGCGCCGCACGCAGGAGGCGCTCGACAAGATTCTCCCGGAGGTCTTCGCCCTGACGCGCGAGGCTTCGGTGCGCGCGACCGGCATGCGCCACTTCGACGTGCAGCTCATCGGCGGCATCGCCCTGCACCAGGGCCGCATCGCCGAGATGCGGACGGGCGAAGGCAAGACGCTCGTCGCGACCCTGCCGGCGACCTTGAACGCCCTGACGGGCCGGGGCGTCCACGTCGTCACCGTCAACGACTACCTCGCCACCCGCGACGCCGAGTGGATGGGGCGCATCTACAAGTTCCTCGGCCTCACGGTCGGCGCCATCGTCAACGACCTCGACGACTGGGAGCGCAAGGACGCCTACGCCGCCGACATCACCTACGGCACCAACAACGAGTTCGGCTTCGACTACCTGCGCGACAACATGAAGTTCGACCTGGCGACCTGCGTCCAGCGCCAGCACCACTTCGCCATCGTGGACGAGGTGGACTCGATCCTCATCGACGAGGCGCGCACGCCGCTCATCATCTCGGGCGCGTCGGACGAGGCGACGGACAAGTACTACCAGGCCAACGCCATCATCCCGCACCTCAAGCGCGCCGAGCTGGTCGGCCCCGAGCAGAAGCCCGGCCCGGGCGACTACATCGTGGACGAGAAGCAGCACTCCGCCGTCCTGACGGAAGAGGGCGTCGACAGGGCCGAGCAGTTGCTCGGCGTCGGCAACCTCTACGACCCTTCGAACATGGAGATGCTGCACTGCGTGGAGAACGCCCTGAAGGCGCACACGCTCTACCGGCTCGACCACCACTACGTCGTGCAGGACGGCGGGGTCATCATCGTGGACGAGTTCACCGGGCGTCTGATGCAGGGCCGCCGCTGGTCGGACGGGCTGCACCAGGCGGTCGAGGCGAAGGAGGGCGTGAAGATCGAGCGCGAGAACCAGACGCTCGCCACCATCACGCTCCAGAACTACTTCCGCCTCTACGACAAGCTCGGCGGCATGACCGGCACGGCCGAGACCGAGGCCGCCGAGTTCGACGCGACCTACAAGCTCGAAGTCGCCGTCATCCCGACGAACAGGGCGATGATCCGCAAGGACAACTCGGACGTGATCTACCGGACGCTGCCCGAGAAGTGGGACGCCATCGTCGAGGAGATCGTCGAGCGCCACGAGGCGGGCCAGCCCGTCCTCGTCGGCACGGTCTCGGTCGAGAACTCCGAGCTGATCTCGCGCCGCCTGGCTAAAGCCGGCATCCGCCACCGCGACGAGACGGGCAACATCCTCATCGAGGGCGACGGCACGATCCCGAACTACCACCACGTCCTCAACGCCAAGCACCACGAGCGCGAGGCCGAGATCGTCGCGCAGGCGGGCCGCAAGGGCGCCATCACGATTGCGACCAACATGGCCGGCCGCGGCACCGACATCCTCCTCGGGGGCAACCCCGAGTTCCTCGCGCGCGAGCACCTCAAGCGCCAGGAGATCGACCCGGACGACCCCGAGCAGGCGACGCCGGAGAAGTTCGAGGAGGCGCTGGCCTACATCAAGCCGCTCGTCGAGAAGGAGCACAACGAGGTCATCGCGCTCGGCGGCCTGCACATCCTCGGCACCGAGCGCCACGAGTCGCGCCGCATCGACAACCAGCTGCGCGGCCGCGCCGGCCGCCAGGGCGACCCCGGCAGCAGTCGCTTCTTCCTCTCGCTCGAAGACGACCTGATGCGCATCTTCGCGGGCGACAAGGTCAAGGCGCTCATGCAGCGCCTCGGCATGGAGAAGGGCGTCGCCATCGAGTCGAAGATGGTCTCGAAGCGCATCGAGGCGGCGCAGAAGTCGGTCGAGGCGCGCAACTTCGAGACGCGCAAACACCTGCTCCAGTACGACGACGTGATGAACCGGCAGCGCGAGACCATCTACGGCCTGCGCCGCCAGCTGATGGAGGAGCCAGACCAGCGCGAGTACGTCCTCGGCGTCGCCGAAGACCTGCTCGGCGACCTCGTCAAGCAGTACCTCCCCGAGGCCGCCTCGCCCGACGACTGGGATGTCGAGGGGCTCAAGGTGCAGCTCCAGGCCACCTACGCCTTCGACGCCGAGGCCGAGGGCATCGACTTCGAGAACTCGACGGCCGCGCGGATTAACGAGGAGGTCTGGGAGAAGGCGAAGGCGTCTTACGAGGGGAAGGAGGCGCAGGTCGGCGCCGAGGCCCTGCGCACCTACGAGCGCATCATCATGCTCAACATCATCGACGCGCAGTGGAAAGACCACCTGCTCGCGATTGACCACCTGAAGCAGGGCATCGGCCTCGTCGGCTACGGGCAGAAAGACCCGCTCGTCGAGTACAAGAAGGAGAGCTTCGACATGTTCCAGGCGATGCTCGACCGCATCGACACCGCGACCGTGCGCACGCTCTTCAACCTCCAGGTCGTCGCCGAGCAGCAGCCGCAGCAGTTGCAGCAGCGCCGCCAGCGCCGCCCCACCTCGATGACCTTCACCGGCCCCAACCAGGGCGCGACCGCGGCGGGCGAAGAGGCCGCGCGCACGAAGACCGTCACGCGCGACCAGCCCAAGGTCGGCCGCAACGAGCCCTGCCCCTGCGGCTCGGGCAAGAAGTACAAGAAGTGCTGCGGCGCCAACGCCTGAGCGGGCGGAGGCATCGCCGTTGGTGCTATGATGAAGGCGGGGCCAGGCTGAGGGAGCCGGCCCCGCCTTCCTTCTGGAACAGTATTAACGAAAGTCTCTAAGGAGTCGTTATGCCTCGCACGCTTAAACTCCTGCCCGCCGTCTGCGCGCTCGCGGCCCTATTCTCGCTCTGCGCGCCCGCGGCCCTCGCGCGCCAGACCGCCCCGGCGCAAGGCCCCGCGGACGACTTCGAGCGCGGCAAGCGACTACTCGCGCAGGGCAACGCGGACGCGGCGGCCGACGTGCTGGGCCGCGTCGCCGAGAGCCACAAGACGGACGCGGACGTGTGGTACGAGTTCGGCCTCGCACTCACCCACACCCACAGGCAGAAGGAGGCGCGCAAGGCATTTGAGCGCGCCGTCGAGCTGCGCGACACGGCACCCGCGCGCACCGGGCTCGCCTTCACGCAGTTCCTCCTCCGTAAGACCGATGACGCCGAGCGCGAGGACGCGCGCCGCAACCTGACGACCGGCACCGTCCGGCTGCGCGCTGTGCTCGCGGCCGACGGCCGCGTCAGGCACATCATGGTCGTCGAGAGTCTGCCCGACGGACTGACGGAGAGGTCAATCGCGGCGGCGCGCCTGATCAGTTTCACGCCCGCCACCCTCGACGGCCGCCGCGTCTCGCAGTACGTCATCCTCGAATACAACTTCAACGTCGAAACCCGTTACACGAGAACCCCGCCGCAGGTCGTGATGCCCAAGAACCCGCGGGGGAACTCGCCGCTGCCGCCCCCGAACAGGCCCTAGAATCCATTCACGAACGAATGAGCGCTAACACCACCTCGAACAACCCGGTCGTGCAGGCCGTGCTCTCGGGCTCCGCGCCGCAGCCGGCGCGCATGGCGGCCGCGCGCGGCATGCTGCCCGTCCCGCAGGACGTGCTGCTCGAACTGCTCGTCGCGCTGCGCGCCGACTCGGACGAATCGGTGGCGCGCGCCGCCGAGGAGACGCTCGGCAGCCAGGACGCGGTGACGCTCCTCGGCGTCGCCTCCGCGCAGGAGACGGCGCCCGCGGTGCTCTCCTACTTGGCCTCCCGGCCGGGGCTCGCGCGCGAGGTGCAGGAGTCGCTCGCGCTCAACGCCTCGACGCCCGACGAGGCCGTGGCCGCGCTCGCGCGCGTGACCGCCGAAGGGCCGGTGCTCGAACTCGTCTCCCTCAACCAGCAGCGCCTCATCCGCGCGCCCGCCATCATCGACGCGGTGCTCGCCAACCCCGCGCGCACGTCCGAGGCCGACCGCCGCGTCCGTGAGACGCGCCGCGAGTTCTTCGAGAAGGAGCGCGGCGCCCGGCAGGTCGCCGAAGAGATGCGCGCGCGCGGACTGGGCGCGGCGGCCGAGTTCGTCGAGTCGGCCGAGTCCTTCGGCGCCGAAGGGGGCCTGAGCCTCGACGACGCGTGGCTCATCGCGCAGCACATCGAGGTCTCGGACGTTGACGTTGACGACTCGTGGCTCCTCTCCGAGCGCTACGAGGAGTTGCTCGACGAGACGTTCGAGCAGCGGCAGGCCGCGGCCGAGCGGGTCGTCGCGGAGGCGCTCGGCGAGGGCGGGGCGACGGCCGCGCCGGAGCGCGTCGCGCTCATCCGCCGCATCATGCTGATGAAGGTCAAGGATCGCATGAAGCTCGGGATGAAGGGCGACCGCGAGGCGCGCTCGATCCTCATCCGCGACTCGAACAGGGTCGTCGCGACGGCCGTCATCAACAACCCGCGCATCACCGATCAGGAGGTCGAGGCCATCTCCGCCATGCGCACAGTCGCCGACGAGGTGCTGCGCCTGATCGCGATGAACCGCAACTGGGCGCGTCAGTACCCGATCATCCACAACCTCGCGCGCAACCCGCGCACGCCGCTCCCGACGGCGATGTCCATCCTCCCGCGCCTCCACACCAAGGAACTCAAGGCCCTCGGCCAGAACCGCAACGTCTCCGACAACATCCGCCGCCAGGCGCTCCGCCTCGCCACCGCCCGCGGGCAGTAAAAGGCCGTGAACGGTAAACCGTGAACCGTGACAAGAAGAACTTGTATTCCTCTTGTCACGGTTCACGGTTTGCCGTTCACGGCTCTTAAAAAATCTCCGAGCCCTTGCGCACGACCGACCAGGCCACGTCGGCGAGGGTGTGGCTGGCGGCGCCCCACCAGAGGCCGGCGAGCACGGCGGCCAGTGCGCGCGGCCCCACGCCGTAAGCGCCGGCCGACGCCTCGACGAACCTCCAACCTTGCGCCACCTCGCGCCACCCCGGCGCCCCGCCACCCGAGAGGAAGACCGCCCGCGCGTAGACGCACGCCCACGCCACGAGCGTCAACACCGCCGCGAAATAGACGACCCGGATCAGCGTCCCGAAGACGATGCCGTGCGACCAGCGCGAGCGGTGCCGGAAGATGACCTTGTACGGCCACCACAAAAACCGCAGCGGCCCCCAGCGCGTGTACTGCCGCGACTGTATGTCGAGGTCAGGCCCGAACATCAGCCCCCCGAACAGCATCGCGGCCGTCGCCGCCGCGCTCAGCCACACGCTCCCCGTCAGCCCCCACGCCGCCGCGAACGTCGGCGGGGCCAACACCAGCGTCACCATGTCGTGTGTCTTACCCGAAGGCATGAGAACAGTAGACAGTAGGCAGATGGCAGTAGGCAGTGCGCCCCGCGTTATGGAAGTTGAAAGTTAAATCGGAGTTTTCGAAAGCGAAGTTCTTAACTGCCTACTGCCATCTGCCTACCGCCTACTGCTTATAGCATGCGCCGCGCGGCGGAGACCAGCCGTTTGCCCGTGCGTCGGGCGGGCGTGTACACTGTCGAGCTTCGTCGGAGCGTGCATGGGTAAAAAGGGAAAGGCGCAGGAATTTTTAGAGTACGCGGCCACGCGTGCGCTGCTGTCGGGGCTCGGCGCGCTGCCGCGGCCGGCGGCCGTCTCCGTCGGGCGCGCCCTGGGCCGCGCGGCCTACCGTGTAGCGGGGGGCCTGCGGCGCACGGGCACGCGCAACCTTGAGCTGGCCTTCCCCGAGATGGACGAGGCGGAGCGCGCGCGAGTCCTGCGCAGCTCGTTCGAGAGCCTGGGGCGCCAGCTCGGCGAGGTCAGTCAGTTCCCGCGCGCCACCCCCGAGCGCCTGCGCAAGATCGCCGAGTACGACAGCGAGGACGTTAAGCTCCTCGACGTGGCGCGCGAGCGCGGCCGCGGCGTCATCTTCCTCACCTCGCACCTCGGCGCGTGGGAGATGCTCTGCTTCGCGCACTCGGCGCTCTACGAGCCGCTGAGCTTCCTCGTCCGCCCCCTGGACAACCCGCGCATCGACCGGATGGTCGAACGTTTACGCACGCGCTTCGGCAACCGCCCCATCGACAAGGGCGCCGCCGCGCGCACCGCGCTCCGCCTCCTCAAGCAGGGCGGCACCCTCGGCGTGCTCGCAGACCTCAACACGCAGGAGCGCGAGGGCGTCTTCGTCCCCTTCTTCGGCCACCTCGCCTGCACGACCGCCGGCGTCGCCACGCTCGCCCTCCGCACCGACGCCACCGTTATCCCGGTCTGTGCGCCCTGGGACGAAGCGCGTGGCAAGTTCGTCTTCCGCGGCGGCCCCGTCATCGAACTCGTCCGCACGGGCGACGACCGGCGCGACGTGGAAATCAACACGGCCAACTTCACGGCCGCCATCGAACGCCACGTGCGCATGTTCCCCGACCAGTGGCTCTGGATTCACAAACGCTGGAAGACGCGTCCCAAAGGCGAGCCCGACCTCTACGCGCGCCCGACACAAATTCCTTCGGAGAGCCCCTCCGAAGCAAAAATTTCTTCACAGGCTCCAACCGAAAAGATTTACAAAGCTTAGTGCGCGAGTTTTCACAAATTACTTTAACCTTTGAGGCTCAAAGGTTTACGATAACCTCCCGGGCTTGTCACAAATTTGTTGAGAACGTTGCATTTTCTTCTTGACAGTTAACAAAAAATACGTATAATTCCTCACCAAGTCACGAAGCAATCGGTAATCTTAAATTGAGCAGTGCTTCGAAGATGATTGACAAGAGCGGCCGGGTTGGTTCATTCGGCCTTACGGGCAGGGGCAGTTCCTAATTTTCGCCCCGGTAAGGTTGATCAGTTCTAAAGCTATATTTTCCGCCCGTCCAACACGACCGCCAAAACAGCCGGATCGCCCGTATGTGACGATCTCCAGCAAATAGTCAACGCCACCCTGAATCTCCGAGCCTGCCCGAAACAACGCCCCGTCGGTTTACCCTAGACCGACGGGGCGCCTTCTTTTGTGTGTGGGAATTTTTGGGCGCTTACTTGATAAGCTCTTTAGCGGCCCCGCGCACCGACTTCCGCCCGGGCTCTTGCTTGCCGTCCTTAGGTTCGCGCTCCTCGGCTCGACGGAGTACTCCTTTGAACTGGATGTTGATCGTGCCCCCGAAGAGTGCGAGGCCGACCAGCGCGATCAAGACAAGCTCGCCGATGCCCATAATCACCTCAAACTTCCTGTAGGTTCTACATTACATTGCCAAGCCCCCGTCGGCCTGGATGACCTGGCCGGTGATGTAGCGCGCGTCGTCGGAGAGGAGGAAGCAGGCGATGCGCGCGACCTCGGCCGGCTCGGCGTAGCGGCCCATGGGTATCTGCTCGCGCAGCTTCTGCCGGTACTCTTCGTTGAGCGCCTGCGACATGTCGGTGGCGACGAGGCCGAGGGCGAGCGCGTTGACCGAGACGTTGCGGCTGGCGACCTCTTTCGCCAGCGCCTTCGTCAGCCCGATCATGCCGGCCTTCGAGGCTGAGTAGTTCGACTGGCCGCCCATACCGACGACGCCGCTGATGGAGGAGATGTTGAGGATGGAGCCGCCCCCCTCGTTCTTGAGCATGTGGCGGAGGGCGGCGCGCGAGAAGTTCCAGGCGCCCTTGAGGTTCGTGTCGATAACGGAGTCCCAGTCCTCCTCCTTCATGCGCAGGACGAGGTTGTCGCGCGTGATGCCGGCGTTGTTGACGAGGAAGTCCACGCGCCCCAGCTCGGCCTTCACCTGCTTGACCATCTCGGCCGCGGCCTCCGTGCTCGCCACGTCGCACTGCGCGGCGAGCGCGCGCACGCCTGAGCCCTCGATCTCCGCCTTCAAGCCTTCGGCCGCCTCCGCGCTCTGCGCGTAGTTGAAGGCCACGTCGGCGCCGCGCCGCGCAAGCTCTAGGGCGATGGCGCGGCCGATGCCGCGCGTGGCGCCGGTGACGACCGCCGCACGCCCCGCAAAGGGTTTCACTTCGGCACTCAAGCTTTTCTTCCTCCGTTACAGTGTGTTCGTGCGAGCGGGCATATTAACACACACGGCGGCCGCAGCCGTTTGGCGGAAGGCGGGTTTTATTGTAAAGATTAGGCAGAGCGCACAACGCAACGCGCACGGAGGGGTGGCATGAAGTTAATCGTCCTCGCCGCGGGGTACGCCACGCGGCTCTACCCGCTGACGCTGAACCAGCCGAAGCCTTTGCTCGACGTGGCCGGCAAGCCGATGCTCGAACACGTGCTCGACAACCTCGCGCCCGTCGAGGAGATCGACCACGTCTACGTCGTCACCAACGGCAAGTTCGCCGGCCACTTCGAACGCTGGGCCGAGGGCCGCCGCTCGCAGAAAGACGGGCCGGAGATCACGGTCGTCAACGACCACTCGACCGACGACTCGAACAAGCTCGGCGCCATCGGCGACCTGAACCTCGTCTTGAACCAGGCGGCGGTTGTTGACGACATCGTCGTCGTCGCGGGCGACAACCTCTTCAGCGAGCCTCTCGTCGGGTTCGGCGAATACTGCCGTGCGAAGGCGGCGCCCGTGCTCGCCGTCTACGACGTGGGCGACCTCGAAGCGATCAAGAAGTACAACTCCATCGACGTTGACGACGACGGCCGCATCACCTTCTTCGAGGAGAAGCCCGCGAGCCCGAAGAGCACTCTGACGGGTATCGCGCTCTACTACTACCCGAAGGCGGCGCTGCCCCTCATCCGGCGGTACGTCGAGGAGGGCAACAACCCCGACCAGCCGGGCCGCCTCGTGCAGTGGATGTACGAGCGCACGCCCTTCTACACGTGGCGCGTGCCGGGCATCTGGTACGATGTCGGGTCGAAGGAGACTCTGGAGGAGGCCGGCCGAATCTTCTCTCGCCCGGCCGCGGGCGAAGGGAAGGGTGAGTAAAGCATGCTTGATCTGAACTACGTCCGCGCGAACCTTGACCGCGTGCGCGCGGCACTCGACGCGCGCGGGTTCCCCGCCGCGGCGCTCGACGACTTTGCCGCGCTCGACGCGGAGCGCCGCCGCGCCATCGCCGAGTCCGACGCCCTGAACGCGCGCCGCAACGCTTCGAGCCGCGAGATCGGCGCGCTGATGAAGGAGGGCAAGAAGGAGGAGGCCGAGTCGAGGCGCAAGGAGGTCGCCGAACTCAAGGAGCGCATGGCCGAACTCGAACGCGCGCGCGACGAGGCCGAGCGGCGGATGCAGGAGCTGCTCGCCACCGTCCCGAACGTGCCGCACGAGTCGGTGCCGGTCGGCCCAGATGAGTCTGCAAACAAAGAGGTGCGGCAATGGGGCGAGGCGCCGCGCTTCGACTTCGAGCCGCAGGATCACGTGGACATCGGCACGCGCCTCGGCATCCTCGACCTGGAACGCGCGGCGAAGATTGCCAGCGCGCGCTTCGCCATCCTGAAAGGTGCCGGCGCAAGATTAGAACGCGCGCTCATCAACTTCATGCTCGACGTGCACACGCGCGAGCACGGCTACGAGGAGACTTTGCCGCCCTTCATCGTCAACCGCGACTCTCTCTTCGGCACGGGTCAGTTGCCGAAGTTCGAGCAGGAACTCTTCAAGCTGACGGACGAGCGCGGGCTCTACCTGATCCCGACGGCCGAGGTTCCCGTCACGAACATCCACCGCGAGGAGATTCTCGACGCGTCGCAGCTCCCTTTGAAGTTCGTCTCCTACACGCCCTGCTTCCGCTCCGAGGCCGGCTCCTACGGGCGCGACACGCGCGGCGTCATACGCCAGCACCAGTTCGACAAGGTCGAACTGGTGAAGCTCGCCCTTCCCGAAAACTCTTACGAAGAGCTGGAAGGTCTGACGCGCGACGCGGAGACGATTTTGCAAAAGCTCGGGCTGCACTACCGCGTCGTCGCGCTCTCGACGGGAGACATCAGCGCCTCTTCGGCGAAGACGTATGACCTTGAGGTGTGGCTGCCCTCGCAGAACGCCTTCCGCGAAATCTCCTCGTGCTCGAACTTCGAGGCGTACCAGGCGCGGCGCGCGCAGATACGCTTCCGCCGCGCGGGCGGCGCGAAGCCCGAGTACGTCCACACGCTCAACGGCTCGGGGCTCGCGGTGGGGCGCACCTGGCTCGCCATCCTTGAGAACTACCAGCAACCGGACGGCTCGGTCGTCATCCCCGAAGCGCTCCGGCCGTACATGGGGGTGGAGAGGATAGAAGCGAAGTAGACAGTAGAAAAACAGGCGGCGCGGCTTTCATCCCTTGACGATGAGAACCACGCCGCCTGTGCCTTTCCCTACTGACTACTGTTTACTTCCTTTCACATCCCCTTCCCGGCGACGGTGCCCTGGTGGAAGGCCGCCTTCCACTGGCCGCCGCGGTTCGTCCAGATGGTCGAGTGGTACATCGTGACCGTCTTGCCGTGGTCGGGGCCGGCGGCCTTGTAGGTGATGAGCGTGGCGTCGGAGTCGAGCTTCGTCTCCTTGAACTCCGAGAGCGCCCACTTCGAGGCGTCGAACGACGTGATCATCTTGACCGAGGTCGCCTTGTCCATGACGCCCTCCGGCTCCACCTCGTAGGCTTCGGGCAGCAGGTAGCTCCCGAAGGCGTCCGAGTTCTTCGCCTTGATGGCCTCCCAGACGGCCTTCTCGGCGTCGGTGGCAGAGGCGATGGTCGCGGGGCTCGCGGCGGGCGTGGCCGCCTTCGCGGGCGTGGCCGCGGGGCTCGCCGCGGCGGCGGGCGTCGGCGAGGCCGCCGGCATCTCCACCGCCTCCGACTCCTGGTGGTAGACGGCGACCCACTTGCCGCCGCGGTTGATCCAGGCCGAAGAGGCGTGCGCCGGCTTGCCCGACGTGGGCTTCCCGCCGAAGCTGCTCTTCTCGGACGCGGTGTAGGTGAGCACGGCGAGGTCGGCGTCCACCTTGACCATGCGGAAGTCGGAGAGCGTGTACTCGGTCAGATCGTACTTCTTCATGTCTTCCATCATCTGCGCCTTGGTCTGGGCGCCGCCCTCCTCGACGATGACGAAGTCGTCGGCCAGCATGCCCGAGAAGGCGTCCCAGTTCTTCGCCTTGATGGCGTCCCAGATCGCGCGCTCCTTGGCTTCGAGGTCGGCCTGCGTCGGGCCGGCCGCGGGCGTCGGGGTCGCGGCGGCCGTGTTGGCGTTGGCGTTCGCGTTGGCGTTCGCGTTCCCCGCCCCCGTGTTCGTGTTGGTGTCGGTGGTGCAGGCTGACGCCGCGAGGGCCAGCGCGGCCAGCAGGAGCAATCTCTTCATGGCAGGAACTCCGCCGAAAGGGTGGTAGAACGAAGGGTTCTTACGCCAATCCCGGCGGAGAGTCAAGGGAATAGTAGACGGTAGACAGTAGTCAGTAGGCTCCGCTTGAAGATGTCGAAGATGACGGGCGTAGGGTTCGAGCGAGGAAGTTTCTTCTACTGTCTACTATCTACTTCTTTCATCCTTCCCCCTCCGTCCTTCTTCCCCAGGCGCAGTCGCCAGGGCATGAGGACGGATTCGAGGATGACTTTGCGGGACATCTTCGACTGGCCCTCGCGGCGGTCGGTGAAGGTGATGGGCACCTCGGCGATGGCGAGGCCGGCGCGGCTCGCGCGGTAGGTGGCCTCGACGAGGAAGGCGTAGCCCTCGCCCGCCGCGCGCCCTTCGAGCAGCGCGCGCAGCGCCCGGCGCGTGTAGCAGCGGAAGCCGCTCGTCGCGTCGCGCACGCGCAAGCCCGTGATGCGCGCCACGTACGCGTTGGCGAAGCGGCTCAAGAGCCGCCGGCGCACCGGCCAGTTCAACACCCCGCCGCCCTCGCAGTAGCGCGAGCCGATGACGACGTCCGCGGTGCGGCTCGCCTCGACGAGCGCCGGGATGCGCCGCGGGTCGTGCGAGAAGTCCGCGTCGAGCTGCACGAGCCGCGCGTAGCCGCCCTCCAAGGCCCTCCGGTAGCCGTCCACGAGGCTGCGCCCGTAGCCGCGCGCCCCCTCGCGCCTGAGCACGGAGAAGCGCGGGTCGCGGCCGAACAACTCTTCGGCGCGGTCGGCCGTCCCGTCCGGCGACGCGTCGTCGAGCAGGCACACGTCCGCGCCGGGCGCGACCGCGAACAGCTCCGCCAGGAGCCGCGCGACGTTCTCGCGCTCGTTGTAGGTCGGGACGACGATGAGCGTGCGTTCCGTGTTCATCCTGAATGATGAGTGATGAGTGATGAGTGATGAATGGAAAGCAACTTGTCTTCCATTCATCACTCATCACTCATCACTTCCTTTCACTCTTTCACCCGGTACAGGTAGATCGAGCCGCCGAAGATTTTCTCGGGCGTGCGGCGGCGGTATTCGTCGAAGTAGTTGACGCGCTCGTACTCGTTCAGCCCCCAGCCCTCCTCGAACTCCTGCGGCACCGTCGAGCCGTTCAAAAGGCTCGCGCCGATGGCGACGTAACGCGTCTCCTCGACCGCCTCGCCCGGCGGCACGAAGACGGCCGTCTGCTCGATGCCGTAAAGCCCCAACAACTGCCAGCCCAGGATCGCCCCGCCGACGCGCGTCTCGCCGCGGCCGCGCAAGTATAGCGCGAGGTCGCGCACGTCGTCTCCCCACTCGACGTTCGAATCCGACAGGTACCACCAGTGCGGCGCCCCCGACGCGAGTTGGTTGAGGTAGGTCATGTGATCCGGGTAGGCGCGCGCGGCCTCGAAGGCGACCCAGCCGAAGGAGAGGACGGCGAGGGCCGCGGCGAGCGCGCGGCGGCGCGGCTCGGCGCGGCGCAGGAGGTCGTCGAGCATCGCGCCCGCGAGCATGAAGAAGAAGGGGTAGGCCGGCAGGTAGTAGCGCACGCCGATGTTGATGGTCGAGAACATCAGCAGCGCGGTGAAGAACGCGGGCGGCAGGAGCAGCACGAGCAGCCGCCCCTCGCGCGCGCGCCTCAGCCGCAGCCCCCCCCAGACGAATCCGGCGAGCGTGAGCAGGAGGACGGGCAGCGGCGTCTTCAGCGCGAAGGCCACGGGGAAGTAGTACCACCAGCCGTGCTGGCTGTAGTCGCCCAGAAGCCCCGCCGGGTGGCCGAGCTTCGCGTGACCGAGCTGCCAACCCACGCCCTTCACGAAGTCCGGCGGGAAGACGATTTGAAGAAGGTGGTAGCCCGTCCCGAGCGCCGCGCGCAGAGCGCCTTGCCCCACGTCAAACGCGACGACCGAGCGCGCGAGCGCGTCCTCGAAAGGCTCGGGCGGCGCGTGGTGGAAGAGGTAGCCGGCGTTGACGGCCAGCACCGCCGCGACCGCAACGGCAATCGCCTGCGCCGCCACGCGCGCGCGGCTCAAACCCTTGCGCGGCGCGAACACGAAGAGCGCCGCGCAGACGACGCAGAGCACCGGCCCGAGCGCGACCATCGAGAACTTCGTCACCGCCGCGAAGCCCGCCGCGGCGCCCACGCCCGCCGCCCGGCCCACGTCCGGCGTCTTCAAATAACCTCGAAGCGCGAACGCGAAGACGAGGAGCGCGAGCGCCGAAGGCACGTCGGTCTGCACGACGCGCCCGTGCGCGAGGACGGTCGGCTCTAAGGTGAAGAGCGCGACGGCGAAGAGGGCTGCGCGCGCGCCCCAGTGGCGTCGGGTGAAGACGAAGACGAGCGCGCCCAAGCACAGCGTCAGCACGACGGCCGGCACGCGCGCCCAGAAGCAGAGGTAGTCCAGGCGCCACGCGTTCACCCGCCAGAACTCATCGAACTTGCCGAGGAAGTATCCGTAGTCGTGCGCGCCTTCCTCTATCGCCGGAGCCTCCGCGCCCAGCGCGACGAGCGGCGCGGCCCCCAAAATTTTCGCCACCGGTGGGTGCTCGTTCACGGGGCGGTAGTCGCCCGCGGTCAGGTGGTAGAAGCCCGCGGGGATCAAGACCCACTCGTCCACCGTGATGCTCTTCTGCCGGATGACCGAGAGCATCTGCGCCCCCATCAGCGCGAGCAGCGCGACGCAGAGCAAGCCCGCGCGCCGGCTCAAAAAGGCAGGAGGATGAAGAGGAGGCCCGACCGCCTCCCCTTCATCCTCCTGCCTCCGGCCTTCGGCCTTCATTCTTCTGCCCGCGGCCCTAGCCTTCCACGGGGCGCGGGCCGGGGTCGAGGCCGCGCACGCTCGACTGGTTGATGACGCGGACGTGCAGGTCGCCCCCGACGTGCACCTGGCACGAGAGGCGCACGTTCTCGGCGAGGCCCGTCTCCAACGCGAGGCGGTTGCGCTCGGCCTCCTGCATCTCGCCCGGGTCGCCGTCCAAGACCTCGACGCGGCAGGTCGTGCACTTCGCGTTCCCGCCGCAGCGGTGCAGAATGTCCACGCCGCCGTCCTCGATGACGAGCACGAGCTTGCGCCCCGCCTCCGCCTCCAACTCCCGCGTCCCCTCCGCGGTCTCCGCTGTTACCTTGGGCATCTCCTTGTGGCTCCTCTGGTGTGTGAGTCGTCAAAAGCGACGGCGCGGCCCGCGCGCCGTGGGGCGTGCCGGGTTGTCCTTCGGAAAAGACTCGACAAGCCTCCGGCCCGCGGGCCGCGCCTTAGTTTGCGACCTTCAGTCCCTTCGGACTTAGGCCGTGAACGACGAGCCGCAGCCGCAGCCGCCCGTCGCGTTCGGGTTCTTGAAGGTGAAGCCCGAGCCCATCACGTTCGTCACGTAGTCGATCTCGACGCCGTTCAGGTACTGCGCGCTGAACATGTCAACGAACATGCGGACGCCGTTCGACTCGATGACGTGGTCGTTCGGCTTCGACTCCTCCTCGATGTTGAGGCTGTACTGGAAGCCCGAGCAGCCGCCCGGCACCACCCGCACGCGGAGGCCCGCCGTCTGGGGCAAGCCCTCCTCGCCCGCCATGAACTTCCTGATCTCCTCGGCGGCCGGCTCGGTGACGCCGAGCACCATCGTCGGAATCTGTGTCTCTGTTGCTGCCATTGTCTATCTCTCCTTAATGATTACTTCTGAGTTGTGATTCTTAGCTGTCGGCTCTTACGCCTTCTTACCCAGGACGACGAGTTCGGGCTTCATCGCCTCGATGGAAATCTGCCGGGCGACCTCCTCGGCCACGCGGCGGAACGCCTGCGACTGCGGCGAGTCGGGGTCGCCGACGACGATGGGCACGCCCGCGTCGCCGCCCTCGCGCACCTCCTGGCCGAGCGGCACCTCGCCGAGGTAAGGCACACCGTACTCTTCGGAAAGCCTCCGGCCGCCGCCCTCGCCGAAGATGTTGTAGCGCGTGCCGGTGTCGGGCGCGACGAAGTAGCTCATGTTCTCGACGACGCCGAGCACGGGCACGTTCACCGTCTCGAACATGCGCAGCGCCCTCCGCACGTCCGCGAGCGCCACCTCCTGCGGCGTCGTCACCAGCACCGCGCCCTGCACGGGCACGAGCTGCGCCAGGCTTAGTTGCACGTCGCCCGTCCCCGGCGGCATGTCTACGATCAGATAATCAAGCTCGCCCCACTCCACGTCCTGCAAGAACTGCCGGACGAGCCCGTGCAAAATCGGCCCGCGCACGATCATCGGCTCGTCGCCCGGCTTTAAGACGGCCATCGACATCAGGCGCACGCCGTGCGCCTCAATCGGCACGAGCTTGTTGACGTTGACCGAGGGGCGCTCGCGCGACGCGCCGAGCATCAAAGGCACGTTCGGCCCGTACACGTCGGCGTCCAACAACCCCACCCGCGCCCCGTCGCGCGCCAAGCTCACGGCGAGGTTGACGGCCACCGTCGATTTGCCCACGCCGCCCTTGCCCGAGCTGACCGCCACGATGTTGCGCACGCCCGGCACCGTCAGCTTCTCGCCCAGGCCACGCCCCTTCGGAACCTCCGCGTCCATCGTCACGCTCACCGACGTGACGCCGGGAAGCTGGGCGACCACGGCGCGCGACTGCTCCTGCAACTGCTCGCGCACGGGGCACGCGGGGGTGGTGAGCACGACGCGGAAGCTCACCGCGCCGCCCTCGATCTTCAAATCTTTAATGAACCCGAGGCGCACAATGTCCTTGTGCAAATCAGGGTCTTTCACCTGCGCCAGCGCCCCGTAAACGTCTGCCTCTGTCACTTGTGCCATTTAGATTCCGAGTGACGAGTGATGAGTGATGAGTGATGAATTAGGAGCCATCTTTAATTCATCATTCATCACTCATCACTCGTCATTTCCCTTTCGGTCTCATAACCCTGTACGCGCAGCGCGAGGCGCCGCCGGCGATGCGCGACTCGCGGAAGACTTCCGTCCCCAGCAGCTCGCGGTAGACGACCAGCTCCTGGTCGCAGAGCTGCCGGTACTCGCGGGCCAGCTCGGCCTGCGGGCAGTTCCACTCGGTCAGCAGATAGGAGCCGTCGTTCAGCCGCTCGGCCTCCGCCTCGTAGCCGGTCTCGCGCAACAGCTCCGTCAGGCGCCTGATGCGCGCGTCAAAATTCAACCCTTCGAGCTGCGGCTTGAGTTCGGAGACCATCTCGGTCGCGCAGCCGCAGAAGACCGTGTTGAGCCCGCGCTCGCCCCAGACCTCGCCGATCTGCCTGAGCACGGACTTGGCGAAGAGGTCGTAGCGCCTCGGGAAAAGCTCCTCGGCCTTCGGCGTCAGGCGGAAGACGTGCGCGGGCCGTCCGCGGTCGCCGCGCGCCGCCGCGTGCTCGACGTAGCCCTCGCGCTCCAGCACGTCGAGGTGCTTGCGCACGCACTGCTTCGTCAGGCCGAGCGCCTCGGCCAGCTCGTCGGCGCTCACGCCGCCGCGCGCGCGCAGCTGCTGCACGATCTCCTCGCGCGACGCCCCGAGCCCGATTTTCAGAGTGGCTACCACGAGACTTTCATGCTACTTTTGGGGCGTCATTTTGTCAACCGAGCGGTTGCTAAAACACCTATGACCAACGACCACACCGGGCGCTTCTCGACGCGCGTCGCCGACTACGTCAAATACAGGCCCCACTACCCGCCCGCCGTCCTGCGCCTGCTCGCAGAGGAGTGCGGGCTCGATTCGACTTCGGTCGTGGCCGACGTGGGCTCGGGGACGGGCATCCTTTCGGAGCTGTTCCTCAAGAACGGCAACCGCGTCTACGGCGTCGAGCCGAACCGCGAGATGCGCGAGGCGGGCGAGAGGCAGTTGGCCTCTTACCCCAACTTCGTCAGCGTGGACGGCCGCGCCGAGGCGACGACGCTCGAAGACGCGAGCGCCGACTTCGTCACCGCCGGACAAGCCTTCCACTGGTTCGACCCGCCACGCGCGCGGCGCGAGTTCATGCGCGTCCTGCGGCCCGGCGGCTGGGTCGTCCTCGTCTGGAACGACCGGCGCACCGCGGGCACGCCCTTCCTCGAAGAGTACGAACGTCTGCTCCTCGAGTACGGCACCGACTACAAGGAGCTGAGCGTCAAGTACGCCGAGGAGTCGATGCTCGCCGCCCTCTATGGTTCAAGCGAGATGCGCGCGCAGACCTTCGACAACGAGCAGGTCTTCGACTTCGACGGCCTGCGCGGCCGTCACGCCTCATCCTCCTACGTGCCGCAGCCCGGCCATCCCGACTTCGACCCGATGATGCGCGAACTCGAAGCCCTCTTTCGACGCCACGAGCGCGACGGCCGCGTCGTCGTCCCCTACGACACGAAGGTCTTCTACGGAAGGCTATAAGGCGTGAACCGTGAACCGTGACAAGTGAGAACTGCATTTCTCTTGTCACGGTTCACGGTTTACGGTTCACGCTTGCCTTTTGATAGCATAGCCCTGGTCTTCCCTTTGAAACTGTCCGTCGTTCGTCCGTCCCCTTTGAGCCCCATGCCGAACACACCCACAGCCTCCGAGAAGGGCCGCGCGGGCGCGCGGGCCGCCCTGCTCGCACTCTGCGCGCTGCTCGCGTGCGCGCCCCGCGCACACGCGCAGAGGGGCGCCGCAGCGAAGCCCGCGGCGAAGCCTCAGACGAAGCCGGCGCAGGCGAAGGAGACGCCGGCCGCCTCCGCAAAGAGTCGCGCGGGCGCGCGCGTGCCTCTGGAGACGCTGTTGCAGATCGTGCAGGCGGAGGACGAGCGGCGCTGGGAGGATTCGGACTTGGGGAAGCTGCTCGCGGACTCCAACGCGGCGGTGCGCGCGCGCGCGGCGCTCGCGGCCGGGCGCATCGGCGACGAGGGCGCGGTCGCGCCGCTCTCGAACCTGCTCAACTCAGACCGCGACGAGGCGGTGCGCGCGACGGCGGCCTTCGCGCTCGGCGAGATTGAATCCGAGTCGGGCGCCGCGGCGCTCACGGAGGCTTTGCGCCTCTCGAAATCGACGGAGCTGCGCGCGCGCTGCGTCGAGGCGCTCGGCAAGATCGCCGCCGCGCTCCCGGAGGCGCGCGCCGACGCGAGGAAGCGAATCGGTGACACCATCAACACGGCGCTCGCCGCCGAGCAGAGGCTTTCGAAGTCGAACCGCACGCTCGTCCTGCTGGGCCTGACGGCGGAGCTGCGCGCGCGCCCCGAGAACGGCGCGCGCACGGTCGCGCTCTTCCTCGCCTCGACGGACGGGCGCGTGCGCGCCGACGCGGCCAACGCGCTGGCGCGCATGCGCGCGAAGGAGTCGCTCGAACGTCTGCGCGTGATGCTGGCGACGGACGCCGACCCGGTGGCGCGCGCCAACGCCGCGCGCGCGCTCGGCGCGGCCGAGGACGCCGCCGCCTTCGAAGTGCTCGCGCAGCACGCGGGGACGGACGCGGACGAGCGCGTGCGGGTGAGCGCCGTCCGCGCGCTCGCGCAGATCAAGGAGCCGCGCGCCGCCGACCCGCTCGTGCGCCGCGGCGGCGAGCTGTTCGCCGCCTACAAGTCCGCGCGCGTGGGCGGCGCCGTGAACCCGCCCGAAGTGAACGAGCTTTTGGAAGTGGCGACCGCGATGGGGCGCGTGCTCGCGAACTCGAACGACGAGCGCGCGCTGACGCTGCTCCGCGCGGCGCGCGAGGCCGGCGTGGTCGCGCCCGAGGTCGAGACGGCGCTGGCGCGCATCGCGCCGACGCAGTACCTGCGCGACAAGGCGGTCGCGGACTTCGTCGCGCAAGCCTCGCGGCGCGGCGCGGCGGGCGTGACCTGGCAGAAGGTCTCGGCGCTGGCGCAGGGGCTGGGCGAGCTGGCCGGCGTGACGAGCGCGCAGGTCGGCAACAGCGTCGTCAGCCTTCAGGCCGACGCGCAGATCGCCCTGCGCGCGCTCGTGCAGAGCCCTTCCACGCCGCCCTCGGCGCTGCCCGACCTTCTGCGCTCGCTCGCGGCCTTCAAGCCGGTTGACCTCGACGCGGTCGCGCGCGCGGCGCTCTCCAACCCGGACGTGATCGCGCGCGCCACGGCCGCAGACATCCTCTCGGAACTGCCGCCCGAGCCCGACACCGCGCGCGCTCTCGCCGACGCGCTGCCGCGCGCGCTGCAAGACGAGACGGACGACGCGGCGCTCTCCGTCCTGGGCGCGCTCGCGAAGCAGCAGGGGGCGGAGGTCGAGCCGGCCGTCAAGTCGGCGCTTGAGGCGACGACCGACTACCTCGTGCGGCGCCGCGCGGCCGACATCCTGCGCGAGCGCGCGGGCGGCCCCGCGAACGAGCGCCGGGTCGAGACCGTCAACACGCGCAACCACCGAGAGGACTACGAGCGGGCGCTGGCGCGCATCGGCAAGACCGTGCGCGCCGTGATTATGACGGACAAGGGGGCGTTCACGATGGAGCTGCTGCCCGAAGAAGCCCCGCTCACGGTCGATAACTTCGTGGGGCTCGCGCGTCGGAACTACTTCAACAACGTCCTCTTCCACCGCGTCGTGCCCAACTTCGTCGTGCAGGGCGGCGACCCGCGCGGCGACGGCAACGGCGGCCCCGGCTACCAGATACGCTGCGAGATCAACGAGGTGCCGTACAACCGCGGCGCGGTCGGCATGGCGCTCTCGGGCAAGGACACGGGCGGCTCGCAGTGGTTCGTCACGCACTCGCCGCAGCCGCACCTTGACGGCGGCTACACGGTCTTCGGCCGCGTCGTCGAGGGGATGGACGTGGTTGACCGCATCGTGCGCGGCGATCGCATCCGCTCCGTCACCATCACCGAGCGCGGACGTTGAAAGACATCGAGGCGGAAGGCTGTCGATGAAACAAGGCGGAGCAGTAACAATTCTTCCGGGTCGTTTGGCGGCGCTCACGCTGCTGTCACTCGCCCTGCTCTGCGCGGCGCTCGCGCGGCAAGGCGGCGCGAACAGGCAGGCGAAGAACGAACTGCCGCGCACGCTCTACCGCATCAATTTCGATTTGGACTTCGACGCGCGCACGTACACGGGGCGCGAGCGCGTGCGCTGGGTGAACCTCGACGACCGCCCGGCGTCGGTCGTCTACTTCCACCTCTACCCGAACCTGCGCGCGGAGGACGAGCGCGCGGGCGCGCAGGCCGACGCGGCCGCGCCCGAAGAGCCGCGACTCCTGGTGACCGCGGTGCGCGCGGGCGAAGGCGGCCAGCTGCTCCCCTTCACGGCGGATGACGCCGACGCGGTGACGCTGCGCGTCCAGCTCCGCGAGGCGGTCGCGCCCGGCACGGCCGCCGAGATCGAGCTCGCCTTCAAAGGCACCGTCCCCGAGATCGACCCCGACGAGACGAGCCTCACGGCGCACGTCGTCCAGCAGGTCGGCGCGGCCATGCGCGACACGCGCGAGATACGGCGCGCGCGCGACACCAACTTCGTCTCGCGCGGCGTGATGATGCTCGCCGGCTTCCACCCCGTCCTCGCCGCGCGCGAGGGCGACGACTGGCAGCGCAAGGTCGAGCCGAGCGTCGGCGAGACCTTCTTCACCGACGTGGCCGACTACGAGGTCGAGGTCGAGACCGCCGAGGGCGTCAACCTCTTCGCCTCCTGCGGGCAGGGGCCGGAGCCAGGCCCGGGGCACAAACCCCAGTTCGCCTTCGCGGGCGAAGACCTGCGCGGCTTCGCGCTCGTGGCGGGCCGCACTTTGCGCGCGGAGGAGCGCGAGGCGGGCGGCGTCCGCGTGCGCTCCGTCTACACGCCCGAGCACGAGAAGGTCGGGCGGCGCGTCCTCAACGTTGCGGCCGACGCGGCGCGCACGTTCGCGGCGCGCTTCGGCCCGCTGCCCCTCAAGAGCGTCACGGTGACGGAGGCGCCGCTCGTCGCCGGCTTCGGCAGTGCGGAGTTCTCCGGGCTCGCCGTCATCGCCGGCGCCTTCTACGTGGACTTCGACTCGCCCGCGATGCGCGCGCTGCCCGAGCTGGTGCGCGAGCAGCGCGCGAGCGTCGAGGATAATCTTGAGTTCGCCGCGGCGCAGGGCGTGGCGCGGCAGTGGTGGGGCGGCGCGGTCGGCAGCGACCCCGCGCGCGAGCCCGTGCTGCACGAGGCGCTCTCGCAGTTCTCGGCGCTGCTCTACGTGCAGGACGTGCGCGGCGCGGAGAGCGCGCAGCAGGTGCAGGACGACCAGCTCCGCGGCGTCTACCAGGTCTACCGCACCTTCGGCGGCGAGGACGTGACGGCCGACCGCCCCGCGCGCGAGTACCGCAACTCCTTCCAGTACGCCGCGGTCGTCGCCGGCAAGGGCGCGCTCATGTTCGTCGAGCTGCGCAGGCTTCTAGGCGAGGAGCGCTTCTTCAAAGCGCTGCGCGGCTACTACGAGGCGAACCGTTTAGAAGTGGCGGAGACCGAAGACCTCCGCGCCGCCTTCGCGGCGGTCGCCGAACTCCCGCAGCGCCGCGCGCTCACGCGCACCTTCAACCGCTGGCTCTCCGAGCGCCACGGCGACGAAGACATCGCCCCGCCCAACCCGCAGCTCCTCGCCGCCCTCGGCTTCACCCCCGAGCAGCAGCAGGCCGCCCGCGACCGCAACGCCTTCTCACGCCTCGGCCGCTTCTTCTGGCGCCAGATGACGCGCATCCGCTGATTGCTAACTCCGCTTGCCCGCCGAGGCTTACGCCCGCAGAGAGAGCCCCGTGCTGCCCTCGCCGATGACCTCGGCCGCGAGTAACTCGTCGATGGCGGCGCCGATGTGCGAGTCGAGGTTCGTCCCCGTGCGGCCGAAGCCGAAGAGGGAGCGGGCGGCATTCGTCAGCGCCCTGCGTTCGACGCCGTCGCCCGCCCGCAGCACCAGCAGGACGGCGGCCCGGTACTCTTCCGGCGAGATGCGCTCCGGCGGAATCTTCGTGCCCGCGCGCGAACGCACCGCGACCGCCCCCGCCTCGTCGGTTCGATAGACGAAGTCTCCACGCAGGCCGATGCGCCCCTGCCGCGCGCCCTCTTCGGCGACGGCGCGGACGCGCGCCAGCATCTTTGAACTCACCTGCTCGTACCCCCACAGCGCGACGACGCGGGCCGCCAGGTCTCTGATGTGCAGCGGCGCTTCCACACGAGCGGCGTCTTCAATCGCGCGGCCGATGAACGCCGCGGGCGCGGCGTGGAAGTCTTGACCGGCGTAGAGGGGCGGCGTCTCGGCGAAGACGTAAGGCTCCGCGGCGGGCGTGGTGTGCGCCGCCGTGCTTTGCGCCGGAGCATTATTCGAGCCTTCTTCCTGAGCCAGCCGCGCCTCCTCCTGTTCGAGCGCGGCGAGCCGCTCGCGTGCCTCCGCCTCGGCCGCACGGTCTTCGCGCGCCTTGCGCCGCGTCTCCTCGACGAGTCCGAGCAGCCGCTCGATCTGCCCGGCGCGGTCTTTGAACCAGTCGGTTGACCACAGCCTGTGAATCGTCCAGCCGCGCGCTTCGAGCACCTGCTGGCGGAGGCGGTCGCGGTCGCGCGCGGTCTCGGACGAGTGGTAGGCCGCCCCGTCGCACTCGATGCCGCAGAGGTAGCGGCCGGGCATCTCCTCGTCGCGCACGCCGAAATCTATCCGGTAGCCCGCGACGCCGACCTGCGGCTGGAGTGTCAGGCCGCGCCGCGTCAGCTCCGTGAAGACCTCGCGCTCGAAGGGCGATTCGGTCTCGGCGGCGGCGGAGGCTGTCGTGGAGTCGAGCCGCCCGCGCTCGGCGTAGAGGAGGAAGCTGCGCAGCAACTGCGGCCCCTGCGAGGCGGCGTGCGCCGGGTTGATCTCGTCGCCCTTCATCGAGGAGAAGACGCGCATGCCCTGCCGCGCGCGCGTCGTCAGGACGTTCAACCTGCGCCAGCCGTTCTCGCCGTTCAGCGGGCCGAAGTTGTAGCGGAGCACGCCCGCGGCGTCCTTCGCGTACGTGACGCTGAGGAAGATGACGTCGCGCTCGTCGCCCTGTATGTTCTCAAGGTTCTTGACGAAGAAGGGCTCGCGCCGCGCGCGCGCGAAGAACCATTCGACGCTCGGGTCTTGCCGCCGCCGGACTTCGAGCTCGTCCTGCACCGCGAGCTGCTGGCGCAGGTTGAAGGTGCCGACTCCGAGCGACAGTTCCGGCCCGCCGCGCCCCTTGCCCGCCGCCTGTTCTTTGGCGAAGCGCATGACGGCGTCGGCCACGCGGCGGGCCTCCTTCAGGTTCAGCCCCTTGCCCTCGTAGACGCCGTCGGCCACGTACTCGAACGAGAGCCCCGCGTGCTGGCTGTCGGTCTCCACGCTGGGGAAGGTGTAGAGGTCTGAGTCGTAGAAGCTGACGTTCGAGAAGTTGATGAGCGACTCGTGTGCGCTGCGGTAGTGCCACTTCAGGCGCGTCATCGGCGCGCCTGAGCCGGCGAACTCTTCGAGGATGCTCTCGCTATCCTCGAACAGGGGCGTCCCGTCATCTCCCACAGGCGCGGCCACCGTGCCGCTCATCACGGAGAAGAAGTTCGTGGGCGGGAGCTGCTTCGGGTCGCCGACGACCACGAGCTGCCGGCCGCGCGCGATGGCCCCGACCGCGTCCTCCGCGGGCAGTTGGCTCGCCTCGTCGAAGATGACGAGGTCGAATCCCTGCGCCTTGCCGTCGAGCAACTGCGCCGCCGTGAGTGGGCTCATCAGGAAGACGGGCTTGATGGCGCGGATCGCCGCGTAAGACCTTTGGAAGGTCGTCCGCAAAGGGCTCAAGCCCCTCTGCCGCGTGAGCTGCGGGCGGAGGAAGCGGAGGCCCTCGACGGCCTCCGGCGTGCGCAAGCTCGCCTGCACGCGGTCGCGCAGACGCCGCACGAGTTCCGCGCGATTCTCGACCAGCACCCTCTCGTCGAGCGCGCGAAACTCCGCGACGCGCTGCTCGTGCGTGAGCGTGTTGAAGCGCAGCAGCGGCTCGCGCCGCTGCACGACTTCGCCGAGCCAGCGTTGCAGGAAGGCGCGGCGGAACGCTGCCGCGAGGTCGGGGAACGCGACCTCGCCGCGCATGCCGGCGTCGAGCAGCTCCGCGGCCAGCCCCGCCGCGACCTTCGCACGCGCCTGCTCGAACGCGGCCCAACGCGGCGCGAGGTGCAGGTTCTGGAAGAGCGCCTCGACGCGCCCCCCGATCTCTTCTAGCGGCGCATCTCTCAAGTAGTCGCCCGGCCAGCCGACGTGAGCGCGCAGCTCGTCCAAAAGCTTCTGCGCTCCGTCCGACTCGTCGCGCAGGCGTTCGACGACGGACACATCAGGGTGCGGGCGCGAGGCGACGGCGAGCACCTGTTCGCGCAGTCCGCTCGCGACGCACGCGCCGCGGAACTCGACGACCCATTTGATGTACGTGTCGAGGGCGTCCCAGTCGGACGCCTCTCCCTGCCAGAGCGCGCCGAAGAGGTCGCGCGCCCGAGCATCTTCGGCCGCGAGGCGCTCGCGCTCGCGGCGCAGCGCCTCGACCTTGCGCATGTCCGCGGCCTGCCCGAGCAGCGTCGCCTGGTAAGAAGGAAGGCGGTAGCCGAGCCAGCGCCCCCTGACCGCGCGGAAGCGTCCGCTCAGGAAGTTGAGGAAGCGCAACGGGCTCTGCTCCTTCGCCTCGACGAACTCGATCTCTCCCGCGTGCTCTTCGTCCAGGACGCGCGCGTCGAACTTGGCCTCGACCTCTTCGCGCAGAGCCCTCAGCGCGCGGCCTCGGGCGACGGCCTCGACCGCCGCGCGCGGCGGGGAGTTCCAAGCTTCACTCTGAAGCACCGCGAGCGGCGCGCCGGGGGAGCGTGCCATCAGGGCGGCGACGGACGCGGCGGCGCGCACCTCGGCGAAGGTGCTGATCGGCGGCAGGCTGAAGTCGGCCTGTGCCCGCGCCGCCAACTCCAAGACCCGTGCGAGGCGGGCGCGTAAAGAGTCGAGCAGCTCGCGCGCGTCGTCCAGGTCTTGCTCCGAATAGAAGGCGCGCGTCGTGTCGCGCCACGGGTGGGCGGAAGGATTCCCGACCGGCTGCGCGGCTTCGGCCAGGTCGCGCAGGTCTCTTTCGGCCCCCTCCAGCTCCTCGCGCGTCACGGCTTCGACCCCGCGCGCGAGCCTGAGCTTCGGCGCGGCGAGAACCCTTTCCAGCTCGCCGTAGGCTTGATACGGCGAGCTGCCGAGCGCGCCGAAAGGCTCGTGCAAGGCGCGCGCGTAGGCGGTCAGCTCGTCGCGCACGGCACCGATGCGCGCGGTCGCAGACTCTTCGACGCGCGGCCGCTGGAGCGAGGCGTCGAGCGCGGAGGCGAGCTCCTGCATCACGGCGCGCTTGTTCGCCTTCGTCGAGTGCAGCTCAAGGCAGAACTCGCCGAGGCCCGCCTCGACCAGGCGGCCGTGGACGACTTCGAGCGCGGCCATCTTCTCGGCGACGAAGAGCACCGACTTGCCCTCGGAGAGCGCCTGCGCGATGAGGTTGGTGATCGTCTGCGACTTGCCCGTGCCCGGCGGGCCTTCGAGCACGAGGTCGTGTCGGCGCGAGACGGCGAGGATCGCGCGGAGCTGGCTCGAATCGGCGTTGACGACCTGCGCCGTGCGTTCGGGCGGGAACTCCATGTCCAGCTCAGCTGCGCGGACTTCATCCGGCAGAGCGCGCAGGCTGCTGCCGCTGCGCAGGATGATCTGGCGGACGAGCGGGTGCGCGCCGAAGGCGTCGGCGTTCACTTCGAGGTCTTTGTACATGACGAACTTCTGGAACGAGAAGAAGGAGAGGGCGATGTCCGTCTTCACGTGCCACCCGTCCTGCCCTCTGACCGCCTCGGCCGTCTCGGCGAAGAGCTGTTGCAGGTCGTACTGCTCGGGCAGGTTCGTGAGGTCGGGGAGTTCAGGCAGCGTGATGCCGAAGGAGCGCCGCAGGTGCTCGGCCAGCGCGGGGTTGACGAGTGGGTCGTCGTCGGTCGCGCCGAGGGTGTAGCCGGCGCGCGCGCTCTTGCGCTGCAAAGAGACGGGCAGCAGCACCAGGGGCGCGCGGAACACCTCCTGCGACGCCGTGGACTCCTTGTAATGCAGCATCCCGAGCGCGAGGAAGAGCGTGTTGACGCCCTGCTCTTCGAGGCTCACCTGCGCCTGGTCGGCGATGCGCCGGAGCGACTTGTCGAGGTCTTCCGCGGTCGCGGCTGTTTGCAGAAACTCGTCCGTGTGCCGCGCGTCCAGTTCGGCGGTCACGTAGGGGATGAAGTCGGGCGACGGGCCGTAGTCTTCTGAACCTTCATCGGCGACGGCGTCGGGAGTCGTCGCGGGCGCGGCGGTCGGGGGTTGCGTCTCCTCTGCCTTCGGCGGCGCGGGCAGGAAGCGCATCTGCCCCTCGCGCAGGTACAGGAGGCGGAACACCTCCGCCGGCTGCTCGTCCATGACGGCGACGGTCGTGACCTTGTTCGGCTTGAAGTTGAGGGCGCGGTTGCGCTTGCTCACGTCGAGGAGTTTTCTCTTCCAGTTGCCGATGGTCGCCGCGACCCGCTCTTCCTCCCGGCCCCGGGGCGTTTCGGCGGCTCCGGCCGGACTGCCCGACACTTTCGACTCGTCTGCGCTCATGAAATTCTTTTACCGTCCCCTTTTAAAATCTTCTGGCGGACTTCCATTCGTCCGCCGTCCTCCACAGGCGCCTCGACCCCGGAAGCTTCGGGAGACTCGTCACGATCAACTCGTGCGTCTCGGCAGGCTTTTCGGAGTTGGCCGCCGAATACAGCAGCTCGACGCGCTTCGGGCCGATGCCGTTCTCGGCATACATCTCGATGATCGGCCGGGCCGCGTCGTAACTGAGAAGCCAGGGCTGCCCCAACCCGCCCAGCGCGTCGTGCAGTCTCCGGTGCTCCGCGCCGTCGAAGTAGAAGCGGTAGAGCTTGTCGGCCTTGTAATAGAAGGGCGGGTCGAAGTAGTAGAGGACTTCGCCCGTTTCGAACTTCCGCGCCTTGACGCGGCGCAGGGTGTGCCGCCAGTCGCCGTGGTTGACGAAGAGCACGCGGCCGGAGAGTGCCGCCGCCTGCTCGATGCGCCGCGTAAGCGTTTCGACCGAGTAGCGGCACCCGAGTGTGTACCGGGAAGTTTGCGCGCGCCCGCCCACCGGCCCGGCGCCCGGCGCGATGATGCCCGAGAAGCTGGTGCGGTTGAGGAAGATGCAGGCGAGGGCGCGGCGACGGTCGTCGCGGTGGGGGCCGTGCTTAAAGCGATCCCAGTTGGCGAGCGTCGGCTCCGTGTCGCGCAAGGCCCGGATGAGCCACTCGTGGTCGTTGAAGACCGTCTTCCAGAATGAGGCGAGCAGGGGGTCTTTCTCGCCGAGGGCGATCCGCTCCACCAGCCCGTCGTTTAAGAGTTGCAGCGCGACGCTCGCGCCGCCCGCGAAGGGCTCGACGAAGAGCTTCGGGCGCAGCCCGTTGAGGCGGATGGCCGCCGCGATGTAACCGGCCAGGCGTTTCTTGCCGCCGGGGTAGCGCAGCGGCGAGAGGATTGAGACGTTGCGGCGCGCGAGCGCCCTGCGCGGGCGCGCCGGGCTGCCTTTCATGTCGTCGGGCGTGGGCATGAAGTTTCGGCGCGCGGGCGGCAGCAGGCCGGTCGTTTCAGAACCCCCTCCACTGGACGTTGAGCAACACCTCGCCGGCCTCCGCCGAGGCGAAGGGCACCTGCACGCGGCCGTCGGAGCAGTACTGGCGGAACTCCTTGAGCATCATCGCGTCGAGCAGCGTGCGCCGGTCGGTCGGCACGGCGTCGAGCACGGCGCTTGAACAGAGGACGACGAGCTTGCGCTCGGCGCGCGTCGCCGCGACGTTGAAGCGGTTGCGGCTGAGGAGGAACCGGGCCTCGGCGGTCGCGTACTCCTCGTCGGCCACGCCGTAGGAGACGAGGATCACCTCGCGCTCCTTGCCCTGCATCTTCTCGACCGTGTCCACGAGCGGCATCGGCCTCCCCGCCGAGCCGAAGCCGCGTTGCGAGAGCGCCCGCCGGATGGCGCTGTTCTGCGCGCGGTGCGGCGAGAGCACGGCCAGGCCGTGCCGCACGAACTCCTGCGGCGTGTAGGGCCGTGGCGTCCCGTCTTTACCCTGCCGTAAAAGCGTCCGGCCGAGCGCGTCGGCGAGCAGCGCGATCAACTCCGCCTCAAGGGGGTTGCGCGCGGTGAAGCTGCGTGGCGGGTCGTACCAGCAGAGCACCGCGGGCCGCTCCGGGTGCAGGAGTATATCAATCAACTCCTCGCTCGCAACGTCAATCGCCGGGTCGGTGCTGATTCTGATGCCGGGGCGCGTCGAGCGGAAGCGCCCGCGGTAGAGTGCGCCGCGCGGGTAGGCCGTCAGCGGCTCGTTCATGCGGAAGTTCTCTTCGAGCTGGAAGATGGTGCGCGCCTCGACGCCCGGCTCGGCCCGGTCGGCCGCCTCGACCTGACGGCGCATGAAGGCGAAGACCGAGCTGAGCATGTGCTCGTGCTCCTCCGGGTACTCGCCGTGGATGATGGGGGGCAGCTGCATGTCGTCGCCGGCGAGGATGATGTTCGAGCGCGGCCTGCTCGCGCCGAAGGCGACGAGCGCGTCGGGCAGGCGCATCTGCGAAGCCTCGTCCACGAGCACCACGTCGAACCACTCGCGCGTGACGCCGCCCGACTTCTTCATGGCCTTATAAATGCTCCACACGGTCGCCCCGGCGACGACACACGACGGCGGCTGCTGTAAGCAGCCCTCTAAATCCTCGTCCGCGATCAGCCCCACGCCCGCGGGCAGCTCGCCGTCGGCCGCGTTGCCGCTCCCGACAAGCTTCAAGAGCCAGAGCGTCTCCTCGCCGATGCCGTACTCCTTCGCCAGCTCCGCCAGCTTGCGCAAGACGTTGACGATGGCGTGGTGCGTGAAGGCGGTGACGAGGACGCGCAGCGGCCTCTGTTCGAGCTGGGCCGCGAGCGCGCAGCCGGCGAGGATGTGCGCGACCGTGTGCGTCTTGCCGGTGCCGGGCGGCCCCCAGATGAGCGTGAGCGGCTCCGTGAAGACGCCGCGCCACGCGTGCCACTGCCCCTCGTTCAGGAGCGAGCGCGGGTCTCTGCCCGCCCGCGCGATGCGCCGCCTCAAAGACCTCTCGACCTTCTCAACATCGCCGACGACCTGCGCCCACCCGCCCACGCGGCCGTCGCGCAGGAGGTCGTGGACGTGTCGTGCGTTCTGCGGGTTCTCCTGTAGCTCGCCGAGCACGGTCAGGACGCGTTGAAGCGTGAAGTCCGTGAAGAGCTGGTCGAGCACGAGCGGCTGCGTGAGGTCAACATGTTCGCCGAACTTGTCCGGGCTCTCGGGCCGCAGCCGCACGCGCGGCGGGTCGCTTCGCATGTCGTACTCTTCGAGCGTCACCTTGAAGGGCGCGGCCCGCCAGAGGTTGTTCTCGAACAGCTTCCCGTCCACGCTGCTCAGGAGGGTCTCGGGCCGCGCCTCGGGCGTGAGCACGAGGTTGAAGTCGCCCGCGTCGAACTTCACATCTTTGCAGGCCGGGTCGAAGGTGAACCAGAGTGAGCCGTCCTCCTGCCCGCCGCCGGGGACGAGGCGGAGGCCGCGGACGCAGACGAACTTCGCCGCGCGGTCTTCGACCGGCAGAGAGTGCAGCCCTTTGACCGCCAGCTCGGCCAGAGAGGTCTCGAGGATGGAGAAGGCGCGCAGGGCTTCGAGCGTGCGGAAGTTGAGCGGGTCGAACTCGCCGTAGAGCAGGAACGGCTCCTTGCGCAGCAGGAGTCTTTCAGCGCCGAAGTCCTGCTTGAGACGGCGGATGACCGAGTCGGTCGCGCGCAGCTTGCTCTTCAGCGTCTCCTCAATCCGGCTCAGCACCTCCTCGGGCGGATACGCGCGCGAGGGGTCGCGCGCGTCGGGGCGGAACGCCTCGCCGTTCCACACGTCGTGGATGCGCTCGTAGGCCACCTGGCTGGAGAAGTCCCAGCCGAAGCCGTAGCGCGGGCGGAAGGTGTAGCCCTTCTCCTCCCCCTCCGCGCCCGTCGGCTGATAAATCTCGGACACCGTCCGCAGGTCGAAGACGTATGGCGCGGGCAGCGCGACCATCGTCCGCAAGACCTGCGTGACGACGGTGCCGGGCATGGTGCGGAACGTCTCGGCGTCCTGCATCACGGACGGCGGCGGGAAGAGGCGCAGCAGGTGTGTAATCTCCGCGAGCAGCTCGGGCCGCTCCCCCGTGAAGAGGTGGCGCTCGACGAGGCTCCGCAGGACGAAGAGGTCGATAGTGTCGTAGACGTAGAAGTGGAGCGAGCGCGTGCGCTTCTTCAACTCCCAGCGGGCGTCCGACTGCGCCTTTTTCAACTCGGCCTTCGCCTGCCTGGCGGCCTCGGCCAATGCGCCCTTCTCGGCCGACAGTTCTTCGTAGCGCGGGTTCGCCTTGAGCAGCCGCGGGCACCTGCGCCTGAACTCGGCGGCCTCCTCCTCGCAGCGCGCCAGCGCGCCCGCCGCCGCGCGCACCGCGGGTGCGTCGTCGAGCGGCTCGGCCAGGACTTCCCGGTTGGCGGCGTCAATCCGGCGCATCAGTTCATTCAACGCGCGCAGGAAGTCAAGGAGGATTTGCGCCTCACTATTCGGCCCGCGGGCGACGAAGACCCGCTCGTCGCCGACGGCCTTGCCCCCTTCCGCGTCCCACCCCTCGTAGGTCTTGAAGCCGAGCGCGAAGCACGTGCCGGTCACGGCGTCCTGCTCCGCCGAGAGCACGACGCGCACGTTCTCGTAGCGGGGCATCAGTAGCGTCGTCGCTTGCAGCGGGCGCGGCACTCCGTCTTCGAGCGTCTGCGCCGTGGCGACGTAGCGCGCGAGGTTGAGCGAGAGGTCGTGGCTGAGCGTCTGTATCTCCGCGACTCTGTTCGCGTCGGTCAACCCCGCCAGCTCGCGGTGCGTGCCGACTCCCTGCCCGCGCAGACGGCGCTTCGACTCCGAACTCATGTAGGCGACGCGCGAGAGGTCGAAAGTCCTCGTCGCCTCTTCGCGGCACTGCTCCATGTACTCGCACATCGCGCAGTGATCCGTGACGTGGAAGTGCGAGTCGGCGGCCGGCGTCTCCATGAGCGGGCGGGCGCGGTTGCGCAGGAAGTCGTCCACGGCCAAACGGTAGGGTCGCAGCTCGAACTCCTCCGCGCCCTTGCGCGAGCGGATGACGGCGAACTCAGTGTCAACTTCGACGTGCTGGAGCCCCGCCTCGCGGATGGCGTGTTCGAGGACGAAGGAGTAGTAGGCGACCTGAACGTAGTGGTCGTGGCGCGCCTGCTGGCTCGCCTTGAAGTCCCAGATGCGCAGACGCGTCTTTCCCCCGTCGGCGGCGGGCGGGAGCACTTCGAGCAGGTCTGGGCGCGCGGGGCCGAGCGTCACGCGCGCCGCGTCGAGCCCGAAGCGTTCGAGCAGCCGCGCCTCCTGCCCGGCGTCGAGCACGACTTCGAGCTGCGCGACGAAGCGGGGGAGGCTCTCGGCGCGGAATGCTTCGGCGAACGAGTCGAAAGGCAGCTCCTTCACCTTGCAACCGGTCTCGTCGCGCTCGACGCCCGCCGTCAGCAGCCCGTCTTTGTGCTCGGCCAGCAGCGCCTCGACGTGGTCGCCCTCGAAGAAGTTCCCCGCCTGCATCAGCAGGGCGATGCCGGGGCGGCTGTGCGCCCGCACCTTCTTCGGCACGTTCCACCCGATGCCCGGTTTACCACGCAAGGCGGTGGCGACGGTGTTCCACCTCAGGTAACGTTCGCAGCGGTTGGCGAAAAACTTTGCGACAGTCGAGGCAGTCAGGCGGAACTTCTGCGGCGGGCGCGAGGCTGAGGTCATGGGCAACTCCTTTGGCCCCGCGGAGGCGGGGGGGCCGGCGAAAACGCCGCTCATCCTACCACAGCCGCACGGCGGTCGAGTACGCGCGGCGCGTCGGCTCAGCACCGGGTTGCGATGACCCGCGTCCTTTGAACCGTGTCGTAGAGCTATTCAGCCGGCGCGCCCGGTGCTATAGTGCGCGGCTGCTATGACGTTAAGTTAAAAACCTCGCGCCGCAGTCAACGCTCTGTAGAGTCGAAGCCCGCCAAGGGAAAGGAAAAGGTATGAGCATCCAAATCTCGCGCCGCGCGGGGCTGATCTGCTTCGCCCTGCTCGCCCTCGCCGTGCTGACGGTGCCGGTCGTGCGCTACGCCTCCGCCACGTCGAACGTCATCGAGGCGTGCGTCAACCCCGGCAACGGCATGCTGCGCTACGTGGACTCGGGCACGCCCTGCCACGCCAACGAGAACCGCGTGCAGTGGAACGTCACCGGCCCGCAGGGGCCGCAAGGCCCGATAGGCCCGCAAGGCCCGGCCGGCCCGCAGGGGCCGCAAGGGCCGCAGGGGCTACAGGGGCTACAGGGTGACCCGGGGGCGATGGGGCTGCAAGGGCCTCCGGGGCCTGCGGGCGCCGCCGCCTTCGGGCCGCCTTACGTCTGGGCCTGCACGCCGCTCAACCAGCCGAACACCGCCGGCAACGTCCGCACCGACCTCTACGTCTTCAACGGCGGCTCGTCCACCGCGAACGTCGGCGTCAACATCCTCGACGTCAACGGCAACAATCTGGCCGGCGTCGTCATCCCCGGCGCCTCGCCGCAGACGTACCCGGGCGAGACCGGCGCCAACACCGTCCCGCTCGCGAGCGGGGCCACGCGCGTCATGGAGTGGTTGATGGCCCAGACGTACCCCGACCTCACCACCGACGTCGCGTTCACCGTCAGGGTCACTTCCGACCAGCCCATCGTCGTCGGCGTGAACGTCCAGACCAACCCCAACTCCATGCCGAACGTCTGCCACCCCCTGCCCAAGCAGTGAGAGGTCAGGGCCGTAGTGCGAAAGGCCCGCGCGTGACCGAAACGCGCGGGCCACTACCCGCCGCGAGGAGAATACCGACGATGAAAATCCTGCTCTCCGTCACGCTCCTGCTCTTAACCGCCTCTGCCGCCTCGGGCCAAAGTAGCGTCGCCACAGTTGACGGCCCGGCGGGGGACAAGATGGGCCTCTTCACCCCGGCGGAGGTTAAATGGGGGCCGGGGCCGGCGTCGTTGCAGAAAGGCGCCCGGATGGTTGTTCTTGAAGGAGACCCCACCAAAGAGGGGCAGTTCACCATGCGCCTGTGGCTCCCCGACGGCTTCGTGGTCGCGCCGCACTGGCACACGCAGGTCGAGCACGTGACGATCATCTCGGGCGTGTTGAACTTCGGCATGGGGGAGAAGTTCGACCGCGCGGCGACGCGGGCGATGCCGGCGGGGTCGTTCGGCTACTGGCCGGTGGGGATGAGACACTTCGCTTGGACGAAGGGGGAGACGGTCTTGCAGTTGCACGGCAGGGGGCCGTGGACGATCACGTACGTGAACCCGGCCGACGACCCGCGGCGACAGAAGTAGTGACCTGAACGGGTGTGCCCGCGGCCTCGCTATGCCATGCGCCCGACCGCTTTGGGCAGTTGCCGGGCGTTACCGGGGAGGGATGATTGAAGGGTAAGCCGCTGCTCGTCTTGATCCTGCTGTCGGCGTTCGTGCCGCCGTCCCACAGTCAGACCCCGGCCGGAACCTTTACCAACCCGCTCGTCACGTCGCGGGACTCGGCCGACCCCTGGATGGTCTACCACCGCGGGTTCTACTACTTCACCGCGACGCTCGACCCCGGCGGCGGCATCTGGGTCTGGCGGTCGCGCACCCTCGCGGGCCTGGACTCGGGCGTCAAAGTCAAAGTCCACACGCCCGACGCGAAGGAGCGGGCCAGGCAAATCTGGGCGCCCGAACTCCACCTCATCGGCGACCGCTGGTACATCTACTACACGGCGTCGGACGGCGTGGACGAGAACCACCGCCTCTACGTCCTGGAGAGCCGCGGCCGCGATCCCTTAGGCCCCTACTCGTTCAAGGCGCGCGTCTACGACCCCGGGCACGACGGCTTCTTCAAGTCGCCGGACGGGAGGGAGGACTGGATCGTCTATCACGGCAAGGAGACGGGCGAGTACACGTACCGCGGGAGGACGGCGCGCGCACAGAGGTTCCGCTGGCGGGCCGACGGCACGCCCGACTTCGGCCGGCCCGTCCCGCGCGGCGTGCCCCTGCGCGCGCCTTCGGGCGAGCGCGGGCCGCGGGTAAGGCTCATCTGGCGGCGCCGGTTGACTTTCGGGCGGGACGGCTTATGATTCCGTCGTCAACCCTATGCCCGTCATCTACACCATCGACCGGCCCGCGCGCGTCGTCTACCTGACGACCGTCGGCGACCCCTCCTTCGAAGAGTGGCAGGACGTGCTGCTCAAAGTCTTCTCCGACCCGGCCTTCGAGACCGGCTTCCACTTCATCAGCGACCGCCGCCGTGCGGCGCCGCCGGGCGCCGACTTCGTCGAGCGCGAGGTCGTCTTCATCCGCGAGCACGAGCCGGAGCTGGGCCGCTGCCGCTGGGCGGCGGTCGTCCCCGACCCCGCGACCGACGAGGCGGCGCGGGCCGTGACGAACCGCGCGGGCATGACCGAGGTCGAGGTCGGGTTCTTCTACGACCTGGCGGCCGCGCGCCGCTGGGTCTTCGGCTGAGAGTAAAGTTTAACCGCAGAGACAAAGAGGCACGGCTTTGAAGACGTTAAGTCAACAAGCCGTGCCTCCGCGTCTGTGCGTTTAAATCCCGCCCCGCGTTCGGTCAAGTGAATACTGCCTTAGGCTGCGGCCCGCGCCGGCTTCGCCGGGACTGCCGCCGCGCGCCCGGCGGGGGCGGCCCTGCGGCCGAAGACGGCGCGCCCGCTAATCACGAGCGAGGGGACGCAGCAGGCCAGCGCGACGCAGCTCCAGACGACCGAGACGAAGCCGGGCTCGCCCAGCGCCCGCACCGCCGGGACGGCCAGCAGGGCGCGCGCGACGACGAAGACCATCGCGAACGGGTAGCTGCGGATCATCCACTCCTGGTGCTGCCGTATCTCGCCCCTGCGCACGGCGTAGAGGCCGACGGCCGTCGTCAAGAGCCAGCCGCACGACTGGATGGTCGCGGCCATCACGAGCGAGGGCGGCCCCAGGCGAATCGCCACGGGGATGGCGAGCGGCGCCGAGATGAACGCCCCCGCGACGTAGAGCCGGCCGAGGACGCGGTGCAGGCGCAGGTGGCGCCGGCGCAGACGCGCGGAGAACTGGAACGGCGCGAGCAGGAGCGCGACCGAGCCCGCGACGCCGTGGAAGAGCAGCAGCCACTTCACCGGCTCGACGTGCTGCCACACGGGCGACTGCGGGTTGAGGAACGGCGTCTCGTAGAGGTAGAAGACGAAGAGCGTCAGCAGGCCGAAGGCGGCGAAGAAGACGTGCTTGGTTTTGAAAGACATCGGAGACCTCCTCGGGACGGCGGCTGTGTAGTTTACGCGGGCTTGCAAACCCTCGCCCTTCGCCCGTACACGCGGAGAACGCCGGCAAAAAGGATCAGCGGCCGGGCGACATTTTTCGTACTACTGTGGCGGGCGGGTGCGCATCTAATTTGCCGGCGCGGAGGTCGCGAGTTCTTAGTTTGAAAGAGGAGGGTTTGCCGATGGCTTTGAGCAAGAGCATGGCGGTGCGCGCGGCGGTGCCGGCGCGGGCCGAGCGCGCGGAGGTGGAGCGGAGCCTCGACCAGCTGAGCCGCGTGATGGACGGGCTCTTCCGCATCCCGGGCACGGGCTGGCGCATCGGGCTCGACGCGCTGGTCGGGCTCATCCCCGGCGTCGGCGACTTCGCGACGACGGCTGTCTCGCTCTACATCCTCGCGGCGGGCGTGCGTTACCGCGTGCCGAAGGTGACGCTGCTGCGGATGGCGTCGAACATCGCCATTGACTACCTGCTCGGCTCGGTGCCCGTCGTCGGCGACATCTTCGACGCGGCGTGGAAGTCGAACCAGATGAACGTCGAGCTTTTGAAGCGCCGCGCCTCGGTCTCCGCCGAAGAGGCCAGGCACGGGCGCGCGAGCGACTGGCTCTTCCTCGGCGTCATCGTGCTCGGCCTGCTCGTGCTCTTCGCCGGCTCGGTCGCCTTGAGCCTGTGGCTGCTCATGCAGCTCGTCGGCCTTTTCAGGTAAAAAGATTTCACCACGGAGACGCAGAGAGACGGCCTGTCGAGTATTACTCGACAGGCCGTCTCTCTGCGTTGAAAGTTTCTTCCGCGCCTCTCAGCCGGCGGCCGTCCTGTTCGCGGCGAGCACGCGGTCGAGCGCCGGGCCGATGACCTTCACGCCGAACTCGCCGGCCGCGAAGCCGCGGAGCTTCCCTTCGGCGTCGAAGAGGTAGTAGGCGGGCACGTAGCCGTGATCGTTCTGGAAGGCGTCGCGCAGCTTGTGCCCGTTGTCCACCGCGCACGGCTCCGTGATGTTGTACGTGGCGACGGCCTCGCGCACGGCCTCCACGTCCGTGTCGGCCTCGTAGCGCGGCATGTGGACGGCGACGACGCGCAGGCCGTCCCCCGCCCTCCCGTCGCGCCACTCCGCGACGCGCGGCAGGTTCTCCTTACACAGCCCGCAGCTCACCGACCAGAAGTGCACGAGCGTCGGGTGCCCCTTCGCGCCTTCGGCCGCGGCCGCCCCGGTCGCGTTGAACCACTCGGTCGCCCCCTCCAGCGAAGGCATCTCCGTCCCGATTCTCATTGGCATGACTGTACCTCGAAAGCAGTGACGAGTGACGAGTGACAAGAACGTTCTTGTCTCCAACTCGTCACTCGTCACTTGTCACTGCTTCAGACCTTCAGCGTCTCCTGACCCGGACGCCAGTCGGCCTGGCAGAGGCCGCCGGTCTGGAGCGCCTGGATGACGCGCAGCGTCTCGTCGGCCGAGCGCCCGACGTTGAGGTCGTGGATGACCGCGTAGCGCAAAGTCCCCTCGGGGTCGATGACGAAGAGGCCGCGCAGCGCGACGCCCTTGTCCTCGATGAGCACGCCGTAGTCGCGCGCCACCGACTTCGTGATGTCGGACGCGAGCGGGTAGCGCAGCCCCTCGACGCCGCCCTTGTCGCGCGGGGTCTTGAGCCACGCGCGGTGCGAGTGCACCGAGTCGGTCGAGACGCCGATGACCGCGGCGCCGATGCCCTCGAAGTCGTCGTAGCGGTCGCTAAAAGAGGTCAGCTCCGTCGGGCAGACGAAGGTGAAGTCGAGCGGGTAGAAGAGCAGCGCGAGCCACTGCCCCTTGTAGTCGGAGAGCTTCACGTTCTCGTTCAGCTTCTCGATGTTCTTCGTGGACGGCATCTCGAAGTCCGGTGCAGCCTGTCCAACTTTTGCTTCTGTCATGGTGCTTGTTCAGTCCTTCCGTTGATTTTTAAAAGAGCCTTTCGGGGCGGGCGCGCTAACTGTCGGGCGCGCCCGCGTCAAACTTTTCGCGAGGCGCGGGTCAGCCCTTGCCCTGGCATTCGGGGCACAACCCCACGAGCGTCAGGTGGATCGACTCGGGCCTGAAGCGCGAGCGGCGCGCGGCGGCGCGCAGGAGCTGCGACGTCTCGGCGAGGTCGAAGTCCGAGAGCCTGCCGCAGCGCGAGCAGACGGCGTGGTCGTGGCGCTCCGTCTCGCCGTCGTAGCGGCTCGACCCCTTGCCGAAGTGGATTTCGCGCACGAGCCCCGCCCCCGTGAGGTACTTCAAGGAGTTGTAGACGGTGGCGAAGCTGATCGACGGCAGCTCGCGCCGGGCCGCCTCGAAAATCTCGTTCGCCGTCGGGTGCTCCGCCGACTCCCTGATCACGCGGAGCACGGCCCGCCGCTGCGGCGTCAGCGCCCCCCCCGGGGCGCCGCCCTGATCTCCTCTACCCGCCATAAGTTTTCCCCGCCGTTGAAAGTGGAATTAGAATAATTCTAAATCAGCTGGCTGTCAAGTGAGGAGAGCAGGCGGTTGAAAACGCCGCCGACGCGGCGACTGCCTACTGCCGTCTGCCTTCTAAAGCTTCGGGTGACGTTCGACGAAATCAATTAAAGCCGGGACGTAGTCGGGGAAGCGCGGGCAGCGGAGGCCGCGGGGCGCGAGGAGCGCGGTGGCGCGGGCGGTGTCGTAGGTCTGCCGGAGGAAGAAGTAGGGGACGCCGACGCGGGGCAGGCCCGTCACCTTCTCGTTGAGGGGGAGGTTGAGCGTCGTGCGGACGACGGGCGCGGGGAGCGTGACGAGCGACTCGCGCCCCGCCAGGTTGCGCGAGATGATGTCGAAGAGTTCTTCGGTCGTCAGCGGCTCGGGGTCTGCGAGCTGGACGGTCTCGCCGGCGGAGGCGTCGTCCGCAGAGAGCGCGGCCATCGCCTCGACGACGAAGTCCACGGGGACGACGTTGAGGCGCACGTCGGCGTTGCCGATGTTGGCGAGCGAGAGCGCGCCCGGCCACATGCGCAGGTAGTTGATGAGGTAGTAGACGCCGTCGTACTTCGCCGTCTCGCCCGTGCGCGAGTCGCCGCAGACGACCGAGGGGCGGTGGACGGTCACGGGCAGCTCTTTCTTCAACGCCTCCACTTCCAGCTCGGCGAGGTACTTCGTCTCCTCGTAGAAGTTGCGGAAGCCGGCGTCGTGGCGCAGCTCCGATTCGAGGATGAGCCCGGTGCGGCGCCCCGCCACGTAGCAGGTCGAGACGTAGTGGTAGCGCTTGAGTTTGGGGAGCGTGAGCGCGAAGCGGTTGACGTTGCGCGTGCCCTCGACGTTGACGCGCACGCCGACCTCGCGCGCGACCGCCAGGTCGTAGACGGCCGCGAGGTGGAAGAGCACGGTCGCCTCGCCCCTCGCCGCCGCGAGGTCTGCCGCCGACAGACCCAAATCTGCGCGCGTGATGTCGCCCTCCAACACGCGGAAGCGTTCGCCGGTCGCGCCGGTCTTCTCCGAGAGCTGCGCGATCTCTGTGCGCGCGCGCGCGGCGAAGGCGGGCTGCACGAGCAGAAGGAAGCGCGCGCCGTCCCTCGCCAGCCGCTCGACCAGCCGTCCGGCGATGAAGCCGGGGAAGCCCGTCAGAAAGATCGTCTCGTCTAGTGTCAAAGTCTCTAACCTCTCCTGAATCCCTTGAGCAGCGCTTCAATATAACCGACGGCCTGCCTCAAACGCTCGCCGCGCGTGCCTTTGACGGGCCGGTAGGGTCGGCCCTGCGCGCGCAGCTCTTCGACGAAGATTTGATGCATCCATTCGCGGACGTGCTCGCCGTCGCGCGTGCCGTCCTGTTCGAACGGCGTGTCGATGTCGGTCAGGAGGTAGAGGTCTGGGCGCCTGTGTCGGGCGGCGATCTCTTCGACCTCGGGCGAGCGCGCGCCCATGTAGCGCTGGTGCCAGACGCCCGTCGTGAAGGCGTCGGTGTCACAGATCAAAATCCTTTCGGCGCGGCGCGCGGCCTCGTCCTCCAGCTCGCACTGGCGCGCGGCGATGTGCGCGAACTCTTCGGAGCGGAAGTCGTAGCCGCCCTCCGCGGCCAGCTTCCGCTCCGAATACTCGCGCCCGTACTCGGGCACCCAGCACGTTTGGAAGTGCTCGGCCAGGTCTTCGGCTAGGGTCGTCTTGCCCGTTGACTCCGCGCCGACGACGCAGACGCGCGCGGCGTAGAAGCCGCGCACGGGCGGCTCGAGGAACTCCCAGCAGCCGAGCGGGTCTCGGCGCACGCGCGTCCCCGAGACGGGCACGGCCGCGCGCTCTTTGTCCACCTGCACGTGGCGGCAGCCGAGGCAGCGCGCGAACTCGTCGCCGTAGTCCTCGGAGGTGAAGACCACGTCGGGCGCGCGGCCGAGCAGGCGGACGGAGGTCTCGGCCCACACGCGCGAGTCCTGCGCGTCGTACGTGTCGTCGAGGTAGAGGACGCGCACGTCCGTGTGAATCTCTCGCAGCCAACGGGCGCGCAGCTCGCCTGCGGGCACCTCGCCTTCACGGCCGCAGCAGATGACGAACAGCTCGTCCACCTCGGCGCGGGCCGCGTCGATGAGGTGCTTGTGCCCGCGGTGCGGCGGGTAGAACTTGCCGACGATCAGCCCGCGCCTAGCCACGCGATGCGCCTCCCACTTCAAGGACGGGGGCCGCGTCGCCCTCTTCCCTCCCCCGCCCGGACATCGTCTTCAGCCAGCTTCGCAGGCCGGCGACGCACAGGCAGAGGAAGACGAGGTAGAGCACGGCCGTCAGGTACAGCTGGCGCGGGGGCGTGGCGTAAAGGTAGACGTAGATCACGTCCGCCGTCATCCAGAGCAGCCAGTTCTCGATGGCCTTGCGGTTGAGGAGGTATTGCGCGCCGAGGCTGAGCGCCGTGGTGAAGGCGTCGAGGAAGGGGGCGGAGTCGTGGACTGTGCGCAGGAAGAGCGTCAGCCCGGCGGTGGCCGCGGCGACGAACGCGGCCACGCCGGCGAGCAGCTTGAGCGAGGCGCGCTCGACCTCAAGCGGCGTGTGGTCATCTCCGCCGCGCAGCCAGAGGTACCAGCCTTGAAAACCGAGGGCGATGAAGACGACCTGCAAGGCGGCGTCGGCGAAGAGCCGCGCCCCGGCGAAGAGGACGAGGAAGAAGACCGAGTTGGCGATGCCGACGGGGAAGTTCCAGACGTTCTCTCTGACGGTGAGGTAGACGCAGGCGCCGCCCGTCACGAACCCGAGCGCCTCGGTCAAACTCGGCGTCGTCATCCCGAACGGCGCCCAACCGACCCAGGACGCGTAGAGCAGTGCCAGACTAGCCGCGCCGCCTATCCACCAGTCCAGACGCTTCATTTAAACTTCGCCGCAGACCAGCTCGACCAGCGTGCGGACGCCGGCGCCGCTCGCGCCCTTCGGGGCGTACGCGGTCGCGGAGTCGTACCAGGCCGTGCCGGCGATGTCGAGGTGCACCCACGGCGTCTCGCCCGCGAACTTCGAGAGCAGCAGCGCCGCGGCCGTCGCGTCGGGCTTGCCGCCGTAGTTCTTGTAGTCGGCGATCATGCTCTCGATGCGCTTCTTGTAGTCGTCGGAGACGGGCATGCGCCACGCGGGCTCGCCCGCGCGCAAGGACGCGTCGAGGACTTGTTCGGCCCACTCGTCGTCGTTCGAGAAGAGGCCGGCGCGGTGCGTGCCGAGCGCGATGATGATGGAGCCGGTGAGCGTGGCGAGGTCAACGACGCGCGTCGCGCCGAGGTGTTTGGCGTAGGCGATGCCGTCCACTAGGACGAGGCGCCCTTCGGCGTCCGTGTCCACGCACTCGACGGTCGGGCCGGCGAAGCTGCGGACGATGTCGCCGGGCTTGATGGACTTGCCCGAGGGCATGTTCTCGGCCGAGGGCACGACGGCGACCAGGCGCCGGTTCGGCTTGAGTTGTGCAATCGCCCTGATGGCCCCGAGCGCGGCGGCGCCGCCCGCCATGTCGGACTTCATCTCGTACATGTCGAGGCCGTGCTTGATGGAGATGCCGCCCGTGTCGAACGTGATGCCCTTGCCGACGAAGGCCCACAGCTCATCCTCTTCGGACGCGCCTTCGGGTTCGTAGCGCAGGACGATGAGCGCGGGCTCCTCCTCCGACCCCTGCCCGACGCCGAGCAGGCCGCCCATCCCTTTCGCCCGAACCTCTTCGACGCCGAGCGATTCAACTTTGAGCCCGAACTCATTCGCCATCTCGGCCGCGCGGCGCGCGAACTCGCGCGGCGGCAAGGAGAGGCCCGGCTCGTCCGCCAGCCGACGCGCCCAGTTCGCAGACTCCGCGACGACGCGCGCATGCTCAAGCTCTTCGCCAAACCCCTCGCCGGCGCCGACTATCCTCAGACGTTCGAGCCGCGGCGACTCGTCATCGTCCTTCTTCTGATAGAACCCGTTCTCGTAAAGCCCGAGGTGCGCGCCTTCGGCCAGCGCGCGGACGCCGCGCCCGACCTCGACGCCGCCCAAGACGACGGCGAAGTCCAGCGTGCGAACCCGCGCCGACGCGGCGGCTCGCACCGCCGACCCGGCGGCCCGCCGCGCAGCCGCCTCGTCGAACTCCGCGCGCGCGCCGAGCCCGACGAGAAGCACGCGCCGAGCCCCGCCGCCGTCCGCGGGCGCGTGGATGAGGAGCGTCGTCTCCCCCTCGCCCTTAAACTCGCCCTCCGACGTGACGCGCTCGCACAACCCGCGCAGCCCGCCGTCGAGGGTCTCGGGCAGCCGCGGCTCGTCCGCGAAGACGCCGACGGCCACCGCGCCGCCCGCATCATGAGTGGCGGGCAAAGCCGCCCCCAATTCGACCTTAAGGCTCGTCTCTCTGCTCATCTGTGAGTCTCTTTTTGAAGCCCGGGATTGTTTCGCCTGTCGCGCGACGAGTATAATTCAACAACAAAGGCACGGCCTAACTGGGGCGCCGGACGACTTAACTCCCGAACATTTTCAAGGAAGGGACTTTCGACCCGATGGCATTCATCCGAACGCGCGGGCGCGCGGGCGCACTCGCGCTCGCCGCCGCACTCCTCTTCGCGCAGCACGCCGCGGTCGCGCAGCAGGCGCAGAGGCGCGCCTGTACGGTGCGCGTCACGCTGCTTCAGGTCAACGACGTGTACCGCTTCACGCCGGCCGACCGCGGCGCGCGCGGCGGGCTGGCGCGCGTCTCGACGCTCCGCAGGCGCGTGATGCAGGAGTCGCCGAACACCATCTTCCTGCTCTCGGGCGACACCATCTCGCCCTCGGTCGAGTCGATCACCTACAAGGGCGCGCAGATGATCGACGCGTGGAACCAGGTCGGGCTCGACTACTCGGTCTTCGGCAACCACGAGTTCGACTACGGCGACGAGGTGCTCGTCCAGCGGATGAAGGAGTCGAAGTTCAAGTGGCTCGGCGCGAACGTCGTGGACTCGCAGACGGGGAAGACCTTCGCCGGCACGCCGGCCTTCGACATACGGAGCTTCGGGGGCGCGAAGGTCGGCATCTTCGGCATCACGCTGCCCGAGACGAAGACGACCTCGAAGCCCGGCCCGACGACCGAGTTCCGCGACCCCTGCGAGACGGCCCGCGCCGTCATCCCGCAGATGCGCGCGGCCGGCGCGCAGGCGGTCGTCGCGCTGACGCACCTCTCGCTCGCGCAGGACAAGGCGCTCGCGCGCTGCGCGCCGGGGATTGACGTCATCATCGGCGGCCACGAGCACACGCTTTTGCAGTCGTCCTCGGGCGGCACGCCCATCTTCAAGATGACGGCCGACGCACGCCAGCTCGGGCGCATCGACCTCAACATCGACCCGGCGACCGGCAAGGTCGAGTCCATCGACTGGGAGATCATTCCCGTGGACGCGACCGTGCCGGACGACCCGGCCTTCGCGCCCGTCATCGAGAAGTACGCGAAGCTGACCGCGGAGCTTTCGCAGCACGTCGGCTCTACGTCCGTCCCGCTCGACGCGCGCAGCGCGACCAGCCGGAGCGAGGAGACGAACGTCGCCGACTTCGTCGCGGACTCGTTCCGCCGGGCCGCGGGCGCGGACGTGTCGCTCGTCAACGGCGGCTCGATCCGCGCCGACGACGTGCTGCCCGCGGGAGATTTGACCGTGCGCGACGTGCTCTCGATCCTCCCCTTCGGCAACGACCTCGCCGTCATCGAGGTCACGGGCGACGTGCTCTTGCAGGCGCTCGAACACGGCGTCTCCTTGACGGCGCCGGGCGCGCAGCCCGGCCCCTTCCCGCAGGTCTCGGGCATCCGTTTCAGCTTCGACGCTTCGAAGCCGCCCGGCACGCGCGTCTCGGACGTGACCGTCAACGGCAAGCCGCTCGACCCGCAGAAGACCTACACGCTGGTGACGACGAGCTTCGTCGCGGGCGGCGGCGACCAGTACGCGATGTTCAAGGGGCGGCCCGCGGTTCCCCTCAGGCAGAAGCTGACCGACTCGGGCGTGCTCCGCCAAGCCATCGAGGACGCGAAAACAATCGCGCCCCGCACCGACGGCCGCATCCGCCGCCTCGACACGCCCGCCGAGGCCAAGCCCTGCGCCGCGCCGGGCGGCAAGTGAGTCTGTTTCAAGGCGGTGAGTTTTATGTTCTACGAGGAAGATGATTCGACGAGGACGGAAGAGCCGCGCCGGCGCGCGGTCGAGCTGTTCCGGCGCGCGTACGAGGCGCAGTCGGAGAAGAGGTACGAGGAGGCGGTCGAGCTGTACCGGCGTTCGATTGAGACCTACCCGACGGCGGAGGCGCACACCTTCTTGGGGTGGGTCTACAGCTTCGAAGGGCGCTACACGGAGGCCATCGACGAGTGCCTCGCGGCCATCCGCGTGGACGCCACCTTCGGCAACCCCTACAACGACATCGGCAGCTACCTCATCGCGCAGGGCGACCTCTGGACGTGCGTGCGCTGGTTCCGCCGCGCCCTCCTCGCCCCGCGCTACGAGTCCTACGCCTTCCCGCACTTCAACCTCGGGCGCGTCTACGAGCAGCGCCACCGCCCGCTCGACGCCGCGCGCCACTACGGCCTCGCCCTCGAAGAGGAGCCCGGCTTCACGCAGGCCGCGAAGGCGCTGCGCCGCGTGCAGGCGAGACTGAATTAAATGATGAATGATGAGTGATGAATGATGAATGAAAGCCACTTGCCTTTAATTCATCATTCATCACTCATCATTCATCATTTCCAACAATGTCTTCGCAGGAAGAGTATTTCCTCTGCTGGAGCGCGCCGCCCGGGCGCATGGACGAGTTGTGGGCGGAGGGGTGGCGGCACTTCGGGCCGATCTTCTTCCGCTACCGGCGCTGGCTGCACGGGAGGCGGCGTCTGACAATCACGCCGCTGCGGATGGAACTCGCGCGCTTTCAACCGGCGCGCAGCCAGCGGCGGGTGCTGGCGCGCAACCGGGACTTGCGGGTCGAGGTCGGGCCGACCGCGCCCGACGCCGCGACGTTCGAGATGTTCGAGGCGCACCGCCGGCGCTTCCGCACGGACGTGCCCGACTCGCTCCACGACTTCATCTCGCCGCACGCGCCGGCCGAGGTGCCGTGCCGTAACGAGACGATTCGCGTCTACGCGGGCGCCCGCCTCGTCGCCGCGCACTTCTTGGACATCGGGGGCCGCGCGACCTCTTCGGTCTACTCGATGTTCGACCCCTCGGAGTCACGCCGCAGCCTCGGCGTCTACACCATCCTGCTCGCCGTCGAACTCTCGCGGCGCCTCGGCTGTCTCTACTACTACCCCGGCTACGCGTCCCGCGAGCCCTCGCCCTACGACTACAAGAAGAACTTCGCCGGCCTCGAAGAGTACGACTGGCGCGGTCGCTGGCTCCCGCGCTAAGGCGTTAAGAGCGGCAGAACCTTCTGCTCGAACTCCTCCGGCAGGAGTATCCCCTCGATTACGTCCCGGACGTTCCCGTCGCGGTCGATGACGACCGTGAGCGGCAGCGTCTCGCCCTTGTCGAAGAGCGCCCTGGTCTCTTTCGTGCCGAGCGCCACGGGGTAGTTCACGCCGAGTCTTCTGACGAACCGCCGCACCGCCCTCGGCGTCTCCGGCGGGTAAGTCACCCCGACGACCTGTAGCCCTCGCTTCGCGTAAAGGCGCTGCGCCTTTACCAGGTCGGGGACTTCGGCGCGGCAGGGGGGACACCAGGTCGCCCAGAAGTTCAGGAGTACCACCCTGCCCTTGTAGTCAACGAGCCGGATGCTCCGACCCCGAATGTCTCTGAGGGCGAGGGCCGGGGCTCTCCGCGCCTCTTGAGCGTGCGCGACGATCGTGGCTAACAACAGTGCGGCGGCCTGAACTATCCGTCTCATGCCAAGCCCTCAGAAAAGATACCGGACGCCGAGCAGGAGGCTGCGGTCGGTGCGGAGCACCTGCGGCCCCGTGTTGCGGACGACCGGGAACTGGTAGCTGCCCTCGACCACGAACTGCGGGGCGGCCGCGTACTGTAAGCCGGGCGCGAGGTAATACTCCGTCGAGTTACTTCCCGCCACCTCCTGGCCCCCGCTGTGCCCCGTCCCGCGGTGCACGAAGGTCGTTTCGAGGATTGCGAACAACTCCTTGCCCGGCGTCGGGTATTTGCGCGGGAGCAGGACGTACTCCGCGTCCGTGCTGACCCTCACCTCGTGCCCCAGGCGATACCCCGCGCGCTCCGAGCGCAAGATTCCTTCGGCGTTGCCGCCGAAGATGAATCGCCCGCCGGCCTGCGAGAAGGCCACGTCGAAGTGCGGCGACAGCCCGCCGTTGACCGGCGAGAGCTGCTGGCGGACGAACTCCGGTGCTTTAAGTCTTCGTGCGCCCGGCGCGCCCTTCTGACCCGTGGGCAGCTCCAACCCGAGGCGCACGGCGGCCTGCCTGTCGCCGTAAGTCTTCACCGTCCGGTAGAAGCGGTACTTGCCCCAGACCGTCACGTTGCCCGCGCCCGAGCCCGAGCCGGAGCCCGCGTCGCCGTCGTACGCCGTGCGCGAGAGCGGCACCTCCGCCTCAAGCTGAACCCTCTGCGAAGGCGTGTAAGAGACGCTGACGTCGAGTAGCTGCCGGCTCACTTCCAGGCCGCCCAGGTGCTGCTTGACGAGGTAGAGGCGCGGCACAACCGCGCCCCCCTTGTAGACGGTCAGCCCCGGACTCGTCACGCGTATCGGCGCGAACGGTAACGTCACGGCCGGAGGAGAACTTTCTGAGGCGGCAAAGGCGTACGTAAAACTCGCCTGCTCGAACCTCACGCCGTCCGCAGCGGCGGGCTGCATGCGGGCCGCCGTTGCCTTTGCTGTGCCGCCTACTTTCTTCGCCTCCCGCGGCGTGATGACTTCACGCGCGGAAGTGCCCGAGCCTTCGGTCTTCCAGTCCCCGACGACCTCCAACTGGTCGCCGGAAGCGGCGTCGGCAAGCATCCGCCCCACGTCCCGCCCTTCGAGCGCAAAGCGCTGGCCGGACGGCGCGGCGACGAGCCGCCAGGTCTGACCGTCGCGCTCCAACCTCCCCGCGACTGTGACTTCCGCCGAGTCGAGCGTGTACCCGGCCTTCTTCAAAGCCTCCTTGAGCGCGGCGAAGGAGACCTGCTTGTCGGGCTGCGGCGTGAAGACGCCGAGCCCCTTCTTAATGTCCGTGACTTGAATCTCTTTCAGCTTCGGTGCGTAGCTCAGACGGCTCACGGCCTTCTGGATGTTGAAGACTCAATTCCCGCACAGGTAGCCCGCGATGTGCATCTGCACCCGCCTGACCTCGGCCTTCGAGTTCGCGGCGCCGCCGAAGAGCAGCACCAGGCCGAGCGAAATCAGAGACAGCTTTCTTCGCATTTCATCACCCCCGAGTTGGAGACAAAAAATTACCGGACGGCGGACGAGGCTCCGCCGAAAAGGCACACCACGGCCCGGAGGTTCTTAAATCAGGAGTGCGAGATGCCGGATGTAGGCGGGCGGAGAGTGTTGCGGATGCCCCGTCAAGAGGCCGTAACGAAGTGTCGAGCTGAGGGCGACAGAGGGCGTCTGGAAAGTTGCAGGACGCGGAGCGTTGACGGCGAGCGGCGCGAGGCGGAGCCGTGTGCCCGCCGGCGTCGTACCCGGCGACGCGCAGTTAAGGGCGCAGCAGAGTCGCGCCGCCGCGACCCCCGGCGTGTTCTGTCGCGCGTGCGCTTTCGCGCAGCAGTCCATGCCGCCCTTCATCCGCGGCATGTGGCATTCGTGCTCGCCCGAATGCAGCGGCATCCCCGCGACGGCGCCGACGCCGAGCGCTGCGAGCAGGAACAGAGATGTCAGCCACTTCGCCACCACGGGAGCGATTCTAAAGAGGGGTTCGAAGGCGAGTCAAGATGGCGAGACCTCAAGAGGTCTCGTGCATCCCTACCTCTTCCGGATTTTTGACGTGCTCTTTCGCTATCCGCATCTTGCGGCGGTTGGCGTCCACGGCGACGTAGACGGCCTCGGCCTCGGTGACTTTTATTCTTTCCGACGTGCCGCCGTAGCGCTCGGCCTCGACGATGACGCGGACGGTGATGGAGGTCGTGCCGATTTTTAAGGTCTGCGCGTAGAAGCTGACGAGGTCGCCGACGTAGACGGGCTGGTGGAAGATGACCTCGCGCATGGCGACGGTGACGAAGCGCTCGACGCCGGTGCGGCGGTGCGCCTCGACCGCCCCGGCGATGTCGATGTAGCTGAGGATGATGCCGCCGAAAATCGTCCCCTGCGGGTTCGTGTCGCGCGGCAGCAGCGTGATGCGGATGGCGGGGTCGCCGTACGAGTTCATGAACGCAGGATGGGGGTGGCCGGCGCGGGCTGTCAAGCGAGGGCGGGCGCGTACAACGGTGCGGCCGGGGGGAACATCCAAACGCTTGTCGTAATAGCAGAACCGCCCGTTTTTGGCGTGCTTCTCCTCGCGGACGCGCGTAAAAAGTTGTCAGAGACGGCCGCACGGCGTATCGTTTTCGTAAAGCACAATCGGCGACTCATTCGGCAGGAAGATCAGACGATGAAGAGACTCTTTCACCACGCCCTTTTGACCGTGGCGCTGCTCGCCGTCCCGGCGCTCGCCGCGGCGCAGACGGCGCGCGGCGCCGCCCAGAAGAGGCCCGCCGCGCAGGCCAAGCCCACCCCGACCCCCGCGCCCACGCCCGCGCCCGTGCAGACCATCGCCGAGACGCCGCTCGCCCCGGGCCAGCGCGCGCGCTTCGACGTGAGCAACTACCGCATCATCGCCGAGCTGAACCCCGCGCAGCACCTCCTGACCGCCACGGCCGACGTGACCTTCACCCCGCTCGACAACACGCGCTCGGTCGTCTTCGAGCTGAACGGCTCGCTCAAGGTCGAGTCGGTCGAGCGCAACGGGAAGGTCTTGACGAACGTCGTGCAGGATCAGGCGGGGCTTGAGACCATCGGGCCGTTCGTCCGCGTAGACCTCGGCGAGGTCGTCCCCGCGGGCCAGCAGCAGACGCTCCGGTTCCGCTGGTCGGGCGCGCTCGTCACGCCCGAGGGCGGGCCGCTCCTCACGAAGCGCCTCGCCTACGTCGGCTCCGACCTTTCTTACCTCTTGTACGCGGCGCGCTGGTTCCCCTTCCACGAGTACGCCGCCGACCGCGCCACCTCCGACATCACCATCAGCGTCCCCGAAGGCTACACCGTCGCCGGCCTGAGCGACGAGTCGGTCGTGCAAGCGTCTGGCGCGCAGTTCCTCCCGCCGGCCGGCGACACGGCGACGCGCACGGCGCCCGCCCGCGCCGGGAGCCAGACGGCGGGGCTGCGCAGCTACCGCTTCGTCACGCACCAGCCTAGCCTGGTCGGCAGCTTCGCCGTCGGCCGCTTCGTCACGCGCACGCTCAAGATCGGCGGCTACGAGCTGACGTTCTACGTCCAGCCCGGCAGCGAGGGCCTCGTCGAGCCCTACGCGCAGCTCGTCGGCGAGGCCATGCAGTTCTACACGCAGAAGTACGGGCCGTCGGCCTTCGGCCCGCGCCTCCAGGTCGTCCAGATTGACGACGCGAGCCTCGACGCCTACGCCGCGCCCGGCATCGAGTTCCTCTCGCCCCGCTTCTTCACGCCCGGCCGCCAGGCGTCTCTGGACGAGCGGATGCTGCGCGAGGTCGCTTACCAGTGGTGGGGCCTGACCGTCGGCCTGAAGTCGTTCGACGACGCCTGGCTCTCGCAGGGTCTGGCCGAGTGGAGCAGCTTCGCCTTCCGCGAGGGCAAGCTCTCGGGCGGGGCGCTCGACACGGCGCAGCGCGACATGCTTGAGCGCGCGCTCATGTTCGAGCAGGCCGCCTCAATCGCCCGCGCGCCCTCGACGCTCGACGACCAGTCGGCGGCGTATCAGGCCGTCGTCTTCTACAAGGGCGCGATGGTCTTCCGGATGCTGCGCGAGACGATCCGCCCGTCGAAGTTCGACGACCTTCTGAAGCGCTACGCGACGGAGTTCCGCGGCAAGAACGCCTCCATCGACGACTTCGAGAAGCTGACCACGGCGGTGGCCGGCGAGAACATGCGCTACTTCTTCGCGCGCTGGGTCGAGGGCACGGGCGTCCCCGAGTTCACCGTGGACTACCAGATCATCCGCACGCGCACGAACAAGTTCCGCGCGCGCGGCACCATCAAGCAGAACGTCGATAACCTGCGCATGCCGGTCGAGCTGCAACTCCGCGCCGAGGGCGACGACGCCGAGACGACCGTCTTCGTCGCCGACCGCAGCGAGGACTTCGACTTCGAGGTCAAGGGCAAGCCCTTGGAGGTCATCGTCGATCCGAACAACAAGCTGCTGCGCTCGTCCGAGGAGCTGCGCATCTCCATCGTCGCGCGGCGCGGCCTCGAGCTGTTCCGCGACGGGCAGTACCTCGAAGCGCAGCGGCAGTTGGAGGAGGCGCTCAAGCTCGACAAGTCGAACTCGTGGGTCTACTACAACCTCGGGCTCATCTTCCTGGAGCAGCGCAACTACCAGCAGGCGCTCGACAACTTCGACGCGGCGCTGCACGGCAACCTGCGCCCCTCCTGGATCGAGGCGTGGGCGCGCATCAAGCGCGGCAACGCCTACGACGGCATGGGCGACCGCGCGCGCGCCGTCCACGAGTACGAGCAGGCGGTCGATTCCGGCATCGACTTCGACGGCGCCCAGCGCGCCGCCAAGGAGTACCTCAAAACGCCCTACGACCCCAAGGCCGTCACGGCGCAGGCCGCCTCGGGCGTGAGTGAGTGAAGAAGTAGGCAGTAGGCAGATGGCAGTAGGCAGTTCGGAAAGATAGACGGCCTGAAAGAAGCGGAGGCGTCGAGATTCATCAACTCGACGCCTCCGCTTCTTTCAGGCCGCCTTAGTCAGCAGGCGTTTGTCTTCAACTGCCTACTGCCATCTGCCTACTGCCTACTGCTATGATAGCGGCATAACGCTTGCGCCACTTTCCGCCTATGCCCGTGCGACCGCTGAAGCTGCACACGAAGACGGCGCTGCTGGCCTCGGCCGTGACGCTCGCCGTGCTGGCCGTGCTGCTCGTCCTCGTCAGCGTGCGGTTCGCCGAGCGCGTGCGCGAGGAGCAGAAGCAGCTCGCGCAGCTCCAGGCCGACAACCTCGCCGAACACCTCGGCCGCATGCCCGGGCCGCGCGACCCGGCGGAGGTCGCGCGCCTCGCCACGCTCGTCCACGGCTCGCGCCCCGACGCCGTCAACGTGCGCGTCTGGGAGCGGACGGGCGGCCTCTTCCAGCAGGTGGCCGCCTCCGCGGGCAGCGCCGCGGCCGAGGAGATTCCCGAGGAGGTCAAGGCGGCCCTGCGCAGCGGCCTGGAGACGCGCGTCGTCGAGGCGGCCCCCGCCGGCTCGGACGACTCGCTCTACCGCGTCTTCGCCCCCGTCATCGAGGACGGGCGCGTGAGCGGCGCCGTCGAGGTCATCGAGAAGCTCGACAGCGCGCCCTCCATCGCGCTCGACTACGGGCGCGGGGCGCTCCTGCTCGCGCCGCTCGCCGTCGTCGCCATCACGGCGGGCGTCTTCCTCCTCTTCAGCCACTTCGTCAACCGCCCCGTCGGCCGCCTGCTCGGCGCGATGGCGCGCGTCGAGGCCGGCGACCTCTCGGCCTACGCGGAAGAGGCGGCGCGCGACGAGATCGGCACGCTCACGCGCGGCTTCAACCGGATGCTCGGGCGCCTGCGCGAGGCGACGGCCGAGCGCGAGGCGCAGAAGCTGCTGCTCGAACGGCGCGTCCGCGAGGCCACCGCCGAGCTGGCCGAGCGCAACGAACAGCTCGAAGAGCGCAACCTTGAGCTGTACCAGACGACGCGCAGGCTCACCGAGCTTGAGCGCCTCGCCGCCGCCGGCCAGCTCGCCGCGCTGTTCGCGCACGAGGTCGGCACGCCCCTCAACCTCATCAGCGGCCACGTCCAGCTCCTGCTCGCCGGCCCCGCGCGCGACGAAGGCCCCGAGCGCACGCGCCTCGAAACCATCAGCGCGCAGATCGAGCGCATCGAGCGCATCGTGCGCGGGATGCTCGACCGCACGCGCGCCGAGGCGTTAGAGCCCGTCCCGCTCGATTTGAACGCGCTGCTCCGGCGCATCTTCGACGCCACCGCGCCCACGCTCGAAGCCTCCGGCGTCCGGCTCACGGCCGCGCTCGCCGAAGACCTGCCCGCGGTCGCGGGCGACGCCGACCGCCTGCAACAGGTCTTCATCAACCTCTTCAACAACGCGCTCGACGCGATGGACGGCGGCGGCGAGCTGCGCGTCACGACCGCGTTCGCGTCCGGGTCGGTCGTCGTTGACTTCTCGGACACGGGGACGGGCATGACCGAGGAGGTGCGCGCGCACATCTTCGACCCGCTCTACACGACGAAGGCGCGCGGGCGCGGGACGGGGCTCGGCCTCGTCGTCGTCCGCCAGGTCGTCCACGAACACGGCGGCCGCATCGAGGTCGAGAGCGCCCCGGGCCGCGGCGCGCGCTTCCGCCTCACCTTCCCCTCCGCCGCCGCGGAGGATTTGAAATTTGAAGTTTCAAATCTGAAATCCTTATGAAACGCATTCTCGTGGTTGACGACGACGGGGCCTCGTGCGAGCTGCTGCGCGAGATTTTCGCGGCCGAGGGGTGGGAGGCGGAGAGCGCGCTCTCGCCGGAGGAGGCGCTCGCGGCCGCGGCGCGCGGGCGGTTCGACCTCGTCGTCAGCGACATCAACCTGGGGGCCGCGCAGACCGGGCTCGACATCCTGCGCGAGCTGCGCGAGACGTGCCCGGTCATCCTCGTCACGGGCTTCGGCACGCTCGACGCCGCGGTCGAGGCCGCGCGCGAGGGCGCCTGGGACTTTGTCTCGAAGCCCTTCAAGGTCGGCGAGGTCGTCGCCACCGCGCGCCGCGCTTTGGAGCGCGGGCCGGCCGGCGCGGGCGCGGACGAGGGTGATGCGGTCGAGAACCTCTCCTCGCGCTACGAGCGCGCGGGGCTGGTCGGGCGCGCGCCCGTGATGATCGAACTCTACAAGGAGATCGCGCGCGTCGCCCCTTCGCGCTCGACCGTGCTCGTCGTCGGCGAGTCGGGTACGGGCAAGGAGCTGGTCGCGCGCTCCATCCACAAGCACGGGCCGCGCGCGCCGCGCGCCTTCGTCGCCGTCAACTGCGGCGCCTTCACCGAGACGCTTCTGGAGTCGGAGCTGTTCGGCTACACGCGCGGCTCCTTCACCGGCGCGACCTCGGATCACAAGGGTCTCTGGGAGGAGGCCGAGGGCGGCACGCTCTTCCTCGACGAGGTGGGCGAGACGAGCCCGGCGATGCAGGTGAAGCTTCTGCGCGCGTTGCAGGAGGGCGAGATTCGGCGCGTCGGGAGCACGCGCCCGGTCATCGTGGACGCGCGCGTGGTCGCCGCGACGAACCGAGACCTTGAGAAGGAGGTGGCGGCGGGGCGCTTCCGCGAAGACCTCTTCTACCGGCTGAGCGTCGTCAGCCTGCGCGTGCCGCCCCTGCGCGAGCGGCGCGGCGACGTGCCGCTGCTCGCGGAGCGTTTCCTGCGCGCGGCTTCGGAGAACGCGGGGCGCGGCCGCCTGCGCCTGTCCGAAGGGGCGCTCAACCGCCTGGTCGCCTACGACTGGCCGGGGAACGTGCGCGAGCTTGAGTCGGCCGTCGAGTACGCGGCGCTGCACGCGCGCGGCGCCGAGGTGGCGGCCGAAGACCTGCCGCCGAAGCTCCAGTCCGCCGAGGTGCGGCAGGCCGCCTCGCGCTCGCCGCTCGCGGCGCTCTACGAAGACCTGCCGTCGCTCGACGAGTTGGAGCGCCGCTACCTCCTGCACGTGCTCGAAGCCACGGGCGGCAACCGCACGCGCACCGCCGAAATCCTCCGCATCGACCGCCGCACCCTCTACCGCATGGCCGAGCGCTTCCGCATCAAGCTCGACGAAGAGCCTTAAACCGAACGGGGAGACAGGGGGACGGGGCGACGGGGAGAAGTTGAGTCTTTCTCCCCGTCGCCCCGTCCCCCTGTCTCCCCGTCTCAAAAGTCCGGCCGGTCGAGGCTCTTATCTAAAGCGACGAGCTGGCGGCGGGCGTCTTCGTAGTTGCCGTGCTCGATGGTGCGCTCGACCGTGTCGAGTTCTTTGAGCGCGGCGGCGAGGGCGTCGCGGTGTGCGGCGCCGCGCTGGCGCGACTCGATGGCGTGCGACGCCGCGCGGCGGGCGCGGGCGAGCGCGGCCAGCGCGGCGGCGCCCTGCCGTTTCTTCAGGTAGACCTCGGCCTCCGCGATGCGGTCGCCGGCCTGCTCCACGTCCGCGTCGCGCTCGGGCAGTTGCGGCGCGAAGACGACGGGCGTCGGGGTCGTGGCGGCCGGCTGCGCCGTGCGCGCGCCCGTCGTGACCGTCTCGACCACGTAGGCGGGGCGGTGACCGCCGACGGCCGCGTAGTAGGCCAGAGCCGCGAGCAGCAGGCAGCCGCCGCCCACCAGCGCGTGACGCGCATGCCCACGCCCCAACGCCGACCCCATGCCTCGCAGCGACACTCTCATGAGAAAAAAAAATCCGGGGGACGCGGCAAGCCGCCGTCTCCCCGCGGCGTCGCATCCCCCTCTAAAGCTCAGCGCGGGCGGGCCGCCTTGCCCCCGCCCGCCCGCGCCTCGCTCTCCGCACCTGGCACTCTTCGCCCGTCGAGTGCTGCCCCTCCCGCAGGGGCGTCCGTGCGGACTCTGAAAGGCCCGGTTTACCTGTTAGCGTTCGCCGCCGCGGCCGCGGCCTTGTGGTGATGGCGGCGACGGCGGTGGTGCCTGCGGCGGTGGTGCCTCCTCGACGGCTTCATGGTGTCGCCGCCGGCCGCCGGAGTGTTCGAGTTCTGCGGCGCGGCGAAGGCCGAGCCGGCGCCGACGACCAGCGTCAGGGCGAGTAGGGTTGCGGTGACGAACTTCTTCATAGGTTCTCCAATCTCTCCTTCTTTTTTTTTGGCCGAGTCCACTCGGGTGCTTGGGGTGGGCGCCGGCGGCCTCTTCAAAGGCCCGCGCCCTTTACTTCAGCGCCCCCGACAATCGCAACGGCCGTGCCAACTCGCACTTCATAAAAGCCCGCGCTTTCGCGCCCCGCATCTCCCCCGGGCCGCCCCGCCGCTGTGGCGTTCCTGCGCCCCGCTCCAAACCGCCACAGAAGGGAGTAGGCAGAAGGCAAACTTCAAAAGGCAAAAATGAAAGACAGCAGCCCACGCGGCTCTCGTCTTTCATTTTTGCCTTCTGCCTTTTGAAGTTTGCCTTCTGCCTTCTACACCGGCGGGGCGGCGACGACGGCGATGCGTTGGCGGTCGGCGAGGCGGAGCATCTCTTCGCGGTCGAAGATGAGCGTCTTGCCGGCGGTGAGGCAGAGGCAGGTAGCGCCGGCCTCGACCATCGTCTCGACGGTGGGCAGGCCGACGACGGGCACGTCGAAGCGCATGTCCTGTTTCGGCTTGGCGACCTTGACGACCGTCAGGCGGCCGCGCGCGAGGCGGCCGGCGCGCCGCACGGTCTCGTCGGTGCCCTCCATCGCTTCAATCGCGACGCAGGCGCGCGCGCGCACGACGATGGTCTGGCCGAGGTCGAGCCGCGCGATCTCGCGCGCGACCTCAAGGCCGTACTCGATGTCCGCGCGCTCGGCGGCCGAGGGCGTGCGCTTCGAGAGCACGCCCTCGGCCGGGAGCTGGTCTTTGAGAAAGTAGGTCGAGTCGATCAGCTCGATGCCTTCGCGCGCCAGCTCCGCGGCGACGCCGCCGATGAGCGCGTCGGTGTTGCGGCGCGGGAGCGAGAGGAGCATCCTCAGCATCCGCACGTCGGGGAGCGCGCCGCTGAAGATTTGGACGTGCTTGACCTGGCCGGCCATGATCGCCTTCTCCACGCCCTCGCGCTTGAAGAAGCGGATCATCCGCCCGAGCTGCCCGATGCCGACCCACGTCAACCTGTCGGCGAGCTTCTCGATCTCCGGGTCGGTCTCCTCCCTGATGGCCGCGACCGCCACCTCCGCGCCCGCGCGCCGCGCGCCCTCCAGCACGAGGAAGGGGAACTTGCCGTTGCCCGCGATGAGTCCGTAACGCATAAGGAAGTGATGAGCGATGAGTGATGAGCGGAAGAGTTTTTCACTCATCACTCATCACTCTCATTTGACGACCCCGCGCCGCGAGGTCTCGATGAAGCGGAGGAGTTCTTCGACCTCCGGCGAGCCCTGTATCTCTTCGCGGATGCGCGCGAGGGCCTGCGTGGTGTTGAGCCGGGAGGAGAGGAGGAGGCGGAAGGCGTGGTGCAGGGCCTCCGTAGTCTCCTGCGGGTAGCCGCGGCGCTTCATGCCGACCGTGTTGAGGCCGTAGCACCTCGCGTGGTTGCCGACGGTGAGCGCGTAGGGGAGCGCGTCCTTGACGACGACCGAGTAGCCGCCGACGTACGCCTCGCGCCCGACGCGGCAGAACTGGTGGACGCCGGAGTAGGCCCCGACGTTCGCGCCGTCCTCGACCGTGACGTGCCCGGCGAGCGTCGCGGCGTTCGCCATGATCACGCGGTCGCCGACGCGGCTGTCGTGCGCGACGTGCGCCTGCGCCATGATGAGGCAGTCGTCGCCGATTGACGTGAGCATCCCGCCGCCCTCGGTGCCGCGGTGGACGGTCACGAACTCGCGGATGCGGTTGCGCTTTCCAATTCTTGTTTCGGCCGGCTCGCCGCGGTACTTCAAGTCCTGCGGCTCAAGCCCGATGGACGCGAAGGGGAAGACGTGCGTCTCGTCGCCGACCTCGGTGCGGCCGTCCACGACGACGTGCGATTCCAGACGCACGCGCGCCCCGAGGCGCACCTCCTCGCCGACCGTGCAGAACGGCCCGACGTGCGCGCCCTCGCCCACCTCGGCGCGCGGGCTGACGACGGCGGATGGGTGGATGAATACAGACACGACGACTAAGAAGGCAGAAGGCAAAAGGCAAAAGGCAAAAGGCAAAAAGAAAGAGCCTGCGGCCCGGCCCCCTCTGCCTTCCTCCTTTTGCCTTTTGCCTTTTGCCTTTTGCCTTTCATTTCATCTCGGGGCGACGACGCTCATGATGTCGGCCTCGGCGGCGAGCTGGCCCTCGACGTGTGCCTCGCCGTGCATCTTCTGGACGCGGTTGCCGACGCGGACGGGCGTCACGGTGATGACGAGCGTGTCGCCGGGGACGACGGGGCGGCGGAAGCGCCCGTTGTCGATGCCGCTGAAGAGGACGAGCTTGTCTTCGCGCCCCTCCAACTGCTGGAGCGCGTAGACGGCGCCGACCTGCGCCATCGCCTCAAGGATGAGGACGCCGGGGGTGCGCATCGTCGGGGTCAGCTCGACGATGCGGTCTACGAGCAGGAACGGGTAGCGGTGCGGCAGAATCTCCTGGATGGCGCGGGTGTCGAGAACGGTTTCCATAGGGGGACACGTTAACCGTAAACCGTGAACCGTGACAAGACCATAAACCGCAAACCGTGACAAGAAGGGCTGGCCTTACCTTGTCACGGTTTACGGTTTACGGTTTACGGTTTCTTACCGGTTGGTCGCCGGCGCGGCCGAGGCCGTCGAGGCCGGGTTGCGCGCGTTGTAGTCGGCGATGAAGGCGCTGGTGATGTCGATGCCGCCGTCCACCACCATGACGACGCCCTGCATCTTGCTCACGTCGAAGATGACCGAGAGGCCGCGCGCCTTGGCGAACGCCTGGAGCGCGTTGCCGATGTCCTGGTAGACCGGGCCGGTCAACTCCTGGACGCGCTTGTCGAGCGCCTTCTGGCCGTCCTCCTGCTTACGCTTGATCTCGGTCTCGAGCTGCGTGGCCTGGTCGGCCTTGGCCTGGAGCGCCTTCGCGTCGGCGACGGCCTTGGTGTCGTTGACCTCCTTGACGAGCGCGTCGTAGCGCGTCTTGAGGTTCGTGATCTCGTCGCGGCGCGGCTTGAACTCGCGCTCGACCGCCTGGAAGGCGGCGACCAGGCGCTGGATGCCGTCCTTCTGGTCGCCGAAGGCGTCGGTGTCGATGATGGCGAACTTGCCCTCGGCGATGGCGGCGGCCGTCTGGGCCGGGGTTGGCGCGGCCGGGCGCGGGGTCTGCGCCGCGGGCGCCGTCGGGCGGGCGGCGGGCTGGGTCTGGGCGGAGGCCGTCAGCGCGGCCGTGGCCGCGAGGGCGGCGGCGAAGAAGGTTGTGCGAATCGCTTTCATGATCTTTCCTGTACTGCTCCTTAAAGTGTTGCGGGCGAACTCTCGGGCGCGGCCGCGGGTGCATGACCGAGGGGGCACGCCGCCCCCTTCGTTTCCTCTGTCGTAAATCCGTTAGAAGGTGCGCCCGATGCTGAACCGGAAGACCCTCTTCTTCTCCTCGACGAGCGTGCTCTGTGCGTTCGGGTTAATGGCGTAGATGAAGCGGAACGGCACGTTAATCACAGGCATTTGGATGCGCAACTCCAGCCCCAGGCTGGATCGGTAGTCGCCGATTTTCGAAAAAAGGCTCTGCGAGATGCGCGCCACCGTGTTGCTCTGCGCCTCGCCGCGCAGGAAGACTGGCTGGACGCCGAAGGGCAGCCCCGTGATCGGGTCGAGCGGGCCGACGCGCGTCAGCGCGGTGAACTCCTCCTGCGTGATCAGCCGGTCGCCCTGGGTGAGCAGCCCGCCGTTCGACTGGAGGTAGGCGAGCTGCGGGTACCGGCTCTTGATGAGCCCGTTGAGGCCGCCGCGCGGGGTGAGGAACGGCTGGTCGGCGAGGAACGAGGTCGAGAAGGTCTGGTCGCTGCCCGTCGTGAGGTTGAAGGCCGAGCCGATGTCGGCGAAGGCCGCCAGCGCGACGGGGCCGAAGATCGGGATGCGGTACTCGAAGTTCCCCAAGAGCTGCGTGTCGCCGCCCAGGAAGCGGAACTGGCGGTCGATCTGGACGACGTTCGAGCCGGTCGGGCCGGTGAAGGTGCCGAGCGCGACGAGCTGCTGTTGCAGCCCGGCGGGGAGCCCGTCCACGGCGACGAGGGCGCCCGAGGGCGTGCCCGAGACCGAGACGTTGCGCGAGGTGACGAACACGTCGAGCGGCGCGATGGGCGAAATCGACCGGACGTTGTAGCCGCGGATGGTGAACTCGTCGCCGAGGAAGAAGCGCTCGTAGATGGGCACGCCGTTGATGAAGGCGAGCGAGCTGTTCTGCGCCTCGGAGATCTTCGAGGTGAGGCCCCAACTGCGGACGTGGCCGGCGACGATGCGGAAGCCGAAGACCTCCGGGTGCTGCGAGCGCTTGCGGCGCACGGGGCGGAAGTTGATGAACGAGAGCGTCGGCTCGATGGTGCGCACGTCGCCGAGGAGCCCGGCGGCGGCGATTGAGGCCGCGAGCTGGCTCCCCTGCGTCGGGTCGATGGTGCCGTTGCGCGTGTCGTAGACGAACGAGGGCGTGACGCGGCTCGTCGAGATGTCGGGCTGCGTGAAGACCTGGGGGATGAAGGTGTTCGGGTTGTTCTGCGCGTTGACCGGCGGCTCCTCGATGGACGAGCGCGAGAAGGCGTACGAGAGGCCGATGCGCGAGGCGCGCGCGATCTCGACGTAGCGCCGGGTGCGCGGGCGCCAGAACTCGGAGAGCGGCGAGGTGGCGTAGACGCTCCCGCCGAGCGTCTTCTGCGTGAAGAGGTTCTGCTCGTCGGTGGTGAGGAAGCTCGTCAGGTCGCCGAACGCGCCGTTGATCGCGCTCTGGTTCTGCGAGAGGAACGTGCCCTCGCCGAAGAACTTCTGCGACTGCGTGTAGAGCGAGAAGCCGACCGAGATCGGGCGATCCTTGACGTAGGGCTCGGTGAACGAGAAGAGGATCGACTTCTGCCGATTGCCGAAGGCGAACTGGAACGAGAGCGATTCGCCGCGGCCGAGCAGATTGTTCGTCGAGTAGTCGAGCCCGAAGAAGGAGCCGCCGATGCCGGAGAGGCCGCCGTTGAAGGCGATCTGGTTGCGGCCGCGCTCCGAGACGCGGAGGTTGATGTCAACCTCGCCCTTCTCCTCGTCGGGGCGCAGCTCCGCGTCCTTCTCCTTGTCGATGGGGTCGAAGAAGCCGAGCTGGTTCAGCTTCAGCACCGAGAACTCCCAGAGCTGGCGGTCGAAGATGTCGCCCTCGTTGACGGCCACCTCGCGGCGCAGGACGTTGTCGCGCGTGTAGGTGTTGCCGATGAACTCCAGGCGGCGGAGCGTGAACTGCTTGCCCTCGTTGATGGTGATGGTGAAGTCGGCGATGCCCTCGTTGGGGTTCTGCGGGTTGGGCTTGAACTCGGGCGAGATGTCGGGCTCGTACTGGATGAAGCCCGAGCGGCCGTAGAGGTTCTTCAAGTCCTCGTAGACGGCCTTCCCGATGCGCTGGCCGTTGGCGATCTCGCCCGGCTTGAGCCCGATGACCTGCCGGATCAGCTCCTCCGAGTAGATGGAGTTGCCCTCGATCTTGATCTCGCCGAGGCGGTAGAGCTTGCCCTCGGTGACGGGGATCGTGACGCGCAGGCCCTCGTCGGTGGACGAGATGATCGGGAGCGGCAGGATGGGGAAGCCCGTGCGCTTCGGCCCGAGGCCCTCGACCTGCGGCTCGCCGGTGCGCGCTTCGAGGTAGCCCTTCGAGCGCATGTAATCGACGACGTTCTTGCGCAGGTCGTAGTCGAGCTTTTCGAGGTGGAGGATGTCCTGCCCGCGGAAGCGCGACATCAGCCCCGCCTCCTTGACGAGCTTCATCGCGCCGCGCAGCTCGCCGTCGGAGAAGTGCTGGTTGCCCTCGAACTCGATGTCCACGACGCGGACGCGGTCGCCCTCGTCCACGTTGAAGGTGAGCGAGATGGAGGTGGCCGAGACCTCCTCGGTGTCGGGCGTGATGGTGGCGTTCGGGTGGCCGTGCTGGGCGAGCAGCTCCTTGATGACGCGCCGGGCGTTGTTGACCTTGACGGGGTCGTAGGTCTGCTCGCGGGCGATGCCGACGCGCTGCTCGCGGAACTCCTTGAGCACGTCGGCCTCGCCGACGCTCTTCAGCCCCTTGAAGGTCAGCTCGCGGATGACGGGCAGTTCCTCGACGGTGAAGATGACGATTTTGCCGCCGCGCGGGCCGTCCGAGACGGAGACGCGCACCTTGGTCTTGTCGAAGAAGGGGAGGTTCAGGAGCGCCTGGTAGTCGCGCTGAATCTGGGCCTCGTTGTAAACGTCTCCTTCACGGGTCTGGATGTGGTAGAGGATGTCCTCGTCGCGCAGGCGGCGGTTGCCATCGATATCGACGCGCTCGACGAGGACGCGCTGCTGCCCGGCCTGCGCCGGCTCCTGCGCGCGGGCGCTCGCCGCGGGGAGCGCCGTGTTGAGGAGCATGAGGCAGGCCACGAAGGCCGCCACGTGTTGAGTCCAGGGCGCGCGAATTCGCATAAACTTAGTTTTTCGCCTCTTGAATTGCGGTCGAATGAATTCGGGAGACTTTAATAGGAAAAAAACTTTTCAGAGATTTTTCCGCCCGGAACGGCACAGACGTGCGCGACTCCGGCTCAGGCGTCAGGGTTTAGAACAGGCCCTTCTTGGATTCACCCGGCGCGCCCAACCGTTGCCAGCCGCACGACTCCCGCAAAGTGGCGCATTATACTAAAGGCAAAAGGCAAAGGGCAAAAGGCAAAAGGCAAAAGTAGAAGACATAAGCCGCTTATTCCGGCCGTCTTCACCTTTGCCTTGTGCCCTTTGCCTTTTGCCTTTTGCCTTCCTGATTCACTGCTTTCAGTGAATCAGCAGCGCGTCGCCGGGCTCCTCGACTGCGGCGGGGCGGTAGGAGAGTTCGTTGCCGTCGGCGTAGACCTCGACGAGGGTCGCGCCCTCCAGGCTGCCCTGGATGAGCGCTTCGGAGAGCGGGTCTTCGACGTACTTCTGGAGCGCGCGCCGCAGCGGCCGGGCGCCGTAGGAGCGGTCGCCGCAGGTCTTCTCGACGATCCAGCGCTTGGCCTCCACGGTGAGCCGGACTTCGAGGCCGCGGCGGGCGAGCGTCTTGTTCAACTGCTCGACCTGGAGGCCGACGATCTCCAAAAGCTCGTCGTCGAGCAACTGGTCGAAGATGATGATCTCGTCGAGGCGGTTGATGAACTCGGGGTTGAAGGTGTGGCGCACCGCGTTCATCACCATCTCCTCCATCTTCTCGCGCGAGGCGTCGGGGCTGGCCTGGAAGCCCATCGCGCCCTTCTTCTGGATGTAGCGCGCCCCGATGTTGGAGGTCATGATGATGATGGCGTTCTTGAAATCGACCGTGTTGCCCAAAGCGTCCGTGAGGATGCCGTCCTCGAAGACTTGCAGCAGCACGTTGAAGATGTCCGGGTGCGCCTTCTCGATCTCGTCGAAGAGAAGCACGGAGTAAGGAGAGCGCTTGATGCGCTCCGTCAACTGCCCGCCCTCCTCGTGGCCGACGTAGCCCGGGGGCGAGCCGATGAGCTTCGAGACCGAGTGCTTCTCCATGAACTCCGACATGTCGAAGCGGATCATCGAGCGCTCGGAGCCGAAGAGAAATTCGGCGAGGCTGCGCGCGACCTCCGTTTTGCCGACGCCCGTCGGGCCTAAGAAGAGGAAAGAGCCGACGGGGCGGTGCGGGTTCTTGAGTCCCGCGCGCGAGCGGCGGATGGAACGCGCGAGCGCCGAGATGGCCGGGCGCTGCGCGATGACGCGGCCGCGCAGCTCCTCCTCGATGCGCAAAAGCTTCTGCGTCTCCTCCTCCTTGAGGGAGGTGATGGGGATGCCCGTCCAGCGCGCGATGACGTCCTCGATGTCGTCCTTCGTGACCTCGACCGACATGATGAGGTCGTCCTCCTCTGCGAGCGGCGAGGAGTTGAGTGCCGGCCGGTAGTAGCTGCCGCCGGCGCCGGACGTGCGGTCGTCGTAGAAGCTCTCGCGCGGCGGGGCGTCGCGGCGGGCGCGGAGCTTGACGCGCGCGCCCGCTTCGTCAATGACATCAATCGCCTTGTCGGGGAGGAAGCGGTCGGGGATGTAGCGGTTCGACTGGTAGACGGCGGCCTCGATGGCGTCGTCGGTGTAGCGCACCTGATGGAACGCCTCGTAACGCTCGCGCACGCCGTCGAGGATGGAGACCGCTTCTTCCTCACTCGGCGGCGGAACCTTGACGGCCTGGAAGCGGCGTTCGAGCGAGCGGTCTTTCTCAATCGACTTGCGGAACTCGGCGGGCGTCGTCGCGCCGATGCACTGAATCTCTCCGCGGCTTAGGGCCGGCTTTAAAATGTTCGCCGCGTCGAGCGACCCCTCGGCGCTGCCGGCGCCGACGAGCGTGTGCAGCTCGTCGATGAAGACGACGTACTGCGGGTTCTCGACCAGCTCGCGCATGATCTGCTTCAGGCGCTCCTCGAACTGCCCGCGGTACTTCGTGCCGGCGACGATGAGCGACAAATCAAGTGAGAGGATGCGCTTGTTCTCTAAAAACGAAGGCACGTCGCCGCGGACGATGCGCTGCGCCAGACCTTCCACGATGGCGGTCTTGCCCACCCCGGGCTCGCCGATGAGGACGGGGTTGTTCTTCGTGCGGCGGCAGAGTATCTGGACGACGCGCTCGATCTCGGCCTCGCGGCCGACGAGCGGGTCGAGCTTGTCGTTGGCGGCGTCCTCGGTCAGGTCGCGCGAGAACTCGGCGAGGTGCGGCGTCTCCTTCTTCTGCGCCGCGCGCGGGTCGTTGCCCGACTGGCGCGAGACCTCCTCGCGCACCGCGTTCAGGCGCAGGCCGCGCTCGTACAGAATCTCGGCGGCCATCGAGCGCTCCTCGCGCAAAAGCCCGAGCAGCAGGTGCTCCGTCCCGATGTGCCTGTGTTGCAGGCGGTCGCTCTCCTCGTGCGCGAAGGCGAGCACGCGCTTGGTCTCGGGGGCGAGGGGCAGCTCGACCGAGGTGGAAATCTTCTCGCGCAGGGGCGCGCGCCCCTCGATCTCCTTGCGGATGGCTTCGAGGGAGGTCTGCGCGCGCGCGAGGAAGCGCGCCGTCAACGTCTTGTCTTCGCGCATGAGGCCCAGCAGGAGGTGCTCCGGCTCGATGGCCGGGGCGCCGAACTGAGAGGCTTCGTATCGCGCGAAGAAGATGACTCTCCGCGCCTTCTCCGTGTATCGCTCAAACATAAGAGGCTGTTTCCGACCGGACAGATAAGGACGTTCGGGCTCCGGCGTGTCTTAAAACATCGGGAGAACCGCCGCAGGGCACCCGCGACGCATTATAACTGAAAGCGGGCGCGGATGTCAGATTTAAAGTCGGAGGCCGGAGGTCAGAGGTCGGAGGTCAGTAGAAAGTCGGCGAAAGCGGTCGTTTGATACGAAAAACCGATGAGGCGCAAACTTCTTCAACTGACCTCCGACCTCTGACCTCCGACCTCTTCCAACTCCCCTTCCCTTAACATAAGGCGGCGGTCGCAGAGGCCGGCGAGGGCTTCGTTGTGGGTGGCGAGGAGGACGCAGGCGCGCGCCTCGCGGCAGAGGGAGAGGAGGAGCGCGCCGACCTCTTCGCCCGTGCGCCGGTCGAGGTTACCCGTCGGCTCGTCGGCGAGGACGAGGCGTGGACGTGCGACGAGCGCGCGCGCGACGGCCACGCGCTGCTGCTCGCCGCCGGAGAGTTCGCCGGCCGCGTGCTTGAGGCGCGGGCCGAGCCCGACTTTCTCCAACAACTCGCGCGCCCGCCCGAAAGCCTCGCGCCGCCCCGTGCGCGCGACGAGTAGGGGGAGGGCGACGTTCTCCTCGGCCGAGAGGTCTGCGAGCAGGTGGTGGGACTGGAAGACGAAGCCGACCGCGCCGCCGCGCCAGCGCACAAGTTCCGCGGGGGTCGCGCGCGTCACGTCGAACCCGCCGACCTGCACGCCCCCCCCGTCCGCCGCCTCAAGCCCGCCGACGACGTGCAGCAGCGTCGTCTTCCCCGCCCCCGAAGCGCCCACGACCGCCGCCGTCTCGCCCGCCTTCAAACTCAGAGAGACGCCGCGCAGAACCTCCAACACCCCGCCCGAAGGCTCGCGGAAAGACTTGCGCAGGCCGTCGATGACAAGCTCAGGGCTGTTTGAAATTCCAAATTCCAAATTTGAAATTCCTACTCGTACCTCAACACCTCGGCCGGGCGGACGCGCGCGGCCTGCCAGGCGGGGTAGAGCGTGGCGAGGAGGCTGACGGCGAAGGCCGCGAGCGCGGCCGTGAGCACGTCCGCGGCGTGCGGGTGCAGCGGCACGGCGCTGAGCGAGTACACGTCCGGCGGCAGTCGCACGAGGTGAAAGCGTTCGGCGAGGTAGCAGGCCGAGAGGCCGAGCGCGACGCCCGCCAGCGCGCCCGCGGCGCCGATGACCGCGCCCTCGATCATGAAGACCAGCGTGACGGAAGGCGTGCGCGCGCCGATGGTCGAGAGCACGGCGATGTCCGCGCGGCGCTCGACGACGACGAGCGCGAGCGTCGTCGTGATGTTGAGCGCGGCGACGACCGTCACGAGCATGATGATGAGCGCCACGGTTCTTCTCTCCAACGCCAGCGCCTCGAAGAGCGGCCGGTTCGCCTCGCGCCAGTCCACGGCCGTCCAGCCCGCGCCCAGCTCCGCGCGCAGGCGCCGCGCGACACCATTGCTCGCGTAGAGGTCTTGCGCCTCGACGCTGACGGCGACCGCCGGCGGCCGGCCCCCAACGGCGCGCGCGACCGACGCCAGAGAGAGGTAAGCCCACGCCGAGTCGTACTCGAACAGGCCCGACTTGAACAACCCGACGACACGCACGCGCAGAGCGCCCGGCGCAACGCCGTGGGACGTGAGCGCGCCCGCTTCTGCCGCGGCGGCGTTGGCCGTCAAAATCCAACCCTCGTCGCCGACCGTCGTCAACCCCGAGCGCGCCGCAAGCTCTTCGCCGAGCACGACCGGCACGGGCTCTTCCTCGCCGCCGTGGGTTTTAAAAAGCTCGTCCAGCGAACCCCGCGTCAGGGTCTCGCGGACGGCGGCCAGAGCGCGCGGCGAGCCTTCGTCGAGCCCGCGCAGGAGCGCGTAGGTCGCTTCGTCCGGGCCGCCGAGGAGCGCGCCCTCGTAGGTCGTCGGCTGCGCGTCGGCCACGCCCTCGACTCCGCGCGCGCGCGCGGCCGCGGCCCGCGCCTCGGCCAGGCCCGCGCCGCCCACGCGGCTCAGGGTGACGTGCGCCGTGCCCCGCAGGATTTTCTCCTGCAACTCGTCGCGGAAGCCGTTCGCCACGGCCGTCGCCACGACGAGCGCCGCCACCCCGCACGCGATGCCGGCGACGGCCGCGCCCGCAGTCCAACGCGCCACGCGGCGCCCGCGCCGCGCGCGCAAGTACCTCAGCGCGAGAAAGAGTTCGAAGGGCATAGACGGGCGGAGCCGTGCGCGGGCTGGACTCTCGACCTCAACCCTCACCGCTCCGAGAGCCCCGAGAGATTAAGGTAAATGGCGCGGGGCGGCAACGGCCGGCGCCGCGCGCAAAAGAGACCGCCGGGCTGCACACGGCGCGGCCCGGCGGTCTCGACAGTCGGGGGACGCGGCCCGGCGCCGCGCGGCCACTACTTCTTCTTCGGGTACATCTGCGCGATGAACTGCTCGTCGAGCGGCGAGAGGTGTGTGTTTTCCGGGGTGCCCTTGCCGTTCTTGAAGAGCGCGCCGTCGAACTGGTAGAGCATGATCGACTTCGGGTCGAAGATGGTCATCCCGATGCCCTGCGGGCCGTAGGTCTCGAGCACGTTCGAGTCGATGTCGTCCTTGCTCCAGTAGTTCGGCGGGCCGGAGAAGTATTTGTAGACGGCGTCGGTGTTCCAGTCGAGGTGGGCGTTGGGCTGCTGGTGCTCGTGGATGCAGCCGAGCGCGTGGCCGAACTCGTGGACGACGACGCGCTCGTACTCCGCGTCGTCGGTGCCGTCGCGCAGCCAGCCGAAGTTCATCGTCGGCTGGTACTTCGGGAAGTACGCCTGGACGAGCGCGTCGGTGCCGATGGCCGACCAGGAGCCGGGGTCGGCGAAGAAGGAGATGCGAATATCGGCGTCGCCCGAGGTCACGAACTTGAACTTGACGTTCGCGTACTTCTCCCAGATGTGCGCCTTCTGCTCCACCTTCTTCTTCATGAAGGTGCTGGCGTTGGCCTGGTCGATGAAGCGGCACTTGAGCGTCGCGCCGGTCGGCCACTTCTTGCCGAGCACGACCGCTATGTGCGGGGCGGGGATGACGCCGGCGGTGGCGTCGAGGTGGCCGATTGGCCCGCGCCCGAAGGACTGGGCGGCGGCCTTCAGCGAGGTCGTGCGCGCGGGCGCGTAGTCGTGCGGGATGATGCGGTCGAAGCAGATGCGCACGGGCGAGCCGCTGGCGGCGGACTTCTTGCCGGCGGACTTCTTGCTGCCAGTCTTATGTGAAGCCATCTCATTTCTCCTGGAGGTCAGGGGCTACCGGGTAGCGGTTTGGGTCGAGGCTAGCGCGCGCGGGCGCGGTGATAAGGGTTGGAGCACGGTTGCGTCGGACGGGCGGAGACTAGCTCACCCGCGGCGCTCCGTCAACAAAAAAACTCGTGCCCGCGCGGCGCCTCACCCTCCCGCGGAGAAGTCCAGGACGGCGACCCACTGCCCCCGTCGTTCCTCGATGAGGACGACGCGGCCGTTGAGGAGACGCGCGGCTTCGTCGAGTTCGGGGCCGCCGTGGGTGGAGTAGAGGAGGGCCACGTCGTATTCGGACTTGCGCGCGGCGGCGCGTTCGAGTTCGGCGGGGAGGAAGTTCTCGACGGGCACGACGTTCAGGGCGCGGGGCGTGTAGCCGTAGTAAGGGTTGCGCAGCTCGTCCGTCGCGGGCCAGGAGGTGAGCACGCGCGCGTCGGGGTATCTGTCCGCGAGGAAGCGCGCGGCGTCCTGGTGGAGGAGGACGAAGTCGCGGTAGGCGAGGTTCTCCTCCCAGGGGAAGCTGTAGGCCGGGTTGACCTCGGCGCGGTAGACGAACGCGGCGCAGACGAGCGCGACGGCGAGCGGCCACGCGGGCACACGCCGCCACAGCGTCGAGACCCAGACCAGGACGACGAGCGGCAGCACGGGCAGCATGTAGCGCGCCAGCACCGCCCCGCCCACGACCGAGAGCGCGACGACGTGCGCGAGGATGAGCACGAGGAAGAGGAGTTGCACGGGCACACTGATGCGCGGGCGTTCGCCGTCGCCGTCGCGGCGCGGCTTGAGGAGCATGGCGGCCAGCCCCGCGAGCGTCAGCGCCCAGAGGTTCATGTGGACGGTGACGTGGCCGAGGCGCCGCCAGACGGTGTCGAGGATGCGCGCGAGGCTGAGGGTGGACTCGACGTTGTAGCGGAAGTATTCGGGGTTGCCGAGCATGTATCCCGTCCGCGCGCGGTGGTACGCGAACCACAGCGCGAGCGGAACGCCCGCGAGCAACAGCGTGAACGACCACCACGCCGGCCGCCGTTCAATACAGACGAGCGCCGCCAGCTTCTCCCTCTTCCGTAACAGCCGGCAGACCAGTTCCCAACCGCACAGCACGACGGGCACGAGCACCGCCGTCTCCTTCGCCAGCGCCGCCAGCGCGAGCAGCAAAACGCAGAAAACCCGGCGAACATGCGCCTTTTCCGGCCCCCGCGAGCCTTTCGCGCCGTCCCGCAACGCCGTTGCAGCGCCTTGTAATGCCATTACGTCGCGTTGTAATGGCATTACGTCGCCTCGCAACGCCGTTGCGTCGTCTCGCAATGCCATTGCGTCGGCTTGCATTGGCGTTGCGTCGTCTCGCAATGGCGTTGCGACGCGTCGCAATGGCATTGTATCGGCTCGCAATGGCATTGTGTCGCGTCGCAATGGCATTGCGTCGGCTTGCAATGGCGTTGTGTCGGGACGCAACGGCGTTGCGTCGCCCTGCAACGCCGTTGCGTCGCGCCGCGGTGGCAGGTAGAAGACGAGCGCCCACGTCGTCAGCGCCGCGACCATCATGTCGAGGTGTGCGAGCGAGCTTTGGGCGAAGAAGACGGGGTAGAGTGCGGTGCAGACGACCGTCGCCACGCCGACGCGCCGGTTCGCCACGCGGCAGCCAAGCGCGTAGACGCCCGCGAGCGCGAGGGCCGAGACCGCCAGCATCGCCGTGCGCGCCACCTCTATGCGAAAGCCGAAGAGTTTCCAGGCGAGCGCGAGCCACGTCATCACGAGCGGCGGGTGCGCGTTCGAGAGCGTCGAGTGCGGGATGAAGGAGCCGTCCGCGTAGATGTCGCGCGCGGCCGGGATGAAGTAGCCGGCCTCGTCCCAGTAGTACGGGAGCCCGAGCAGCGACGCGTGCGTGACGTAGAGCCCGGCGAAGGCAGCCGCGAAGACGAGGATGAGCAGGAGCGTCGTGCGTCGTGGCTTGGGTGTCAAGGTGCGTGCGTGCGCGGCGTGTGACGGGCGCGGGCGTCAGTTCTTCTCGGCGGGCTTCTCGTCCGGCGTCAGGGATTCGATGAGGTCGTGTTCGAGCGAGGCGTCGGGGCGCTTGACCATCGTCAGGCGGTTGCCGCGCTCGTTGTAGGCGACCTCGTCCATGATGTTGTAGATGAGGAGCACGCCGCGCCCCGAAGACTTGAAGAGGTTCTCGGGGTCGCGCGGGTCTGGGATGTCGGCGACGCTGAAGCCCTCGCCCTCGTCCTCGATGGTGAAGCGCGCCTCCTTCGAAGAGAGGTCGGCGGTGATGCGGACGAGCTTGCCGAGGTCGTGCTTGTTGCCGTGCTTGACGGCGTTGACGAAAGCCTCGTCGAGCGCGATGAGGAGGTTCGAGCGGTCGGGCTTGATGACGCCGAGCGCGGCGACCCGCTCCAGGAGGTAGTGGAGCACGCCGTTCATCAGGGAGATGTCGCTCGGCAGCTCGAACTCGATGTGCTCGCGGACGTAAGGCAAGACCTTCAGGTCTTCGACGAAGCGCAGCTTGTAGCCGAGCGTCTTCTCGACGATCTGCGACAGCTCCTCCTTGTCGTAGGGCTTGCGGAGGTAGTTGGCGGCGCCGAGCTTGAACGCCTTGACGATGCCGGCGTGCTGCGTCTCCTCGGAGGAGACGACGACGGGGACGAAGAGGCGCTTGCGCTGGAGTTCGGAGACGAGCTGGACGCCGGAGTCGGAGTACTCGGCGAGGTCGGAGATGATGAGGTCGAAGTCTTCGAGGTCGTCGCGTTCGACGGCCTCGGCGCGGTCGGCGGCCGTCACGACCTCGTGGCCGAGCCCGGCGAGCGCTTCGGCCAGGACGTTGCGCAACTCCGCGTTGCCTTCAACGATGAGGATGCGTCGTCTGTCCATCGAGAGACTTAATTTCCGCGAGCCTTGCGAAACGGGGAGGGCGCGGAAAGGCTTCCCACTTCTGTCGTCTTCCCGCGAGCTATCCGCCAACGCTGTACGACGCCGGGGCGGGCGCCGGTTTCAAAATATATCACAGGCAGTAGGCAGTAGGCAGATGGCAGTAGGCAGTTCGCCCCGCGTGATGGATGTTGAAGGGTACCGTCGGCCCTGCGTCTTATGGGCTTTCAACTGCCTACTGCCATCTGCCTACTGCTTACTTCTTCAAAATTGCTTCTCGTAATCCACCTCCTCGATGAACTGGCGCGTGCGGGGGACGCGGGTGGTCTTGGACGTGGTGGTCTCGCGCCCGCCGCGGCCGACGGTCGTGGTCTTGGCGACGCGGACGCCGGTCAGGTAGTTGGTGCTGGTGCCGGTGCCGCCGCCGGCGGCGCGGTCGTAGTCGCTGCGCTCCGCGCCGATGAGCTGGAAGCGTCCCGACGCGGGGTCTTGGCGAAAGCGGAGCGTGAGGTCGGTCGCCTCGCGCGAGCCGCTGAGCTGGCCCACGTCGAGGACGCCGTTCTTGATGCCGACCTGGATGTTGCCGCCCTCGGGGTCGCCGAGCACGCCGTAGCAGGTCGAGCACCCGAGCAGCTTCGCCGCGACGGCCGCGCGCGTGAAGCCGCCGCCCGGCCTGGCGAGGAGGATGACGAGCGCGCGGTAGCGCGTGTTGAGCGTCCCGTCCGCGCCCTCCGTCGGCATGTCTTCGACGAGGCGGAGCACGGCGTCCGCCGCGCCGTCCCCGTTGAGGTCGCCCGTCACGACGCCCTCGTCCGTCTCGACCTTCCAGCCCTTCGGCACGAAGTCGCGCGCCGACCGGCCCTCGGCCGGCACGAGCTGCGGGTCGAGGAAGCGGCGCGCCTCGTCCTGGCGCGCGGCGCCGGCCGAAAGCAGGAGTGTGGCCGACAGTATCAATGCTTTCATCAAACGTGTGTCCTCTCTTGATCTCTTTATGAATGTCCTTGCAGCGGGAGGCCGTGCGCGAGCAGGTCTTCGAGTTCGGGGCCGGTCGGCAGCGCCGTGCGCGCGCCCAGCGCCCGGCACTTGAGCGCGCCGACGGCGCAGCCCGTACGCAGGCAGCCCTCGACCTCCTCGCCGCGCAGCATGCCGTAGATGAAGCCCGCGTGGAAGGCGTCGCCCGCGCCGGTCGTGTCGTGGCAGCCGCCGGGCACTTCGAAGGCCGGCGACTCGACGAAGACGCCGCCGTGGTAGACGACCGCGCCGCGCTCGCCCATCGTCATCCCGACGACCGCGTCGGGTCTTAGTCTTAATTTCATCTCGACGAGGGCGGCGTGGGCGTCGTCGATCCCGGTGAGCCTGCGCGGGAACTCCTGCGAGGAGACGAGCACGTCCACGTGCGGCAGAAGCTCTTCGAGCCCTTCGTAGACGTTGTCGATGTCGAGCGAGACGACCGTCCCCGACTCGCGCGCCTCACGCGCGACGCGCGCACGCGCAAGCGTGTCGTGCCCGTCCATGTGGAGCACGCGCCCCCTCGCGCCGAAGCCGCGCGGCGCCTCCTCTGCTTTGTAAGAGAGGCGCGCGTCCCTGTCCCAGATGACCGTGCGCTCGCCGGTGCGTTCGTCGATGAGGATGTAGGCGATCTGGTTGGCGGCGCCCTCGACGACCTCGGCGAACTCCACGTCCACGCCCTCGGCCCTGAGCGCCTCGAAGCCGAACCGGCCCGCGTCGTCCGACCCGAAGCGCCCGGCGTAGGCCGTCCGCATCCCGAGCCGCCTCAGCCCCGTCATCGCGCTCGCGGTCTCGCCGCCCGCGCCGCGCTCGTGCTCGACCAAACGCACCTTCGTGTCGTAAGCGGGATAGTGCGGGACGACGACGAGGTAGTCCACGGCGTTCAGTCCGAAGCCGACGGCGTCGAACTCTCTGGCGGGCGGGGTCACGAAGGGGAATCGCACTCGTTTTCCTCGGGGCGGGATTATACACAAGGCGGGCGCGGGCCGAAGCCGTGAGGGCGCGCCGGAGGTTTGCCGAGGGGCGGCGGCTCCGTTAACATCTGTCGCGCCGTGACCCACCCCGACCGGCCGGCGACACAGACGGCCGGTCGCAACTTGAGCCCTTACGTTTTCGCCCGAGGAACACTTCGATGAGCCCCAAGCAAACCCGCAGCGCGCCCGCGTGCGTCCTTCTGCTCGCCTGCCTCTTCGCCGCCTCGGCTGAAGCGCAACAGCCCGCGACGCAGCAGCCCTGCCAGCAGCCGGTCGTCTCGGCCGCCGCGCGCGCGCAGAGCATCTTCAGCCCGCGCCAGGAGATGGACTTGGGCGACGTGATCGCCGAGCACGTCCAGCAGGACTACCGCGTCGTCGAAGACCCGGAGGTGACCGGCTTCCTCCGCCGCGTCGGCGAGCGCTTAGTCGCACAGCTCCCGCCGACCGAGATGCGCTACCAGTTCTTCGTCGTAGACCTGCCGGACGCGAACGCCTTCACCATGCCGGGCGGGCGCATCTACGTCACGCGCAAGCTCATCGCGTTCGCCGCGAGCGAGGACGAGCTGGCCGGCGTGCTCGCGCACGAGCTGGGCCACGCCGCCTCGGGGCAGATGGGCGCCGAGATGACGCGCCTCTTCCGCGAGGTGCTCGGCGCGACGAGCGTTGGCGACCGCCGCGACATCTTCGAGAAGTACAACCAGATTCTCGACAACGCCGCGCGCAAGCCGGGCGTGTGGAAGCGCGGCGACCGCGAGGAGGAGGGGCAGCAGTACGAGGCCGACCGCATCGGCATCTACGCGATGGCCGCCGCGGGCTACGACCCGCAGGCGTTCGTCTCGATGTGGAACCGCCTGACCGACGTGAAGGGCAAGACCGGCGGCTGGCTCTCAGACCTCTTCGGCACGACCCGGCCCGAGTCGCGCCGCCTGCGCGAGATACTGAAGGGCGTCTCCACGCTCCCCGCGCAGTGCGTCGCCGCGCGCCCGGCCTCGACGCCGGAAGAGTTCAAGCGCTGGCAAGGGGCGGTCGTCAGCCTCTCGACGGCGGGCGCGCACGAGGAGTCGCTCCACGCCGTGCTCTCGAAGACGCGGCTCGACCCGCCGCTGCGCGGCGACATCAACTACCTGCGCTTCAGCCCCGACGGCCGCTACCTCCTCGCGCAGGACGACAGCGGCATCGACCTCGTCACGCGCGAGCCGCTCGCGCACCTCCTCCACATCGACGCGCCCGAGGCGATGCCCGCGCAGTTCACGCCCGACTCGAAGGGGCTCGTCTTCTACAACCACGACCTGCGCGTCGAGGAGTGGGACGTGGAGGCGAAGAAGCTGCGCTCGGCGAAAGAACTCTACGCGCGCGACGGCTGCATCCAGACCGCGCTCTCGCCCGACGGCCGGACGCTCGCCTGCCTCGACGGCAAGTTCGCGCTCTCGCTCTACGACGTGGAGAAGGGCGAGCCCTTCTTCGCGAAGAAAGATTTCTACAAGCCCGACCTCAACGACATCTGGCGGCTCATCTTCTACCAGCTCTTCGCGGACGAGGGGAACGAGTTCGACTGGGTGAGCATGGCCTTCTCGCCCGACGCGCACTACTTCGCCGCCGGCCAGACCGCCCTCACCTTCAACGCGCTCGGCGCCTCCAACCAGCTCTCGACCGTCGCGCTCGACCTGACGACGCGCGCCCCCGTCCAGCTCAACGACAACATCAAGCGGCTCATCGGCAACCGCTTCGTCTTCCTCGGCCCCGACCGCATCCTCGGCCTGCACACGCAGGACGCGAAGAAGTCGGGCATCGTCACCTTCCCCGCCGGGCAGGTGGTCGAGCAGTTCCCCCTCGGCGGCCGCCTCGCGCCCGTCACGCGCGGCGACTACGTCCTCATGTCCGGCCTCCTCACCCAGAGCGGCCCGCCCATGTCCGTCCTCGTCTTCGACCTCAAGACGAAGAAGTTCGTCCGCGGGAGCAAGACTCCGGCGATTGACGTGTACGACCACTGGACAATCGGCGAGCGCATCAACGGCGAGCTGGCGCTCTACGACATGGACAAGAACGAGGCGCTCGGCACGTTGAAGCTCCCGCGCAACCCCCTGGGGCGCCTGCGCGCGACGGCCGTCTCGCCCGACCTGAAGTGGCTGGCCGTCTCGGAGCGCAGCCGCGGCGCCGTGTGGGACTTGTCGAAGGGGAGCCGCGTCTTTCACATCCGCGGCTTCCGCGCCGCCTACTTCGCCGCCGACGGCGGCCTTTACGTGGACTTCCCGAAGTACGAGGAGGCCGAGCGCGCGGTGGCGCGGCTCGACCTTTCGAGCGGGCAGGCGTTCGAGCACCGGAGCATCGGGAAGGCGCCCGTCTGGCAGCGCGGCGTCTACTCCGTCCTGCGCAAGCCCCTCAAGAAGGACGGCGGGCTCGACCAGAACGTCACGCTCTCGGTGAGCGACGCGGTGACGGGGGCCGCGATGTGGTCGCGCGACTTTCAGAAGGAGGCGCCGCGCGTCTTCGTGGACGAGTACGCCGGGACGATGGTCTTCTCCTGGAACGTCAAGTCCGAGCACGCGAAGTCGGAGATCAAGGCCGACCCGAAGTTGAAGGGGCGCCTCGCCGCGATGGGCGAGAAGGAGGGCGACTACTTCATCCAGACGGTCGAGGCGCAGACGGGCAAGCCCGTCTCGACGCTGCTGGTCGAGACGGGCAAGGGCTCTTTCCGCATCGACGACATGTTCGCCGCGGGCGACTGGCTCATCGTCTCCGACACCTCGAAGCGCGTGCTCCTCTACTCGCTCGCGACGGGCGAGCAGAAGGGCAAGTTCTTCGGCCGCGAGCCCGCCATCTCGCCCGCGGCCGGCCTGCTCTCGGTCGAGACCGAGCGCGGCCAGCTCACCCTCTTCGACCTGGCGACGGGCGAGCGCCGCGACCGCTTCGACTTCGCGGCCCCCGTCTCGCTCGCCCACTTCTCCGAAGACGGCAAGCGCCTCCTCGTCCTCACCGCCGACCAGACCGTCTACGTGCTCGACCTGACGGCGAAGGTGAGTCAGCAGTAAGAAGGCAAAAGTAAGAAGGAGGACGAGAGTCAACGTTGACTCTCGTCCTCCTTCTCTTTCCGCTGTCGCCGTCTTAGCCGAAGACGCGAGACGCTTTGCACGCGAAGCCGGGCAGGAGCGGCGAGGTAATCTCTTCGTCCCCGCCGACGGTCGCGGCGAGCGCGAGCGCGCCGCCCGCGGGACGATATATCTCCACCGTGCGCGCCTCCGGGTCTGCAATCCAATACTCGCCCACGCCGAACTTGCCGTACACCCGCAGTTTCCTCACACGGTCGCGCTGCGCGTTCGCGCGCCCCGGCGAGACGACCTCAACAGCCAACGCGGGCGCGAGCTTGATGTGCGGCTCAGAACCGACCTGCTCCAATTGCTCGTTCGTGAGGAATACTATGTCGGGGATGACGGCGTTGTGCTTGTCAAAGATGACACCGGGCGTCGGTAAAACTTCGCCAATGGGGGTTCGGTCGAGATAGTTTGCAATCTCCTTGGCCAAATTCATGATGACGCGTTGATGCATGACTGTTGGCGCGCTCGACACGATGAGTTCTCCTTCGATCAATTCGTAGATGTTATCGTCATCGGGCAGCGCTTCAAGGTCTTCGACTGTGAGAAGTGACTCGGTTTTGGTCGTCATGGTAAGCCTCACTTTGCCTCGCTTTAACCGAGACGATAGCACGCCGCGCGCGGCGCGCGCCACACGTTTCCGCCGGCCGCGCGCGGTGCGATAAACTGTCCGTCAATGCCCTTGACCCTGGAAGAGAAACTGAAGAACCTGCCCACCGCCCCGGGCGTCTACCTGCACAAGGACGCCGCCGGGAAAATCATCTACGTCGGCAAGGCGAAGAACCTGCGCAACCGCGTCCGCTCCTACTTCCAGTCGGGGCGCGGCCACGACCGCAAGACGCGCGAGCTGGTCAAGCGCATCACAGACCTCGAATTCATCGTCACCGACACCGAGGTCGAGGCGCTCGTCCTCGAATCGAACCTCATCAAGCAGCACAAGCCGCGCTACAACGTGCTCCTGAAGGACGACAAGCAGTACCCGCACCTCAAGCTCACCGTCTCCGAAGCCTTCCCGCGCGTGATGATTACGCGGCGCATCCAGCGCGACGGCGCGCTCTACTTCGGGCCGTACCTGCCGGCCGCCCTCGCGCGCCGCACCATCGACCTCATCAACCGCACCTTCCAGCTCCGCACCTGCGACATCGAGATCGACGGCCGGCTCCCGCGCCCCTGCCTCGAATACCACATCAAGCGCTGCCTCGGCCCCTGCGTCAAAGACCTCTGCAAGCCCGACGAGTACGCCGAGGCCGTGCGCGACGTGCGGATGTTTTTAGAAGGCAAGAACCGGGAGCTGGCCGACGAGTACGAGCGGCGGATGCAGCAGGCGTCCGACGAGATGCGCTTCGAGATGGCGGCCAAGTACCGCGACCTGCGCAAGACCGTGCTCGCCGTCTCCGAGCAGCAGAAGATGGCGCACACGCAAGACCTCGACGTGGACATCTTCGGCTTCCACCGCGAGGGGCCGCGCCTCGCCTTGCAGCTCTTCACCATGCGCGAGGGCAAGATCGTCGGCCGCCGCGAGTTCTTCTGGGAAGACCTCGCCGAAGACGACACGTTCGACGCGGCGTCGTTCCTCTCCGACGTGCTGACTCAATATTATTCGACCGACTACGTGCCGCGCGAGATACACGTCCCCGTCGATTTCGAAGACCGCGAGTTGTTGGAGAAGGCTCTGAAGGAGCGCAAAGGCAGGCGCGTGCGCATCCTCGACCCGCAGCGCGGGCAGAAGCGCGAGATGATTGAACTCGTGGAGAAGAACGCGCTCATCGCCTTCGAGCAGAGGTTCCGCGTCCTCAAGCCCGACATGGAGCGCGTGCTCGAAGAGTTGCAGGAGGTCTTGGAGCTGCCGCGCTTCCCCGCGCGCATCGAGTCGTTCGACGTGTCGAACATCTCGGGCGCGGAGAACGTCGCCGGGATGGTCGTCTGCGAGAACGGGAAGATGAACCGGCAGGAGTACCGCAAGTTCAAAATCAAAACGGTCGAAGGCTCGAACGACCCGGCCTCGATGCGCGAGGCCGTCTTCCGCAGGTACAGGCGGCAGCTCGACGAGGGCAATCCCCTGCCCGACCTCGTCATGATCGACGGCGGCAAGGGGCAGCTCTCGGCCGCCGCCTCGGCGATGCGCGAGCTAGACCTCGAAGCGATCCCGATGATCGGCGTCGTCAAACCGCCGCGCCGCCACAACGACGTCTCGCACCTCCTGCGGAAAGGCAGCGAGGACTCGCCCATCTATCTCGACTCGCACTCGCCCGTCCTGCGCCTCATCCAACTCATCCGCGACGAGACGCACCGCACGGCCGTCACCTACCACCGCAAGCGGCGCGAGCTGCGCGACTTCACTTCGGAGCTGACGGCCATCCCCGGCGTCGGCGAGAAGCGCAAGAACCGCCTGCTCCGCAACCTCGGCTCCATCCAGAAGGTGGCCGAGGCCACGGTCGAACAGCTCACGCCCTTCGTCGGCCGCAAGACCGCCGAAGACATCTACGAGCACTTCCGACGCCAGCGCGCCCTCGCCGGCCAGCCGGAAGACGCGGCGGAGAACGGCGAGGCCGTGTTAGTGACTACGCCCGAAGGCGAGTCGGCGGGGCTCCACCACCCCGACGACCCCACCGTCATGACCGACGAGACCATCGCCGACGAGCACATCGAGACGCGCCTCGTAGACCCCGACGGCGACGCCGAAGACCTCCAACCCATCCGCTCCGTAGACCACTCGGGCGAAGTCAGGCGCCGCCGCAAGTCCACCCGCAAGCGCGGCGAGCGCTCCACCAACCCGCACGCCGTCAAACGCGAAAAACCCTGACCGGAATACCCTCCGCTCGGGCGCGCAGGGCATTCCCACGGCTGGAAACGGCGTTTCCACGCGTGGAAACGCCATTCCCAGCCGTGGGAACGCTATTTCCACGCGTGGGAATGCCATTCCCGGCCGTGGGAACGCCATTCCCATGCGACGGAACGCCATTCCCACGTGTGGGAATGCTATTCCCGCGCGACGGAATGCCATTCCCATGCGACGGAATGGCATTCCCGCGCGTGCGCATCGCATTCCCAGGCGTGCGCATGACAGGCGCACGCCTGGATGTGAGAATCACATGTGCGGGCGTAAGCTTCGGGCGACGAGGCCGATGCCTCCGGCGAGCAGGACGAGCATGACGAGGGTGTTGAAGAGGCTGGTCGGCTGGAAGTAGACGCCGAGGTTGGAGATGATGCCGGCGAGGATGATGACGACGCCGGCGAAGGTGAGGAGCCACCCGGCGATGGAGCGGCCGTTGAAGAAGAGCAGGCCGATGCCGAAGAGGAGCGGGAGCAGGCTGAGGCCGAAAGCGTTGTAGCCCCACAGAGTCCAGTAGCCGCTCGTCACCGTCACGTGCTGCGTCAGCAGGTACGCCCCGGCGACGCTCATCCCCAAGCCCAGCAGGAACTCGCCGACCCCGCCCTGCGTCCCGCCCGCCCCGCGCCGCTCCTCTTCCTCTTCGTCCATCAAGGCCCTCCCTGTATCGCTTTATACTTCTTCAGAATCTCGATTGTTCTGTCAATCGGCAGCGCCTCGACGCGCGTCCCGTTGCGGCCCTCGACGGTCGTGGCGCGCAGCAGGGAGTTGTAGACGGCCTCCTCGGTCGCCTCGACGCAGGCGAGGAAGAGCGGCGACATCGAGTCGTTGGGGAGGAGTTCGACGCGGCGGGGCGCGGTCTCGCCGTGCTTGATTCTGTTCTGGGGCGCGGTGCTGAAGGCGATACAGTAATCGCCGCTGCCGTTGGTCGAAGGAGAGCCGGTGCGGGCGAGGCCGAGCATGGCGCGCGCGGCGAGGCGCCGCAGGTTGCGCGCGTCGAGCGGCGCGTCGGTGGCGACGACGACGACGCACGAGCCGTCGGCGCGGTCTCCGTCTAAAGCGGCGGCCCGTTGCCGACGAAGACCGCCGCCGGCACCTTCTCCCGAAAGAGGTTCCCGCCGTGCGGCAGCACGGCCGTCACGCCGGTGCGCACGTCCTCCCCTTTAATCAGAGTCGTGTGACCGACCCGCACGCCCTCAACGTCCGTGATGGCATCGAGTCAGCCCGCGGGCAGCACGCCCACGCGCAGGCCGATGTCGCGTGCGCGCGGCCGCGCGGCCTCCCTGGCGTTCTGTGCCATGACGTTCAGGAGCAGGAGCGAGGCGAGCGCGATGCAGAAGGTCGTCCGCATGTCTTCGGGTGCGGGGGCCGCCGCCTCAGCGCCCGCGCCCCTTCTTGGCCGCGGACTTCTTGCCCGAAGTTTTTCGTGCCGCAGGGCGTCCGGCGGAACGCTTCGACGCAGACTTGGAACCGCCCTTGCCCGAAGCCTTGCGCGCGACCTTGCCGGCAGACTTGGAAGCCTGCCGCGCGACCTTGCCGGCAGACTTTGAGGTCGCGCGGGCGGCCTTGCGGGCGGACTTCGACGCCTGACGTGCGACCTTGCGCGCGGACTTCTTCGCACTGCGCGCCGCGGCGCCGGCCGACTTCGAAGCGCTTCGCGCGGCCTTGCCCGCGGACTTCCGCGCGCGGCTCGCGGCGTCGGAGGCGGCTTCGCCCAGGTCTTCGGCGGCGTCCGCGACCGCGCCGCCCGCGTCCTGCGCGGCCTCCGCCTGCGCGCGCGCCCGCCGCGTGTTCTGGCGCGCGGCCCCTTCGACGGCGCGCTTGGTCGAGGGCTCCGGGCGCACCAGCTCGCCCGCGGTCGGGCTGACGCTCGCGACGGCGCCGGCGGCCGTGTCCATCGCCGAGTTGGCGAGCCCCGCGGCCGTCTCGCCGGCCTGCCCGACGACACGCGCCGCCGTGTCCACCACCTCGCTCACAACCTTGCGCGCCGTGTCCAGCACGCCCCTGTTCTTCTTAGTCGCCATCCTCACCTCCCCTGAAGGATTTTCGATTTTGGATTTTCGATTTGCGATTTGAAGGAAGCCCCGTGGCCGTCACCAAATCGAAAATCAAAAATCCAAAATTACATCACTCCGCTTTCGCGGAAGCGTTCGAGCTGTGTGTCTGCGAAGCGGCGGTCGCGCGCGTCGAGCAGGAGCTTGGCGGCCGCGGCGGCGAGAAGCGCGCCGACGCCCGCGAGCGCGAAGAGGCCGCGGTGCGTCGTCGCCCAGAGCTGCGCGCTCGTGTCCGACGCGCGCTCGTCGAAGCGGCCGTGCGCGCCGTGGTCGCCGGGCACCGGCTCCCAGAGGTTGTCGCGGCGGTCGGGCGCGACCGGCTCGTCCGTCTCCTGCTCTTCGTACGCGTAGTGCGCGACGTACCAGTCACCGACCTCGGGCGCGAGCTTGTCGCCGACGATGGCCTTGACCGTCGGCCAGCCGACGTAAAGCTCTCGCCGCTCGTTGTGCGCCGCCCAGTAGATTGCGCGCGCCGCGACCTCCGGCTGGAAGATCGGCCCCACGGGCTGCGGCTCTCGCGGCAGGCGCGACTTCACCCAATCGAACTGCGGCGTGTTGACCGCCGGCAGCTGCACCATCGTCACGCGCACGTTCGAGCCGTCGTGAATCAGCTCCGCGTGCAGGGAGTCCATGAAGCCCTGGACGGCGTGCTTCGCCGCGCAGTAGGCCGACTGCAAAGGGATGCCGCGGTAGGCGAGCGCCGAGCCGACCTGGACGATGCAGCCGCGGTCGCGCGGCCGCATCCGCCGGAGCGCCGCGAGCGTGCCGTAGACGTAGCCGAGGTACGTGACCTCGGTCACGCGCCTGTACTCCTCGGGCCTCATCTTCGAGACGGGCGAGAAGACCGAGAGCATCGCGTTGTTGACCCACACGTCAATCGGCCCCAGCTCGCGCTCGGTCACTTCGGCCGCGTGCTCGACGGCGTCGGCGTCCGCCACGTCCAGAGGCAGCACGAGCGCCCGCCCGCCCGCGCGCTCGACCTCGCGGCGCGCGCCTTCGAGCCCGTCGAGCCCGCGCGCGACCAGCGCGACGTGCGCCCCGCGCCGCGCGAACTCGCGCACGCACGCGCGCCCCACGCCCGCGCTCGCCCCCGTGATGACGACCACCTCGGGCCGCTTCGTCGGGTTGCTCATTCAGAAACCTTTCAAGTGATGAATGATGAGTGATGAATGATGAATAACCCGACACGGCGATATTCATCATTCATCACTCATCATTCATCATTACCTTTACAGCACGTTCCCGTGCGCGTCGCCGTGCGCCGAGCTGGTGGTGAGCGAGTTGGGCGCGTCGAGGTGCGCGCCGTCGTCCACGCCGACGCCGAGGCGGTCAACCAGCTCGCCGCCGAGCCAGCCCGTCGCGCCCGCCAGCACGAAGGCGACGAACGAGGCGACGAGCGCGGCCGTCGTCGGGCGGTGCGCCGCGGTCGGCGCGTTGTAGCGCACCCACAGGCTCAAGGCGAACAAGACCAGCACGAAGACGTTGCCGACCCCGTGCAGCAGGCCCACCGACTTGGCGCGCGTCCCCGAGGGGATGGCGAGGTAGTCGATGAGGCCGAAGGGCGCGGCGACGAGGCCGCCGACGATCCCCGCCGCGATCATCCAGAAGGCGACCGTCGCGAGCGTGTCGGCCGTCGAAGGGTTCGACACGAGCAGGTAGACGATGTCGAAGATGACCGCGGTGGCGAGCAGCCCGAACGGGAACGGGATCAGCATCTGGTGGATCGGGTGCCCGAGGGCCTTGGCTCTACTCTCCATGTTCTTACTCCTCCTTGTTTGCTCAAACCTAGCGCAAGGGTTTGTCCGCGAGTTGGCGTAAATCTCAAGGAGCCGTCGCGGCCGTCGCGACGTACCGGTGCCTCTCGCTTCGGTTCGGCTGCATGTTCAGGGGAGTCGTCCGGTTTAAAGATACTTCCGCGGCCGCGTGCTGTAAAGCGTTCTGCTCTCGTCCGCGGCCGGCCGAAAGTTGCTATACTCGGCCCCGAAGTTATTTCATCCCGACGGACGAGGGACGGCCGATGAGCAGGAAGCGTGTGGACGCCGCGGAGCCCGAGAGCAAGGCCGCGCTGCGGCAGCAGATGGAGGAGGCGCGCGAGTCGATCAGCGAGACGGTCGCCGAGATCAAGTCGGTCGTCACGCACCAGTATGAGGAGGTGCGCGAGACGGTCGAGAGCGTGAAGGAGGGCGTCGGCGAGGTGCTCGACTGGCGGACGGAGTTCGAGCGCAACCCCCTGGTCTGGGGCGCGGGCGCCGTCTCGGTCGGCATCCTCGTCGGCTTCGGCATCGCGCGCGCCTTCGACGAGAAGGAGGAGCCGCGCCCCCGCGGCCGCCGCAAGACCGTCACCACCGGCGAGCACGTCGTCGCGGAGTTGTCCGGCTTCGCCGAGGTCGTGCTCCCGACCATCTCCGCCAAGGTCAAAGAACTCTTCGGCCTCGACCTCGACGCCTACCTCCGCGCCGCGCACGCCGAACGCCCCAAGCCCAAACGGCTCGCGAAGAAGGGCGCGCGGAAAGGTGCCGCCAAAAAAGGCGCGGCGAAGAAAGGCGCGGCGAAGAAGGGGACGAAAAGATAAGCCGGCCCTTCCCTCGCGGGGCTGAAATGTGTACAAGGGTGAATAATTCGAGACGGAGCAGAAGCCCTTTGCGATGTCCGCTGCCCGTTGACCAGGGGGACGCAGTACACATCTTCGTCGAAGAAAGGACGGCACGGACATGATCCCTGAAGAGATGGAGCGCTTGATGCAGTTCATCCTCGAACACCAAGCGCAGTTCAGCATCGATATGGAGAAGGCCAAGGAGCGCATGGCCGAGCATGAGGAGCGCATGGCCCGGATTGAGGGAATTCAGGAGAACACGGCGCGGCAGATAGAGCACATCGGCAACGCACTGGTCGGACTCACGGAGTCGCACACGCGGATGCAGGAGGAGCACGCGCGGACGCAGGCGGCGCTCAGAGAACTCGCCGCGTCACAGGCGCACACCGACCGGAGGCTCGACGCGCTGATTGACATCGTCCGGGGCGGCCAAGGTGCGGGCCAGGGGCCGCAGACTTAACCGCGTAGAATTTGAAACCCCTCCGCGCGGGGTGTATTGTTTCGGCGCCGCCGCGCGCGCGGCGGCGCGGCAGGACAAGCCGACCGCCTGAAAGTCCTCGCCTTCCGCGGCGCAGTCTGCCGCGGCGCGGCACTTGCTTCCCTTCTAAAACGTCGTACTGACGCAGATACAAAACGGTACGCGCGTCTTTGGTTCTCAAGGCCGCGGGCGCGTAGGACAGACCCTTTACTGTCGGAGGAGGAAGAGATGTTTGCGATTATCGGTTGGATCGTCTTCGGCTTGATCGCGGGAATCATCGCGAAGGCCATCATGCCCGGGCGCGACCCGGGCGGCGCCATCGTCACGATCCTGCTCGGCATCGCCGGCTCCCTCGTGGGCGGCTTCATCGGCCGCGCGCTGTTCTACCACGGGGACAACGGGCCGGGCACGATCATAAGCATGGTGTTCGCCGTCATCGGCGCCATCATCCTGCTGGCGGGCTACCGCCTCATCCGCGGCCAAAGCCTGCGCGCTTAACGGAGAAACAATTTTCGGGCGGTAGCGAGCGGGGAGGGTGACGCCGTACGAAAGCACGGTGTCACCCTCCCCGCTCGCCTTTCTGTTCCAACCCCGAACCGCCTTTAACGCCGCGGAGATTGTTTGCGGCGCGGGCGGGACGGTGCTAAGTTCTGTCCAAAGCCGACAACTGAAAGAGAACTCGCGAGGGGGAAGCTATGGAGAGCGATTCGGGGCGGACGACTTCCGTGTGGATGGCGACGGGCGACGTACCCGAGTTCGGGCAGCTCGCACACGAGGCGAGCGCGGACGTGTGCGTCGTGGGCGCGGGGATTGCGGGGCTGACCGTCGCCTACCTGCTCGCGCGCGAGGGGCGTTCGGTCGTCGTGTTGGACGACGGCCCGTTGGCGGGCGGCGAGACGGCGCGCACGACCGCGCACCTCGTCAACGCTTTGGACGACCGCTACTTCGACCTGGAGCGCCTGCACGGCGCGCACGGCGCGCGGCTCGCCGCCGAGAGCCACACCGCGGCCGTTGACCAGATCGAAGAGATCGTCGAGCGCGAGGGGATAGACTGTGACTTCGAGCGCCTGGACGGCTACCTCTTCGTCGGCCCGGGCCAGTCCACCGAACAACTAGGCCATGAGCTGCGCGCCGCTCACCGCTGCGGGTTGACCGAGATCGAGTACGTCGAGCGCCTCCCTTACGACGGTTACGACTTCGGCGCCGCGCTCCGCTTCCCGTACCAGGGGCAGTTCCACATCCTCAAGTACATGAGTGGCCTCGCGCGCGCCTTCACGAGCCTCGGCGGGCGCCTGCACACACAGACCCACGCGGACAAGATCGAGGGCGACGGCAAGACGGCGCGCGTCACGACCTCGGGCGGGCACGTCGTCACGGCGGGCGCGGTCGTCGTCGCCACCAACACGCCGGTCAACGACCTCGTCTCCATCCACACCAAGCAGGCGCCCTACCGCACCTACGTCGTCGGCGCGCGCGTGGCCCGCGGCGCGGTACCGCGGATGCTCCTGTGGGACACGGAAGACCCTTACCACTACGTGCGCTTGCAGTCGGTCGAAGACGCGGGGGGCGGCCATGACGTGCTCATCGTCGGCGGCGAGGATCACAAGACGGGGCAGGCCGAGGACTTCGACGAAAGGTTCAGACGTTTGGAAGAGTGGACGCGCGAACGCTTCCCCGCGGTCGAGGCGTTCGACTACCGCTGGTCGGGTCAGGTGATGGAGCCCGTGGACGGCCTCGCCTACATCGGCCGAAACCCCGGCGACGCCGACAACGTCTACATCGCGACGGGCGACTCCGGCAACGGCATGACGCACGGCACCATCGCCGGCATGCTGATCCGCGACTTAATCCTCGGGCGCGAGAACGCCTGGGCGACCCTCTACGACCCCTCGCGTCTTTCCTTACGCGCGGGCGGCGAGTACGCGCGCGAGAATCTCAACGTCGCCGCGCAGTACGCAGACTACCTGACCGGCGGTGAAGTCTCCTCGCCCGACGAAGTCGCCCCCGGCGCGGGCGCCATCATGCGCCGCGGCCTCTCCAAGGTGGCCCTCTTCCGCGACGACGCGGGCGCGCTCCACGAGCACTCCGCCGTCTGCACCCACCTGGGGTGCGTCGTTGCCTTCAACGACAAAGAGAAGTCCTGGGACTGCCCCTGCCACGGCTCCCGCTTCGACCCCACCGACGGCCACGTCCTCAACGGCCCCGCCATCGAAGGGCTCTCGCCCGCGGGCGAGTAGGAGGACTTTCACGGCGGCGGGGCGATTTTAGACGCTGCCGGGGGCGACTTTACGCGCTGCGGGGGCCGTTTTTGCATCGGGGGGCTGTATTTTGCGGCCGTCGGGATAGACTCCACACCCGCCGAAGTCATCTCTACAGCCGCCGGAACAATCTCCACACCTGCCGGGGCCGTCTCTACGTCCGCCGGCGTACACTTTGCATAAGTTTTATTAATCCTGCAAGCGTTTGTATAAATCCTACAGTTGTCGGAGCCATCTCTACACTTGTCGGGATGAACTCTACAGGCGCCGGAGCCATCTCTACACCTGTCGAAGTCGTCTCGACAGTCGCCGGAATCATCTCTACACACGGAAATGCCGTCTCTACGGCGGCCGAAGTCGGCTCTACACCCGCTTCAGGGGTCTCGACAACCGCCGGCGGCGGCGTAAAGTGTGTGCGGATAAGTCGAGGGCGGAGTTTGGGGGTTTAGTCCCCGGAACTCCGCCCTTCGGCTTTTGTGGGTCTGGTCGTCTTACTGGTTGAACTCTTTGTCGGGGTCGGGGCGGCAGGCGGCGACGGGGGTGGGCTCGGGGGCGTGCGTGTCTGTGAGCCAGCAGTCTTCGTAGAGGGAGCAGTAGCAGAGGCGGATGGAGAGGCGCGGGGTCTGCGCCTGCTCCCAGAAGCGCTGCGCGGACTCGCCGGGCGGAATCTTGACGAGGGGCACGGGCTTGTCGGGGAGCAGGACGGAGCCGGCGCGGACTGAGGAGTAGACGAGTTCGGGAATCGGCTGCCCCGCGAGCGCGCGGCTCACCTCGGCCCAGTCGCGGCGGGGCTCGCCGTCCACGGCCACCTGGAAGGACTTGACGAGCGCGGGGCCGACGCCGAGGTTCGAGACGGTGCGCGTGTAGGGCTCGCCGGGCACCCACGCGTTCGACTGCGTGACGTAGGGCCAGACCGAGACCTTCTGGTACTCGCGGTTGGTGCGCGCCTCGTAGACCGCCACCACCAGAGACGCCAGCGCGACGACGACCGCCGAGACGGCCATGATGCGGTCGGTCAGGTCGGAACGGGTCATCGCGAACCTTGAAGGGGAAAGGTCTGACTCGGGGGATGTCGCAGGGAATCACAGGGCGAAGACGAAGACGGAGGGCGCGTCCCCGTCTTCGCCTCCGCCCTCTGTTTTTACTGCCCGCCCTTCGCGCCTTTGAAGTCGTAGGTGACGAGGAGGCGGAGTCTGCCGTCCTTGGCCTCTTCGTGGACTTCGCGGGCCTGTGCGTGGAGGGTGCCGCCGGCGGCCTGGACGGGGATGTTGAGGGTCAGTTGTTGGCCGCGCAGCAGGATGAGCGGGTTGACGCGCTGGTTGATGGCGCCCTGGACGAAGGCCGTGACGAAGCCGCTGAGCACCGGCGACATGCCTTCGACGTTGACGCCCGCGACGTTCAACTGCCCGTAGAGCGTCTGCTCCTCGGGGGCGAAGCGGAAGTCGAGATTGGCCTCGGCCGTGCCGCGCAGGTTCTGGCAGTTCCCGAGGAGGCTGTAGGTGCCGCTGAAGGCGAGGGGCACGACGACCTTGCCCTCGCGCATCAGCACGCCCGTCTTCACGTCGCCCGCGTTGGGCTCGACGACCACCTGGTTCTGGCAGCCCTCGCCCGCGGCGGGCGGGAAGGCGGGCTTGTTCAGGTCGCGGAAGATGGAGTCGAGCAGCGCGCCGAAGAACTGCTCGTCCAACTCGACGACGGCCGTGCCCGGCGGCGGCCCGCCGGGGTCGGGCGCGCGCACGGGCTGGCCCTTCAACTTGCCCGTGCGCGGGGCGCCGACGAAGAGGAAGTAGGCGGCCGCGCCGCCCAGCAGCACGCCGAGCAGGAGCGTGAGAATGAACTTCATCCGTGCCCCCTTAGCGTCCGGGCGTGGCCGTCGGCGACGCCGCGGGGGAAGGGCTGGTCGCCGCCGCCTGCGCGTTGATGAAGGCCATCACGCCCTGGAGCAGTTGGCCGAGCTGCGCGACCTGCTGCTTGACCTCCTCGGGCGAGAGCTGCTTGTAGCCCTGCGGTATCTCGAAGTCGGCCGGGTTGACGTCGGTCTTCAGGTCGCGCGTCTCGATGACGACGTTGCCGCCCGTCACGCCCTGGACGTTCCCCGTGGACTGGCCGAAGCCCTCGATGCGCAGCGGGAGCCCCGTGTCCTTGTCCACGTAGATGAAGGTCTCGCCCTTGACCTGGCCCGCGGTGGTCTGCGTCTGCGTGCCGCCGGTGGCGCGGTACTTGATCGCCTGGCGGCCGTTGAAGGTCTCCTCGCCGACCTGCTGGACGCCCTGCTGCTTCGTGACGAAGGCGACGAGTTGCCCCGGCGTCATCGAGCGCAACTGATCGACGTTGACGCCGGTCAGCTCCTGCGTCAGCTCGGCGTACTGCTTGCGCCCCGTGATGATGACGTAGCGCTTGTCGGCCTTGTCGAGGAAGATCAGGTCGCCGAGGATGGGCACCGTCACGGAGTAGCGGCGGTCGGCGCCGTTGCGTGCGACCTTGATCGTGGCCTCGCCCTTCGCCTGCTGCTGGCCCGAGGTGGCGAGCGTGGCGACCATCGTGGCCGTGTACTTCTCAGGCTCTTTGGCCTCGATGGTCTGTCCCGTGTTGGTCTGCACGGTCGAGGTCGTCATGTTGGTGTTCGAGCCGTTGATGTTGACCGTCGAGTTGCCGTTGGCGTTGGCGTTAACCGTCGCGTTGCTCGTCTCGGTCGCCGACTGGCAGCCGGCGGCCGCCAGCGCGAAGGCCGCCGCCGCGGCCGCGAAAACCCCTCTCGTTCCGTTCACAAGGCGCATCAAAGTCTTCTCCTCCCTCGTCTGGCAGAGATGGTCTACACGTCAGATTGTTAGGGGCAGTTAAGCGGGGGAAGGATAGCATAAAATGATGAATGATGAGTGATGAATGATGAATATTGTTACGCGGCCGGATTCATCATTCATCACTCATCATTTCTTAGAAGAGAGACGGCTGGTTCTCTAAATCCTCGGGGCTCACGATAGGCTCGCCGAGGAGGCGCTTGAGCTTGTTGGCGCTGGCGGGGGCGTGGCCTTCGTAGTAGTTGCTGAAGTAGGCGAAGACGGCGGGGACGCGTTGGCGGAGCCGTTCGAGGGCCGCGGCCCACTTCTCTAAATTCAGCTCGCGCGGGCGGACGACCTCGTCGAAGCGCGTGAGGTCGCGGGCGCCCATCCAGCGGACGTAGGCGTGGTCTGAGGTGTCGAGGAGCGACGCGGCCGCGCGCCACACGCGCTCGCGCGTGACCCAGGGGCCTTCGACGAGTGCGAGCGAGACGTTCCTTTGCAGCGAGAGCGGCACGAGCAGCTCCTCTTCGAACCAGAAGGGGTCGCGGAACTCGACGGCGAAGCGGATGTCCGCGGGCAGGAGCGGGAGGAAGTCCGAGAGCGCGCGCAGGTTGTCGCGCGTGGCCTCGAACTGCGGCGGCAGTTGGACGAGGACGGCGGCGAGCTTCTCCTTCAAGCGCCGCGCGCCGCGGCAGAACTCTTCGAGCGCGGGAGCGACCGCGCTTCCTCTTAAAGATTCCTCGTGCGTGATCTTCTGCGGGAGCTTCAAGGCGAAGGTGAAGCCGTCGGGCACGCGCCGCGCCCACGCCTCGTAGGTCGAATCCTGCGGCGCGGCGTAGAAGGTCGAGTCCACCTCGACGGTGTCGAAGGCGCGCGCGTAGGCGTCGAGCATGTGCTCGGCGCGCGTGCCCCGCGGGTAGAAGACGGGCCGCGCCGCGGCCGGCGGCGTCACCCAGTCCTCGTAGTTCCACCCCTGGCACCCGACCCGCACGCGCGAATGTGAAACGGTTTGGGAGTCGGCCATCTCTTCCTCTCAGGCGACGCGGCAGACGATGAGCTGCACGACGCCGAACAGGTAGTCCTCGACCTTCAACACTTCGAGCCCGGCGCGGCGGGCCTCGTCCGCGGTGCGCCGGTTGAAGTGGTCGTCAAAAAGCCTGACCGTCAGGAGGCTCAGCGCGTCGAAGGCTCGGCCGAGCGCGCCGCGCGGCCTGACGTGTTCGAGCAGCACGACGCGCCCGCCCGCGCGCACGACCCGCCGCAGCTCCGCGAGCCCGCGGGGCGGCGACTCGACCGAGCAGAAGACGAGCGTCGCCAGCGCCGCGTCGAACGTCCCCGTGGAGAACGGCAACGCTTCGGCGAAAGCGCGCGCGAGGAGCGAGCCCGCGGGGCGCTCGGGCTTCGACGCGGCGCGCACGAGCATCTCGCGGCTCGGCTCGACGCACGCCGCACGCGCGCCCGCCGGGTAGAAAGGGAAGTTCCCGCCCGTCCCCGCGCCGACCTCAAGCAGCCTCCCGCCGCCCTCCGAATCCGCCAACGCCGGCGCCACTTCCGCCAGCGCACGCGCGCGCAGACGCCCGAGCCCCGCCCGCTCGCACGGCCGCATCCAGCGGTCGTAGAAGGAGGCCACGCGGTCGTAGACGGGCGGCCGAGACGGACTGCCCGCCGGGTCGGAAGTTTCGCGCATGTTCGGAAAAATCAGCGCCCGACATTCAAAAAAATGAATTTCGGTCGGGCCGGCCGGCAAAAAGCCCCGAAAACCCACAAAGCCGCGGCGGGCACGACGGTTGCTTCTGCGGTTTCGCATCGGCAGCAGGGCTTCCCTTTGGCCCTTTCCTTATGGCAAATCGGGCCGTCGGCCCGAGACTTTATAGCACGCATCTCATCCGTCGGGTTCGGGACGGCCGCGGCCGCCCCGCCTTCTCTTTATATCCTTCGCGCGGAATTAAGTCTCCAAGCCCACGCGGCCGGGCGCCAGGGTACGGCTACCGGTCGCAAGATAATTCCCAAACCCCCAGGAGGATTAGCAACATGAAGAGAGCCACGACATCCCTGCTCGTGCTCAGCGCCCTGCTCTTCGTCTTCGCCCTGCCCGCGGCCGCACAGACGACCGGCACGCTCTCGGGCACCGTGCAGGACGAGAAGGGGGCCGCCATCGCCGGCGCCACCGTCACCGCCCGCCACGTCGAGACCAACACGACGCGCACGGCGCAGAGTGACAGCGACGGTCGCTACCGGCTCACCAGCATGCCGGTCGGCCACTACGAGATCACGGTCGAGGCCGTGAACTTCGCCAAGTACGTCCAGACGGGCGTCGAGCTGCTGCTCAACCAGGACGCCGTCGTCACCGCCGAGATGAAGCCGGCCGGCGTCGAGGCCGTCGTCAACGTGACGGAGAACGCCTCGCTGCTCAACACGGCGACCGCCGAGGTCGGCACGCGCTTCGACGACCGCCGCCTGTCCGAGCTGCCGCTGGCGACGAACCGCAACGTCTACAACGTCGCGCTCTCGGCCGCGGGCATCAGCCAGTTGCAGTCGAACCAGTCGCAGTTCACCAACGGCATCAACTACTCGGCCAACGGCGGCCGCCTGCGCTCGAACAACTTCCTCATCGACGGCCAGGACAACAACGACTTCGGCGTCGCCGGCGCGGTCGTCGGCCTCAACAACCCCGACCTCATCCAGGAGGTGCGCCTCGTCACCAATCAGTTCACCGCCGAGTTCGGCCGCAACTCCTCCTCGGTCTTCAACGCCATCACCAAGGCCGGCACCAACGCCTACCACGGCACCGGCTTCTGGTTCCACAACGACAACTCTCTGAACGCGTGCAGCAACCTGAACAAGGCCGCGGGCTTCTGCAACCACTCGCGCACCGACTCGCTGCGCAAGGCGCCGTTCCGCATCGAGAACCAGCTCGGCGGCACGTTCGGCGGCCCGCTCCACCTGCCCCGCTTCGGCGAAGGCCCGGGCAAGGCTTACATCTCGGGCAAGGATCGCACCTTCTTCTTCTTCTCGATCCAGCGCTGGTGGGATCGCCGCCTCGGCCAGGGCGTGACCGTCTCGGGCGTGCCGACCGACGCCGGCCGCGCCATCCTCCAGCAGCAGGTGGGCAGCCGCCCGCAGGTGCAGGCGCTCCTCAACTTCCTGCCCGCCGCCCAGCGCGCCAACGGCTCGTCGGAGACGTTCACCGTGGGCGGCGTCACGACCGCCGTCCCCCTCGGCGAGCTGACCGGGTCGAGCAGCTTCATCTTCAACGACTGGCAGACCTCGATCCGCTTCGACCACCGCTTCAACCCCAACGAGACCTTGATGGGGCGCTACATCTACCAGGATCAGGACACCTCCGGGTCGGGGCAGTCCACGCCGCCGGGCTACGAGTCGTCTAACGTCTCGCGCAACCAGGGCGTCAACATCTCCCTGACGAGCGTGCTCGGCCCGCGCCTCGTCAACGAGGGGCGCGCCGCCTTCCTGCGCGCCGCGAGCGCCAGCGTCGCCTCCGACCTCCGCGCCGAGGCCATCCCCTCGATCCAGATCACCTCGCTCGGCCTCCAGGGGCTGAACGCGGGCGCGACGCGCACGGCCATCGGGCTCGCGGCGAACCTCCCGCAGAACTCGATCCGCAACACCTACCAGCTCCAGGACAACATCTCCTACGCGATGGGCGACCACGCCCTCAAGTTCGGCGCCGACATCCACCGCAGCCAGCTCCACCAGTTGTTCAAGCCGACGACGCGCGGCCACCTCGTCTACGCGAACCTGAACAACTTCGTCAACGACACGGCCAACGTCCAGATCAACCGCGACCTGCCGGGCGTCGCCCGCGTGCTCCACCTCGACTGGCACGACTTCTTCTTCTACGGCCAGGACGAGTGGAAGATTAAGCCGAACTTCACGCTGACCTACGGGCTGCGCTACGAGCTGCCGGGCCAGCCCATCGCCGACCTCGTCGATTTCAACGCGCCGGTGCTGGCGGCCTCGGGCAACGACCCGCGCTACCGCGTCACGCCCATCCCGCCGAAGGACAAGAACAACCTTGAGCCGCGGTTGGGCTTTAACTGGAACCCGCGCGTCGAGCACGGCCCGCTCGGCTGGCTGGCCGGCGGCGACAAGCTCGTGCTGCGCGGCGGCTACGCGCGCACGCACGACTACGCCTTCACCAACATCGCGCTCAACATCTGGAGCAGCTTCCCGTTCGTCGCGGCCTTCAACCTGACGAACGTGCCGAACGCCTTCGCCACCTACAAGACGCTTCCCGTCAACCCGGCGACGTTCACCCGCACTCAGGTCACGCCCGACTTCCACGCGCCGACCTACGACTCGTTCAGCCTCGAAATCCAGCGCGAGCTGACGCGCGACATCGTGATGCGCGTCGGCTACGTCGGGTCGAAGGGCAACGGGCTCTTCGAGAGCATCGACGGCAACCCGGTCGCCTTCCGCGTCGCGGGGGCCACCAACACCGCGGTGCCAGCGGTGCGCGTTGACCCGACCACCGGCCCCATCCGCCTGCGCGCCAACTCCGGCAGCTCCATCTACCACTCGATGCAGACCAGCCTGGAGAAGCGCCTCTCGCGCGGCTTCTCGGGCGGCCTCCACTTCACGTGGAGCAGCTACATCGACACGATGTCGGAGATCTTCAACAACTCGAACGCCGAGATCGCGCTGGCGCAAGACCCGTACAACCGCGCGGCCGACCGCGGCCGTTCGTCTTACGACCGGCCGCTCAGGCTCGCCGGCAACTTCGTCTACGAGCTGCCGTGGTTCCAGAACCAGAAGGGCTTCGTCGGCCACTTCGTGGGCGGCTGGCAGTTCAACGGCTTCCTGAACTTCCAGTCGGGCGCGCCCTTCTCGCCCCTGAACGGCACCGACCCGACGGGCACGCTCGGCGGCCTGGCCTCGGCCATCGGCATCGCCACGCGCCCGAACGTCATCACCAGCCTCGACCTCGCGCACATGTCGGTCGAGGAGCTGTTCGCGCTGCGCGGCGCGGTCAACGCCAACGGCAACGCGCTCTTCCGTACGCTCCAGTGCACGGGCGCGGGCGCCGCGCAGGTCTGCGAGCGCGTCGGCAACGCCGGCCGCAACATCCTGCGCGCCGACGGCATCAACAACATGGACTTCGGCATCGTCAAGAACACGCGCATCAGCGAGACGCAGAAGCTCCAGATTCGCGCAGACTTCTTCGACGTGACGAACACGCGCGACTTCGGCACGCCGCAGTCGGTCGTCACCAACTCCGGCTTCCTGAACCAGTGGGGCACCGACGGCGGCAACCGCCGCATCATCGTCGGCCTGCGCTACATTTTCTAAGCCGCCGTTAACGACAAGGGGGCGGGGTCTCTGTGCGGAGACCCCGCCCCCTTCCCTTTCCGCCGCGCGCGGGACTTCACGCGCGGCCGAGCCCGGTAGTATCCTGACCTTAGCCAACTTCCCCGCACCGACCGAGTCCGCAGCGCCTTGACGTTTAAAGGAGGGACTGACGATGAAAGCAAAGGCTCTCCTCCTCCTCCTCCTCGCCCTCGCCGCCGCGCCGGCCGCGCAGGCGCGCCGGCAGCAGACTCAACCGCCGCCGTCCGCCCCAGGCGTCGCGGTCGTCAAGTTCAGCTGGGACAAGGAGCGCATCAACTGGGAGCGCGACCCCTTCGGCGGCCCCGTCGAGAACTTCGACGAGATGCGCCTGCGCGCGCGCAACGAGAAGCGCATCGACGACGCCAAGCGCTCGGGCGGCGCCGAAGTTGACCGCGTCCGGCGCGAGGCGCGCGCCGACGCGGCCATCGTCCAGGCCGCGCGCAAAGACAAGGGGCCGGCGCGCTACGGCTTCCGCTACAAGGTCTCGGTCAGGAACGAGTCGGCGAAGGCGGTCAGGGAGATCGACTGGGACTACGTCTTCACCGACGCGGCGACGCGCGAGGAGGTCGGCCGCCACCAGTTCACGAGCGCCGAGCGCGTCGGCCCGGGCAAGGGGCGCGAGTTCTCCTTCTTCATCCCGACGCCGCCCGCGCTGCGCGTCAGCGCCTACGACCTCGGCCGCAAGGAGCGCGACGGCCTCGAAGAGAGGGTCGTCCTCGTCCGCGTCCTCTACGACGACGGCACCGAGTGGCGCCGTCCTTAAAGACCCGACGCGCTTGACCCTGCCCGCCCGCGGTGTTAGCGTGTCTCCCCTCAAGCCCGGCCACAGTCGAAGACGGAGAAGTCCGGGCACCAGCTCTTTCAACTTCAAGTTTCATCGCTGTTCCGGCCCGTGCAATCTCGGGCCGGCCGTCGCAGGTTCAAAGGGAAGTCGGGTGCAAAGCCCGCACGGTTCCCGCCACTGTGTACCGGCGATTCGTGACGCACCCTCTTCTGCCAGTCAGAGGTCACTCGACGAGTTCGGGGAAGGCCACACGGGTGCGGCGCGTCCGAGCCGGGAGTCAGGAAACCTTGCCTGCAAGAGCCGTAAACGGTGAACCGTAAACCGTGACAAGAGAAGACGCGTTTTAATCTTGTCAGCGTTTACGGTTTACAGTTCACGGCCTTTCTGACGGAGGCGACCGCTCAAGCGCCCCGGGAAAGGGCGAGTGGCGTCGGGCATGAACCGGGAGCGCGGGTCGTCGGTCGTTCGAATTTGTCGGACGGCGGCACTTGTCCGGCCCCTTCGGGTTCATTCGAGTTCATCCGGCCAGCCCTCGGTCTTCCACTCGGAAGACCGAGGGCTTTTCTTTTTCAGGGCCGGGGACTCTTTCCGCCCAGTTGAACGCTTTCTCTCTCCCGCGGCGCGCGCCGTCGCCCCGCCCACGCCGCGAGAGGAGTTTTCGAGATGAGGAGAGAGATTTTGAACCGCACGTTCGTCATCGTCTGCGCGCTTTTGCTCGCGGCCTGCCCGCCCGCCTTCGCGCAAGCACAACCGGGCGCGACCCTCTCCGGCCGCGTCACAGACCCGCAGGGCGCCGCCGTCGAGGGCGCCGCCGTCACGCTCCACGAGCGGGCGCGCACGCAGGTCAGACTCTCGACCTCAACGGACGCCTCGGGCGCCTACCGCTTCGAGCGCCTCGCGCCGGGCGAATACATCCTGGAGGCGGAGGCGCGCGGCTTCGCGCCCGCGGCGGCGCAGGCGGTCAACGTGGCGCGCGAAGCGGCGAACACTCTCGACGTGCGGCTCGAAGTCGCGGGCGTCGCGGCCGAGGTCGTCGTCACCGCCTCCGACACGCCGCAGACCGTGGACGAAGTCTCGAAGGCCGTCACCACGGTCACGCGCCGCGAGATCGAGGAGCGCGACGAGGCGACCTTGACGGACGCCCTGACGACCGTGCCCGGCCTGCGCGTGCAGCAGCTCGGCGGCCCCGGCTCGCTCGTCTCAGTCAAGACGCGCGGCCTGCGCAACCAGGACACCGCCGTCCTCATCGACGGCCTCCGCTTCCGCGACCCGTCCGCGCCCGAGTCGGACGCCACCAGCTTCCTCTCCGACCTACAGGTCACCGACGCCGGCCGCGTCGAAGTCCTCCGCGGCTCCGGCTCCTCGCTTTACGGCACGAACGCGTCGGGCGGCGTCGTCAACGTCGTCACCGACGAGGGCGGCGGCCCCTTCCGCGGGCAGCTCTTCGCAGAGGGCGGCGGCCTGGGCTTCGCACGCGGCCGCGCGCAGTTCTCCGGCTCGGCGGGCGGGGCGGAACGTCTCGTCTGGAGCGCCGGCGTCTCGCACCTCAACGTCTCGAAGGGCGTTGACGGCGACGACGCGGCGCGCTCGACCAACGCGCAGGGTCGCGCGCTCGTCCGCCTGACGCCGACCGCGACCCTTTCGGCGAGCGTCTACGCCTCCGACTCCTTCGCGCAGCTCAACGAGGAGCCGCAGGCCGTCGGCACTTTGCCCGCGGCCGGCATCATCGACGCGCGCCCCGTCTCGCGCGCGGAGCTGCGCCGTTACGAATCGGGCACGCCGCTCCGTCAACTCAACCTCGGCGCCGCGACCTTCCTGCCCGCGGCCAACGACCCAGACTTCTCGCGCGCGGCGCGCTTCTTCTCCGGCGCCGTCACCTTCGCGCAAAGACCCTCGGAAGCCTTCGGCTACTCCGTCACCTACCACGGCCTCCGGACGCACCGTTCGCTCAACGAAGGCCCGGCCGTCCCCGGCGACCCGGCCGACTTCTTCTTCGAGCCGCACGGCTCGACCGTCAACGACTTCGACGGCACCGTCAACACCCTGGGCGCACGCACCGACTTCCGCCTCGGCAGACACAACCTCGTCAACGCCGGCTACGAGTTCGAGCGCGAGACCTTCTCGAACGCCTTCAAAGACGTGACGCCCGCCGGCAACTCCTCGGCCGACGTGGACGAGCGCAGCCACGCCCTCTTCGTGCAAGACCAGCTGCGCTTCCTCGACGAGCGGCTCCAACTCTCGGCCGCCTTCCGCGCGCAGACCTTCCGCCTCGGCACGCCGCGCTTCACGCCGACGACGGGCGCGCCCTACGCGGGGCTCGCGTTCGACTCGCCGCCCAACGCCTACACGGGCGACGGCTCAATCGCCTACCTCTTCCGTTCGACGAACACGAAGCTGCGCGCGCACGTCGGCAACGGCTACCGCAAGCCCTCGCTCTACGAGCGCTTCGGCACCTTCTTCGACTCCTTCTTCGGCTACAGCGTGCTCGGCGACCCGCGGCTCGCGCCCGAGCGCTCGATAGCGTTCGACGCTGGCGTTGACCAGACGTTCTCTTCCAACCGCGCGCGCCTCTCGGCCACGTACTTCTACACGCGCCTGCAAGAGGTGATCGGCTTCGGCGACACGCCGAACGATCCGTTCGGCCGCTTCGGCGGCTACCTCAACACGGGCGGCGGCCTCTCACGCGGCGCGGAGCTGAGCGGCGAGTTCGCCCCCGCGCGCCGGCTCGACCTCTTCGCCTCCTACACGTTCGTCAACAGCGACCTGCGGCGCCCCTCGGTCGCGGGCGTGCTGCGCGCGTTCGCCACGCCCGTGCACCAGTTCACGCTCGTCGCCGACGCGCGCCTCGGCTCGCGCGTCGCCGTCAACTTCGACCTCGTCGCGTCGAGCGACTACCTCGCCCCGATCTTCGACCCGGGCACGTTCACCAACCGCGCCTTCCGCTTCGACGGGATACGGAAGGGCGACCTGACGGCGAGCTACACGATTCCGCTCTCCGAGTCGCGCCGCCTGCGCCTGTTCGGCAAGGTCGAGAACGTCTTCGACCGCGACTACTACGAGAACGGCTTCCGCACGCCCGGCATCAACGGCCGCGCCGGCGCCGCGCTGAGTTTCTGACGTGAGAAGGTACGGGATGAGGGACAACGGACGGGGAGATGGGGAGACAGGGGGATGGGGCGAGAAGAAGGAAGCTGTTGCGCGCAATGTCTGCACTTCTCCCCCTCTCCCAGTCCCCCCGTCTCCCCGTCCCTTGAAAGAGGGCGTGGACTTCTACCGCGAGGGCGCGTACGTCGTCTTCACCGAAGGCTACCACCTGCGGCGCGGCTACTGCTGCGAGAGCGGCTGCCGCCACTGCCCTTACGGCGAGCGGTCGAAGCCCGCCGAATTTAATGAAGGGGGTCGGGAACGAGATGAGAGTTAAGTCCGCCGCGACGTTCGTCGCGCTCCTGCTCCTGCTCGCCGCGGGCTGCGCGAGAGTCGGGCCGGTCGCGCCCGCCTCCGGCGCGAAGCCCGCGCGCATCATCTCGCTCACGCCGAGCACGACCGAAATCCTCTACGGCGTCGGGGCCTTCGACCGCGTGGTCGCCGTCTCGGACTACTGCACCTACCCCGAAGGGGTGAACCGGCTCCCGCGCGTCGGCGGCTGGAACAACCCGAACATGGAGCAGATCGCATCCCTGCGCCCCGACCTCGTCGTCTTCTCCGACGCGCAGGCGCAGTTCGTCAAGGACAAGGTCGAGGCCGCCGGCATCAGGACGCTCGCCGTCCCCAGCCAGACGCTCGAAGACGCCTACAAGTCAATCGAGCTGGTCGGCCGCGCCGCGGGCGAAGAGGAGGCCGCGCGCAGGCTCCTCGAACAGACGCGCGCGAGCGTCGAGACCGTGCGGCTGACGACGGAACGTCTGCCGAAGCTCCGCGTGCTCTGCGTCGTTGACCGCGTGCCGGGCACGCTGCGCGACCTCTACACGGCGGGCGGCGACAGCTTCATCGCGCAGCTCATCCGCGTCGCGGGCGGCGAGCCCATCTCGCCCCCCTCGCGCGAGGGCTGGGGCAAGATGCAGAAGGAGGCGGTCGTCGCGCTCGACCCGGACGTGGTGCTCGACCTGATGATGCACAAGGAGGCCGGCAACTTCGACGAGGACACGCTCGCCGTCTGGAAGGAGCTTCCCAGCCTGCGCGCCGTCCGCGAGGGGCGCGTCTACCCCGTCCGCGACGAGACCGTGCTCCACCCCTCGCAGCTCGTCGGCAGCTCCGCGCGCAGGTTCGCCGAACTCATCCACCCCGAGGCGTTCGAGAAGAAGTGATGAACGACGACGCCGTTTTAATCGAAGGTCGGGGCTTGCGGTTCGCGTACGCAGAGGGGCAGCCGGAGGTCGTGCGCGGCGCGAGCGTCGCGGTCGCGCGCGGGCGCCTGTCCGCTTTAGTCGGCGCGAACGGGTCGGGCAAGTCCACGCTCATCCGCCTGCTCGCGGGGCTGCTCAAACCTTCGGCCGGCGAAGTCCTGCTCAACGGGGTGCCGCTCGCGCGCGTCGGGGCGCGGGAGCGCGCGCGGCGCGTGGCCTACGTGCCGCAGGGCGTCTCGACCGTCTTCCCCTTCACCGCGCTCGAAGTGGTTTTGACGGGGCGGAGCCCCTACACGACGCGCCTCCGTTTCGAGACGAGCCGCGACCTCGACGCGGCGCGCGCGGCGCTCGCGGCCGTGGACGCCGCGCACCTCGAAGCGCGGCCCGTGACCGAACTCTCGGGCGGCGAGCGCCAGCTCGTCGCGCTCGCGCGCGCGCTCGCGCAGGAGCCCGAGTGCCTCCTGCTCGACGAGCCCTCGGCCGCCCTCGACCTCAAGCACCGCGCCGGACTCATCCGCCACCTCCGCCGCCTGCGCGACGAAAGGGGCATGACCGCGCTCGTCGTCACGCACGACCTGACGCTCTTAGACCCCGACTTCGACCGCGTCTCCGCCGTCCGCCTCGGCGAGGTCGCGGCCGAAGGCGCCCCGTCGGAAGTGCTCCGCGACGAGGTGCTCGCCGAAGTCTACGGCGACGAGCACGTCCGCGCGCGCCGCGCCTTCGGCCGCACCTTCGTCTGGTCGGAACTGTAGTGATTACGGACGGCGCAACGCCATTGCGAGCCGACGCAATGCCATTTCCTCGCGTCGTAACGGCATTACCGCGCGTCGCAACGCTATTACGTCGCGGTGTAATGGCATTGCGACGCGGTGTAATGGCATTGCAGGGCGACGCAACGCCATTGCGTCGGCTCGCAATGGCGTTGCGTCGCCCTGCAATGGCGTTGCGTCGGCTCGCAATGGCGTTGTGTCTCCTCACAATAGTGTTGTGTCGCGTCGCAATGACGTTGTGACGCCTCACAATAGCGTTGCGATGCGTCGCAATGGCGTTGTGTCGCGTCGCAATGGCGTTGCGGAATTCGGATTGCCGATTTAACTTAACGATGTCATCCGAAGCAACGAAGGTGAAAGGAGTCGGGCCGCCTCCGGCCCGCGAATCCGCCATCCGCAACCCGCCATCCGCAATTGCAGGCCGACGCCTGCGGCGCGCGCTGCTCTGGCTGTCGCTGGTGCTGCTGGTCTCGACGCTCCTGGCGCTGTGGGTCGGGTATCAGCGGCTCGACTTCGCGGCCCTCTGGACGGACGAGAGGGCGCGCTTCCTCTTCTTCGGGCTCCGCCTGCCGCGGGTGTTGATGGCGGGCGTGGTGGGCGCGTCGCTCGGGGTCGTCGGCGCGGCGTTGCAGGCGATGTTCCGCAACCCCCTGGCCGAGCCTTTGACGCTCGGCGTCTCGGGCGGCGGCGCACTGGGCGCGAGCGTGGCGATTGCCTTCGGGGCGGGGGCGAAGGTGGCGGGGCTGCCCATCGTCTTCGTCGCGGCGTTCGCGGGCGCGTGCCTGAGCGTGGTCGTGGTCTACCGCCTCGCGCGCACGGGCGCGACCGTCTTGCCGGGCGCGCTCCTGCTGGCGGGCGTCGTGATGAACACGGTGGCGGCGGCCGGCGTCGTCGTCATACAGTACTTCGCCGACTACTCGCGCGCGCTGCAAATCCTCCGCTGGACTATCGGGAGTCTGGACGTGGTCGGCTTCGACCAAATCCGGCTGATGCTCTTCTTCCTCGTGCCGAGCTGGGTCGTGCTGCTGCTGCTGGCGCGCGACCTGCACCTCCTGGCCGTGGACGAGGAGACGGCGCAGAGCCTCGGCGTCAACGTCCGCCGCAGCGAGCGGCTCGTCTACGTCGCTTCGTCCCTGATCGTAGGGGTGACGGTGGCGGTCGGCGGCACCATCGGCTTCGTCGGCCTGATCGTCCCGCACGCCGTGCGGCTGCTGTTCGGCGAGGACGTGCGCGTCGTGATGCCCTGCTCGTTCGTGCTCGGCGCGGCCTTCCTGATGCTGGCCGACGCGGTCGCGCGCACGGCCCTCGGCGCGGGCGAGCTGCCCGTCGGCGCCATCACGGCGCTCGCCGGCGGCCCGGTCTTTCTCTGGCTCTTAAGAAGGCAACAACGCTACACGGCTTTATGAAGATTTAAGGAGTTCTTGATGAGCATCGCGACGAAGCACGGCGACGGGGGCGACACGGGGTTGATCGGCGGGGGGCGCGTGTCGAAGGCGGACGTGCGCGTGGAGGCGTACGGGACGGTGGACGAGCTGGGGGCCGCGATGGGCTTCGCCCGCGCGGTCTGCGAGGACGCGGAGGTGCGCGAGCTGACGAAGTCGATTCAGCGCGAGCTGTTCACGGTCGCGGGCGCCATCGCCAGCCCCGCGGGCGGCCAGGAGTCTCCGACGACCTACGTCACGCCCGAGATGGTCGAGGCGCTCACCGCGCACGTCACCCGCATCGAGGCGACCGAGGGCATCCTCTCCGACTGGTCTCTGCCCGGCGACCACGCCGCGGCCGCCGCCTACGACGTGGCCCGCACCGTCTGCCGCCGCGCCGAGCGCTGTGTCGTCCGGCTCGGCGAGACCGGCGCCGACATCAACCCGCACGTCGTCCCCTACCTCAACCGACTCTCCGACCTCCTCTGGCTCCTCGGCCGCCTGCTCGAACTGCGCGCCGGCCTCGACACGCGCCTCCGCGACGGCGAACACCAAGGCCCGCGCTGGTCGCGCGCGTGGTAACGCCGCGAAGGCTAAGCGCCGGCTACTATCGTCAAGACCACTTCGCGGCGGCGCGGGCCGTCGAACTCGCAGAGGAAGATTCCCTGCCAGCGGCCGAGGAGGAGCCGGCCGTCGGCGAAGGGGACGGTGACCGAGGGGCCGACGAGCGAGGCTTTGATGTGCGCGTCGGAGTTCTGCTCGCCGTGCTTGAAGCCCATGCCGTGCTGCGGGATGAGCGTGCGCAGGCAGTGGAGCATGTCGGAGGCTACGTCCGGGTCGGCGTTCTCGTTGACCGTGAGGCCGGCGGTCGTGTGGCGCACGAAGAGCACGCAGACGCCCTCGCTCAGACCGGATTCGCGCACGACCTCGCCCACCTCCCCGGTGAACTCGACCAGGTCTTCGCGCTCGCGCGAGCGCAGCATGATTCGGTGCGTGGACATGGCGCTATATTCTACCTTGCGTCGGGTTGGGTGAGAATTTAACACAGAGACACAGCCCGTTGACTTAATGTCAACGGGCTGTGTCTCTGTGTTTACTTGCCTACAGTGCCGGCCCGACTTACTTAAGCTTGAACTCGTAGGAGATGACGCCTTTGACTTTGACCGGCCGGCCGTCCACGACCGTCGGCTTGAACTTGGCGGCGCGTGCCGCGTCCACGGCCGCCGACCGGAGCAGTGGGTGGCCCGAGACGGCCTCGGCCGCGACGACGTTCCCCTCCTCGTCCACGGTGATCCTCACCCTGACCGTGCCTTCCGCGCCCGCGGCCTTCGCGACGGGCGGGTACTCCGGCTCCGGCGCGTAAAGCTCTTGCCCGCCGAGCGCCACGCCCTTCCCCGTGCCCGCGCCGACACCGACGCCGACGCCCGCTCCGGAACCGCCGCCCACAAAGACCCGCGGCGCTACGTCAGGCGCGTCGGGCGCGTCGGGCGGCGGGGGCGGCGAGGGCGGGTGCGGCGGCCGTGCGCGTTCGCCCCACTGCGTCCCGTCGGCGAACGTCACCCAGACGACGCGCAGCTTCACGTCCGAGAGCGTGCCCGGGAGAACGACGGCGCGGCCGCGCCAGTTGGAGCGGAGGGTCTGCGACTCGCCTGGTTTCAAAGCGATGACGTAGCTCGCGGTGGCGTTCGTGCCTCCGGCGGTCTTGAAACCCAACCCGACCTCGCGCACGGCCTTGCCCGACACGTTCGCAAGCGTGAACGCCGGCATCGTGATGTAGAACGGGTCCCCCTCTTCGTCGGACGCGTTCGCGCGGAACTGTTCGTCGGCGCGGCGCAACTGTTCGCGCGTGACCTGTCGCATCGTCGCCTCGGTGATGGCGACGGGCGCGCCGGCCGTGTGCTCGAAGAAGACCGACACCTCCGGCAAACGCTCGACCTCCTGCACCGCCGGCCCCCGCTCTTCGCCGCGCAGCTCGACGGACGTGACGCGCCCGCCCGGCGCCTGCTGCGGCCCGCCCTCGACGCCTTCCATCAACAGCGCACGCGCACGCGCCCCGCCGAATAACCCCGCGCCCAGCGTCAGCAGGAGCGCCGCCGTCCCCGCCCCCGCAACCACCGCGCGGTGCCACGCGCGCACACGCCGCGCGCCCCCCTCGCCACGCATAATCATCTCGATCCTCCTTCGAAGGTTTGAGCCCGAGGCCGCGCCCGCGACGCCGGCCACGCGCCAGCCCGAGCAGAAGCGCACGACCTTCAGGATGCCCGCCGCGTACGCCCCACGCGCGCCGCCCGCTTCGAGCACGCGCTCGTCGCACGCGCGCTCGCGCTCGGCGAGCAGCCTGCGTCCGACGAGCCACACCGCCGGGTTGAACCAGAAGACGCATTCGAGCGCCGTCTGGAAGTTGCCCCACAGGTTGTCGCGCCGCTCGACGTGCGCCAGCTCGTGGAGCAGAACCGTCTCCAACTCCTCTTCGTCCAACTGCGCCGCCACGCCGCGGGGCAGCACAAGCACCGGCCGCCGCGTGCGCCACACGCCCGGCTCCGTCCCCTCCTCCGAGAGCACGAGCAGCACTTCCCCCTTGAGCCCGAGCCGCGCCCGCGCACGCCCGAGCGCCTCGAACTCGCGCCCCGACCAGGCTTCCAGGCCGCCGCGCACCGAACGCACGAACTCGCGCCTGCGCACGAGCCACACGACGAAGAGCACGCACGCCCCCGCCGCCCACGCGAGCGTCAACGCGCAGAAGATTTCCGAATGGCCGCGCGCGCCGGACACGTGCACGGAGAGTTCCGCCGCGGCGGACTGAAGCTGAACCGGCTCCGCGATCTTCAAGACGAGCGGCGGCGCCGCGCCTTCGGACGTCGGCAGGATGTTCCTCAAGTCCAAAGCCCCGCCGAGCAGCGCGAAGAGCGCCGCGGGCAGAGCGAACTTCAAAGCCGCGGCGAGCCACAAAGCGAACCGCACGCGCGCCGGCGCCGCGCGTTGTAGCAAAAGGGCCGCGCAGAGGACGACCGCCGCGAAGAGGGTCGCCTGCCACATGTGGTTGGCGACCGCCGGCCACAGCCACTCGGACGCGCGTGCGAATGTTTCGTGTAGAGCGTTCATCGCCGCCTCCCTTTGCCGACGGCCTTCCGACCCGCCGCCTTCGAACGACTCTCCCGACTTTCGACCGCATCACTTTCAACGGCCGCCCCGCGCCCGGACTCAAGCCGTTCGAACATCTCCTCGGCCTCGCGCAGGTCTTCGAGCGTGAGGTGGCCGCCCTCGACGAGCTGCGCCATCAGCGTGCGCGGCGAGCCGCCGAAGAAGCCGAGCAGCTCGTCGAACAGCCGCCGGACGGTCGCCCGCCGCGTGACCACGGGCTCGAAGACGTGCGCGTTGCCGACCTTCTTCACGCGCCGCACCGCGCCCTTCTCTTCGAGCCGGTAGACGATGGTCTGCACGGTCGTGTAGGCGGGTCGCCGCCTCTCCGGCAGGCGCTCCTGCACCTCGCGCACGGACGCGCTCCCCAGCTCCCACAGCGCGGCCATCACCTCCAGCTCGAACTTCGTCAGTTTAACGTCCGACTCTTTTCTCACGTCCGCCTCCGCCGAAAATCGCCTCTACTACGCTTGAGGTTGAATCTACTACTTTTGTCGTAGAGTGGTCAAGAGAAATTTTTAAGGGGTTCACGGCGGGAGGCCGCGTCAGGCGGCCGGATCGTAAGTCGAGAGGAAGGCGAGCCAGGGGCGCACGACGGAGACGAAGTGCAGCCACGTGCCGGGCTCGGCCGAAGTGTCGGGGTACGTGCTCACGTCCTCGGTCGCGCGCAGGAGGCGGAAGCCTTGTCCGGCGAGCCCGTCGAGGAGTGTGCCGAGGCCGTGCCGGTACTCGCGCGAGGGCGGCGCCGGTTCGCGCGGCTCGCGCTCGTAGACCCAGCGCTCGTCAACGTTCGTCACCACTTCGCCCTCCGCATACGTGTGCGAGAGCGCGTAGCCGCGCCCGTCCCAGTCCCTCGGCGACGCGCCCAGGGCGAAAGGGTTCGCGCACATGAAGCGGTAGAGCCCGCCCGGCCGTACGACGCGCGCGACCTCTCCGAAGACGGCGCGCGCGTCGGGCACGAAGTTGATCGAGTAAGCGTGCCAGACCAGGTCGAAGGCGGCGCCGCGGAGCGCCGAGAGGTCGCGCATGTCGCCGCGCACCGTCTCGACCTCTTTGCCGTAGTGCGCGGCGGCGAGGCGGTCGCGTGCGAGCTGTTCGGGGGAGAGGTCGAAGACGGTCACCTGCGCGCCGAGGAGCGAGAAGCACGCCGACTCGCGCCCGCCGCCGCCCGCGAGGCAGAGCACGCGGCGGCCTTCGAGCTCGCCGAGCCAGCCGACGGGGTCGAGCCGCGCGCGCGCCTTCTCGGCGTCGAGGTCGAGCAGAGGGCGCGTGTAGAGCGCGCCGCCCTCTGCCAGCGCGCGCCAGCGCTCAACGTTGTACTCGGCCACTTCGTCCATGAGAGTGTTCGTGTCGTCAGTCGCCGGGCTCGCCGAAGGCTTGCAGCACCTCGTCGGCGTGCTCTTCAACCTTGACCTTGTCGAAGACCTTGCGCAGGCGCCCCTCCTCGTCGATGAGGAAGGTCTTGCGGGCGACGCCCATGTACTTGCGCCCCATGAACTGCTTCTCGCCGTAGACGCCGTAGAGGTCTGCGACGCGGTGGTCTGTGTCGGCGAGGAGCCGGAAGGGTAGGCCGTACTTCTCTGCAAACTTGCGGTGCGACTTCTCGTCGTCGGTCGAGACGCCGAGCACCTCGATGCCGCGGCGCCCGAACTCGGCGAACGAGTCGCGGAAGGAGCAAGCCTCCTTCGTGCAGCCGGGCGTGTCGTCCTTCGGATAAAAATAGAGCACGACCTTGCGGCCGCGCAGGTCTGAGAGACGGACGGCGCCACCCTCCGCGTCGCGCGCCTCGAAGTCGGGCGCGGCTTCGCCTTCCTTGAGCATCAATCGAATCCTCCGTGGATGAATGTCGGCGTGCAGTATATCAGGCCGGGTGGCCGTTGCGCTGGGACTTGCGGAAGGGCTCGGGGAGGAAGTTGGTCATGCGGAAGTGTGCGGCGCGGCCGTCGGCGAAGGTCTGGTAGAGGTTGAACTCGGGGAGTTGGAGGCAGGTCAGCGCGCAGGTCGGGTCGTAGCCGGTGTCGATGCCGATGGCGCTGTGCGAGACGTAGATGCCGTGGCGGCCGATGCGGCCGAGCAGAGGCAGCAGGGGCGTCGGCGTGTGGCCGAAGACGCAGGGCTTGCCGTAGTAGTGTTTGTAGAAGTCCGGGTCGCGCGACCAGAGGAGGTGGCGCGCGTCGGTCTCGACGGGGTGCTTCTCGCCGTCAAGCCCGGCGTGGACGTAGAGCGCGTGCTCGTCCTCGTGGAAGAGCGCCGTCGCGCGCAGGAAGGAGAGGTGCTCCGGCGGCATGGCGTCGATGAGGCGGCGCTGCGCCTCCTCCCACCACGCGCGCAGCTCCTCGCTGAGCTTGTAGCCGGTGTACTGGCCGAAGGTGTGCTGGCCGCCGACGGCCGGGTGGAGCCAGAGCGGCGCGCCCTCGTCGAGGAAGTCGAGGAGCATCTGCTCGTGGTTGCCGCGCAGGGTGACGACGGAGCCCGCGGGCGCAGACTGTTGTAGCTCTACGACATCCGAGACCGTGCCGACGATGTCCTCGCCGCGGTCGATGAGGTCGCCGAGCAGGACGAGCGTGTCCCGTCCCGCCTCGCGCGGGAGAAGAGAGAGCAGGTGGGACAACTGCTTGCGGCGACCGTGAACGTCGCCGACGACGAAGGTGCTCACGGGCATCTTCCGCGGGAGAGATGAGACGGGGTGACGATGGGACAGGGTGACGGGGGGACGTTTACTAACGTGGATTCTGTCTCCCCGTCACCCCCTCTCCCCTTCTCCCTGTCACCTTGCTACTGCTGTCGGGCTTCGTCGGCGCGCACGGCCGTGTCGCCGATGCGGCCCATCAACTCCGCGAAGCGCGGGTCTTCGCGCAAGGGCTCCCAGTGAGGGTCGGACTCGAACCAGCGGCGGTTCTCGTTGCCGATCTCTATCGCGCGTCCGAGCCACTCGAAGGCGGGGTCTCGTTCGTCGAGCATGGCGTAGACGCTGGCGACCCAGAAGGCCACGTCGAAGTTGGCGCGCGCGACGCGCAACGCGCCCTCGGTCAGCTCGGCGCGCGCGCGTTCGAGGTCGTTCCACTGGATGAGGAACTGCGCGTAGAGGGGCCGGACGCCGTCCATGTCGGGGTTGCGGCGCAAGACCTCGGTCATCGTCCGCATCGCGCCTTCGAGGTCGCCGCGGTAGGCCGAGATGATCGCCTTGAACGACCTGATGAACGGGTGGTTGGGCTCCATCTGCGCGCCGAGGTTGAGTTCCGCCTCCGCGTCATCGTGGCGGTGCTGGTAGAGGAAGACGCGCGCGCGGTTGTAGCTGACGACGACGCGCTCGGCCGGGTTGATCTTGAGCATGCGGCCGTAGGCGTCGAGCGCGTCCTGGTAGCGCCCGTCGAGGCGCGCGACCGTGGCGTAGGCGAACTGCGCGCCCACGTCCGTCGGGCACTCGCGTACGAGCTTCTCGGCCAGGTCGCGCGCGCGCGGCTTGTTGCCCCGCCCCATCTCGACGAAGACCAGGTGCATCCGCGCCTCGGGCAGGCCGGGCTTGAGCGCGAGCGCGCGCTCCAGGGCTTCGGCCGCGCGCTCGTAGTCCTCGGGGCCGCCGATGACCTTGATGACGCGGTTGGCGTAGGCGCCGCCCAGCGCGCACCACGCGAGCGCGAAGTTGGGGTCGAGCTCGACGGCGCGCTTGAAGTGGACGACGGCCTCCTCGGAATCGACGCGCGCCAGCGTGTGGTAGATGAAGCGCCCGGAGGCGTCGCGCCCTTGCAGGAACTCCTCGTAAGCCTCCGGGTGCGCGGAGCTGCCGCCCTCGGCCGCCTCGGTCTGGCTGATGTCGCGCGGCTGCGCCTGGAGCTGCGCGGCCTCGATGCGGCGCATGAGGGCGACGAAGCGCGGGTCTTCGCGGAACGACTCCCACTTCGGGTCGGACTCGAACCAGGTGCGGTTCTCGTTGCCGAGGTCGATGGCGCGGTCGAGCCAGTGGAGCGCCTGGTCGCGCTCGCCGAGCATGGCGTGCGCGGTGGCGAGCCAGTAGGCGATGTCGTGGTCGGCGTCGGCCGCCTCGCGCACGCGGTCGGTGAGCTGTTCGCGGGCCGCGTCGAGGTCGCCCTGACTGATGAGCTGCTGCGCGAGGAGCGGGCGGATGCCGTCCATCGTCGGGTGCTCTTCCAGGACTTCGCGCAGCACGCGCACGGCCTCGTCCACGTCGCCGCGGCGCCCGAGCACGACCGCCTGGAACGTCCGAATCAGAGGGTGGTGGGGTTCGACGCGCGCGCCCTGCTCCAACTCTAAGAGCGCGTCGTCGAAGCGGTGCTGGTACATGAAGACGCGGGCGCGGTTGTAGGCGGCGACGACGCGGGCGGCCGGGTCGAGGCGCGCGAGCTTGCCGAAGGCGCGCAGCGCCCGGTCGTACTCGCCGTCGAGGCGGTGGATCGCGCCCTTGACGAAGTAGACGGCCGGCTCGTTCGGCGCCTGCTTGGCGAGGCGGGCGACCTCGGCGCGCGCCTTCCGCTTCTCGCCGCGCGAGAGGTAGATGAAGACCATCAGGATGCGCGCCTCGATGAGGTTCGGGTCGAGGTCGAGCGCGCGGCTGAAGGCGTTCTCGGCCAGCTCGTAGTCGTCGCCGCCGCCCAAGCCCTTCAGCACGCGGTTGGCGAAGCAGGCGCCGAGGCCCGAGTGCGCGAGCGCGAAGGTGTGGTCGAGGCGGATGGCGTTCTGGAAGTGCTGGACGGCCTCGTCGCAGTCTTCGGGGTCGAGCGTGTGGAAGAGGAACTTGGCGAAGGCGGCGCGGCCCCTCAAGTACTCTTCGTAAGCCTGGGCGTTGGTCGTCGCGGGCGCGGCGGGCGCGGACTGCGAGAGGTGCGGCTCGACCTTGAGCCCCTCGGCGATGCGGAGCGCGATCATGTCTTGCAGGGCGATGAGGTCGTCGGCCGTGGCGTCGATGCGGTCGCTCCAGAGCATGTCGCCGGTGACGACATCGACGAGCTGCGCGTTGACGCGGAGCGTGCCGCCCGCGCGCAGGAAGTTGGCCGAGAGGATGGCGCTCACGTTCAGCTCTTTCCCGACCTCGCGCGGGTCAACGTCCTTGCCCTGGTACTTCACGATCATCGAGGAGGGGCGGACGAGGAGCGAGCGGTTGCGCGCCAGCTCGGTGATGACCGCGTCGGCGAGCGAGAACTCGTAGAAGCCGACCTCGGGGTCGTTGGCGAGGTTGCGGAAGGGGAGGATGGCGATTGACTTCTCAAGCTCGAACTGGCTGACGTGCTGCTGGGCCTGCGGGGCGCCGGAGGTGGTCAGGCCGCCGGCGGGCTGCGTCGAGCCGCCCCGGCGCGCGGGCGGGAGCGAGGTGGCCTGCTTCTCCGAGCCCGTCAGGCCGCGCCACCAGCGGCGGAGGCTTCCGCCGAAGCCGCCGCCCGTGCCGGGCTCGTGGCGCGGCCGGACGGCGAAGGGGACGATCTCGGAGGGCACGCCGCTCGTCTGCGGGTCGGTGTCGCCGCGCGACAATGCCACCTCGCGCATCGCCGCGCGCAGGTCGTCGCGCAGCTCGGAGGCGAGCGGGTAGCGCTCCTCGGGCTTCTTGGCGAGCGCGCGGTCGAGAATCCTCTGGATGGAGGGCGGCGGCTCGTCCTTGCGCACCTCCTCGATGGGCTCGGGCGTGTCGTGCAGGACGGCGTAGCGCACCTCGACGGTCGTCTGCCCCTTGAAGGGCCAGATGCCGGCGAGCATCTCGTAGAGCAGGACGCCGGTCGAGAAGATGTCGGCGCGGTGATCGACCTTCCTGCCCGCGGCCTGCTCGGGCGCGGCGTAGGTCGCCGTGCCGTAGGGGACGCCGAGTTCGGTGAGGTGCACGTCCGCGCCCTGCTTGCTCTCGTCGAGGAGCTTGGCGAGGCCGAAGTCTAAAACTTTGGCGAGCCCCGACGCGGTGACCATCACGTTGCCGGCCTTGATGTCGCGGTGGATGATGCCCTTGGAGTGCGCGGCCGTCAGGGCGTCGGCGACCTGATAACCGATGGAGAGCGCGCTCTCCAGGGAGAGGGGCCGGCCGTTGACGAGCTGGCGGACGTTCTTGCCCTCGATGTACTGCATCGCGATGAAGTGCAGCCCGTCCGACTCGTGCAGGCCGTAGATGGTGCAGATGTTCGGGTGGTCGAGGGAGGAGGCGAGCTGCGCCTCGCGCTCGAAGCGCTTGAGGTTGACCTCGCGCGCGGTCAATTCGGGCGAGAGGACTTTGATGACGACCGTGCGGCCGAGCCGCTCGTCCACGGCCTTGTAGACCGTCCCCTGCCCGCCCGCGCCGAGCTTCTCCGTGATGCGGTAGTTGAGGAGCGTCTTGCCAACCACGATGGAATTTTGATTTGCGATTTTAGATTTGCGATTTAAACAGCAAGGCCGTGGGGCGGATTGTACCGCCGCCACGACCAATTCAACAATCTAAAATCAACAATCTAAAAGCTGCGGTTCTTCGCCCGGCGCACGGCCGGGGCTAGTCGTGCACCGTTCAACCGCGCGGCGGGTCGCCGAAGCCGGACTGGAGGTACTTGCCGTCCTCGACGATGCAGGGCACGGTCGGGTCGCCGCCCGAGTAGGCGAACATCTCGGCGCGGCGCGCGCGGTCGTTCTGCGCGTCGTACTCAGTCCACTCCACCCCCTTCGACTGGTAGTGGTCGCGCGCCTGCTGGCAGTACGGGCACCCCGGCTTGATGTACATCACGAGTCCCAAAGCAGTCTCCCCCCTCTGTTCCCTTTGCCCCAAGTGTAGCGCACGCCCGCCGCGGTTGAGAAGCATGGAACGGCGCGCGTTCGTCCGTGATATCATGCGCGGCGGCTCTTTCCAGCACCTTGACCCCGAACTAAGGAGAAGACCCTCGATGAGAAAGTTCGCCACGGCATTCCTCGCCCTACTGCTCGCAACCGCCCCCGCCTGGGGCAAGACCACCGTCGTCCGCTTCCCGAAGGGGCGCACGACCGTCATCCTCAAAGGGCGCACGACCGGCGGCCCGAGCGAGAGCGGCGGGATGGATCCCATCACCTACCGGCTCCGCGCGAAGGCGGGCCAGACGCTGACGCTGCACCTGACCTCCGCGAAGAAGAATGCCATCTTCGGCGTCTGGGCGCCGGGCATGAACCCGGTGGACGTCGGGCAGAACGCTACCGACTGGTCGGGGGCGCTCCCCAAGACCGGCAACTACGAGATCAGCGTCTGGCCCGAGGACGAGGCGACCAACACGACCTTCACGCTCGAAGTCACCATCCGCGACTGAGAAAGTTTTAAGAGATGGCTAAGTTCTACACGCACCTCGACGAAGGGCTCCGGCGCTTCGTCGGCGAGCAGAAGGTGTTCTTCACGGCGACGGCGCCCGCCGAGGGCCGGCTCAACCTCTCGCCGAAGGGCATGGACACGTTCCGCTGCCTCGACGAGGGGCGGCGGGTCGCCTACCTCGATTTGACGGGGAGCGGCAACGAGACGGCCGCGCACCTGGCGGAGAACGGGCGGATGACGGTCATGTTCTGTAGCTTCTCGGAGCAGCCGCTCATCCTCCGCATCTACGGGCGCGGTCGCGCCCTGCTCCCCGGCGACGGGGAGTGGGACGAGCTGCGCCCGCTCTTCCCCCGACTGCCCGGCGAGCGGCAGATCGTCCTCCTCGAAGTCGAGTCGGCGCAGACCTCCTGCGGCTTCGCCGTCCCCGTCTACGAATTGAAGGAGGAGCGCCAACGGCTCGTCGAGTGGACTTTGAGTAAGGGCGAGGACGGCATCCTCGACTACCGCCGCGAGAAGAACCAGGTCAGCATCGACGGCCTCCCGGCCTACCCGGAAGGCAGTAGGCAGTAGGAAAAACCATTCGTCGCTCGAACCCTACGGCTCTCATTGTCAACGCCCTCGAAGCGGAGCCTACTGACTACTGTCTGCTATTCCCTCTATGGAACACGCCGACGAGCCCGCGTTCGACCCCGACCTCTTCGACCCCTTCGAGCGGCTGGTCGAGATAGAAGTCCTCGGCCGCCGGCTCTCGGTGCCCGAGCGCAACCGCCTGCTGCGCTGCTTCCAGTACCTCTCCATCGAGACCATCTCCTACGGCGACTTCTGCTGGAACGGCGACTGCACCAACTGCCAGTTCTGGTACCGCGAGGAGGGCCAGACCGAGGCGCAGGCCAGGACGGCCCTCGCCTGCCGCTTCGACGTGCGCGAGGGCCTCGTCGTCACGCGCCTCGACCCGCACGTCCGCATCAAGGGCGTGACGGAATGAAGTAGACGGTAGACAGTAGTCAGTAGAAAACCATTCGTCAGTCGATTTGTTCTGTTGTCATCGACAACGCTCACAAAGCGGAGCCGACTGACTACTGACCACTTCCAGAAAGGAGTTCCCCTGATGAGATTCGAGTTCTACCACGAAGGTCTCGCGGGCGCGCCGCTGCTGTCGGTGGACGGGACGGTCGAGGGGGCGCTGCACCTTTCGCACTGGGAGGGGAACGGGACGCCGGAGGAGCTGCGCGCGGACACCTCGACGGAGATCGCTTTGAACTTCGCCGCGTGGCCCCGACGCGAGGAGTGGGCGCGCGGCGTCCAGGTCGTCACCAACAACCACTTCGACGCCGACGGCGTGCTGTCGGTCTGGGCGGTCTTGCACGGCGAGCGAGCGCTTGCGTTGAAGAACGAGTTGGTGCCGGCGGCGGAGGCGGGCGACTTCTCCGAGTTCCCGAACGAGCGCGCGGTGCGCGTTTCGATTCTGCTCCAGGGCGGCGACAACCCTTTCGTGCCGGGCGTCTGCTCGCCGCTCGTCCGGCACCTCGCGGGCGGCGGGAAGGTTGACGAGCGGCGCGCTTACGAACTCGTCCTGCCGGAGGTGGAGAGGGTTTTGACGCGCACCGAAGAGTACGAGCCTTTGTGGCGCGAGGGCTGGGCGTGGATCGAGCGGACGCTCGACAGCTTCGCCTCGGGGCGCTCGCGCGTCTCCGAAGACGCGAGTTCGAAGCTCTCTCTCGTCACGCTCGCGCGCGACCTCTACGGCGAAGGGGGCTTCGACCCCGCGCGCCACGGCGCGCCCTACACGGCGCTGGCGCACAACGCGCGCGGCGAACTCATCCTCGTCGCCACCCCTTTCAACGGCGGCTGGGCCTACCGCATCGACTACGCTTACTACTCCTGGGCCGAGACCTGCACGCGGCCTCGGGTCGCCCGCCGCAACCTCTCGGGCCTCGTCGGCAGGCTGAACGCGTCGGAGCGCGGGCGCGGCGTCTGGAAGGCCGACCGGAGCGAGCTGACTTCGGCGGTCAAGTTCTTCGACCACGCGGGCGCGCCGGCCGCCTCGCGGCTGGAGCCCGACGAGGTGGCGGCCGAGCTGCGCGAGGCGTTGCAGGGGCAGGCCGTGTCAGTCTTCACTTAAAGCAGATGCACGACGTGATCATCATCGGGGCGGGGCCGGCGGGACTCTCGGCGGCGCTGTGGTGCGACGAACTGGGCCTGGACACGCTAGTCATCGAGCAGGCGGCGGAGGTGGGCGGGCAGCTGCTGCGCGTCCATAACCCGATTGAGAACTACCTCGGCGTGCGCGCCGCCGACGGGCGCGAGCTGCGCGACCTGTTCGCCGCGCAGGTCGAAGAGAAGGAGTTCGACCTCTGGACTGAGGCGGAGGTCGAGAGCGTCGATTTGAAAGCCAGGCGGATTCGTTTAAGGAGCGGCGAGGAGTTGCAATCAATCGCCCTCGTCATCGCGACGGGCGCCAGGCGCAGGCGCCTGGACGTGCCCGGCGAGTCGGAGTTCGAGGGGCGCGGCGTGCTCGAATCGGGGCGGCTCGACCGGGACGCAGTCAAAGGCGAGGACGTGCTCGTCGTCGGCGGCGGGGACGCCGCCTGCGAGAACGCGCTGCTGCTCGCCGAAGTCTGCGCGACCGTCACGCTCGTCCACCGCGGCAAATCTTTGGGCGCGCGCACGGAGTTCGCCGAAAGGATAAAGGGCGACCACCGCATCACCGTCTTCACCGAGACGACGCTCCGAAGGATTCTCGGCGGAGACAGAGTGGAGTCGGTCGAGCTGCTGCGCGCGGGCGCACTCAAGCCGTTGAGGATGGCCGTGCGCGGCGTGCTCGTGCGCGTCGGGGTCGAGCCGAACACGGAACTCTTCAAAGGACAGTTGCACACGGACGAGCGCGGCTACGTCGTCGTCAACGGCGAGCAGGAGACGAGCGCCGAGATGGTCTTCGCCGCCGGCGACGTGTCGAACCCGCTCGCGCCCACCGTCAGCGGCGCGGCCGGCGCCGGCGCCACCGCCGCCAAGGTCATCGCCTCGCGCCTCAACGCCTCGAAAATTTGAAATTTCAAATTTGAAATTTCAAATCAAAAACTCTGTGTCTCCGGTTAGAAAGGTTTTTATGCGGTGGACTTCTTGCGGCTCCGCTTCGGCTTCGAGTTGCCGGCGGACTTGGGCTTCGACGCCTGCTGCTTCGCGCGCGGCACGTGCGCGGCGGCCGCGTCCGTGATGACGCAGAGGCCGCTGATGCGCTCGCCGCGCAGGCGCGCGACCGCCGCCGCGGCCTCCGCGTAGCTGAGCCCCGAGTCCTCACACCCCCGCTCGCTCAAGACGGCCCAGCGCCGCTCGTTCAGTTCGCTCATCGAAAGCTTTACACTCGCCCGGACGGGATGAAATTCGCGGCCAGTGTAGCGGGGCGAAAAGGCAAAAGGCAAAAGGCGGCGTGAACCGTGAACCGTAAACCGTGACAAGTGAAGAACGGTTTTTATCTCGTCACGGTTTACGGTTCACGGTTCACGGCTTTTTTGCCTTTTGCCTTTTGCCTTCTTATACTCCTTACGTCAGCCGACAAACTTTCCCGGAACGTTCGAACCAGCCACACCTGAGAGAAGAAGAGATGAGAAGAAGACTCCTCCTGCTCCTGGCCGCCCTGCTGGCCGGCGCGTGCGTGCAGCAGCCCGCGCAGAACACCGCCCCGTCTGCTTCGCCCGCGGGCGGGGGCGGCGACGCGGCGTTCAAGACGATCCACGACAAGTACGTCGTCGAATTCCTCCGCCGCAACCCGACGGTCAACACCTACCTCGGCGGCGCGGGGCTCGACCCTTCCTTGAAGGAGGTGGACGGAAAACTCCGCGACCACTCCGCGTCGGCGCTCGCCGAGGAGGATCGCTGGCTCGCCGACACGCAGAAGGCTTTCCAGGGCATCGACCCGGCCTCGCTCTCGCCCACGCGCAAGATAGACCGCGACGTGGCGCTCGCGCAGATCGCGTTCCTTTTGCGCCAGCACCAGACGCGCAAGTACCAGGAGCGCGCCGTGGACACCTACGTCTCCGAGCCCTTCCGCGCCATCGACTGGCAGATGCAGGGCATGACGCAGACCGGCGAGAAGACCTACGGCACGCCCGACGAGTGGCGGCTCGTCACGCAGCGCGTCTCGGACATCCCGCGCTTCCTGCAGGTCGCGCAGCAGCAGTTGGAGGCGGGCGTCAAGTCGGGCAACACGGCCGACCAACGGATGCTCTTGCGCGACGGCGTGACGACGGCCGGGGCCAACGCCGAGTACTTCGCCAAGAAGCTGCCCGAGACGGCGAAGGATCGGCTCGCTGCGGGCGAGGCCAGCGACCAGATGCTCCGGCAGCTCGACGACGCGTGCCAGCAGGCTTCGGAGGCTTACAAGAAGTTCGCCGAGTTCGTCCGCACGACCTTCTTCGACGCGGGCGCGGGCGACAAGCTCACGCCCAAGGCGCAGTTCGCGCAAGACCGTTACGCCTTCGGCGCGGAGGAGTACGACTGGGCCTTGAAGAACAACCTCCGCGTGGACACGACGGCCGCGAAGCTCTACGACGAGTCCTGGCCCATCGTCGAGGAGACGCGCAAGCAGATGATCGACCTCGCCCGCCAGATCGGGCAGAAGCGCGGGATGACGCTCCCCGCCGACGGGCCGCAGGCCGTGCAGGCCGTCTTCGAAGAGCTGGGCAAGGACTACCCGAAGACCGACGCCGAGATGGTTGACTGGTACAGGGAGGCGGGCGTCAAGCTCGTTGACTACGCGCGCAAGACCGGAGTCTTCGACGTGCCGGCCGACTACAAGCTCGACGTGGTCGAGACGCCGCCGCCCCTGCGCGCCTCCATCGACGGCGCGGCCTACTACCCGGCGCCGCCCTTCAAGCAGAGCGGCGTCGGCCGCTTCTACGTCACCACGTCGGGGAACAACGACCCGGCGGTCTTGAAGGAGAACAACCGCGCGGCGCTCGCAGACCTCTCCGCGCACGAGGGCTTCCCCGGCCACGACTGGCACTACAAGGTGATGACGCAGTTTCGCAACGACATCGCGGGCGTGCGCTGGCTGACGCCCGGCGCGGTCGAAGACTCTTCATCGATGTGGGAGGACTCGATGGCGGCCGAAGGGTGGGCACTCTACTCGGAGGCGCTGATGGCCGAGCCGCAGCAGGGCGCGCCGGAGGGCTTCTACACGCCCGAGGAGCACCTCTACCAGCTCAAGGGCAAGCTCTACCGAGACCTGCGCGTCCGCATCGACACCGGCATCCACACGGGGAAGATGACCTACGACGAGGCCGTTGACCTCTTCTCCGAGGTCGTGGACTTCCAGCCCGGCAAGTGCTCCGACGCGAACAAGACGGAGGCCAAGCGCGCGAGCTGCGACGGCTCCGAGCGCGCCATCTTCCGCTACTCCAAGTGGCCCACGCAGGCCATCACCTACCGCCTCGGCAAGGATCAAATCTTCGCGCTGCGCTCGGAGGCTGCGAAGCTCCTCGGCGACAAGTTCTCGCCCAAAGAGTTCCACCTCCTCTTCATGCGCCAGGGCACCATCCCCGCCGGCTACTTCCGCGAGGAGCTGCTGAGCGCGATCCAGAAGAAGTAGACAGTAGTCAGTAGAAAAGAGAGGCGGCGCGCCCAAGTCGAAATTCGGGCGCGCCGCTTTGTCTTCCCTACTGGCTACTGCCTACTTCACTTCACTCGTACCGCAGACACTCAATCGGGTCTAGCCTTGAGGCTTTGCGGGCGGGCCAGACGCCGAAGACGAGGCCGACGAAGACGGAGACGAGCAGGCCCGCGATGACCGCCCAGAGCGGGATCGAGGCGGGGAGCGAGGGCAGAAGCAGCCCGATGATCTTGCTGATGAGGACGGCGATGATGACGCCGGCGATGCCGCCCAAGGCGGTGAGCGTCATCGCCTCGTAGAGGAACTGGCGGACGATGTCGCGGCGGCGGGCGCCGATGGCCTTACGCACGCCGATCTCCTGCGTCCGCTCCGTCACCGAGACGAGCATGATGTTCATCACGCCGATGCCGCCGACCAGCAGCCCCACCGAAGAGACGGCGATGGCGATGAGGCCGATCATGCCCATGATGCTGTCGAACTGGCTGATGAACTTGTCGGCCGTGCCCAGGTCAAAATTATTCGGCTCGTTGAACTTCACGCCCCGCTGGCGGCGCAGAATCTCCTCGGTCTGGTCGAGCGCCTCGCGGAACTGCCCCTCTCGCGCGCGGATGATGAAGAGGATGTACTCGCTGCCGGGCGAGACCTGACGCGCCGTGCGGAAGGGGACGAAGACGGCGTTGTCCTCGTCGTTCTCGCCGAAGATGGCGTTCTTGCGCTTCTCAAGCACGCCGATGATTTCGAAGGGGCGGCCGCCGAGTTTGACCTCGGTGCCGACGATCTGCTCGGCCGTCTTGCCGGGGAAGAGCGCGTCCACGAGGTTGACGCCGATGACCATCACGCTGCGCCGGTTCTGGTCGTCGGCCTCGCTCAGGAAGCGGCCGGCCGAGACGGAGAGGTTCGACGCGTCGGCGTAGTTGGCCGTCACGCCCTGCAACTGCCCGCGCCGGTAGTTCTTCCCCTGGTACTGGATGGTCGAGTCCCACCACGCCACGAGCAGCACGCTCGCCACCGTCTCGACCGCGGGCGCGCCGCGCTTGATGGCCTCGGCGTCCTCCTCCTTGAAGGGCTTGCGCGTGCGCTCCTCCTCGCGGCTGCTGTTCGTGAAGCCGGTCGAGAGGTGGAAGGCGTAGATGTTGTTCGTGCCGTACTCGGCGATGACGTCCACGACCGACTGGCGGACGCCCGTCAAAAGCGACGCCACGACGATGACGACCACGACGCCGATGACGATGCCGAAGACCGTGAGGAAGCTCCGCAGCTTGTGCGCGCGGATGCTGTCGAGCGACATCCGCAGGATTTCCGACGACATGAACTTGGGGACTCTCAACCTCATCACCCTCAACCGCCTCCCTTCCTACTTCCGCGCGAGCGCCACAATCGGGTCGAGGCGCGAAGCCTTGAAGGCCGGGTAGACGCCGGAGACGATGCCGATGCCGCCCGAGACGGCGAGCGACAGGAAGATGTAAAGGATGGTGACCGTCATCGTCACCGGCGTCGTCGCCGAGATGATCCACACGATGCCGAAGGCGAGGAGCAGCCCGAGCACGCCGCCGAAGGTCGTCAGGAACGAAGACTCGATGAGGAACTGCAAGAGCACCTGCTTGCGCGTCGCGCCCAAAGCCTTCCTGAGCCCGATCTCGAAGGTGCGCTCGGTCACGCTCACGAGCATGATGTTCATCACGACGATGCCGCCGACGACCAGCGAGATTAAGGTGATCGGCGTGACGACCATCGCGATGCCGCCCGTGATGGAGTCCACGTCGCCCGCGATCTCGCCCGTGTTGACGACGCCGAAGTCGTCCTCGTCGGCGCCCTTGAGCTTGTGCTTGTCGCGGAGCGCCATCCGCGCGTCCTCGATGGCGGCGTCAAACTGCTCGCGGCTCGCGGCCTTGCCGTGAATCTGTATGCTCTGGCGGCCGCCGAAGATTTTCCGGTAGGTGGTGAGCGGGATATACGCCTGGTTGTCGAGCGAGTTGCCGAACATCGAGCCGCGCTTCTCCTCGACGCCGACGACCTGGAGGGGGATGCCGCGGACGCTCAAGCTGCGGCCGACGGGGTCGAGGCCGGGGTAGAACTTCTCCTTGATGTCGTTGCCGATGACGATGACCGCGGCGGCCGTGTCCACCTCCTGCGGCAGGAAGAAGCGCCCCTCGGCGATGGTCTTCTCCTCGATGCTGACCATGTTGGCCGTGCAGCCCTGCACCTGTGTCCCGTACATCTTCTCGCCCTCGTGCGAGAGATCGACCCGATTCTGGAACTGCGCGCCCACCTCGGAGCAGGCGACGCAGCGGTCGCGCACCCACTCGTAGTCTTCGAATTCGAGCCGCTTGTTGCGCCGGTTCATCTTCTCCCAGTCTTCCTCGGAGATGTTCCCGTGCGCGGCCATGCGCGCGATCATGAAGTGGTTCGTGCCGAGCACCGCCGAGACCTTGTCCATGACGTAGGTGTTGAGGCCCGAGATGGCCGCGCCGACCACCACCACCGACGCCACCCCGATGATGATTCCGATCAGCGTCAGGAAGGCGCGCAGCTTGTGCGCGAAGATGGACTGCAAGGCGATGCGCGCGGCGTCAACGTAGAAGGTATAGATCGTCCGCATAAAGACTCTTCCGCGTAAATTTATGGAGACAAAAAGGCGTGCCCCGGCTCGGACTCTCATACGCCGGGGCCGCGCCTAATGTTTACAGGAAAGTGGCTTGAAGTCTTCCCTACTCGTACCGCAGGCACTGGATGGGGTCGAGCCGCGAAGCCTTCATCGCGGGCCAGACGCCGAAGATGAGGCCGACCCCGACCGAGACCAGGAGGCCGGAGGTCACGGCCCACGCGGGGATGCTGGCCGGCAGCGAGGGGACGAGGAGCATGACGAGTTGGCTGACGCCGACCGAGAAGAGCACGCCGATGACGCCGCCCAGCATCGTCAGCGTCATCGCCTCGAAGAGGAACTGGTGCACGATGTCGCGGCGCCGGGCGCCGATGGCCTTGCGCACGCCGATCTCCTGCGTCCGCTCGGTGACGGAGACGAGCATGATGTTCATCACGCCGATGCCCCCGACCATCAGGCCGACGCTTGAGATGGCGATGGCGATGACGCCGATCATGCCGAAGATGCTGTCGAACTGCGTGATGAAGGCGTCGGCCGTCTTCACGTCGAAGTTGTTCGGCTCGCCGAAGGGCACCTGGCGGCGCGCGCGCAGGATTTCTTCAACTTGGTCAACAGCCGCCTGCAACTGCCCCGACCGCGCGCGCATGACGAGCACGACGAACTTGCGGCCGGGCGCGACCTGTCTTCCGGTGCGGAACGGGACGAAGACGGCGTTGTCCTCTTCGTTCTCGCCGAAGAAGGTGGCCTTGCGCTTGGCGAGGACGCCGATGATCTCCCAGACGTAGCCGCCCATCTTGACCTTGGTGCCGACGATGCCGCTCTGCTGGTCTGGGAAGAGGGCGGCGGCGGCGTTGACGCCGATGACCATCACGTTGCGCCGGTTGAGGTCTTCCTGCTCGTTGAAGAAGCGCCCCTCCTTGAGCGAGGTGTTGGCGATCTCGGCCATGTTCGGGGTCACGGCGCGCGTGTTGCCGCGGCGGTAGGTCTTGCCGTTGATGCTGATGGTGTCGTCGAAGCCGCTGCCCCAGCCGCCGATGTTCGGCGCCTCCAGGGCGACCTGCTCGATGGCGGGGGCCTGGCGCGCGACGGCCTCGCCGTCCTCGGGCGTGAGGGGCTTGCGCGCGCGCTCGGACTGGTCGCGCTCGCCGACCTGCGGCCCCGTGGTGAGGTGGAAGGCGTAGATGTTGTTCGTGCCGTACTCCTCGACGATCTTGACGATGTTCTGGCGCATCCCCGACAGGATCGAGGCGACGATGATGGCGACCGACACGCCGATGACGATGCCGAGCATGGTCAGCGCGCTGCGGAACTTGTTCGCCAACACGCTGTCGAGCGCCATCAGGAGCGTCTCGCGCGGGATGAACTTGGGCAGCCTCAGTCTCATCTCTTCCGTCCCTTCTAGTTCCGCGTGAGCGCGATGATGGGGTCGAGGCGCGACGCCTTGAACGCCGGGTAGATGCCCGCGATCATGCCGACCCCGGCCGAGACGCCGAGCGCGAGCAGGATGTAGCCGACCGTGATCGTCATCGTGACGGGCGTCAGCGCCGTCACCGCCCACGAGATGCCGCTGGCCGCGAACAGCCCGAGCATGCCGCCCAGGGCGCAGAGCAGCGAGGACTCGATGAGGAACTGCAAGAGCACCTGCTTGCGCCGCGCGCCCAAAGCCTTCCGCAGTCCGATCTCGAAGGTGCGCTCGGTCACGCTCACGAGCATGATGTTCATGACGACGATGCCGCCGACGACCAGAGAGATGAGCGTGATAGGCGTGACGACCATCGCGATGGCGCCGGTGAACTGGTCGATCTGGCTGCCGAGCGTCTCGGTGTTGACGACGCCGAAGTCGTCCTCCTCGCTGCCGATGAGCTTGTGGTAGTCGCGCAGCGCCTTGCGCGCGTCCTCGATGGTGTACTGGAGCGCGCCCTTCTCGCGCGACTTGCCGTGAAGCTGCAAATCAAGGTCGCGGCCGAAGAAGCGCTGATAAGTCGTCAAGGGAATGTAGACGTGCTTGTCAATGAGGTCGCCGAAGATGGGGCCGCGCCGCTCCTCGACGCCGATGACGCGCATCGGCAGGCCCTCGACCTTGAACTCCTGCCCGACGGGGTCTGCGTCGGGGAAGAACTTGTCCTTGATGTCGGCGCCGAGGACGACGACGAGCTTCGAGTTCTCGACCTCCTCGGGCTGGATGAAGCGGCCCTCGGCGATGGTCTTGTCCTCGATCTCGACCATGTTGGCGGTGACGCCGAAGATGATGCCGCCGTAGAAGGTCTGCCCGTCCTGCTCGAACTTCGTCCCGCGCCCGACCTCGGCCCCGACCGCCGAGCAGGATTCGCAGTACTGTTGCAGCCACTCCATGTCGGCCCACCGCAGGCGCTTGTTGCGGCGGTTCATCTTCTCCAGCTCCTCCTCGGACAGCTCGCCGTGGCTGGCGATGCGCGCGATCATGAAGTGGTTCGTGCCCAGCATCTTCGACATCTTATCGACGACGTAGGTGTTGAGGCCCGAGATGGCCGCGCCCACGACGACCACCGACGCCACGCCGATGATGATGCCGATCAGGGTGAGGAACGCCCGCAGCTTGTGCGCGAAGATGGACTGTAAGGCGATGCGCGCGGCGTCGGCGTAGAAGGTGTAGATCGTCCGCATAAGACTACTTCCGCTTGAAGTTTGGAGACAAAGGCGTGCCCCGGCTCGGTCACATATACGCCGCCCCGCCGCCCAATGTTTACGGTAAATTGGCTCGAAAATCGTTGACTCGCGCCCTGAATTGGCGTATGAAGCCTCAGCGGCCGCCCCCGGAGCGCCCGCGCTTCCCGAACCTGACCGCCCGAAGGCGACGCCCGGCCTCTCGAATCCCGCGGGCCGACGAACTCATATGAGCGACATCTTTCTCAGCTACGCGAGCCGCGACCGTCAGACGGCGAAGGCGCTGGCGGCCGCGCTGGAACAGCACGGCTGGACAGTCTGGTGGGACAGGCGCATCCCCACGGGCAAGGACTACGGCGAAGTGATCGAGGCCCAACTCGCGGCCGCGCGCTGCGTCATCGTCCTCTGGACGAGTAACTCGGTAGCCAGCGAGTGGGTCAAGACCGAGGCGGCCGACGCGAAAGACCGCCACCTGCTCGTCCCCGTCTTCATCGAGCAGGTCAAGCTCCCGCTTGAGTTCAGACGCATCCAGGCGGCCGACCTCACGGACTGGAAAGGCGAGACGACGCACGCCGGCTTCTCGACTCTCGTCGGCGACCTGACCGGCATCCTCGGCGCGCCGCCCGCGCGCCCGGAAGGACGCACGCCCCTCCCGCCGCCCCCGCCCGTCGAGGCGCCCTTGCCCGCGTGGCTTGAGAAGGCGGGGGCCGACGCGCAGGAAGAGGAAGAAGAAGAAGACGGGGGTTTGCAAAAGGCTCCGACGGTTGCACCGACGGTGATCGAACCGGCGGACGAACGGCCCAAGGGTGTTTGGCCGAGGTACCGTCTCCACATCCTCGCGGGCGCTGCGGCCGCCGCCGTCGGGCTCACGGCCATCATCATCGCATTCACCTCGTCGCGCGGCCCGTCCGTCGCGAACGCAAACAACGCCGACAACAGGAACGTCGCGGCGTCGAACTCGCCCGGCCCGCCGACGCCGCGCCCCGGCTCTTCGAACCAGACGCCCCCGGCCAACGGCGGCCGTAACCCGCCCGCCAACATCGTCCTCAACCTCGACCGGAGCAAGAGACTCGGCCTCCTCCTCAGGCAGTTGAACTCTCCCGACGAGAAGGAGCGGCTCAGGACGACGGGCGCCCTGAAGACGGAATACCACTCCGACCCGCAGGCGGTCGAGCAGGCGCTCGCGCTTCTCGACGAGTCGAAGATCGACGAGCTGTCGCCGCAGGGGCTCATCAACGTCCTCTTCTTTCTGAACAACACGACCGACGACGCCTGGACGGCCGAGTCCGCGCAGAAGGCCGAGTCGGCCCTGGGCAACATTGCCAAGAAGCCTCTCGGCCCACAGGCGTCTGAAGCGCTGGGGAAGTTTAAGGATCGCACCGCGGCCCTCAAGCGGGCGAAGGCGCAGCCGTAGGGTCGCGGCGGCCCGCCCGGAGGTCAGGCGTCTTCGGCAAGGCGGAGGCCGGCGAAGGCGATGCGGAAGGGGCGGCGGAAGAAGTTGCGGAAAGAGGTGCGCAGCACCGAAGGGCTCGTGGCCCAGGAGCCGCCCTTGAGCACGCGGTGGTCGCCGTCGAACCACTCCTGCGAGTATTCGGGGTAGGGGAAGGGCTCGAAGCCGGGGAAGCCTTCGAAGGGCGTGGCAGTCCACTCCCAGACGTTGCCGTTCATGTCGAGGCAGCCCGCGGCGGACGCGCCGCGCGGGTAGGAGCCGACGGGCGTCGTGCCCCATTGGCGGCGGCCGAAGTTGGCACGCGTGTCGTCGGGCGCTTCGTCGCCCCAGGCGTAGCGGCGTTTCGTGCCCGTCGAAGCGTCCCACGAGGCGGCGCGCTCCCACTCGGCCTCGGTCGGCAGACGCCGGCCCGCGAACTTCGCGTAAGCCTCCGCCTCGAACCAACTGACGCCGGTGACGGGGTGTTCGACTCTCAACTCCCACTCCTCGAACATGCCCCGCTCGACCCAGGCAGAGCCCTCGCGCCGCCAGTAGAGCGGGCACCGCCAGCCCTCCTGCTCACGCCGAGCCCAGCCCTCTTCCGACCAGAACTCGCGCCGCTCGTAGCCGCCCTCTTCGAAGAAGCGCGCGTACTCGCCGTTCGTCACGGGCGCGCGCGCGATGCGGAACGCGGGGAGCGTGACCTCGTGCGCCGGGCGCTCGTTGTCGTAGGCGAAGGAGTCCCAGGGCGCGCCCGACAGGAAAGTGCCCGCGGGTATCGAAACCATTTCCCCCGTGGCGGCCGTAGCTCCCTCGAACGCGGCGGGCCGGGGGGCGTCGGGGAGCGCCTTCTTCGAAGGGTCGAGCATCTGGAAGAGGTAGCAGAGCGTCTCCTGGTGCTGCCGCTCGTGTTCGAGGACGAGTTGAAAAATGTACCCGCCGGCCTGCAAAGGGTCTGCGTCGTCAAAGTCGAAGCGGTCGAGCGCTTCGAGCACGCCCGCGCGGACGCGGCGCAGGTAGCCTTCCATCTCGGGGCGCCGGGGCAAGTCCTTCGACTCCTCGCGCGGCGTGCGGATCGGGTCGAAGACGCGCTCGTAGGCCGGGTCGGGCGGCGCCTGGCCCGACAGCTTTTGCAGGAGCCAGTACGACTCGAAGACGCCGATGTGCGCGAGGTGCCAGATGATGGGGCGGTAGCCGAAGCCCGGGCTGCGGTGCAGCTCCGACTCGTCCGCCAGGTCGAAGAGGCGCAGCGTCCCGGCGCGCGCCTCGGTCAGTTCCAGAGCGATCTGTTCGGCCTGTTCGTGCATAAGAGAGAGGGAGTCAGAAGTCAGAAGGCTCCGCTTTGCGTAGGTTAATGATGAGAACCGCAGGATTCCAGCGACGAAAGTTTTTCTTCCGACTTCTGACTCCTGACTCCTTGGTTTATGATACAGCAGCTTTCTTAAGCAGACGAGGGGAGCCCGACAGATGTCTCACCCCGCGAGTACGGAGCAGGCCGCGCGGCTCCTCATCCACAGGCTCACGGCCGCGGTCGCCGACGACTTCGCCGCGGACGTGCGGCGCGGCCTGACCGCGCAGAGAAAGTTCCTCCTGCCGAAATACTTCTACGACGGCCTGGGCTCGCGCCTCTTCGACGCCATCTGCCTCGTGCCCGAATACTACCTCACGCGCGCCGAGGCCGACATCTTCGCGCGCCACGCCGCCGAGATTGTTGAGAAGGCTCGGGACGGGGCGCGCCGCCTCACGCTCTTCGAGCTGGGCTCGGGCTCCGCCGCGAAGACGCGCCGCATCATCGACGTGCTGCTCGCCGCCCAGACGCGCCTGCGCTACGTGCCCGTGGACATCTCGACCGCCGCGCTCGAAGAGAGTGCGAGCGCCCTGCTCGGCGACTACGAGGGCCTGGGCGTGACGGCCTACGCCGCCGACTACGACACGGCGCTCCCGCGCCTGCGGGAGAACTTCGAAGAGGGCGCGCGCGCGCTCGTCCTCTTCCTCGGCTCGAACGTCGGCAACTTCGACCGCGCGGAGGCGCGCGACTTCCTCCGACGCGTGCGCGCCGCGCTCCGGCCCGGCGACCGCCTGCTCCTCGGCGCCGACTTGAAGAAGGACGCCGCGACGCTCGAAGCGGCCTACGACGACCCGCTCGGCGTCACGGCCGCCTTCAACCTCAACCTCCTCGCGCGCATCAACCGCGAGCTGGGCGCCGACTTCTCCCTGCGCGACTTCCGCCACGTCGCCCTCTACGACGAGCGGGAGGGCCGCGTCGAGATGCACCTCGAAAGCACGTGCGCACAGACCGTCCGCGTCGGCGCGCTCGACCTCGAAATCAACTTCCGCGCGGGCGAGCGCATACACACGGAGAACTCCTACAAGTATTCGCTCGACGAACTCTCCGCGCTCGCCGCCGAGACGGGCTTCGCGCGCGAGCAGACCTGGCTCGACCCGGCCGGGCGCTTCAGCAGCAACCTCTTCGTGGCAGAAGGCAAACGATGAGTGATGAGTGATGAGTGATGAATTAACTGCGGTCTTTAATTCATCACTCATCACTCATCACTCATCACTTAACAGAATGTCTCACCACCCAAGGACGAGCGGCGAGGGCTTCCCCGCGCTGACCGACCCGGTCACGGGCGGGTCGGTGCCGCTCTTCGTCGAGAACCTTTTGCGGGGCGAGAAGCCGCGCGCCGACTGGATGTGCGGGGCGGAGCTGGAGCTGTTCGGCTACGACCGCGCGCGCGGGCTCGAACGCATCGACGCCGCGCAGGTGCAGGGCGTGCTCGCCGGCTTCGCGCCCTCTTCGCGCGACCTCGTCCACGAGGGCGGGACGATTATCGAGGCGAACGACGGGCAGATGAACCGCCTGACGGTCGAGCCCGGCGGACAGGTCGAGTTCTCGGGCGCGCCGCAGCGCCGACTCTCGGACGTGGAGCGCGAGCTGCGGCGCTACCTCGCGCGGCTCCGCGAAGTCGCCGAGGCCAACCGCCTCGCCTTCCTCGCCGTCGGCTTCGACCCCCTGCGCTCCATCGAGGAGCAGCGCTGGTTCCCCAAACTGCGCTACGAGGTGATGCGCCCCTACCTCGCCTCGCGGGGCCGCCGCGCCTGGGACATGATGTGCCGCACCTGCACCGTGCAGGCGAACCTCGACTACGGCCCGCCCGCAGACCTCTGCAAGAAGTTCCTCGTCGGCAACCGCCTCGCGCCCGTCGTCACGGCCATCTTCGCCAACTCGCCGTTCGAGCAGGGTCGCCCCTCCGGCTACAAGTCAACGCGCGCCGCCGCCTGGCTCGACACAGACCCCGACCGCTCGGGGATGGCGCCGCCCGCGCTGCGCGACGACTTCGAGCCCGCGGACTACGTGCGGTACGCACTCGGCGTGCCGATGATCTTCGCGCAGCGCGGCGGGCGCTACATCGGCGCGGTCGCGGGGCTCCCCTTCCGCGAGTTCCTTGAGAGCGGGCGCGCCGGCCTCGCGCCCGTCTTCGGCGACTGGGCCGACCACCTGACGACCGTCTTCACCGACGCGCGCCTCAAGCAGCACGTCGAGCTGCGCAGCGCCGACGCGGGCGGCCTCGAATACTCGATGGCGCTGCAAGCGCTCTGGAAGGGGCTGCTCTACGACGACCACGCGCTCGACGAAGCGCTCCGCCTCGCGCCGAAACTCAAAGCCGCCGACGCCCTGCTCCTGCGCGAGCGCGTCGCGCGCGAAGGGCTCGCCGCGAAGTGCGCGGGCGTGGACGTGCTCCGCCTCGCGCGCGAAATAGTCCGGCTCGCCGTCGAAGGCTTGAGGCGCGTCGCGCCCGACGAGACGGCCTACCTCGACATTCTCGTCGAGCGCGTCGTCAACGAGGGCGTCTGCCCCGCAGACATCCTCCTGCGCAACTTCGACGGCTCCTGGCACGGCTCGATGCAGCGACTCTTCGAGCACCTGCGCGTCGCCTGACAAGAGTTTCAAATTTGGAATCTCAAATCTCAAATCAACCGACACGCAAAGACGACGCCGTCGTCGTCTTCCGCCGCGTCACCTACGCGCCGCCGGGCGTGAGCGCGCCGATCATCGACGCGCTCGACCTCGAAGTCCTGCGCGGCGAGACGCTCGTGCTGCTCGGCGAGTCGGGCTGCGGGAAGACGACGACGCTCAGGCTCGTCAACCGCCTGCTCGAACCGACCTCGGGCGAAGTCCTGGTCGAAGGCAGGGACACGCGCGCGTGGGACGCGATTGAGCTGAGGCGGCGCACCGGCTACGTCATCCAGGACGCCGGCCTCTTCCCGCACTTCACGGTCGGCCGCAACGTCGGACTCGTCCCCACGCTCGAAGGCTGGGACGAGTCGCGTGTGACGGCGCGCGTCGATGAACTGTTGAGATTGGTCGGGCTCGACCCCGGCAAATTCTCCGGGCGCTTCCCCGCGGAGCTTTCGGGCGGGCAGCGCCAGCGCGTGGGCGTGGCGCGCGCTCTGGCCGCAGACCCGCCGCTGCTCCTGATGGACGAGCCCTTCGGCGCGCTCGACCCGCTAACCCGCGCGGCGCTGCAAAGAGAGTTTGCCGCGTTACAGAAGAGATTGAACAAGACCGTCGTCTTCGTCACGCACGACGTGCGCGAGGCGCTCACGCTCGGCACGCGCGTCGCGCTGATGAGCGCCGGCCGTATCGTTCTTCTGGACACCCCCGAAGCTTTTCTTAACTCTGACGAGCCGCACGCGCGCGCCTACCGCGAGACGCTGGCGCTCCCGACAGACTTATGAACTTCTTCGAGTTCATCCTGCGCAACTGGCGCGAGGTGCTCGGCCTGACCGGCGAGCACCTCCTGCTCGTCGCCGTCTCGACTCTGATTGCAGTCGCGGTCGGCCTGCCCCTCGGGCTCGTCCTCACCCGCAGGACGAGTTTGAAGCGGCCCGTGCTCGCCGTCGCCAACATCCTCCAGACCGTGCCGAGCCTCGCGCTCTTCGGCTTCATCATCCCGCTCAAGTACGTGGGCGGCATCGGCTGGCACCCGGCCGTCGTCGCGCTCGTGCTCTACGCGCTGCTGCCGGTGATCCGCAACACGGTGACGGGCGTCGAGGGCGTCGAGCGCAGCGTGCGCGAGGCGGCCGTGGCGATGGGGATGACCGACCGGCAGATTCTCCGGCAGGTCGAGCTGCCCCTGGCCGCGCCCGTCATCCTCGCGGGCGTGCGCGTGGCGACCGTTATCTCCGTCGGCGTGGCGACCATCGCGGCGGCCATCGGCGCGGGCGGCCTGGGCACCCTGATCTTCAGAGGACTTCGACAGTACGACAACCGCCTCATCCTCGCGGGCGCTGTCCCCGCCGCGCTGCTCGCGCTCGCGGCCGACGCGGGCATCGGCCTCATCGAGTCGCGGCTCGCCGCGCGCCGCCGCGCCGCGTTGAAGAGGAATCCGGTCGCGCGCCGGGTCGCGTTGGCTGGGCTCGCTATCATTATTTTGATGGGCGTCGGGTTCGCGCTGTGGAATCGTTCGGCGAAGGCGGACGTGAGGGTCGGGTCGAAGGACTTCACCGAGTCGGTCATCCTCGCCGAAATCTACGCGCAGGGCTTGGAGGCGCGCGGGCTGAAGGTCGAGAGAAGATATGAGCTGGGCGGCAACCTCGCGCACGACGCGCTGGTCGCGGGCGAGGTGGACGCGTACCCCGAGTACACGGGCACGTCCCTGATGTCCATCCTCAAGCACCCGCCGATGACGGACGCGCGCGCCGTCTACGAGCTGGTCAAATCCGACTACGCCGCGCGCTTCGACGTGGAGGTCGGCCCGCCGCTCGGCTTCGAGGACACGTTCGCCGTCCTCGTCCGCGCCGACGACGCCCGGAAGTTAAATCTCAAAAACATCTCCGACCTGACGCCGCGAGCGCCGAGCATGCGCGCGGGCTTCGGGCAGGACTTCATGTCGCGCCCCGACGGCTACGAAGGCTTCGCGCGCGCCTACGGCCTCCAGTTCAACGGGCGGCCTCGGGAGATGGACTTGTCGCTCTCGTACCGCGCGCTCGCCGAGGGGCAGGTGGATGTCATCGCCGGCAACTCGACCGACGGCATGATCGCCGCGCTCGGCCTCACGCAGCTCGAAGACGACCGCCATTACTTCCCGCCCTACGAGGCCGTCCTCCTCCTGCGCCGCGACGCGCTCGAACGGCTCCCCGCGGCGCGCGAGGTCTCGCAGAAGCTCGCCGGCTCCATCTCGACCGAAGAGATGCGGCGGCTCAACTACGAGGTTGACGGCAACAAGCGCCCCGCCGCCGACGTGGTGCGCGAGTGGCGACGGGCAAAAGGGCTGTAAGGCAAAAGGCAAACTTCAAAAGGCAAAAGGCAAAAGTGAAGACGAAAGCCCCGCGGGCCGTCGTCTTTCATTTTTGCCTTTTGAAGTTTGCCTTTTGCCTTCCGCCGAAGGCGGCTTACGACTTCTTAACCAACGTCACGCGGACGGGCTGGTCGAGCGAGGCGGCGTCCACCTGGATCGTCTGCGTCTGGAAGCCCTTAGCCGAGAGCTTGAGCGTGAGCTTGCCCATGTGGAGCGGCGGGAGCACGGAGACGCCGTGCGCGTCCGTCCAGTTCCACGACTCGCAGAGGAAGCCGCCCGCGCGCTTCGACTGGAGGTCGGCGCGGACGCCCTGCACGGGGTTCCCCTGCTCGTCCACGACGCGGAGGTCGAGGCGGCCGACGCCGTCGGCCTGCTTGGGCGCGCGGCCCATGTTGGGAACGTCGTTGCCGGTCTGCGCCGACGCGGCGCCGAAGGCCGCGACGACGAGGAGAGAGGCGATGATCAGTCTACGCATGTCGGTAAATCTCCTTAAAATTTCGTTCCGGGTCAACAGTCTTAAGTTAGGGAGTTTCAGTCGGCCGGACCGCGTGACCTGTGGGGGAAAATGATCGCCGCGACGTGCCAGTCTAAGATGTGCGGGGCGCGACGGCAGTTGCTTCCCACGCCCGCCGGCCGGGCTTCAGAATGACGCCCGTAAGTCGTACACGCGCAACGCTTTTCCCGCGACCGGAAAACGGCGAGGCCGGGGCGCGTCGCATGCAGCGTGCGCCTCCGGCCTCTCGAAATTTCGTCTCTTTCCGGCATCACTTCGGCGACCGCTGCGTCCGTGCGCGCGACGTACTTCGCGCGTTTAGGTCAACGGCTTTGCGCTCCGGGGCTTTCGCGCCGGATGGCCTTTGTCGGTGTCGCTTTTCAAGCGGCGGCGCTCCCGGCGTCGCCCACTCCGAACAGAGTATAGAGGCTCCGAAGCGCTCTTGTGAAGCAAAAGTTTTGTGGATGTGGGGGCGACGAATTCCAGAAAAAATCGGCGTCGCGGGCGTGTCTGTTTTGCCCGCCGGGGCGGGTTGAATTATGCTCGCGGCAGACAGTTCAAGGCTGACAGGAGAACACGCATGACTCTCATCGATCTGCTCTTGCTGCTGCTCGTCGCGGGCGTGTGCGGGGCGATAGGGCAGGCCATCGGCGGCTTCTCGCGCGGCGGGTGCCTGGTCTCGATTGCGCTCGGCTTCATCGGCTCGCTGATCGGGTTGCTGGTCGCGCGCAAGCTGGGGCTCCCCGAGCCTCTGCCCGTGCAGGTGGGCGGCCAGACGTTCCCGGTCGTCTGGTCGATAGTCGGCTCCGCGCTCTTCGTCGCCGTCATCGGACTCATCTCGCGCTCGCGCAGGTGAGCCGAAGTGTGGCCGCGAGGTAACATTTTTCTCTCAACATGCCCCGGCGCCGCACGGGGCTAGACCGCGCGCGCGCCCTTCGGCTACACTCGCCCGCGAACCCAAGTCTCCCCTGACAACGATTCACACCTCGCGGCGCGCGCAGACCGCAAGGGCCGGCCGCGCGTCTTCAAAATACACGCCCGCGGAGTTTTCGAGAGATGGTCGCCACGGCTCCGACGAAATCCGTACCGACGTTCGCGGGCGCGCGAGGCGCGCTCGCGCCTGACCTCGCGCACTTCCGGCGGCGCTACCCCGAAACGGTCGCGAGCCTCGGCGCGCTCCCCAGGCGCGAGGAGTGGCTCCGGCGCATCTGGGAGTTGGAGACCGACTGGCGCGCTGACTGGGAGACGCGCGGCGGCGCGTACGCCGAAGAGGAGGCGGTCGTCTTCGGCCCGCCGCCCGCGGGCCGCGAGGCCGAAGCGGAGTTCGACGCGGTCTACGCGGGCGGCGCCGCGGCGCTGCTGCACGCGGCCGCGCTCGCGTGCGCACACGGGAAGCGCGTGCTCGTCGTCGGCGGCGCGCGCGCCGAGGGCGAGGCCGGCGGCGTCTGGAATCTTTCGGAGGACGAGCTGAAGGAGTTGGAGGGCGCGTCCGTCTTCACGCGCGAGGAGGTCGAGGGCGCGGTCTTGAACCGCTACCGCGGCGGGTTCGTGAAGTTCCACGACGCGGCGTCGCGCGTGAAGGCCGGGCCGCTGTGGGTGACGGGCGCGCTCGACGTGGCCGTTGACGGCGAGCGTCTGACGGCGCTCGCGGCGGGGCGCCTGGCGCGGCTCGCGTCGAAGGGCTCCGCGGTCGAGACGGGGCTGCGCTTCGTGCGCGCGTACGTCGAGCCCGCGCGCGTGACAATCGAGACAGAGGGCGCGGGCGGCGCGCGCCGGTTCTTCGCGGCGCGCCTGTTCGTGGACGCCTCGGGGGCGGACTCGCCCGTGTCGCGGCAGTTGAACGGCGGGCGCGGGGCGGCGGCGCGCGTGCGCCCTTCGGTCGGGACGGTCGCGCGCGGCTTCGTGCGCGGCGAGGGGAGTGACGAGGCGGACTTCCGCGCCGGCGAAATCCTCGTCAGCACCGAGGACGCGAGCGCGCACCGTCAACTCTTGTGGGAGGGGTTCGCGGGCGCGCCCGCGCGCGGCGACTACGCGACGCGCCTCTTCTTCCACGACACGACCGACTCGCCGGCCGACAAGTCCCTGCTCGCGCTCTTCGAGCGCTACTTCGCAACGCTCCCCACGTACAAGCGCAGGTCTGCGGGCTGGCGCGTCGAGCGCCCCGTCTTCGGCTACGCGCACGCGCCGCGCGAGGGCTGGCGCACGCGGCGGCGCGTGGCCTGCGACCGCGTGCTGCTGCTGGGAGACTCCGGTCTGGGGGCCGGCGCCTTCGCGCCGGGCGCGCGCGGGGCGTGCGCGGGCGTGGGCGAGCTGCGGCGTCTGGCCCGCGGGACGGACGCGGCGCTCTCTTCGGGCGCCCTGGACGCGGGCTCGCTCTCGGCGGTCGGCGGCGGCGGGACGGCGCGCGTCGCGGCGGCGCTCGGCCTGGCGGAGTTCATGCGGCCGGCGGCGAAGGGCGCGCCGCACGCGGTCAACGAGACGCTGAACGCACTGGCGGCCGCGCTCGGCGGTCTGGAAGAGGGCGAGCGGCGCGAGGTCTTCCGCGGGCGGATGACGACGGGCGCGCTCCGGCGTCTGCTGGCGCGCACGGCGCGGCTCTACCCGCGCATCTTCGAGCGCGTGCGCGAGCACTTCGGCGCGCGCGGCACGCTCTGCTGGCTGGCGGGAGTGGCGGAGGCGGTCTGGAGCGAGAGGGGACGAGGAAGGGATAAGGGATGAAGACGGGGGGCGAATGAAGAAGGTCATGGTGCCTGACCTTCTTCATTCGCCCCCCAGACTGTCAGGCGACGGCGCGGGCGGCTCGAAGCAGGCCGCCCGCGCCGTCTCGCTTTCTGCCGCGCGGGCGGCGCCGGCGACTAGTCGCCGACGGTGATGGTTATCTTCAGGCCCTTGCCCGTGGGCACGTTGGCGTCGTAGCTGAGGCCGTCGCCTTCGACCTTGATGTGCTTGATGCGCTTGTTCCGGTGATGGTGCTTGCCTTTCGAGAGCTTCTCCATGTTGTCCTCGTCGAACTCGATGGTGACGGAGCCGCCGGTGACGATGATCGGTGGGTCTGGTTGGTTAGACATTTTCGATTCTCCTTAAGGGTTGAGGATTCAGGGGCGACTCAGCGGGCGGCGGACGCCGCGGGGGCGCCGAGTTCGCCGCGGAGCCACTGTATGTCCGGGCGCGAGAGGTAGCCTGCCGCCTCCGCCCCCAGACTCTGTTCGAACTGTGCGAGCGTCGCGGCGGCGCGGTCGAGGTAATCGCGCGCCGCGTCCTGGTCGCCGGCGAGCCGGCTGGCCTTGCCCGCCAGGGCGAGCGCGCGCCACTGCGTGTCGGCGCGGCCGAGGCGGGTGGCGATGTCGAGCGCGCGCTCGGCCGGGGCGCGCGCCCCGGCGCCGTCGCCCGCCTTGAGCAGGGCGAGGGCGAGCGCGTAGTGAGCGTACATGGTGGTCCAGTCGTCGCGCCCCTGCGAGGCGAGGCGCACCGCCTCCTGGCTGAGCGGCCTGGCGCTGGCGTGCGCGCCGGCGAAGCTCTCGGCCATCGCGAGGTCACTGTCGGCCCACGCCAGCAGCATGTCTTTCCGCTCGCCCTCGACCCCTCTCAAAACGCCGGCGGCTTCCCTCGCCTGCGCGGCCGCCTCGGGGAAGCGCTGGCGGCTCAGCTCCAAGTCGGCCCGGTTGAGGTAGAGGGTCGCGAGCATGTTCTTGCCCCCGCTGAGCGTCTGCGGGTCGGCGGCCGCCATCTCGTTGAGAATCTTCTCGGCCTCCTCGTAGCGGCCGAGCGCCCAGAGCGCGCCCGCCAGGCTGACCTGCGAGTAGGGAAGCAAAGACTGGATGCGGAGCGAGCGGAAGGTGGAGACGCTCTCGCGGAAGTGCGCGAGCGCCTCCGCGTACTTCTCCTGGTTGTTGAGGACGGCGCCGCACTCCTGGTGGAGGCTCGCGATCTGCGCCGGGTCGCCCGTCTGCTCGGCGAGGCGGAGTTGCTCTTTGAGGAGCTGGAGCGAGCCCTCGTTGTCGCCCCGCTGCTTCTTGCTCCGCGCGAGGGCGATGGTGCAGCTGTCGGCCTCGCGCCGGTAGCCGCCCTCGATGAAGAAGTCGCGCGCCTTCGCGAGGAGTTCGTCGGCCTCGTCGGCCTTCCCCCGCTGCCCGCTCACGCTCGCCAGGTTCAGGTAGGCCAGCGCCTCGTAGCGCTTCAGCTTGTAGTTGCTCGCGATCTGGAGCGCCCGGTTGAAATAGTCCTCGGCCCCGTCCAGGTCGCCGTACTTGAGCTGGACGGCGCCGAGGGTGACGTAGCCGTTGGACAACTGGTCGTTCATGCCGTTCGACTGCGCCAGCCTGACCCCTTCATTCGCCCTGCTCCGCGCCTGCTCGGCGCCCTCCTCGACGGTCGCGAGCTGGAGCAGCGACTGCACCTGCTGGTAGACGTTGCCCGTCTCGACGGCGAGCCGGAGCGCCTCGTTGAACTCGGCCCGCGCCTCGGGCTCCTTCTTGAGGCCGGCGAAGAGGCGGCCCCGCTGGTAGCGCACCGCCGCCTCGCCCTCCTTGTTGCCCCGCTCGGCGTAGAGCCTCTGCGCGCGCTCGAAGGCGTCCACGGCGCCGGGCTGGTTGGTCTGGCGCGCGTGGAGCGTGCCGAGGCGGAGGAAGGCGGCCGCGTAGGACGAGTCGCGCGTGGTCGCCTCGGTGTAGCTGTTGAGCGCCTTCGTGACCTGGTTGTTCCGCTCGTAGGCGCGCCCGAGGTCGAGGTGCGCCTCGGGCCGCCGCGGGTCGAGCGCGACGATCTCCTCGTACCTGCGGATGGCGCCCCCGTAGTCCTTGCTCAACGTCGAGCGGATGGCTTCGAGGTAGAGCGCGTCGGCGCGCGGGTAGACCGAGAAGTCGGGCACGAGCGCGCTGACCTGGATCATCGCGTCCTTGGCGCGGTCGGGGAAGTCCATCTCCAACAGCGACTCGGCGAGGCGCGCCTGCGCGAGCGCGAACTTCGTGTCGCGCTCGGTCGCCTGCCGGAGCAGGCCGCTCGCCTTGTAGTAAGAGCCCTCGCGCATCGCGTTCACGCCCTGCTCGTAGAGCCCCGCCACCTCCGCGCCCGGCACGTGCGCCGAGGGCTGCCGCAGGTACCAGACGGCCCAGATGAGGAGCCCGAGGCCGGCGAGCGACGCCAGCAGCGCGAGCGGCGAGAACTTCGGGCGGCGCAAGCCCTCGGCCATCGTGATGAGCGCGCTCGAACGGTGGCCGTAGTCGGCGCCGGCCAGCCGCCGCGTCGGGACGGTGTCGGAGGCGGGCAGGCGTGAGCGCACGCGCGTCAGCTCGGCGGCGAACTCGTCGGCCGTCTGGAAGCGGTCTTCGGGCTTCTTCGCCAGCGCCTTGAGCGTGAGGCGGTCGAGTTCCGAAGGGACGCGCGGGTTGAGCTTCGACGGCGGCGGCGGGTCGAAGTGGAGCACCTGCGCGCCGATCTCGATGACGTTGGCGCCGGAGAAGGCCGGGCGCCCCGTCAGGCACTCGTAGAGCAGCGCGCCCAGGGCGAAGAGGTCGCTCCGGCCGTCCACCTTCGCGCCGCGCGCCTGCTCGGGGCTCAGGTAGAGCGGCGTGCCGATGACCACGTCGGAGCGCGTGCGCGCGGTGAGGAGCGTCTGCGCCTCGGTGCCGCCGTTGCCGCCCGCCGCCTCCTCGTGGAGCTGCTTGGCGAGGCCGAAGTCGAGCACCTTGACCGTGCCCGCGTCGTCGATGACGACGTTCGAGGGCTTGACGTCGCGGTGGACGACGCCGAGGCGGTGCGCCTCCGACAGCGCGCGGGCCACCTCGCACGTGACCTCGACGGCGCGCGCGACGCTGATGCCCGGCCCCGCGAGCATTTCGCCGAGCGTCTGCCCCGAGACCAGCTCCATCACGATGAAGGGCTGCCCCTCTTCGGTCTCGCCGTAGTCGTGGACGGCCGCGATGTTCTCGTGCCGGAGCTTGGAGACGGCGCGCGCCTCGCGCAGGAAGCGGGCGCGGTAGTGGCTCTCGTCGCGCCCCGCGTGCGGAATCTTGACGGCGACGCGGCGGCCGAGCACCGTGTCCTCGGCCACGTACACGACACCCATCCCGCCCTCGCCGACCTGGCCGAGTATCCGATAGCGCGAGATGTTACTGCCGATCATTGCGGGTCAGAGACGGCCGGGGGTTCACCGGCGCGGCGCGAAAGGGAAAGAGGTGCTATAGACTCAGGGGCACACGCCCCTCGACTCAAACGCGCCGCCATTCTCCTCTAAAGCCGTGACCTTTTCAAGAAGGAAGATGGGCGCGAAAAGTTGTTGCGCGGGGCGCGGGGTTTTAGGCATACTCTCTCGCATTCAGGTTCCTGCTCTCGCGCGGTCGGAGGCGGCCGCGCCTGCCCGCGACTGTTGAGGCGACGGTGTTCGGCTGAAGGAGAGTGAGGTTGGCCGTTGGTTTGAAGCCGCTCTCGCCGCCGGCCAGAGCGAAAGGGCCGTCTTCCAGTCGCCGCCCTCGCCGCCGCAGTGGTCAAAGCAGAGTCCCGCTCCCCGCTCACCGAAGATTTCACGCACGCGACGAGTCCCGGCCCGCGCTTCACTTCCGGAAAAGGATAGAGAGAGATGAGCACGAGACTGTACGTCGGGAACCTTAACTTCCGCACGACCGGCGACGAGCTGCGCGAGGTCTTCTCGCAGGCCGGCGAGGTCGAGAACGCCACCGTGGTCGAAGACCGCGACACCGGCCGCTCGCGCGGCTTCGGCTTCGTCGAGATGGCGACGGCCGAGGGCGCGGCCGCGGCCATCGAGCAGTTCAACGGCAAGGAGTTCGGCGGCCGCACGCTGACGGTCAACGAGGCGCGGCCCCGCGTCGAGCGCGGCGGCTACGGCGGCGGAGGAGGAGGACGCGGCGGCGGCTACGGCGGAGGCGGCGGCCGCGACCGCGAGCCGCGATGGTGATAAAGCAGTAGTCAGTAGTCAGTAGAAAAACAGGCAGCGTGACTCTCATCATTAACCGATGAGAGTCACGCTGCCTTTATCTTTTCACTACTGTCTACTGTTTCCTTTCCGCCGGCGTGACCTTGAGCGTGAGGCGCTGGCCGTCGCGGAGGAGTTCGACCTCGTACTCCTGGCCGGCCTTCATCTCGGAGAGCGCCTGCGTGTAGTCGTAGACATTGCGGATGTCGCGCCCGGCCAGCTTGACAACCTTGTCGCCGGCCTTCATCCCCGCGGCGGCGGCGGGCGAGCCCTCGCGCACGGCGTCGAGCTTGAGGCCGTCGGTCGATTCGCCGTAGGAGGGCACGGTGCCGAGCGAGACGCGGAAGGTCGTGCGCGCGTTGGCCTCGGACTTGGCGACCGCGTAGGTCGGGCGCGCGTCCGTCTGCTGCAAGCGGTAGACGATGTCGCGCACGAGTTGAAGTACCTGGGCCTCGCCCTCGTAGTTGATGCGGTCGGCCGTGTCCGAAGGCTTGTGGTAGTCCTCGTGCGTGCCCGTGAAGAAGAAGAGGACGGGGACGCGCCGCGCGTAGAACGAAGAGTGGTCGCTCGGGCCGAAGCCGTCCTCGCTCAGGCGCAAAGCGAAGCGCTCGGCCGCGGGGCTCGGCGCGGCCGTGTCGCCCTTGTTCAGCCCTTCGACCAGCGCGCGCAGCTCGGCGGCCGTGCCGACGCCGCCGACGTTGAGCGCGCCGCCGCGCAGCCGCCCGATCATGTCCATGTTGAGCATCGCCACCGTCTGCGCCAGAGGGAAGGCGGGGTGCTGCACGTAGTAGCTCGAACCGATGAGCCCCTCCTCCTCGCCGCCGAAGGCGACGAAGACGACGGTGCGCCGCAGGGGCTTCCGGTCGGCGGCGAAGAGGCGCGCCAGCTCGAGCAGGCCGGCCGTGCCCGAGGCGTTGTCGTCGGCGCCGTGGTGCACCTCGCCCTCGCGCGCCGCGAGGCTCCCCTCGCCGCCGCGGCCCAGGTGGTCGTAGTGCGCGCCGACGACGATGAACTCCGACTTCAACCTCGCGTCCGAGCCTTCCAGCACGCCGACGACGTTGGCGGCCGGCGCCTCCTTCCGCACCACGTCGGTCGAAAGGCTCAACACGACTCCCCCGCCCGGCTCCGCACCCTGCACGCCTACGACGGGGACGCCGCCGCGCAGGGACTTCTCGAACTCCGCGAGCAGCGCGGCGTTACTCAGGCCCAGCACCTCCGCCGCCGCCTGCCGCGAGATGACCGCGACGGGCAGCCCCGCGTCGCCGCCCGCGTTGTCATACCTGAGCGTCGCCAGCTTATCCTTCTTGAACTCCTCTTCGCCCGCGATGACGACGAGCGCCTTCGCCCCGGCGGCGCGCGCGGCCGCGGCCTTGAAGCGCAGCTCGCCCGCGCGCGCGAAGCGTGCGTGCGGGCTGTCGCCGTCGGGCGTGCCCGCGAAGGCGAGCGCGACCTTGCCCGCGGCGACGGCGCCCTTGTAGTCGTCGTAGTTCTGCTCGGCGGCCGTAATCCCGTAGCCGACGAAGGCGAGCGGCGCCTCGACCCTTCCCGAAGAGCCGAAGCCGACCGGCATCCAGTCCTCGCCGACCTTGAAGTCAATCGCCATCGGCGCGCCCTGCGTCGAATCGCCGACGCGCCGCGTGGCCGTCAGCGCGTTCCCCCGACCCAGCTCGACGGACGCGACGTAGGGGAACTCCTGCATGTAACAGCTGTCGTTCGAATCGTCGCAGTTGACGCGGAAGCCGGGCTGCACGCCGACGCGCGCCAGCTCGCGCGCGACGTAGCGCGCGGCCTCCCGCGCGCCCGCGGTGCCCGTGCGCCGGCCTTCGAGCTTGTCGGAGGCGAGGTACGTGACGTGCGCGCGCAGACGCCCCGCGTCCGGCGCCGCCGCAGGCTTCGCCGCGCTCTGCGCGAACGCGTTTGACGAAAGAAGAAGAAGAAGAAGCGCGAGGAGGAGTCGAAGGCGTCTCTGGTATTGCATGACTTTGCTCCGCTGAAGGGGAACGGCTTTCAAATGATGAATGATGCGTGATGAATGATGGATACGGCTTCGTCGTCATATTCATCATTCATCACTCATCATTCTTTCTCCACCCAGTCGGCGATGAAGACGTTGGTGTCGCCGCGCACGGCGGCGTTCCGGTTCGAGGCGAAGACGAGCCGCCGCCCGTCGGGCGAGAACATCGGGAAGCCGTCGAAGGTTTCGTTGAAGGTGACCTGTTCGAGCCCCTTCCCGTCAACGCCGACGACGAAGAGGTTGAAGTCGCGGCTCCTGATGTTCGGGTAGTTCGAGGAGAAGATGATCCGCTTGCCGTCGGGCAGGAAGTAGGGCGCGAAGCTGGCGACGCCTAAGTTAGTCACCTGCCGCTTGCCCGTCCCGTCCGCGTTCATCACCCAGATTTCGAGCGCGTTCGGCTCGATGAGATTCTCGGCCAGAAGCTTCTTGTAGCGCTCGACCTGCTCGGGCGTCTTCGGGTGGTTCGCGCGGTAGACGATCATCTTCCCGTCGCGCGAGAAGAAGGGGCCGCCGTCGTAACCCAGCTCGTCCGTCAGACGCTTCACGTTCTTCCCGTCGGCGTCCATCGTGTAGATGTCGAGGTCGCCGTCGCGCATCGACGTGAAGACGATCCGCCTCCCGTCCACGGACATCGTCGCCTCGGCGTCGTACCCCGGCGACTTCGTCAACTGCCTCACGTCCGAGCCGTCCTCGCGCGCCGTGAAGATGTCGTAAGCGGGGTAGACGGCCCACACGTACCCGCGCGAGTAGTCGGGCGGCGTCGGGCACTTCTCCGAAGCGAGGTGCGTGGACGAATAGAGGATGCGCCCGCCGCGCGGGAAGAAGTACGAGCAGGTCGTCCGCCCCTTCCCCGTCGAGACCATCCGCACGTCCGACCCGTCCACGCGCATCGTGTAAATCTGGTCGCACTCCGCCCCATTGCGCTTCGACTGGAAGATGAGCCGCTCGCCCCCGCCCGAGAAGTACGCCTCCGCATTCTCCCCGCCGCTCGTCAACTGCCTGACGTTGCGTAGATGTTTTTCTGAAGGCAGTTCAATAGGTGACGGCTTGCTCGACTGACTCTGCCCGGCGGAGAAGACCGCGGCCGACAGGCTGACAAAGAGGGCCAGGGGGAACAGTATTTTCGTGCTCATCATCTTCAGGGGGAAAGCGCCCGCAGCGCGCAACGGGAGACTTCAAACGGCGCCCATACTTTACCCCCCGCCCGCCCCCCTGCCAAGCACACGCCCCACCAAAAACCATTGGCCGTTCCGCCCCCGCCGTGGATAATCAGCACCAAAGGTTGAACGGATATGACTCCTCCAGACCCCACCCACGTCGAAGCACCCGCCCGGCCGCGGCCCGGACAGCTCACGGCCATGATCAGCAGCACGGCGCTCGACCTGCCGGAACATCGGGCGCAGGCGCATCAGGCGTGTCTTGATGCGGGCGTCTTCCCCATCGGCATGGAACAACTCCCGGCGCGGGACGCGACCGGCATCGCCGCCTCCTTGGAGATGGTCGAGCAGGCCGACATCTACATCGGCATCTACGCCTTCCGCTACGGCTGGGTGCCCGACGGTGAAGACGGCTCAATTACAGAAATGGAGTTCAACCATGCCGTTGCGCGCAAAGCGGAGGGTAGGCTCCAAGAGGTTCTCGTCTTCACCGCACACAAGAAGCACGCCTTCACCGCGGACGATATCGAAGCCGACACGCTCGCTCAGGAGAAGCTCAGCAAGTTCAAGACGCGCGCCGCCGCCGGGCGCGTGCGCAAAGAGTTCAAGTCAGCGGAAGAGCTTCACCGCCTCGTCTACCAAGCGTTGAGCGAATTCAAGAGCAGACAGCAGGGCACGGTTGAGCCGCCGCGGACACTTATCCCCAACAACCTCCCGCGCCTCCAACCCTTCTTCGGCCGTGAGGAGGAACTCGCCCACATCCGCGAAGCCCTCGACCCCGACAACCGCACCTGGGGCGCCCTCATCGACGGCCCCGGCGGCATGGGCAAGACCTCCCTCGCCATCCGCGCCGCCTACGACTGCACACCCGCACAGTTCAACCGCATCGTCTTCGTCTCCGTCAAGAACCGCGAGTTGGACGACGATGGCGTGCGCGAACTGGGCGTCTTCGTCCTCCCCGGCTTCCTCGAAATGCTCAACGAACTCTCCCGCGAACTCGGCCGCGCCGACATCCTGAAGGCCCCTGAAGACGACCGCATCCGCCTGCTTCTCGACGCGCTCCGCGACGAGCACGCGCTCCTCATCCTCGACAACCTCGAATCACTCCCCAAGCCCGACCGCGACAAACTCTTCACCTTCGTCAAGCGCCTGCCGCAGGGCTGCAAGGCCATCCTCACCAGCCGCCGTCGCATCGGCTCCGGCTCGGAGGAACTCATCCTCGAAAGCCTCAGCCAAAAGGCCGCGCTTGAAACTCTTACCGACTTAGCCGAGCGCAATCGATTACTGAAGAAAACTAAGAAGAAGGAACGCATCGCCCTTTACGAGCAGACCGCTGGCAACCCGCTGCTCCTTCGCTGGGTGGCCGGCCAACTCGGCCGCGGGAGCTGCCGCACCATCAACGATGCGCTCAATTTTCTCTGCTCCTGCCCGGATGACAATGACCCGTTGGAATTCGTTTTCGGTGACCTCGTTAACGAATTTACCAACAACGAGACCAAAGTCCTCTGTGCCCTCACCTACTTCACCCTGCCGGCGAAGGTGGAGCATATAGCCACAGTCGCAGGCTGCGATGAGAATCCGGCCGAGACTGCCCTGCATGCACTAACCAACCGCTCGCTGGTCGTCCCAGATATCGAGGAAACGGCATTCGCCCTCGTGCCGATGGTCGCCGACTTCTTGCGGCGGCGGAAGCCCGAGGTCGTCGCGGAGACTGGCGACCGGCTCGAAAAACATGCCTACGCGCTGCTGGTGGAGAATGGCTACCAGAAATACGACAACTTCCCCTTGTTGGACGTCGAGTGGCCTACTATCGCCGCCGCCCTACAGCGCTTTCTCACTGGGCCGAATGATCGGCTTCAGACTGCGTGCGATGCCTTGAGAGATTTTCTTGATTTCACTGGCCGCTGGGATGAATGGCTCGCCCTTTCGTGGGACGCCGAAGTCAAGGCCGTGGCGGCCAAAGATTTTTGGAATGCTGGCTGGCGCGCTTACGATGCCGGCTGGCTCCAAAGTCTACGTAGTCAGTCGGCAGAAGTGCTTGCCTCCGCCGACCGTGCCGAGGCCCACTGGCGCGATGCCAAAGCCGATGCCCACGAACAAGCTACTGTCATCCGCTTGAGGGGCGAAGGGCACCTTCAGGCTAGGGATTACCCTGCCGCCATCGCGGCCTTCCGCAAAACTGTAGAACTTCACAGAGCCTTAAATCCAGAAAGCGCGGATGTCATTATTCACCTTACTGCATTGGCTGATGCCGAACACCGCTCCGGCGATCTCGACGCCGCAGAGCGTGACTGCCGTGAGGCGTTGCGGATTGCCCGAAAAATTAATCGACGTGAAAGCATCGCCACTCTAACCGGCAATCTAGTCGATGTTGCGATAGAGCGCGAAGACTGGGCTGGCGCGGAGACTATGGCTCGCGAAGCCTTGGCTTTGTCCGAAAACCTCGGCCGCAAGCAGTTAATCGCCAGCGACTGCTGTCGCCTCGCGAAGGCCCTTGCTTGGCAATACCGGAAACCGGAAGCCCTCCCGTATGCACGACGCGCGGTCGAAATGTTCACAACTCTGCGCCACCCAGACCTCGAAGAGGCTCGCCAGACACTCGCGGAGTGCGAAAGCTGAATTCGTCAACGTGGAAGGCTTGCAGCGGAAATAACCGAACTTTGGTGGGAGTGTTGTTGTGAAGGCGCGGCGGAACGTTCCGCCGCGCCTTCGGGGTGTTAGCCGTTGGTGCGTTCGAACTCTTTCATGAATTGGGTGAGGGCGTCGCAGCCGGCGGGGGGGAAGGCGTTGTAGATGGAGGCGCGGATGCCGCCGACGGAGCGGTGGCCTTTGAGGCCGTCGAGGCCGGCGGCCGTCGCCTCAGACGCGAACTTCTTTTCCAGTTCTTCACTGGGGAGGCGGAAGGTGACGTTCATGATGGAGCGGGCTTCGGGCGCGGCGTGGCCGCGGTAGAAGTCGGTCGCGTCGATGGCGTCGTAAATCTTCTGCGCCTTCTCGACGTTCTTCTGGTACATGCCTTCGAGCCCGCCCTGCTCCTTCACCCATTCGCAGACGAGGTTGAGGATGTAGATGCCCCAGGTGTTCGGCGTGTTGTAGAGCGAGCCGTTCTCGGCGTGCGTGCGGTAGTCGAGCATCGTCGCGAGGCCCTCGCGCCCCTTCGCCAGAAAGTCTTCGCGGATGATGACGACCGTCACGCCCGAGGGGCCGAGGTTCTTCTGCGCGCCCGCGTAGATGAGCGCGTACTTCGACACGTCCACCGGCCGCGAGCAGATGTCGGACGAGGCGTCGCAGACGAGCGGCACGTCGCCCACCTCCGGCTCGCCCTTCCACTCGACGCCCTCGATGGTCTCGTTCGAGGTGACGTGGACGTAGGCGGCGCCCGCGTCGAGCTTCAGCTCGTCCTGTGCGGGGATGCGGTTGTAGCCCGAGTCGGCCATGTCCGCCGCGACGCTCGTCGCGCCGACCCGCTTCGCCTCCTTGACGGCCTTCTTGCCCCAAGACCCCGTGATGACGTAGTCGGCGCTCCCGCCTTCCGCGAGGAAGTTCATCGGCACCATCGAGAACTGCAAACTCGCGCCGCCTTGCAGGAAGAGCACGCGGTAGCCCTCGGGGATGCCTAACAACCCGCGCAGTCCGCCTTCGGCCCCGTCGATGATGGCCTGGAAGGGCTTCGAGCGGTGGCTGATCTCCATCACGCTCATCCCGACGCCGGGCAGACTCAACATCTCCTCCCGCGCCCTCTCAAGCACCGGCACGGGCAAGACCGCCGGCCCCGCGCTGAAGTTAAAGATTCTCTCAGTCATGTCTCTTTCCTTTATCTGATTTCCAGCAGGCTCAACTCGATGATGTCGGCGTTCTCGGCTTTCAGTCGTTCGAGCACTTCGGGCGCGAGCCCGCCTTCGAGGTTGATGCGGGCGACGGCCGCCTCCGACCCTTCGAAGATGACGTTCTCCATCTCCTGCACGTTGAGCGACTCGGCGCGGACGCGGTCGAGGACGGAGGCGAGCACGCCGGGGCGGTCGCGGTGGCGCACGACGAGCGTGTGCGTCGAGGGCGTGCGGCGCGCGAGGTTGACGACGTTCGGGACGCGCCCCGTCTCCTTGAAGGTGCGGATGACGCGGACGGTCTCGGCGGCGATGGCCTCCTGCGCCTGGTCGGTCGAGGCGCCGATGTGGTGCGTGCCGTAGAGGTTCGGCTCGCGC
>JAFAVK010000136.1 GCA_019242475.1 Acidobacteriota bacterium | reverse complement strand
GCTTGTTCGGGCGCTGGAGGTCGACCTCGTTCAGCACGAGGCTGACGGGCGCCTCGGCCAACTCGACTTCCTTGTTCTTGGCGAAGATCTCGTGGCGGCCGTGCTCCTTGTACCACTGCGCGACGGTCGCGTTCTGGTGCATCTGCTCGATGATGTTGCGCCAGCCGATGCCCGTGTTATACGCGCAGAACGAAATCTCGCCCTCCTGCGTGCCGTAGGGGATGATGCACATCTCCGTGCGGCGGAAGTCGTAGTTGAACAAGTCCTGGAACCACATGCCCGCGATGAAGAGGAAGTTCCAGCGGTCGGCGCGGCGCGCCTCGATGTCCGTCTTCGAGCGCTTGCCGTCCACGCGGCCGTAGGAGCGGCCGGTCAACCCGAACGACTTGTCGAACTTCTTGAACAGCTCGTAGAGCGAGAACTGCGACGGCGCCTTGTAAGGGTTGTAGTGCTTCAGGAGCGTCAGGCCCATCAGCATGTTCGACATCCACTTGCCGCGCCCCGCGTCCGTGATCCTCTTCATGTCGTGGACGAGGCCGGGGATGTTCAGGAACTCGGGGACGGGAGCCATCTCCTTCGTCTCCTTGTCGATCATCACGGCCGTGCCGACGCCGCAGTTCGGGTGGCAGCCGCAGGAGACCTGGCCCCACTCCGCGTCCGGCCCGTGCGCGAGGTCTGCGAAGTCGGCGAAGGCGCCCATCAGGCTGAGCGGGAACCAGTCGCGCGTCGGCTCGGTGATGCCGACCTGGCTTTTCACGTCGTAGGCGAGGTGCGAGAGCGTGTAGCGCTGCTGCATGCGGCGCTCGTCGGTGATCTCCTCGTCGCGGCCGGTGAACGAGACGGGCTGGAACGAGAGGAAGGCGATCTTCTTCGGGTTGTCGAGCGCGAAACGGATGACCGAGCCGACCTGATCGTTGTTGATGCCGTTGACGAGCGTGATGACGAGCACGATCTCGACGCCCGCCGCGTGCAGGTTGTCGATGGCGCGCAGCTTCACGTCGAAGAGGTTGCCGACCTGGCGGTGCGAGTTGGCGTCGTTGCCGATGCCGTCGAACTGCAAGTAGGCGTAGCGCAGGCCTGCCTCGGCGGCCTCCTTCGCGAACTCCTTCGACTTGGCGAACTCGATGCCGTTCGTCGCGCACTGGACGGAGTTGTAACCGACCTTGCGCGAGTAGCGGATGGCCTCGATGAAGTGCGGCGAGATGGACGGCTCGCCGCCCGAGAACTGCACAGACATCTGGCGGCGCGGCTTGATCGAGATGGCCTTGTCGAGGATGTCCTTGACCTCTTCGAGCGCAAGCTCGTGGACGAAGCCGACCTGGTTGGCGTCCATGAAGCACGGGTCGCACATCATGTTGCAGCGGTTCGTGAGGTCGATGGTCAGCACCGACCCGCGGCCGAACTTGATGGACGAAGAGCCGTGGTCGTGCAGGCCCTCGTCGTTGTGCGCCTGGATGTCGCGGCCGGGGAACATCGACTCGATGTGCTTGAGGAAGTTCGAGTCGATGGCCATGATGTCTTCGAAGTGGCCGTGGACGGGGCAGTCCTTGACCATCCAAATCTGGCCGTCGCGCTCGATGATCTGCGCCTTGATCTCGCCGACCTTCTCCTGGACGAGAATCGAAGGGTCGATGGTCGGGGCGTTCAAAATCTTGTTGCGCGCCTCGATGACGCACTTCGGGCACAAGGAATCGGTGGTGCGGGGGAAGCCGAGCGGCGGCTTCGACTTCTGCCAAGACTTGAGCAGAGGCTTGTCCGACCACTTCGGCGTAAACGACTCGTTCGGCCTGTACTGGTTGAAAAACTGGATTGTGTTGAAGAGGCCGCCCGCGACGGTCGCCAGTGCCTTCTCTGCGTGCTTAATCGGTTTCATCTTCATCCCTTCGTCTCATCCGCGCGGCCGTGCTGCGAGGGCCGAGCCGCGGTCTATTATTACTTGAGGCGCCGGTCTCAAAGGTCTTCGGAAGGCTTCGACCCGGCGCCTCGTCGGGAATGCCAAATCCTCTCCTGTGTATCTTACCGCCGGCCAGACGTAGACCGGCACAAGACTTTCAGCAATGACTATGCCAGCGAGGAGAATTTTAACTAAGTGAAGAAATAACAGGAGAATCTGTACTTCCCCGGTTTTTAGGCTCCCCGACTGTGAGAGGTTTTCCGAGTCAAAGAGTCTCAACACCCTCTTATCACCGGGCAGTGTAGACTAATGACACGAGAGGTGCAAGTTAAAGAGAAGGCGGCGGTTTTTTTGACTCGCAGGGGTGAGAAAGTTTAGGAATCCCGGCCATTTTCCTTGATGATTTGCATGACCTCGCCGAAGAGAGCCGCGTTAGTCGCCACGGCGTTCCCCGAATGAATTGTGCGCCGCCCCTCCCAGTCTGTGAACGTCCCGCCTGCCTCTTCGAGCACGGGGAGCAGCGCCGCGCAGTCCCAGACGTTCATCGCCGGGTCGAGCATCACGTCCGCCCGCCCCGTCGCGACGAGCACGTAGCCGTAGCAGTCGCCCCAAGTCCTTCGCTGAGCCGCACGCCGCTGCAACTTCTCGGCCGCCGCGCCGAAGCCGTACCGCGCGCACGAGCCGAAGTCGGTCGAGAGCAGGAGCGCGTCTTCGAGCCTCCCGGTCTGCGAGACGCGCGCCGGCTCGCCGTTCCAGAAGCAGCCGAGCCCACGGCCCGCGTAGACCAACTCGCCGAGCGCGGGGATGTTGATGACGCCGACCGAAGGGTCGCCGTCCACCTCACAGCCGAGCAGGACGCCGTAGAAGGGGACGCCGTGGACGAAGGAGTATGTGCCGTCGATGGGGTCGATAATCCAGCGCCGGCCGGAAGTGCCCGCACTCTCGCCGGCCTCTTCGCCGACGATTGAGTCTTCCGGGAAGCGCTTTGCGATTTCGCGGCGGAGGAACTCTTCGGCTTCGAGGTCGGCCTGGGTGACGAAGTTGTCCTTGCCCTTCAGGCGCGTCTCGAACTTGCGGCGGAAGTAGCGCAGAGTGATCTCGCCCGCCTCGCGCGCGGCCGAGACCGAGAAGTCGAGCAGCTCTTTCAACTCGCCGTCACTCATCCGACTTCCCTCCCCCGCGCCTGCGCGCCAGCTCGTCGGCGAGCGCTTCGAGCGTCAACCCGCGCTCGACCATGAGGACGACGAGATGGTAGACGAGGTCGGCCGTCTCGGCCTTGAGCGCTCCCGCGTCCTCGTCCTTCGCCGCGATGATGGTCTCGGCCGCCTCCTCGCCGACCTTCTTGAGAATCTTGTTCAAGCCCTTCTCGAAGAGGTACGTCGTGTAAGAGCCTTCGGGCATCTCGCGCCGCCGCCGTTCGATGACTCCATGCAGTTCTTCGAGCACGTCGCCGATCCGGGCGGCCCCTTGCTTAATCTCCTCGCTACCGAAGCACGAGACCGCGCCGGTGTGGCAGGCGGGGCCGCGCGGCTCGACGAGCACGACGAGGGCGTCCGAGTCGCAGTCGAGCCGCACCTCGACGACGCGCTGCGTGTTGCCGGAGGTCGCGCCCTTGTGCCAAAGCTCCGAGCGCGACCGCGACCAGAACCACGTCTCGCCCTCCGAAAGAGTCCGGCGCAGGCTCTCCCCGTTCATGTAGGCGAGCGTCAGCACCTCGCGCGTCCTCGCGTCCTGCACGACCGCGGGGACTAAGCCCCTCTCGTCGAAACGAACGTCCTCCGGCCTCAAAGTCATCTCACCACGACTCCCCTCTCGCGCAGGTACGTCTTGACCTCACCGATCTGAAACTCGCCGAAGTGGAAGAGCGACGCGGCGAGCACGGCGCTCGCGCCGCCCGTCGTCAGCGCCTCGTAGAAGTGTTCGAGCCGCCCCGCGCCGCCCGAGGCGATGACGGGAATGGAGACCGCGTCCGAGACCGCGCGCGTCAACTCCACGTCGTAGCCGTCGCGCGTCCCGTCCCTGTCCATGCTCGTCAAAAGAATTTCGCCCGCGCCCAAGCCCTCCGCGCGCGCGGCCCACTCGACCGCGTCCCAGCCGACGTTCCGCCGCCCGCCATGCGTGTAAACGTCCCAGCCGTCTCCCCCCTTCCGGCGGCGCGCGTCGATGGCAACGACCATGCACTGACTGCCGAAGACGTTCGCGCCTTCGTTGATCAACTCGGGTCGCTCGACGGCGGCCGTGTTGAGCGAGACCTTATCCGCGCCCGCGCGCAGCACCGCCCGCACGTCTTCGATTGAGCCGAGGCCGCCGCCGACGCAGAGCGGGATGAAGACCTCGTCGGCCACGCGGCGGACGAGGCCGGCGACGATGGCGCGCTTGTCGGACGAGGCGGTGATGTCGAGGAACGTCAACTCGTCCGCGCCTTCGAGGTCGTAGCGCTTCCCCTGCTCCACGGGGTCGCCCGCGTCCACCAGCGACACGAAACGGATGCCCTTCACGACGCGGCCGGCGTCCACGTCCAGGCACGGGATGATGCGTTTAGCCAGCATGATATTCGGCGAAGTTCTTGAGCAGCCGCAGCCCGGCCGACTGGCTCTTCTCCGGGTGGAACTGCACGCCGCAGACGTTGCCGCGCGCGACGACCGAAGGATAAGTGATCCCGTACTCCGTCTCTCCGACGACCCCGTCTTCAGTTCCCGCCTCGCAGAAGAAGGAGTGGACGAAGTAGAAAAACGTCTTATCGTCTATCCCTCCGGAGAGCGCGTGCCTGCCCTTCCATTCGACCTGGTTCCAGCCGACCTGCGGGACGTGCAGCCCGTCGGGGAAGCGGCGTACGCGGCCCCGGAGAAAGCCTAAGCCGCGTGTCGTGCCGAACTCTTCGGACTCTTCGAAGAGCATTTGCATCCCGACGCAGACGCCGAGCAGCGGCGTCCCTTCCGCGACGCGTTCGCGCACGAGCCGGTCGAAGCCGCGCTCGGTCAAAGCCTCCATGCAGGCGCGGAACGCTCCGACGCCCGGCAGCACGAGCCTCTCCGCCGCGCGCAGCACCCCTTCGTTAGAACTGACGACGGCTTCCACCCCGCCCGCCTGGAAAGCCTTCTCCACCGAGCGCAGGTTGCCGACGCCGTAGTCGATGACGGCGACGCTCACAGCGTGCCCTTCGTGCTCGGGACGCCCGTCACGCGCGGGTCGCGCTCGACCGCCTTGCGCAGGGCGCGCGCCGTCGCCTTGAAGGTGCCTTCGAGGATGTGGTGCGTGTTGCGGCCGCGCAGGCAGTCGATGTGGAGGTTGCAGCGCGCGGCCTCGGCCAGCGAGCGCCAGAAGTGCTCGGCCAGCTCGACCGAGAAGTTGCCTATCATCTGCCGCCGCGTCTCGACCGCGTAGACGAGGTAGAAGCGGCCCGAAAGGTCTATCACCGAGCGACACAGCGCCTCGTCCATCGGCACGGTCGCCTCGCCGTAGCGCGAGATGCCGGCCTTGTCGCCGAGCGCTTCGGCGAGCGCCTGACCCAAAGTGATGGCGATGTCTTCGACCGAGTGGTGGTCGTCGATGTGCAGGTCGCCGCGGCACTCCACTTCTAAATCGAACAGGCCGTGGCGCGCGAACAGCTCCAGCATGTGGTCGAGGAACGCGACGCCGGTCGAGACCTGCGAGCGCCCCGTCCCGTCGAGCGAGAGGCGGACGCGCACGTCCGTCTCCTTCGTCCTGCGCCGCACCTCCGCCCCGCGCGCGGCCGTCTGTAGTTCGGTCGTCATAAGTTCTTCGTTCCCTTTCCGTCGAAGATGTCGCGCAAGCCTTCGAGCAGACGATCATTCTCTTCCGGCGTGCCGACGCTGACGCGGAAGTAGTTTTTAAGCATCGGGTAGCCGCTCACGTCGCGGATGAGCACGCCGAAGCGTTCGAGCAGTTCGTCGTAGACGCGCCGCGGCTCGATTGAAGAATGCACGACCATGAAGTTCGCGTGCGAGCGGACGGGCGCGAGCCCTTCGATGTTTTGCAGTTCCTTATAAAGGCGCTCGCGCTCGGCGACGATGCGCTCGACCGTCGGGCGCAGCTCGGCGTCGTACAGCTCGACGGCGACTTCGGCCGCGGTCTGCGAGAAGAGGTTGAGGTTGTAGGGGAGGACGGCCTTCGAGACCTCGCGCGCCAGCTCGGGCGCGGCGAGGAGGTAGCCGACGCGCAGGCCCGCGAGCGCCATCGCCTTCGAGAAGGTGCGGAAGACGGCGAGGTTCGCGTGCCGCTCCAACAGAGGCGCGACCGTGCGGCCGGAGAATTCGAAGTATGCTTCGTCGATGACGACGATGCCGCTCGTCACATTCAACAACTCTTCGAGCGCGTCCTCTTTGATTTGGCAGCCGGTCGGGTTGTTCGGCGAGCAGAGGATGGTCACGTCGGGCCGCTCGCGCTCGATTGCTTCACGCAGCGCACTCACGTCGAAATCAAGCTCGTGGTCGAGAGGGATGCTCAAGACCTCTCCGCCGAGCACGGTCGCGACCTGGCGGTAGAGCGCGAAGGTCGGCTCCGAGATGAGCACGCGCTTGCCCTCGCCGACCGTCACCATCAGCGTCGCCTGGATCAGCTCGTTCGAGCCGTTGCCGGCGACGACGCCGTCCGCGCGCCAGCCGGCGAAGCGCGCCAGCCTCTCGTGCAAAGACGCCGGCACGAAGTCCGGGTAGCGAGACCACGCGCGCCCCTCCAACCGCCGCAGCGTCTCGCGCCGCACGGCCTCGGGCGCCCCCCACGGGTTCTCGTTCTGGTTGAGCTTCACCGCGCCGCGGTCTGGCCTCAGTGTGTAAGCCTTCAGCCCGCGGACTTGCGGTTTGATCTTGTCGAGCGGGTTCGCCATGCCTCTTCTTCAACCCTTCAGTCTAATCAAGGCCGAGCGCGCGTGCGCGTCCAAGCCTTCGGCTTCGGCGAGCGCGGCGATGAGCGGCGCGGTCTCTTGCAGCTCCGCGCGCGTGTAGCGGATGACGCTGGTGCGGCGTTGGAAGTTGTGGACGCCGAGCGCGGAGGAGAAGCGCGAGGCGCCGCCGGTGGGGAGCACGTGGTTGGGGCCGGCCAAGTAGTCGCCGACGGCCTCGGGCGTGTGCTCGCCGTAGAAGATGGCTCCGGCGTGGCGGACGAGCGCGGCCGCGGCCTCCGGGTCGCGCGTCATGATTTCGAGGTGCTCGGGCGCGAGCTCGTTGACGATGTCGCACGCCTCCTCAAGCGTCGGGACGACGAAGGCGGCGCCGAAGTCCGCGAGCGAGCGTTCGACGACGCGCTTACGCGGGAGGGTCTCGGCCTGGAGCGCGACCTGCGCGGCGACCTCTTCGGCGAGTTTGAGACTCGTCGTGATGAGAACCGCGGAGGCGTCTTCGCCGTGCTCGGCCTGCGCGAGCAGGTCGGCGGCGATGAAGTCGGCGCGGGCCGACTCGTCGGCGAGCACGACGACCTCTGACGGCCCCGCGACCGAGTCGATGCCGACGGCGCCGTAGACGAGCCGCTTCGCGGCGGCCACGAACTTGTTGCCCGGCCCCGTGATGACATCGACGCGCGGGATGGTCTCGGTGCCGTATGCGAGCGCCGCGACGGCGTGCGCGCCGCCGACCTGGTAGACCTCGGTCACGCCCAGCTCTAAGAGTGTGGCGGCCACGGCGGGCGTGTCGGAGAGGGTGCGCGGCGGCGTGACGACCGCGATGCGCGCGACGCCCGCGACCTGCGCGGGCACGACGTTCATCACGACCGAAGAGGGGTAGCTCGCCGTCCCGCCGGGGACGTAGAGGCCGGCCGCTTCGACCGGCGTGACGCGCTGGCCGAGCCGGACGCCGCGCGCCGTCTCGAACTCCCAGCTCTCGGCCAGCTCGCGCTCGTGGAAGGCGCGGACGTTCCCGGCGCTCGCGCGCACGGCTTCGAGCACGCGCGCGTCAACCCTCGCGGCCGACTCGCGCAGCGCCGCCTCCCCGACGCGCAGCTCCGAGGGGCGCAGGCGCACGCCGTCGAAGCGCGCGGCGTAATCGACGAGCGCCTCGTCGCCGCGCCGGCGCACGTCTTCGACGATCTGCGCGACGACCTCCGTCAGCTCGGCGTCGGCCGAGACGTTGCGCGCGTGAATCGCGGCGAGCCGCTCGCGGCGACGTGTGGCGTCCGTGACAACCTCTATCAACCCTCTGCCCCTCCCCCCCCGACGGCACGCGTCAAGTCGCTTATCAACCTGCCGACCGCCTCCGCCTTCAACTGGTAGCTGGCGCGGTTGACGACCAGCCGGCCGGTTGACTCGGTTATCGTCTCGACCACGGCCAGGCCGTTCTCCGCGAGCGTGCGGCCGGTCTCGACGAGGTCAACGATGCAGTCGGACAGCCCGAGCACGGGCGCGAGTTCGACCGAGCCGGAGAGTTCGATGATCTCGACCGGCACGCCCTTCGCGCCGAAGTGCGCCGAGGCGACGCGCGGGTACTTCGTCGCAACGTGGAGCACGCCCGCGCGCTCGGCCCGGTCGCCCTCGCGCGCGGCGACGGCGATGAGGCAGCGGTTGATGCGCAGGTCGAGCGGCTGCAACAAGTCCGCCTCGGCTTCGAGCAGCACGTCGCGGCCGACGACGCCGCAGTCGGCGATGCCGTGCTCGACGTAGACGGGCACGTCCGCGGGCTTGACGAAGACGAAGCGGTACGCGCCCGACTCGTCCTCGACGGCGAGCCGGCGCGACGCCAGCGCCTCCGCACTCACGCGCACGCCCGCGCGCCCGAGCAGAGCCAGCGCGTCCTGCTGCATCCTCCCTTTTGCAATCGCAATCGTTAGCATCCTAATCCATCTTTATCCGCTCGCCGCGCGCCCGGCGGCGGCGAGCCTCTTTGAAGCGCTCGGTTACATCATCACCTTCGATTGCCGCGGGCGAGCCGGCGCCGTTCCGCGTTTCGAAGTCGCGGCGGGCGAGGATGTCCGTGAGCGCGTCGAGGTCGAGGACGAAGCCGATGGCGGGCTCGCGGCGGCCGAAGTTGGCCGTCAGGTCGTCGTAGCGCCCGCCGCCGCCGACGCGCGCGCCCGCGCCCTCGACGTAGACTTTGAAGACGAGGCCCGTGTAGTAGCCGAGCCCCGACACGTCCGACAGATCGACCGAGAAACTCTCGCCGAGGCCCAGGGTCTCGACCGCCGACAGGAGTTTCTCAAGCTCGTCGAGCGCGGCGCGCGAGCGCTCGTTCGAAAGGATTTCGCGCGTCCCCTCGGGGATCGTCCGCCCGGCGGACAGGCGCGCGAGCCGCGCCGCACGCTCGGCCGTCGCGGCGGAGCGGCCCAGGGTCTTGAGGAATTCGCCGAGCGCGCCGGCGTCGCGCGCGTCCACCAGCTGCCGCATCTCCTCGCGCGCCTCCGGCGAGAGGCCGAGCTGTTCGGCGACGCCGTTGAAGACGCCGACGTGGTTGAGCGTCACGCGGTACGAGCCGCCGAGGCCCAGACGTTCGAGCACCTCGGCGGCGATGGCGAGGACTTCGACGTCGGCGTCTGCGCGCCCCGCCCCGATCAGCTCGCAGCCGAGCTGGCGCCCCTGCCGCCGCCATTCGGCGCGCGAGTGCGGGAGCTGGCGGAAGACCGAGGCGGCGTAGCAGAAGCGCAGGGGGCGCGGCGCGGACGCGAAGAGGGTGGCCGCGGCGCGCGCGACCGAAGAGGTGATGTCGGGCCTGAGCGCCAGCAGGCGGCCGTCCGTGTCGGCGAAGCGGAAGGCGCGGCGCGCCTCGACGTGCCCCATGCCGCGCTCGAAGAGCGCGTAGTAATCGACCGAGGGCGTCGCGATCTCCTCGTAGCCCCAGCCGTCAAAGACCGACATCGCCGCCGTCTCGACCGCGCGCCGCAGACGCGCCTCGCGCCCGAAGTAGTAGCGCATCCCGCCCGGGATTTTGGAAAGAGGTTCCATTGGCAAAAACGAAAACGCCGCCCGACACCGTGTGTGTCGCGTGCGGCGTGTGCTGGTGAAATCTTTCTGCGCCCTACTTCCGCCTCGGAGTCGGCGCCCTACGAATCACCCCACACGGCCGCGCGCATGGCCGTGGTGACCATGATGGTGATGCGCTGCGGTGTGGGGATGGTGCGTCATGCCTTAACCGTGTCCCTTGTGACGCGACCGTTATAAACGAGCCGGTCGGAGGGTGTCAAACGCAAAGAGTAGGCAGTAGGCAGATAGCAGTAGGCAGTTAAGAGCCCCGGAGGGGCTCAACCTTAACCGCCTGCTGCCATCTGCCTACTGCCTTTGCGAGTAGTAGCCGACGCGCGTCGAGACCTCGTAGTCGCGGCCGGGCACTTCGACGCGCACGCGGCGGAAGCGGCCGTCGCGCGCGGGGGAGGTCGGCGTGTAGTAGAGCGCGTACTGGTGGCGCAGTTCGTCGGCGATCTCGGCGTAGACGCTTTCGAGCGAGCGGAAGCTCTCGGGGCGGTAAAGCCGCCCGCCGGTCGCGCGCGTCAGCGCCGAGAGGTTCTGCTCGCTCGCGTCGAGCACGCGCAGTCCCTCGCGCAGGTCGCCGATGCGGAGCTGGTTGAAGCGCACGGAGGCGTCGTCGCCGCCCACCAGGTTGTCCAGCTCGGCCGTTTTGCGCGTGCGCTCGATCTCCGTGTTGGCGATGGCGTAGACCGTGACCTGCGTCTCAAGGAGCGCGCGCAGCGCCGCCTCCGCCGTGGCCGAGCCGCGGTTGCTGTCGATGCCGTCGCTGAGGACGACGAGCGCGCGGCGGCGCTCATTCTTCTGGAACTGCTCGCGCGCGGCGAGCAGCAGCGCGTCGTTGAAGCGCGTGAAGACGCCGGTCGAGAGGCGGCCCAGGGCGCGGCGCAGTTGGAGGCGGCTCTTCGACCAATCGAGCAGCAGCTCGACGCGGTCGTCGAACTTGACGAGGCAGAAGCGGTCGTCCTCCGAGACGCGGCCGGCGAACTCCTCGGCCGCGCGGCGGAAGTCTTCGAAGCTCTCGGCGACCGAGGACGAAGCGTCCACGAGCAGCGCCACGTCCACCGGCACCTGCCGCAGCGAAAGGTCGTTCAAGGGCTGCTCGCGGCCGTCCTCGAAGACCTTGAAGTCGTTGCGCCCGAGCCCGGTCACCAAACGCCCCTCGGCGTCGCGCACCGTCACGGGCAACAGCACTTCGGAGGAGTTGATGCGGACGACTTCGTCTTCCCTCACCTCCTGCTCCGCCTGCTTCACCTCCTCCGACTTCTGCGGCCGAGGCTCGACGGCCGGTTTCAGCCAGGGGTTAGGCGGGGGCGTGTCGGGCGAAGGCGGCACGTACGGCCCCACCCCGCCCGCGGGAGTCTGCGACGTTTGCGCCGGCCGGGAGGGGCGTGTGCGATTCTGAGTTGAGGCTGTCGGGATGCAGATAAGAATGAAACACAGAGACACGGAGACACAGAGTTTTAATTTCAAATTTGAAATTTCAAATTTGAAATTCATTTGGACTCCTTCGCGTCTTCGCCCATCGCGGCGCGCATGGCGTTGATGACGGGCTCGCCCACGCGCCGCTTGCGCAGCTCGGCGAGCTTCGCGGGCGAGAGGTCGAACTCGACGGGCGACTGTTCGATGCGCCGGACGATGGTGCCCTCGGAGAAGCCCGCCTCGACCAGTTCGACGATTGAGTCGTTCGTCAGCGTCGGCGTCCGTTCGAGCTTCGCCGCGCCGCCGCCTTCGGTCGGCGGCCTGATGATGTGCACCGACGCGCTGCCCGTCGTCAGGGTGTCGGTGTCTCCGCCGCCGTTCCCGCCGCGCGAGCGCGTGCGCCCGCTCGAACCGCCCGACGAGCCGAAGATGCCCACCTCGCCGGGGTCGGAGCCCGGCTGGCCCGCCGCGCCCTGCCGGCCGCCGCCCGCGCGGCCGACGCCGCCGAGCGGCATCTCGTCGTCGTCCCAGTCCTCGCTCGCGAAATCGCCCGACTCCGCGCGCGCGAGCATCGCCAGGATGACGCGCTCGGGCACGCCGCCCTTCTTCAACTCGATCAGGCGGTCGGGCGTCAAGTCGAAGTTGACGGGCCGCGCGTTGATGATGGCGACGACCGTCTTCTCCTTGAACCCCGCGCGGACGAGCTTCAACACCGACGCGTTCGTCAGCGTGTTCGAAGCGGCGGGCTGACTCTGCGCCTGCGCCGCGCAGGCCGCGGCGACGAAGACCAGCACGAAACTCAACAGACGTGTCTTCATCCTCAAAACACCTCAGCCACTAGACAGGCGCAACGGGGAGGAACTTCCAGCAGACAGTAGGCAGATGGCAGTAGGCAGTTCAGAGCTGCAGACTCTCGAACGTTCATGTTTTGACCTCGGCGAACTCCGGCGCCGAACAATCGCGCCCTTGCGTGTGCGGCCAACTGCCTACTGCCATCTGCCTACTGCCTACTCCCCCTTCGCGTACTTCCCGCCCACCCGCTTCACGTAGTTGCGCGTTTCGCGGAAGGGGGGCACGCGGTAGCCGTAGCGCATGACGTTGCCCTCGCCGGCGTTGTAGCCCGCGAGCACGAGGTCAACGCGGCCGTTGAAGCGATGCAGCAGCTCTTTCAAATACCGCGCGCCGCCCGAGACGTTCTGCGCCGGGTCGTGCGGGTTGCGGACGCCGAAGCGCGCGGCCGTCCCCGGCATGAGCTGCATCAGGCCGCGCGCGCCGACGGGGCTCACGGCCCTTGAGCTGAAGTGCGACTCCTGCTCCATCACGCAGAAGATGAGGTAAGGGTCTACGCCGTGGCGCGCGCCGTTCTGGCGGATGATCGAGTCGAGGCCGGCGCTCCCCGTAGACCAGCGCCGCTCGCGCTTCTTCTTCGGCGTGCCGTCGGCCGCCACCTCCGCGGGCTCGACCCGCTCGCGCTCGACGTGGTCAACCCGCGCCTTCTCGATGAAGGTCGAGATGTTGCCGCGCCTGAACCAGACGCCGTCCGCGCCCTCGCTCGCCTCGTCCACCTCCATCTTCGCCCCGCCGACGAGGTAGATCCACACGGCCTGGACTTCTTCCGTCTTCGGCGCCGCCTCGTCCGCGGCCTTGACCACGGCCGCCTCGCTCGCCGCCTTCGTCCCCTTCGCGTCCTTCCCCGCCGCGGCCTTCACCACCTCGCGCACGCGCGAGCGCTCGACGAGGTTCGTCACCCCGCCTTGCCTGTACCACACGCCCTGCGCGTCCTCCCAGGCTTCGTCAACCTCCATCGTCGTCCCGTCCGTCAGCTTCAACTGGTCGGCGAAGGCCGGCGCGGAGCACGAGAGAAGGATGACGAGAAGCAGCGGGCCTGTCGTCAGCAGGCGTTCAGATTTGGAGCGGGTTCGCATCACTCAAATCCCCCGTGCCCTTCCGTGGCTGCTGCTCCTGCGCGGCGAAGCCGTGCGAGGTGCCGAAGTAGTTGCGCCAGGCCGCGTCGAGGAGGCGCTCAGAGACCTCGGGCGGGCGCCCCTCGAAGAGGCAGATGTCGGTCATGCGGTCGAGCAGGTCGCGCGGCTCGCACGCCTTCATCTGCCGGTGTTCGAGCATGTAGTTGTTGAGCAGGTGATCCAGGCAGTGCTGCTCGACCCGCAGGCCGCGCGTGTAGGCGGCGCGCTTGAAAATCTCGACGTAGGCCGCGGGCGTCGGCGGCTCGACCCGCGCCCGGTAGCCCATGCGGCGCAGGAACGCCTCGTCCACCAAGTCCTTCTCGTTCAGGTTGGTCGAGAAGACGACCAACTGCTCGAACGGCACCTCGATCTTCTTCCCCGTGTGCAGCGTCAGGTAATCGACGCGCTTCTCCAAAGGCACGATCCAGCGGTTCAAGAGTTCGTGCGGCTCGACGCGCTGGCGGCCGAAGTCGTCAACGACCAACGTCCCGCCGTTCGACTTCAACTGGAACGGCGCCTCGTAGAAGCGCGCGGCCTCGCTCCACTGCAAGTCCGCGTCGTCGAGCGTCAGCTCGCCGCCGACGATGACGAGCGGGCGCTCGACGAGCACCCAGCGCCGGTCGTAGTCCGTGGGCGTCTCGGCCTCGGGCGCGGCGCGGTGGTTGTGGTTGTCGAAGACGCGGATGATCTGGCCGTCCACCTCGATGGCGTAGGGAATCCAGATGTAGCCGGGCAGGCCCGAGTTGATGCGCTCGGCGACCGCCGTCTTGCCCGTGCCCGGCGGGCCTGTGATGAAGAGCGAGCGGCGCGAGTTGATGACGCAGCCCATCGTCTGAATCAGGGACTCCGGCAGCACGAGGTCGCGGAAGGCGGCGCGCACCGTCTCGACCGAGGCGGCGCGCGCGGGCACGGCCTGCAAGCGCATCATGTGCGCGTAGTCGCGGAGACTGACGGGCGCGGGGCCGACGTAGCCGCAGAGGTCGCGGACGCGTGAGACGCGATCCCAGCCGCGGTCGAGCATCGCGTAGCGCGTCGCGCCGACGGCGATCTGCCCCTTTACCTCGATCATCTTCTCGCGCGTCAGGTGGACGAGCATCTCCTCGACGAGCGTGCGCGGGAGCTTCAACTCCTCGCTGATGCTCTTCGTCGTCGGCTCGGGCATCTGCGCGACCTGCTTCAGGGCGAGGTCGCACAGAAAGCTCGCCGGCACGTCGGCCTCGCGCAGCTCCTCCAGGACGGGCGGCCCCATCGACTCGATCTCGACGCGCGTCAGGATTCCGGTGTGAGTCATCTCAAACTCCGTTTGAAGGAAGTGATGAGTGATGAGTGATGAATGATGAATCTCTCGACGAGGCCATATTCATCATTCATCACTCATCACTCATCATTTGTCTTATCGCTCTTCAGCGGCGGCGACCGTCTGCTTCGCGTCAATCGCCGCGAGCGCCTGGCGGGCGTCGGCGGCCTTATCGGCGCGGCCGGTGCGCTCGTAGACTTCGGCGAGCTGGCGCAGGACGTTCTGCGAGTCGGGCTGGAGCTTGCGCGCGGCTTCGAGGTGCTCGACGGCCTTGTCCTCGCGCCCCGTGCGGATGAGGAGCGCGGCGACGTTGGCGTGGCCGTTGAACTCGCCCTCGGCGCGCGCGAAGTTGCGGTAGGCGTCGTCGTACTTGCCGAGCCGCACCTGCGCGAGCGCCAGGTTGTTCAGGATGCGCGCGTCGTCGGGCGCGAGCCGCGCGGCCTTCTTCAGCCTGTCCACGGCCGCGCGGTAGTTGCCGTTGAGGTAGAGCGAGTAGCCGAGGTTGTTCAAAGCCTGCGGGTCTCGGCCGTCCACGTCGATGGCGCGGCGGTAGGAGTCCTCGGCGCGGTCGTGCAGGCCCTTGCGGTCGTAGGCGACGGCGAGCAGGCTGTGCGCCTGCGAGAGCTTCGGGTCGAGCGAGGCGGCGCGAGAGAGTTCCGCGATGGCCTCGTTGAGCTGCCCGTCTTCGAGCAGCGCGCGGCCGCGTTCGAGGTAGTCGCGCGCGTCGCCGCCCTCGTCCTTGATTTCGGGCCGCCGGTGGTCGCGGTCTTCGATGCGCTCGACGCCCGTGCTCTCGAAGTGCTCGGCGTCCCTTTCGGTCATGCGCGCGAGCTTCAAGTCGTCGTCGCCCTTGCCGAAAATTCTCCCGACGGCCCTGAGCGGCGCCTTGAAGATTTTGCCGAAGAGCCCGCCGCCCTTCTTCTTCGGGGCCGCGGCGTCCGAGCCGGCCTCCGCGCCCGACGCCGAGACGACGTTCGCGGCCGTGTCGCCGTCGGCCTCCGTCCCCGTGGCTTCCCACAATGCCGTCGCGCTGACCAGCAGTGCGAAGGCGGCGAAGATGATGATGACCCTGCGCGTGTTCATGGCTGTCCCTCCTGTCTCGCTTACATGCTCATGTTGCCGAGTGTGTCCATGAGGTTGAGGCCCGCGGGGCCGAGGATGATGATGAAGAGCGTCGGGAAGAGGAAGAGCGCGAGCGGCATGAGGAGCTTGACCGCCGCCTTCTGCGCGGCCTGCTCGGCGCGCTGGCGCCGCTTCGTGCGCAGGGAGTCGGCGTAGACGCGGATGGCCTTGGCGATGGAGGTGCCGAAGCGGTCGGCCTGGATGAGCATCGCGACGAGGCTCTTCAGGTCGTCGATGCCGCAGCGCTCCGAGAGGTTCCGCAGCGCCTCGTCGCGCTCGCGGCCGACGCGTATCTCAAGGTTCGTGATCTCGAACTCCTCGCTGATGTCCGGGTGGACGACGCGCAGCTCCTCGCCGACGCGGACGAGCGCGGCGTTGAGGCCGAGGCCGGCCTCGACGGAGACGACCAGCAGGTCGAGCGCGTCGGCGAGGCCCCAGCGCAGGAGGAGCTGGCGGCGCTTAATCAGGCGCTTCAGGACGAAGCGCGGCAGGTAGCCGCCGACGGCGACGGACGCGATGATCCAGACGAGCGCGCTGCTCAGCGGCCTTCCCAGGACGGCGCAGCCGAAGGCGACGGCCGCCGGGAAGAAGACGAGCGAGAGGAGCTGTGTGCCGCGGTAGATGACCGGCGCGCTCTCCGAGCGGAAGCCGGCGTGCATCAGCTCCTTCTGCACCTTGCGCGCCTCGGCCGCCGACGGCGGCGCGAGCCTTTGCAAAGGCGACGCCATGCGCTCGGCCAGCGCGCCCGCAGCCGACGCCTCGGCCTCGACCGAGACGCTGCCGCCGCCCGACACGCCGCCGGCCCCGCCCATACTCTTCAGGCGCTCGGTCGCCGCGCTCGTCGGCCGGAACATCAGCCAGTAGAGCCCCATCACGCCGAGCGTGACGCAGACGAAGATTGAGATGGTGATGAGTAACATAGTCGTAAACCGTGAACCGTAAACCGTGACAGGAGCGTGAACCGTGAACCGTAAACCGTGACAGGTGAACCGCGTTCTTACTGGTCACGGTTCACGGTTTACGGTTTACGTTCAAATCTTTATCTTCAGAATCTTCCGAATAATCAGCATGCCCGTGAGCTGCATGAAGCCGGCGGCGTAGAGCAGGTTGTGACCGCGCGGGTCTTTCCAGAGGACGGACATGTAGTCGGGGTTCATGAAGGTGACGGCCAGCGCGACGAAGAGGGGCAGGGCGCAGAGAATCCACGCCGACATGCGCGAGCTGGTCGTCAGGGTGTTCAGGTCTTCGAGGATGCGGAAGCGCTCGCGGATGGTGTGCGAGACCTTTTCGAGAATCTCCGCGAGGTTCCCGCCCGTCTCGCGCTGGATCATGATGGCCGTGATGCAGAAGCGCAGGTCTAAGAGCGGCACGCGCTCCGAAAGGTTTTCGAGCGCGAGCTTGAGCGAGAGCCCGAGGTTCTGCTCCTCGTAGGTCTTGCGGAACTCGGTGGCGATGGGCTCGGGCATCTCGGTCGAGACCATGTGGAGCGACTCGGCGAAGGCGTGGCCGGCCTGGAGCGCGCGCGCCATCAGCTCCAGGGCGTCGGGCAAATGTTCGAGGAAGGCGTTGAGCCGCTTCTTCCTCTTGTACATGATGTGGAGGAAGGGCACGGCGGCCGCGACCGCGCCGCCGACGACCATCAGGAGCTTCGAGATGGTCAGCATCGAGACGGCGAGCGCCGCCAGGAGGCCCGCCATCAGCGCCAGCATCAGCAGGCGCGAGACCGTGATGTGCAGGTCGGCCTGGTCGAGCATCTTGCGCAGCGAGGTCGCCACCTTCACGCGCATCAGCGCGCGGCTGAGGGCGGGAATCTCGCTCATCAGCTCCTGGCGCGCGAGCTGCACCTCCTCGTCGCCCGAGCGCTTCGAGTAGAGCAGCGCCTCCGACAGCCGCTGCTGCAAGCGCTTCCGCTTCTCCTCCGTCCCGCGCGTCGCCAGGAGGTACGCGCCGAAGACGGCGAACATGCAGGTGATGAAGACCAGAAAGGGGATCATGTTTGTTCCCTACACCTCTTCGAAGAAGACACGCGGCAGTTGCATGCCGTACTGCTTGAGCCGCTCGGCGAAGCGCGGGCGGACGCCGGTCGGGCGGTAGCGGCCGACGACGCGGCCGTCCTTGTCCACGCCCTTGCGCTCGAAGTGGAAAATCTCCTGCATCGTGATCGTCTCGCCCTCCATGCCGGTGATCTCGGAGATGGAGGTGATGCGGCGCGTGCCGTCGGAGAGGCGCGCGGCCTGGATGACGAGGTCGAGCGCGGAGGCGACCTGCTGGCGCATGGCGCGGTCTGAGAGGCGCATGCCGGTCATCTGGATCATCGTCTCCAGGCGCGCCAGCGCGTCGCGCGGCGTGTTGGCGTGGATGGTCGTCAGACTCCCGTCGTGGCCGGTGTTCATGGCTTGCAGCATGTCGATGGCCTCGCCGCCGCGCACCTCGCCGATGACGATGCGGTCGGGGCGCATGCGCAGCGCGTTCTTAACGAGGTCGCGCTGCGCGACTTCGCCCTTGCCCTCGATGTTGGGCGGGCGCGTCTCGAGGCGGACGACGTGCGGCTGCTGCAACTGCAACTCGGCCGAGTCCTCGATGGTCACGATGCGCTGGTCGTCGGGGATGTAGGAGGAGAGCGCGTTGAGGAGCGTCGTCTTGCCCGCGCCGGTGCCGCCGGAGATGAGGACGTTGAGGCGCGCCTTGACGCACATCTCGAACATCTCGGCCATCTCTTTGGTGAGCGCGTTCTTGTCGATGAGCGACGACATCCGCAGGGGCTCCGCGCCGAAGCGGCGGATGGAGAGGACGGGGCCGTCCAGGGAGAGCGGCGGGATGATGGCGTTGACGCGCGAGCCGTCCGAGAGGCGCGCGTCAACCATCGGCGACGACTCGTCGATGCGGCGGCCGACCGTCGAGACGATGCGCTCGATGACGCGCATCAGGTGCTCGTCGTCCTTGAACTCGACGCTCGTGAGTTCGAGCTTACCGTGGCGCTCGATGTAGACCTTCTTCGGCGAGTTGACGAGGATGTCCGAGACCTGCGGGTCGGAGAGCAAAGGCTCCAGCGGGCCGAGGCCGAACAGCTCGTGGCGCACCTCGCCGATGAGGCGCTCGCGCTCGGTGACCGAGAGCGGGGCGTTCTCGGCGGCGATCATGTCCTCGACCAGCCTTGAGACCTCGGCGTGGAGCTGCTCGGCGTCGAGCTGCCCGAGCTTGGTCAAATCCATGCGGTTGATGATGGCGCGGTGCAAACGCGCCTTCATCTCCTGGTAGACGTTGCCGCCGCCCGGCCCCGCGGCCTCGTCGCCGCCGCGCCCGAAGAGCGCCGCCGGCGCATTCGGCTCCCTGATGAGTCTTTCGCGAAGTGACATGGTGTTTAGCTGTTGGCTGATGGCTGTTGGCTGTTAGCTGTTGGTTTAGCTGGCGGCTGAAAGCTGACTGTTGACCGCCTTCTCCTTCTTGAAGAAGGAGCCGAGGCCGCGGCGGCGCGGTTCGGCGGGCGCGGGCTGGACGCCGCCGCAGAAGCGCGCGGCGATCTGGCGCAGCTCGGTGGCGATCTTCGACTGCGGCTCGGAGGTGACGAGCGGCTGGCCGAGGTTGATCGAGTTGACGGCCGTCCGGTAGTCGCTCTGCACGTAGCCGGCGACGCGCTCGCCGAGGAACCGCTCGACCTGGCGGAGGTCGAGGTCGATCTGCTTGCTGAAGCGGTTGACGACGACGTGCAGCTTGTGGCGCGGGTAGCCGAGGCGGTCGAAGATTTGCAGCGCGCGCTGCGTGCTCCGGATGGCCGGGATGTCGAGCGTCAGGACGAGCAGAATCTCGTCCGACTGGTCGAGCGCCGCGAGCGTGATGGAGTCGAACGTGTGCTGCGGGTCAACGACGACGTACTCGAAGCGCTCGCGCAGAATCTCCAACACCTGGAAGACGTGCTCGGCCTCGATGTCGTCGGCCGAGTCGGCCTCGCGCGGCGCGGCGAGCAAGCTGAGGTTCGACGTGTGCGGCGTGAGGTAGCTGCGGAGCAGCGTGTCGTCCACGCGCTCGCGGTTCTCGACGAGGTCGGCGATGGAGAACTTCGGCTCGACGCCGAGGAAGAGGCCGAGGTCGCCGGCCTGCAAGTTCAGGTCGAGCAGCACCGTCGGCTGCGAGATGGCCGCGGCGACGTTCGTCGCCACAAACGTCGTCCCCGTCCCGCCCTTCGAGGAGAAGACCGAGATGACGCGGCCGCGCTTCTTCGGCGTCTCGGGCTGGACGGCGCAGAACTCTGCGGTGCGCTGGTAGACGGTGGCGAACTCCTCGGGCCGGACGGGCAGGCGCAGGAACTCGCGCGCGCCGGCGCGGATCGAGCGCAGAATGGTGTCGGGCGAGGAGTCGCGCGCGGCGCAGATGACGGCCGTGCGCGGGAACTCGCGCGCGAGGCGCTCGACGAAGCGCAAAGAGGCTTCGGGCTCGGCGCCGAGCGCGATGACGACCGCGTTGGGCGCGAGCCGCTCGATCTCGGGGTAGACCTGCTCGGCGTCGTCGCCGCCGACGAGCACGCGCGCGCCCTCCTGCGTGGCGAGCGCGGCGCGCAGCTCGCGGAACGACTCCATCCCGGCGCTCAATATGACGAAGGTCAGTTGTTGGCTCATCGCTCGTCCTTATTCTTCGGTCTTCTCTCGGCCGCTGACTTTCATGCTCACTGACACTTGCCCGCGCCGTTCACCTTCAAGGGCGGGTTGCAGACGCAGCCCGTCGAGACGTTGTCGCCCTTCTTGCACGCGGGCGCGGGCGTCGGAGTGGGTGTCGGCGTCGGCGTCGCGGTCGGCGTCGGCGTGGCCGTCGGGGTCGGGGTCGGGGTCGCCGTCGGAGTCGGAGTCGGAGTCGGAGTCGCCGTGGGCGTGGGCGTCGCGGTCGGCGCGGGGGTCGGCGTCACGGTTGGGGCTGGCGTGGGCGTCGCCGTGGGCGTCGGCGTCGGGCCAACGTCGGGCGGAACCTGGCCGGCGCTCTCGGCCGTGAGCGTCGTGTGGTAGTCGGGCATCGTGATGGTCTGGCCGACGATGGGGATGAGGAGCTTGACCTGGAAGCCCGTGATGCTCACGGTCACGGTGCCCCCGGGGTAGCTGAAGATGTTCGTCACCGTGGAGACCTTGTACTGCACGTCAACCTTATCGGGCGTCAGGCCGACGACCACCGGCGAGCCCGTCCCCGCGGCGTTGCCGTAGACGGCCATGTTCTTCACCTCGGCCACGGTCGCGGCGGTGTGCGTGACGGCGTAGCGCGCGCCGCGGCGCGTGGCGTCCGAGAGCGCGTTGTGCGTCCAGAGCAGCCGCGCCACTTCCAGCGCGCCGAAGACGACAGTCAGGAAGGCGACCGCCCCGATGGTGAACTCCACCAGCGCGGCGCCGCGCTCCGACCTCCTGCTCCCTTTCGCGCGTCTGTACACGGCCTTACACCTCAGCTCGGGATGGAAGAGAAGTAGCGCATCGTCGTGCTCGGGCTCACCGGCACGCGGAGCGAGAGCGAGGGCTTGCCGACCAGCTTGCCGAGGTCGAAGAGAGGCTGGTAGGTGAAGCCCTCGATGCGGACGGTGACGCGCTCGGGGAAGGCGTTCGAGCCGCCCGTGCGCACCACCTGGACGTTCGCGTCCGTGAGGCCCGAGACGACGGGCGTCCCCGTCCCCGATGCGTTGCCGTAGACGACGAGGCTTTTGGCCTGCGCGTCCGAGGTGCCGGCGGCCGACTCGGTCATCAGGTAGCGCGCGCCGGTGCGCGTCGCCTTCGCGAGCGTCTGGTAGGTGTAGAAGAAGCGGCCGAACTCGGCCGACGCGCCGAGCAGCATCAGCACGACGGGGAGCACGATGGCAAGCTCGACGAGCTGCGTCCCGCGCTCGGAGCGTGCGAAGCGCCGGGCGCGGCGCGCGGGGTCGAAGGGTCTGGCGAACACTTCCCTCACCTCCTCTTCAGCGGTAGAGCACGGGCTGCGCGAGCTGCGGGTTGACGGGGCCGCCGCCCGGCTTGTAGCCGTTCTTGCCGAACATCAAACGCTCGCCGATGTACTCGGCCTGCACGTCGCCGCCCGAGCCGCCCTGCACCTTCGACTGGAGGAAGAAGGCGGCGAACTTGTAGAAGGTGACGGTGTCGCGCCCGTTGCCGAACTCGCTGAGCTTGACCATCGGGATGAGCACCACGCGGCGCATCGGGACGCCCGGGTGACTGGGCGACTGCCAGTCGGCCGAGCCCGGGGTCGCGTTGCGGTACTGCGCCCAAGTGATGCCCTCCTTCACGTTCACGTCGGGCGGCGCAGTGGCGGGGTCGAGTTGTGCCTGGTAATCGTCGAAGCGCGTGTTGAGTCCCTGACGGACGGGGCCGGCGGTGACGCCGGGCTTGGTCTCCACGGTGTAGGCCGTCCCCGGCTCGGCGCACTCGTTGACGCCATGCGCGAGGTCTTCGCGCGTGGCGCTGCCGCCCTTGCCGTTGGGCGCGAGAATCTGGTAGTTGCCGGGCGAGACCTTGTTGCCCGGGCCGGCGCGGATGGTGTAGGTCGAGCCGGGCTGCATCGGGTTGGCGTCGTCGTCGATGACCGAGAGCGGTATCCACTCGCAGAAGACGTTGGGCGGGACGCTCATCCCGGCGACGGCCAGCGCCGAGAGATCGACCGAGTTCTTGCCGACGGCGCTCGCCGCGAAGACGATGCCGACCGCCTTGGGCGGCACCTCGACGCTCACGAAGCGGATGTTGGCGGCCGCGGCGCGCGCCGACGCCTCGTCCACGTAAGGGCCGCCGAAGTTGGCGGCGAACGTCACCTTGTCGCGCGTGATGGTGACGCCCGTCTGGTTGAACTCGTAGTTGTTCATCACCTCGACGGCGCGGTCGGCCGCCTTGGTGATGCCCGCGGCCGAGGAGTCGAGCGCGGAGGCCCCGGCGAGGGCCGAGGCGTCGGCCGCGTTCTGCAACTCGGCCTTGACGACGTAGAGGTGGCTCACGTCCACGGCGAGGCCCGCCGCGAGGATGAGGGCCAGCATCCCGAGCGCGCTCACGGCGAGGACGGAGCCGCGCTGCCCGTTCCCTTCGACTTTAGACCTCAGACGCGTCATCGCCCTTCCCTCCGCGTATTCGATCAGGCAGGTCACAATAGCTATCGATTTTCTCTCTCACATCCAAGCTCCGCAGGAGCGGCACGTTTGCATTTCGCTCCTGCGGAGCTTGGGGTGAGAAGGAATCACCAAGCTATAAACATCTCGCTCCTACGGAGCAAAGCCACCGGCCTTACTGCTGCTTCTTGGAGACCTCGACGGTCGCCTTGGCGGCGTCGTCGGCCTTCTTCTTCGGCTGCGCCTCGGGCTGGGCCGGCGCGGCGCTGCTCTTGTCACCGGTCGAGAAGCCGTGGTCGCCGGTGATGCCCTCGCCCTTGGGCTCGACGCCGAGCGGCGAGCCGTTCTTCAGTCCGTCCACGCCGCGCATCTGCGGGAGGTCGTCGGGGTTGACCGGCTTGACGAGCTGCGCCGTGACGATGAACATCAGCTCGGTCTCGCTCTTCTGGAACGACTTCGAGTTGAAGAGCGTGCCGAGGATGGGGATGTCGCCGACGATGGGCATCTTCGAGAGCGAGCGCGTCTCGCTGTTGTCGAGCAGGCCGGCGAGCGCGAACGACTGGCCGTCGCGCAACTCGACGCCCGTCTTGGCGCGCCGCGTCTTGAGCGCGGGGACGAGGAAGCCGTCGAACTTCACGCCGTTGGCGAAGTCGATGGAGGAGACCTCGGGCTCCAGCTCCAGCCGGATGTGATCCTCGTCGATGATGGTCGGCTTGAAGTTGAGGCGGACGCCGTACTCCTTGAAGACGATGGTGACGAACGCCTTGTCGCCCGTGTTCTGCACGACGGGCACGGGGTACTCGCCGCCGGCGAGGAAGCTCGCCTGCTGCCCGTCCATCGCGATCAGGTTCGGCTCGGCTAGGGAGCGGATCGCGCCCTGCGTCTTCAGGGCGTGGATGAAGTTGTAGCTGTTGCCGCCCATCACGAAGAGGTTCAGGGCGCTGCCGATGGTCGAGCCGAAGATGCTGCCGGCGTCAACCTTGTTCATCGTCCAGGGGCCGCCGCCCGAGCCGACGACGCCGCCGACGCCGGGGCCGGACTGGTAGGCGTAGGTCGCGCCCAGCTCGCGCAGGCGGCTGCGGCTGACCTCGGCCACCCGCACCTGCAACTGCACCTGCGCCGCGTTCGTCGTCGGCGACTGAAGCATGTTGACGACGTTGAAGCCGGCGGCCTTGACCACCGCCTCGACCTGCGCGACGGTCGCGCCCTTCTTGACATTGCCCGACAGCACCACCGAGCCGTTGGCCTGGCTCAGGCGCACGTCGTCGTCGGGGAAGAGCGCCTTGATCTGCGAGTCGATGAGCGAGAGGTTCGAGCGGACGAACACGTCGAAGATGACGAAGCGGCCGCCCTCCTTCTCCCACGCGATGAAGTTGACCTGCCCGAACGCCTTGCCGTTGACGACCGCCTGGTCGGGCGAGACGAGCACGGCCTCGGCCACCTCGGGGTTCGAGACCGAGAAACGCCCGATGGGCTTGTCGAAGTTGATGACGCGCGACTGGCCGACGAGCACGTTGATCTGGACGGGCTCGCTGGCGGACTTCTCGAACGAGGCCGCGACGAAGTTCTGCTGCGGCTGGCCCTGCGCCCTGCCCGCCGCCGCGCCCACCGAGAGCACGCCGACGAGCACAAAGATTTTCGCGACCAGGGAACGTTTCTGCATGACGGTTTTGACTCCTTTGGATGAAGTGATGAGTGCTGAATGACGAATGATGAATAAAGACGAGCGGCCCTTAATTCATCATTCATCACTCATCATTCATCGTTACGGGAATTCGACGGTGCTCTTCTTCGTGCCCTGGATCATCTCGACGTTCGGGCGCGGCGGCGGCGTGGGCTGAGGCTTGGGGGCTTCGGCCGCGGGCGCGGCCTGCGCGACGCGCTGCGGGCGCGGCGCGCGGCGGACGGGAGCGGGCGCGGGCGTCGCCTTCTGCTCGCTCTTGAGCGCGCCGGGCTCGGGCGCCGGGACGGCGTGCTCGCCCGTGAGCAGGCTCTTCTTGTCGGCGCCCTGCGTCTGCTCGTCGTCCTGGTCGATCATGTTGCGCAGCATCAGGCGGAGCTTGCCCTCGGTCGAGGCGAGCGCCAGCTTCTCGGCCTGGTCGGGCGTGACCTGGAGCGTGACGGCCTTGACGGCGTCGGCCTCGCGCTCGTCCTTCGGCTTGTCGAGGTTCTGGCCCGAGGCGAGCACCTTGACGTTCTGGAGGACGATCTTCGAGATGGGGTTGCCGCTCATGTTGTTGCCGGGCGGGTCGATGACCGTCAGCACGTCCACCATCGTCCCCGGCTGGAGGAAGCCCGCCACGCCGATCACGTCGTCCACCTTGACCGTCATCGCGCGGTAGCCGGCCGGGATGACCGCCGAGATGCCGCCCTTCGAGCCCTCGGGCGCGAGCTTGAAGTCGGTGACCGTCTCGCGGGCGGCGACGCCGACGACCGTCACGCGGCCGACCAGCTTCTCCGGCTTGTCGAAGGCCCCCTCGGGGACGGCGTCCGCGGGGAACTGCACCATCGAGAGCTGCTCGGCCTCGATCTTGGTGCCTAAGGGGATGTCCACCTTGGCGACCACCACGTTGTTCATGTTGCGCGCGCTGGCCTGCGCGTCCGACAGGTAGCGGCTCACGGAGACGGCGGCCAGCAGCCCGAAGACCGCGGCGCTGCCCAGCACGAAGAGGAGACGTTTGTTCCGCATGTCCAGTATTCTCCAGTCGAGTTTCTTAACTGCCGCCCCTTCAGGCGCGGAAGACGAAGAGCGAGATGAGGCTGCCGAGCGTGATAGCCACGCCGTAGGGCAGCGTGTGGCGCCTGTCGGCCGGCACCTCGAAGCGCGGCATCTGCCAGCCCGGCAGGAAGCCGACGAAGATTTGCAGCACGCGCGTCAGGGTCATCAGCAGCGTCCCGTTGCGCACGATGGTGTAGACGGCGAGCACGCCCCCCGTCAGCAGGACGACGAGGAAGACCGGGACGACGAGCTGCGTCCCGAAGACCGCGCCCACCGCCGCGAAGAGCTTCACGTCCCCCGCGCCCATCGCGCCGAAGAGGTGGAGGACGAACATCAGCACGAAGGCCAGCAGGCACCCGCCCGCGCTCGCCGCGAGGCCGCTGACGCCGCCGGTGACCAGGTTGATGATGAGCCCGCTGACGAGCGTCGCGAGCACGAAGAGGTTCGGGATGCGGCGGTAACGCACGTCGAAATAGGTGATGACGGCCGTCAGCGGCAGCAACAGCGAAAGGGCGGCGATGGTCGTCGTGTCGAACATGACGCTTGAGCTTTTATTAAGAAGGAATGAGTGCGGGGTTTAAATAAGTTCGGCTCGCGCCGTTTGAAGCTGTGGGGCGGCTCGGGGGCGCCCGTCGTCGCTCTGTGGCGGCGGGCGCGCCCCGGGCCGCTCGAACCGTGGCCGTTACGGCGCGTTCGAGGGAATCTTGCCCGACAGGCTATCGATGGCCTTGCCGATGGACGTGCCCAGGCCGCTGAAGGCCGCGACCGTGGCGAGCGCGATGAGCGCGGCGGCGACGGCGTACTCGGAGAGTTCCAGACCGGTCTCGTCTCTCATGAATCTCTTAAACATCTCTCTGCACCTCGTATGTATGTTCGGCGTTAGGGACGGGGCGGCGCGGGAGGTTGGACTCGCCCGCGCCACTCGAACCTCGGTCGTTACGGCGCGTTCGACGGGATCTTGCCGGACAGGCTCGTGATCGCCTTGCCGATGGACGTGCCGAGGCCGCTGAAGGCCGTGACGGTGGCGAGCGCGATCAGCGCCGCGGCGACGGCGTACTCCGAAAGCTCCAGCCCCGTCTCGTCTCTCATGAATCTCTTAAACATCTCTTGCACCTCGTATGTATGTTCGGCGTTGGTGGCGGGGCGGCGCGGGCGAGTTCAACGTCCGGCGCCGCCCCCTTGCGGAAGCGCGATTACGGATTCTGCGGGATCTTGCCCGTCAGGTTCGTGATGGCCTTGCCGATGGACGTGCCGAGGCCGGTGAAGGCCGTGACGGTGGCGAGCGCGATGAGCGCCGCGGCGACTGCGTACTCGGAAAGTTCCAGACCGGTCTCGTCGCGGAAGAACTTCTTCAACATCTGCTTTTGCTCCTTTAGAGTTAGAGTTTGGGTTTACTGAGTCGAGGGTTTCAGGCCCGTGCCAGACGCGCGAGGCGGCCGCCGGACGACTGTTGCGCGGTTCAGAGGCCGCGCGTGTGCAGGAAAGTTTGGCGGCGGGCTTCGCGCCGGCGCGGCTCGACGAACAGCTCATGCGCCTCACGTTCGTCTTCGCCTTGCTGCGCGAAGCCCTTCACGCCGCCGAAGAGCGTCCAGACCAGGGCCAGCGCCGCCATGAGGAGGAGCTGCTTCGTCCCGCCCGCCCCCGCGACGGCCCGCGCCCCCACGAGCACGGCCGCGGCTGCGAACGGCACGACCAGCGCGCCCCCCACGACGACCACCAGCGACTTTGTCAGGACTGTCTTCATCAACCTTTCCTCCGAGCGTCACGACCGCCAGGCAGTGCCACCAACCTCGCAGCCGCTTCAGCTTCCGACGCACGTTCCCTTTCAACGCCCGTGCCAGAGCCTCCGGAGCTTGAAAGCCTTGCGAAAACGCCGCGCGCCCCCCGTCGGCAACGACCTCCTGTCAACCGCGGGCGACAGACGAACTCGCGTTCGAACGCGCCCCCGCCGCCGCCGGACGCTCGAACCGAACCACTTTCATCAAGTTAGAGACTTGTCGCCCGCGGTTTACAAAAGACGCACGCCCCCGAAACCTTTCGGTTACCGGAGGCGACAGACGTTTTGATTGCTTGAATTGGTTAGAAGTATTTGAAGGCGAGTGAGGCGAGCGCGGTGAAGCTGACGACGCCGCCGGCGACGGTGAACGTCCACTCAACGAGCGAGCTGCGGCGCGCGAGCAGCGCGCGGAGCATGACCATCCCGCACTTCCAGCCGTCCTGCTGGTAGAGCGGCAGAAGGTTCGTCGCGGCCAGCAGGTAGTTCATCAGGCTGAACCACGACCCCTGCGTCGCGAGCGCCGCCGCGATGTTGACCAGCACGCCCGCGAGCAGCACGAAGACCTGCTGCACGAGCGGCCTCGTCTGCAACCCCTTCATGTCGAGGCGCACGTACGCGCCGACGGGCAGGAGGTGCATCTTGAAGCGGACGCCGCGCACGCCCACCTCGAACAGCTTCGGCCCCCACCCGAGCCCCAACTCGGGCGCGCGCACGCCGCACAGCCGCGCCGCCAGGAGGTGGCCCAGCTCGTGTATGAACATCGTCGCCGCGAAGAGCAGGACGTAAGTGATGAGCATCGGGAGGTCGTCCGTGAGCCTGTTTTGAAGAAGAGGCGTGAGTGAAGGGTGAATCGTCTTGTGGGAAACGCGCCGGGCCTTAAATCCTGTCGGCGCGCAGTTGCAGGCCGTGCTGCTGCTCGTCCTGTAGGAAGTCGCCGACGTTGATCGTCAGCCGCTTCAGTTTCTTATAAAGCGTCTGGCGCGAGCCGAGCCCGAGCGCCTGCGCCGCGCGCGCCACGTTGTAGTCGTTCCGCCGGAGCGTCTCCGTGATGACGCGGCGCTCGTAGTCTTCGAGCATGTTCTCCAGATGCGCCGGCACCTGCCCTGTCGCCGGGCACGACTCCGCCCGCTCCTCCGACGGCAGCACGCGCGCGCTGATGTTCTCCGTCGTGATGTAGCAGCCCTCGTCCGTGTAGAGCACTAAGCGCTCGATCTCCGCCGCCAGCTCGCGTACGTTGCCCGGCCAGGCGTAGCTCTGAAGCACGCCGATGGCGTCGGCCGTGATGCCGGCCACCGCCCGCTCGTTCCTGCGCGCGTAGTGCGACAGGAAGTGCGAGATGAGAGCGCCGATGTCCTCGGGGCGCTCGCGCAGCGGCGGCACGTGCACCGCCAGCGCCGCGACGCGGTAGTAGAGGTCTTCGCGGAACGTCCCCTCCTGCACCGCCCTGTATAAATCTTTATGCGTCGCCGCCAGCACGCGCACGTTCACCTTCCGCGGCGCGCGCTCGCCGAGCGTGTGGACTTCGCCCTCCTGCAAGAAGCGCAGCAGCTTCGGCTGCAAGGCGAGCGGCAGGTCGCCGATCTCGTCGAGGAAGAGCGTGCCGCCCTCGGCCGCGCGTATGAGGCCGTCGTGGTCGGCGTGCGCGCCCGTGAACGCGCCTTTGCGGTGGCCGAAGAGGAGGCTCTCGATGAGGTCGGAGGGCGCGGCCGTACAGTTGAAGGGGATGAAGGGCGCCTGCGAGCGCCGGCTCAGGCGGTGGACGGCGCGCGCGACAAGCTCCTTGCCCGTCCCGGACTCGCCCGTGATGAGCACGGTCGATTCCGAGTCCTTGATGCGTTCGACCGAATTCGCCAGCGCGTTCATCGCGCGGCTCACGAAGACCATGCCCGGCAAAGAGGCCGCGGCCACCTCCGCCGGCTTGAAAGCCTTCACGGGCTTATAAAGCTCCTCGCGCAGCCGCGCGTGCGTGTGCGCCAGACGCGCCACGTCCGACAGAATCCTCAGTTCCGACGCCTGCCCTTCGGTCAAAGGCCGCACGAAACGCCCGTAGATGGCCGCGCCCTCGCGCTGCTGCGTCGTGGCCGAGAGCGCGAGGCAGATTTTTCGGTCGCCGGCCTTCGGCTCCTGCCCTTCCTCCGCGCCGCTCAGAACTGCCTCGACGGTCGCCTCCGCGTCGGCCGTCTCCTCCGGGTCGAGCCCCTCGACCCACTTCAGGCGCGCCATCTCGCCCAACTTCTGCGAAAAGGTCGCCATCCCGTACGTGTGCGCGGCGGCGTCCACCATCAACGCCACCTTCAGCATCACGTCGTAGAGCGCGTCCGAGCCGGTGTCGGCCGCACGGCAGAGCGACCGAACCATCGCCGCCAGAGGCAGTTGGAAACCTTTCGGCGCTTCGTTCATCCCCGTCTCGTTCTGTGACTCCGGAGACAAGCCTGACATAAAACCCCTTGTCGAGATAAAAAAATGCGGGTTTCGAGCCCCTCAGAAACTCTCTTTTTGAGGAAAAACGGGCAAGAAATAGCGATTCGGGGAGAATCACGTCACATTTTGTCCGGACGACGGCGAGAGAATTTCGGCCGAAGCCTTTGCCAGTCTAAGAACTGAAACGCGCCGTGTCAACTTCTTTAATTATTGTTAAAACATTGCAGCCGATGCTTCACGAAATTGCGCTCACACCATCAGAGTCCTCTTTTCCACACCCGTGACGTTGAACTGATAGTTCTATCTTACTGCCACGAAAGATTATCCGAAGGGGCTGCCCAAATGGCGGATTTCCGTTCGCCCCGTGTTCGCCAAAACTGGGGCCACATCGCCCTTAGTTCAAGTAAATGTTCAACTTAGCCGCACAAACCGTTGAAAACGTATGTCTTTACAGCCTCTTAAGCAAGTGCTAAATTCCCACAACCTTGACGCCGAAACCAAGGACGCCAGGTAGAAGTAGCCGCAAATAACCCCTCTGCGCTGTTTCGAATTTTCAGGTTAGAGACCTTCTAGCCGCTCTAATTTTAGAACACCTTGTCCCGACGGTCTCGACGCCGTTTGAAATAGACGGTTTAGCGCGTCTTTGACCCGATGACAGAACCCGGAGGAGCACGTAAACTCATGGCCGCAAACCCTTTCTGGATTGACTCCCGACTCGACGCGCAGCGCCCGGTGGCGCGCATCTCTACGCTTCCCTCCCCTGCGGCCGAGACCTTTGTCGGCGCCGTCGGCACGCGCGCCGACGCACGGCGCCGTGAGTTTTCTATTCCCTCCTGGGTCGTTTTCAGCATGATCATGCTGGCGACGTTCGCCGTCTGCGTGACGGTGACGATGCGCACGCACGCCGCACGCGGCGCGGCCGAGCAGCGTTACGCGCAGATGGAGACGGAAGTCCAGGGGATTCGTGAGAATAACGAGACGCTTCGGCGCAACGTGGAGCGCCTGCGCAAAGACCCGCGCGTGCAGGAGGCGGCCGCGCGTGCGCGTCTGAACATGGTTCGGGCCAACGAGGTCGTGGTTCCGCTTGACTAATATCCTGTTCTTTAGGCAGCGGGTGCTCGCCATCCTGTTTTCCTGACGCCCGCCTGAGTCTTGACCCGCTCGTTCACCGCCGTAGGTTCCCTGCCTGCACGGCGCGGCCGCAACGCTTAAGAGGCGACGGCCGCGCCGCCTTTTTTGGCCGCAAAGGGCCGCCCGGGAGTTGGTTGACACTGTTTGAGCGGGTCAACTAATATCGAACTCTTATCGGCTCATAAAAATAATTTGTTCGCGGCACTAACGGAGCGAAAGCAAGATATGCCCGAGACGAAAGAGTTGAACTCGCCCGCGGAGGCTTCGGTCGAGCGCTGGGAGCGCGAGACTTTGGAGCCCGTGCTCAAGAAACGCCCGGAGAGGAAGAAGCATTTCGAGACGGTCTCGCTCGACGAGGTCGAGCGCCTCTACACGCCCGCGGACGTGGAGGGCGTGGACTTCGAGCGCGACACCTCCTTCCCCGGCGAGTTCCCGTACACGCGCGGCATACACCCGACCGGCTACCGCGGCAAGCTCTGGACGATGCGCCAGTTCGCGGGCTTCGGCACGCCCGAGGAGACGAACGCGCGCTTCAAATACCTCCTCGAACACGGGCAGACGGGCCTCTCCGTCGCGTACGACCTGCCGACGCTGATGGGCTACGACGCGGACTCGACGCTCTCCGAGGGCGAGGTCGGTAAGTGCGGCGTCGCCGTCTCTTCGCTGGCGGACATGGAGGTGCTCTTCGACGGCATCCCGCTCGAAGAGGTGACGGTCTCGCAGACGATCAACGCGCCCGCGTCGGTGCTTTTGGCGATGTACCTGGTCGTCGCGGAGAAGCAGGGCGCCGACTTCAAGAAGATTTCGGGCACGCTCCAGAACGACATCCTGAAGGAGTACATCGCGCAGAAGGAGTGGATTTACCCGATCCGCCCGGCGATGAAGCTCGTCGTGGACACGTTCGAGTTCTGCACGCGCCACGTCCCGAAGTACAACCCGATCTCTGTGAGCGGCTACCACATCCGCGAGGCGGGCGCGACGGCCTTGCAGGAGCTGGCCTTCACCTTGCGCGACGGCGTCGAGTACGTGCAGTGGGGCGTGGAGGCGGGGCTCGACGTGGACGAGTTCGTGCCGCGCATCTCCTTCTTCTTCAACGCGCACAACGACTTCTTCGAGGAGATCGCCAAGTACCGCGCGGCACGACGCATCTGGTCGCGCGTGATGCGCGAGCGCTTCGGCGCGAAGAGCGAGCGCACGTTGCAGCTCCGCTTCCACACGCAGACGGCGGGCGTCTCGCTCACCGTGCAGCAGCCTTTGAACAACATCGTGCGCGTCGCCATCCAGGCGCTCGCGGGCGTGCTCGGCGGCACGCAGAGTCTGCACACGGACGCGTATGACGAGGCGCTCGCGCTGCCGACCGACCGCGCGGCGCTCATCGCTCTGCGCACGCAGCAGATCATCGCGGAGGAGACGGGCGTCGCCAACACCGTAGACCCTCTGGGCGGCTCCTACTTCATCGAATCTTTGACGAAGAAGATGGAGGACGGCGCGCTCGACTACTTCGAAAAGATTGATTCGCTCGGCGGCATGGTCGAGGCCATCGAGAAGGGCTTCCCGCAGCGCGAGATACAGGAGTCCGCCTACCAGTACCAGAAGGCCGTCGAGCGCGGCGACCAGACCATCGTCGGCGTCAACAAGTACTCGATGGAAGGCGAGCAGACGGAAGTGCCCATCCTCGTCATCAACGAGGGGGTGCGCGACCGCCAGGTCGAACGCCTGCAACGCGCGAAATCTCAGCGCGACTCGGGCGCCGTCGCGGGCGCGCTCGAAAAACTCAAGAAGGCCGCGGTTGCGGGCGACAACACCATGCCCGCGACCATCGAGGCCGTCCGCGCCTACGCCACGCTCGGCGAAATCTGCGACGCGCTGCGCGACGTGTACGGGCTTTACGAGGAGCCGGCTTTTTAACGACATGAGTGAAAGAAAAATCCGCGTCCTCGTAGCGAAACCCGGGCTCGACGGCCACGACCGCGGGGCGAAGGTGATTGCGCGCGCGCTGCGCGACGCGGGGATGGAAGTTATCTACACGGGGCTGCGGCAGACGCCGGAGATGATCGCCGCGGCGGCGTTGCAGGAGGACGTGGACGCGGTCGGCGTCTCGATCCTGTCGGGCGCGCACAACACGCTCTGCCCGCGCATCGTGGAGCTTCTGCACGAGCGCGGGATGGACGACTGCCTCGTCATCGTCGGCGGCATCATCCCGCAGGAGGACATCCCGCGGCTGAAGGAGCAGGGCGTCTCGGCGGTCTTCCTCCCCGGCACTTCCACGGAAGAGATCGTCAAGTTCCTCCGCGAGAACGTCGGCCAGCGCGCATGAGCGTCGGGCAGACGCCGCCGGTCGTCGTCGAAGAGCGCGGGGCGCTCGCCGTCCTGCGCATCGCACGCCCGGCGCAGCGCAACTCCCTCTCGGTCGCCACGCTCTCCAGGCTGGACGCAGCCTTCTCCTCCCTCTCCATCCGCGACGACATCGACGCGCTCGTCTTCACCGGCGTCGAAGACGTTTTCGCCTCCGGCGCGGACATACGCGAGCTGCAAACTCTCAACCCCGAATCCGCGCGCGCCTTCGCGGAGCGCGGGCAGCGTCTCTTTCAAAGAATCTCGGACGCGCGGCAGATGACCGTCGCCGCCGTCAACGGCTACTGCATGGGCGGCGGGCTCGACCTCGCGCTCGCCTGCCGCGTCCGCGTCGCCTCTCACGGCGCGGTCTTCGCGCACCCCGGCGCGCGCCTCGGCGTCATCACCGGCTGGGGCGGCACACAGCGTCTTCCGCGTCTCGTCGGCGCCGCCCGCGCGCTTGAGCTGTTCACCACCGGCCGCCGCCTCAACGCCGCCGAAGCCCTTGAGTTCGGCCTCGTCTCCCACGTACACACCGACGCCCTCGCCTGTGCCCTCCGATTGCGGATTTGAAGAGCGGACGGGGAGACGGGGAGACGGGGAGACGGGGAGAGAAGAGGCCGTGCCGTCAAACGTCTTCCTTTCTCCCCGTCCCCCCGTCTCCCCGTCTCCCTGTCTCGCGGTTCTGTTACTGGTTCGGCGGTGTGGGCGGGGCGTTGCCGTCGTCTTTCGGGTGTTGCGGGGCTTTCTCCAGGCGGCGTGCGCGTTCCCAGGCGGCGATCCTGGCGGGGTCGCCGCGGTACTTGTTGCGGACGAAGGTGTCGAGGCGCTCGACCTGTTCGGTGAGACGCCGGACGGCCTCGTCGGCGGAGGTGTTCGAGCCGGAGTGCTCCCCGATGCCCTCCTCTTGAAGCACCTTGAAGCTGGCGAGGGAGTCCGCGTCAGACCTCAAATCCGTGACGAGGGTCTGCTTCAGGTTGTACTCGACGAAGAGGCCGACGAAGGCCGCCGCCCTTTCGGCGAAGGCGCGTGCGGTGGCGATGAGCGTGTCGTCGCTGTCGTCCAACTCCTTGAGCGAGAACATGCCCTTGAAGTCCTGCCGGTCGAGGGCGATGGTCTGGGCGGTGTTGGAGACGGCGTTGACCAGTTCACGCAGCCGCTTGCGCGTCTCGCGGCGGCCCGCCGTGCCCTCTTGTCGCTTGCCCACCCCGGTCGCACGCGCCTCTTTGAGCGTGTCGAGCCCTGCCAGTTCTTCTTTGAGGCGCGTGTGCGCGGTGGCGGCCTTGCTGCCTTCGGGGAAGTCCTCGGCGTTCGCGGTCATAAACAAGTCCACACGCACCCCGCGCTCGGAGTGTCTCCGCAGTTTGGCGCTCATACTGTTTCTCCTGTATGTGAAGGAAGGAATTTAGAGCGAGGCTCCTTCCGTGAGTTGAAGGTTTGAGAGGTTTACCGCCGGGGCAAGCCGTTCCCGCCTTGAGGGCGCGAATTATATCCCCGAACGCGCGCCGCGCAACAAAAATTTACGCGTCCCGCTGAAAAAAGCTCTGTCCCACCAAAAACCGTCCCGGACGCCCCCGAAACCTCAGCGGACGCCCACGGACGCCCCGCTACGCCCTCCGACTGCACGAATACGCCTCCCGCACGTGTCATTATGACATCCGAAGCCTCGGATACGTCCTCCGCACGCTCCGATACGTCTTCGGCGCGTCGCGTACGGGGTTCGTCGTCCAAAGTATCGGATAAATCTACGACGTATCGGATGCGCGCGCTCCGTACGGACTTTGAATATACGATTACGTGTATGGAACGTTGAATTCTCTCTTCGGCGCGTCGCGTACGGACTCTGAATATACGATTACGTGCATGGAACGCCCGATTC
>JAFAVK010000123.1 GCA_019242475.1 Acidobacteriota bacterium | reverse complement strand
TCCTGACGAGTCTTCTCCTTTTGGCAACCGGCGCGGGCGCCGTTCTCTTCTGCGTGTCGTTGGCGCGGAGGAGGGAAGGGAGACGGGGCCGGGTCTTGTCCTTGCTTCGCTACGGGCTCTGGGTCACGGCGGGATTGCTTTGGCTCTTCTTATTTACCTTCGGACTAAACTACCAGCGGCCTTTGCTCTTCGAACTGCTCGGCTACGAGCAGAGGAAGGCAGAGCCCCAGGAGCTTGAGGCGTTGGGTCGGACGCTGGTCGAGAGCGTCAACCAGACATACGCGGAGGCTCACGCCGAAGGCAGACCCATCCCCGGGAGCGAGGAGATCGTCAAACTTCTGAAGGAGTCTTACGAAGCATCCGAGGAGTTCGGCCTCCTCCCGCGGGGCGACTTCGCTCCGCCGAAGCCGGTCTACTCGTCCGAGGTCTTGACCAGGCTCGGCATCAGCGGCGTCTACTTCCCCTTCACGGCGGAGCCGAACTACAACGCGGACGTGCCGGACTTCCAACTGCCTTTCACCATCGCGCACGAGATGGCGCACCAGCGCGGCGTCGCGCGCGAGTCGGAGGCGAACTTCGTCGCCTACGTCGTCTGCGTCAACTCGCGCGACCCGTTCGTGCGCTACTCCGGCTACCGCAACGGGCTCGGCGTGCTCTCGGAGCTGTTCAAGGTCGAGCCGGAGCAGGCGCGGGAGCTGTTCAAACAACTCGGGGCGGGTTACAGAGAGGACTCGCGCCGCGCCGCGCTCTTCTGGGCCAAGGCTGCCGGGGCGGCCGGCGCCTTGAGCCACAGGGTGAACGACCTCTACCTGCGCGCCAACCGCGTCAAAGCGGGCGCGGCCGACTACAGCAATTCGACGACCTTGATTATCGCCTATCACCTGCGCCGGAGGGCTTCGAACGATTTATATCGTGATTAAAATTATCAATTGGGAACGCCGCCGAAATCTCTGTAGAGTGTGCGTCTGCCGAAAGATGTCGAAGGCGAGGAGATTGTCGATGGGCGACGAGTGTAATTGCGAGAAGTGTCAGGCGGGCTCGGTTGTGGAGACGGACGAGGCCGTGCGGGCGGAAGTGCAGGCACAGGGGCACGGCGACGCGCAGCGGAACCTCTACCTCGTCGTCACGGACGGCGGCATCTCTCTCCGGCAGCAGTCGTACGAGATGTAATCCGGCGCTCGTGCGAGACACCGCGCTCTTCGGGGCGCGGTGTCTCGACGATCACAGTGCTGCCAGTCTCAATCCCTCAATAGTTGCCGCGCATTAACGGCGGCGCAGCAGACGGTCGAGGCTCCACTCGCCCCCGCCCGCGAACCACAGGTAGAGGAAGACGAAACAGTAGAGCACGGCCAGCTCGCCCTTGTTCTGGAGCGGCCAGAAGCCCCCCGGCGCGTGCACCTGGAAGTACGCGACGGCCAGCAGGCCCGAAAGGATGAAGGCCACGGGGCGCGTGAAGAGTCCGACCAGCAGTAACAGCCCGCCGAAGAACTCAAGTATGCCGGCGACCCACATCTGGCTGAACGGCGGCATGCCCGGCATGCCCGGGGGCGCGAGGAAGCCGAAGAGCTTCTGCGCGCCGTGAGCAATTAAAAGGAAGGCTGTGACGATCCGCAGCACGCTCAGAATTCGCGGCGCCCACTTGGCGTAGAATGTGTTCAGGTCGGCCATCTTATCTCTCCCTATCTTTCCTAATTTTAATCAAACGCCCGAGCCGAAGCCGTACGCGGCCATGCTCAGACTCCCCCACGTCCAACCCCTGTGCAGGCTGCGGCCCCTCGCCGTGGACTCCGCCGAGCCGGCCCCCATCGCGACGAAGAGTGGCAGCAAATGCTCTTCGGTGGGGTGTGCGACCGACGCGTGCGGGGCGAGCCTCCTGTAATCAAGCAACTCTTCGAGCGCCCCTTCAGAAATTTTTCGGAAGAGCCACTCGTCAAACTCCCTCGCCCATTCGGGCGGCACTTCGCCGCGCCCGATCCGAGCAAGGTTGTGCGTCGCGCTCCCGGTCGCGAGAATCAGCACGCCCTCCTCGCGCAGCGGCGCGAGCGCGCGCCCCAGCCGGAAGTGATGCTCCGTCCCCAGCGTCGGCTGCAGGGAGAGCTGCGTGACCGGCACGTCCGCCTCGGGGTAGATCAGTCCGAGCGGCACCCAGGCGCCGTGGTCGAGCCCACGCTCCGGCGAGACCTTGCACGCGAGGCCGGCCTGGCCGAGCAGCTCTCGCACGCGCCCCGCGAGCTGCGGCGCGCCCGGCGCGGGGTAGCGCATGCGGAAAAGCTCCTCCGGGAAGCCGCCGAAGTCGTGGATGGTCTCCGGCCTTTCGGCGCCGCTCACCTCCGGGGCCTGCGTATTCCAGTGGGCCGAGACGCACAGGATCGCCTCGGGCCTGCCCAGCTCCGCGCCCAGGCGCTTCAGAAACTCCACCGTGGCGTTCTGTTCGATTGCCAGCGTCGGCGCCCCGTGCGACACGAAGACCGCGGGGAGAGTGCCCGGCGTCTTCCGCCCCTCGTCAAAAGCAAAATTCATGTTGCCATGATAATCGTTATAACGACTATTGTCAAACACGAAGGGGCCGGCGACTGAACGCCTCCCCCTCACCGACTTAATCCGTCTTTAGACGGCGGGCGCCGCGACTCCCATCCAGCCGGGGCGCCGCCCCTCGAACTGTCCTATCAGCGACTCGTGACGGAGCGTGAGCCCCACGTCGTCGAGCCCTTCGAGCAGGCACTGTCGGCGGAACTCGTCGATCTCGAAGGCGGCGGTGAAGCCCTGCCCGTCGCGCACCTCGCGCCGTTCGAGGTCAACGGTCAACTTGTAGCCTACGACCTCGCGCGCGCGCCGCACGAGCTCCGCGACCTCCTCGTCCTTGAGCGTGACGGGGAGCACGCCGTTCTTCGTGCAGTTGTTCTGGAAGATGTCGGCGAAGGAGGGGGCAACGATGGCGCGGAAGCCGTAGTCGAGCAGCGCCCAGGGCGCGTGCTCGCGCGAGGAGCCGCAGCCGAAGTTGCGACCGGCGAGGAGCACCGAGGCGCCCGCGTACCGCGGCTCGTTCAGCACGAAGGCGGGGTCGGGCGAGCCGTCGGCCGCGAAGCGCCAGTCGTAGAAGAGGAACTGCCCGAAGCCCGTCCGCTCGACGCGCTTGAGGAACTGCTTCGGGATGATCTGGTCGGTGTCTACGTTCGGGTGGTCGAGCGGCGCGGCGACGCCGGTGTGTACGTGAAAGGGAAGCATAATCTTTTGACTACTATTTAAAGTCCCAGCCGCGCACGTCGGTGAAGTGTCCGGCGACGGCGGCGGCGGCGGCCATCGAGGGGCTCACGAGGTGCGTGCGTCCGCCCTTGCCCTGGCGTCCTTCGAAGTTGCGGTTGCTCGTCGAGGCGCAGCGCTCGCCCGGCGCCAGCGTGTCCGGGTTCATGCCGAGGCACATCGAACAGCCGGCCTCGCGCCACTCGAACCCGGCCGTGCGGAAAATCTCGTCGAGCCCTTCGGCCTCGGCCGCGCGCTTGACGGCGCCCGAGCCGGGGACGACCATCGCGCGCACGGCCCGGTTGACCCTGTGGCCGCGCACGACGCTCGCCGCGGCGCGCAGGTCTTCGAGCCGCGCGTTGGTGCACGAGCCGATAAAGACGCGGTCAACGGACACGTCCTCCATGCGCGTGCCGGGCGCGAGCCCCATGTATTCGAGCGCGCGCGCCGTCGAGCGGCGCTCGCTCTCGGAACGCGCCTCGGTCGGGTCGGGCACGCGCCCCGTGACGGGCACGACCTGCCCCGGGCTCGTCCCCCACGTGACGAAGGGGGCGAGCGCGGCGGCGTTGAACTCGACGACGGTGTTGTACTCCGCGCCCGCATCGCCGGGGAGGCTCTGCCAGTATTCGAGCGCCTCGCGCCAGGCCGCGCCGCGCGGCGCGAAGCGACGGCCTTCGAGGTAGGCGTAAGTCACCTCGTCGGGCGCGACCATGCCGGCGCGCGCGCCCGCCTCGATGGACATGTTGCAGAGCGTCATCCGCCCTTCCATCGAGAGCGAGCGGACGGCCGAACCGGCGTACTCGATGACGTAGCCGGTCGCGCCGTCCGTCCCGATCTGTCCGATGACGCCGAGCGCCAAATCTTTCGCCGTGACCCCTTCGGCCAGCGCGCCCGAAGTCCTGATGTGCATCGTCCGCGGCTTCGACTGTGGCAGACACTGCGTGGCGAGGACGTGCTCGACCTCGCTCGTGCCGATGCCGAAGGCGAGCGCGCCGAAGGCGCCGTGCGTGCTGGTGTGGCTGTCGCCGCAGACGATGGTCATGCCCGGCCGCGTCAGGCCCAGCTCAGGCCCGATGACGTGGACGATGCCCTGCTCGGGCGAGTCGATGTCGAAGAGTTGGACGCCGAACTCGGCGCAGTTGCGCCGGAGCGTTTCGATCTGCTGCGCGGCGATGGGGTCGGCGATGGGGAGGCCGCGGTCTGTCGTCGGGACGTTGTGGTCGATGGTGGAGACGGTCAGGTCGGGCCTGCGCAACGCGCGGCCGGCCGCGCGCAGCCCGTCGAAAGCCTGCGGCGAAGTGACCTCGTGGACGAGGTGCAGGTCGATGTAGAGCAGCGCGGGCTCGCCCGCCGCCTCGCGCACGACGTGCGCGTCCCAAATCTTTTCGAAGAGTGTGCGTGGCATATCAAACCGCGTGGTAGGCGTGGCGCATGTCGGCGAGTTCGGCGAGCGCCTCGGAGACGAGCGTGCCCATCTCCTCCGTGCCGACTATATACTTTCCGGTCTGGCCCTGTATATCGGCCGTCCGGTAGCCGCGTTCGAGCACGGCGCGGATGGAATCTTCCACGTCCTGCGCCTCCTGTTCGAGCCCGGCGGTGTGGCGGAGCAGGAGCGCGGCCGAGGCGATGGCGCCGAGCGGGTTGGCGAGACCCTGCCCGGCGATGTCGGGCGCAGAGCCGTGCACCGGCTCGTACACGTCCGTCCCGCCGCCGACGCTGGCCGAGGCGAGCATGCCGAGCGAACCGGCGAGGACGGCCGCCTCGTCGGAGAGGATGTCGCCGAAGAGGTTCTCGGTCAGGATCACGTCGAAGCGGCGCGGGTTGAGCATCAGGTGCATCGCGCAGGCGTCAACGTACATGTGCTCCAGGGTCACCTGCGGGTACTCGCGCGCGACGCGGTTGACCACCTCGCGCCAGAGGCGGGAGGTTTCGAGGACGTTCGCCTTGTCCACGGACGTGACCTTGCGGCCCCGCGCGCACGCCGCCTCGAAGGCGACGCGCGCCACGCGCTCGACCTCCTGCTCGTCGTAGCGCATCGTGTTGAAGCCTTCGCGCGTCGCCCCCTCGTCGTTAATCCCGCGCGGCGCGCCGAAGTAGAGGCCGCCCAGCAGCTCGCGGACGATGAGCACGTCGGCGCCGTTGACGACCTCCGCCTTGAGCGGCGAGGAGTCGGCCGTCGCGTCGTAGCAGACGACGGGGCGCAGGTTGGCGAAAGCGCCGCAAGAGCTGCGGAGCGCGAGCAGCCCCGCCTCGGGGCGCTGGTCGCCGGCCAGCCCGTCGAACTGCGGCGCGCCCACCGCGCCGAGCAGCACCGCGTCGGACGCCAGACACGAGTCGAGGGTCGCGGGCGGAAACGGGCTCCCCGTCTGCTCGATGGCCGCGCCGCCGATTAAATGCTCTTCGAAAGAGAACTCGTGGCCGTAGACCTCCGCGACCGAGCAGAGCACGCGCAGCGCCTCCTGCGTCACCTCGGGGCCGATGCCGTCGCCGGGCAGGACGGTGATCTTCAGTTTCATCTCAATCACTTCCCAAGAAAAAACGACCACCGGCTCCGGCCCGAATAAAGCAAGGACGGCAGCAGATGGCCGATGCTTTCAAAAATTGGTTAGCGGCCGACCGCCTCCACCAAGTCCAGCTTGAGCGCGGCGGCCCCGAGCGCGGGGGCGTGCTCGTGCCTCTGCCGTGCGGGGAGGAGCGAGAGCAAGTCCTGGTCGTAGATGTTCTTCTTGCGGTCGGCCAGTTCCGTGAACTGGTGGTACGCTTCCTCAAGCTCCGACGGCGTGAGCGTGAACCCCAGCTCGTCGAAGCGGCGCGCGAGCGCGTGCCGGCCCGAGTGCTTGCCGAGCACGATGTTGTTCGAGGGCACGCCGACCGACTCGGGCGTCATGATCTCGTAGCAGAGCGGGTTCGAGAGAACGCCGTGCTGATGAATCCCCGCCTCGTGCGCGAAGGCGTTGCGGCCGACGACGGCCTTGTTCGGCTGCACGCCGAAGCCGATGATCTCCGTCAAAAGCTGGCTCGTCGGGTAGAGCGCTTCCGTGCGCACGCCGCACGCGTAGGGCAGGCGGTCGGCGCGCACGTGCAGAGCCATCACGACCTCTTCGAGCGCGGCGTTGCCGGCGCGCTCGCCGATGCCGTTGATCGTGCACTCGACCTGCCGCGCGCCCGCGTCGAGCGCCGCGAGGCTGTTGGCGACCGCGAGCCCGAGGTCGTTGTGGCAGTGCACGCTGATGGTCACGTCTCGTTCGCCGACGACGCGCTCGCGCACGGCCGCGATGATCTCGCGGAACTCGGTCGGCGTCGTGTAGCCGACGGTGTCGGGCACGTTGAGCGTGCGCGCGCCCTCCTCGACCGCGGCGGCGAAGACTTCGCAGAGGTAGTTCAAGTCGCTGCGCGTCGCGTCCTCGGCCGAGAACTCCACGTCCTCCGTGAACGTGCGCGCGAGCCGCACCGCGTCCCGCGTCATCTTGAGGACTTCGGCGCGCGTCCTCTTCAGCTTGTGTTCGAGGTGGATGTCCGAGGTGGCGACGAAGGTGTGGAGCCGCGGGCGCGCGGCGGCGCCGACCGCCTCCCAGGCGCGCAGGATGTCCTGCTCGGTCGTGCGGCAGAGCGCCGCGACCGACACCCCTCGACACTCGGCCGCGACGGCCTTGACCGCGGCGAAGTCGCCCTCCGAGGCGATAGGGAAGCCGGCCTCGATGACATCGACGCCGAGTGCCTGGAGCCTGCGCGCCAGGCGAATCTTCTCGGAAAGGTTCATCGAACAGCCCGGTGACTGCTCGCCGTCACGTAACGTTGTGTCGAATATTTTTATGCGCTCAAGGTGGGTCATCAGTAATCGCCTCGGAACCAAATAGGCATACTAAAGATGAGCCTGCTAAAACTCAAAGTTATAATTTTTATGTCTTGATAAATAATTCCAATGGCAATCTTATAAGGATTGACTCCGACCCGCGTTTCCTATAACTTTTTCCTCACTTTTCCCCTACCCAGAGCAGAACCCGGGCCGCCGGCGGCGCATCAAAGGGCGGCTTAAACATTTCAAAAGCCCCCGAGCGTCTTCGTTAATTGGTAAGACCCTTGATTGAATTGCCTTCGGATTGGTCTTAAAACAGCTTGACAAAAATTCCGGTTTAATAGAAAATCCATCACGCTTTCGACTCGGACACGGTTTTCGGTGATAACTCCCCAGCTACACCAGATTTCACGTAGTTGGTTAATTGGTAAAACCAGCAAGACTTTCACCAACACTCTGCCGGAGCACGAAAGTCCCCGTTGAAAGCTTCTTCAAATAAGCTTTGCCTAAGTGCATTTTCGAGACCTTTTGGAGTCGCGGTCTCACGCGACCGCGGGCGTGATGGAAGAGAGTCGCCCCGTCAGAACGGACTACCGAATGAGGGCCGCGGGCCGGAAAAAAACTCACCGGCGGGCGGCACAGATCAGACCCTTTGTGTGAACGCGTCGGCGTTCAAATGCCAGTAATCAGGAAGAGGAAAAAAGTAATGAGCAAGTACGCATTCCGCCGCGGCTGCGCCGCCGTCCTGCTGCTCCTCATGGCCTTTGTCATGGCGGGCGCGCAGGAGTCGCGCGGGTCGCTCACAGGCACCGTGACCGACCCGAACGGGGCGGCCCTGCCGGGCGCGACCGTCGAGATCAGGAACGTCGAGACGAACGTCGCCAACACGGTCACCACGAACGAGGAGGGCGCCTACAGCTTCCCGCTCCTCAACCCGGGCCGCTACACGCTGACCGTGACGGCGCAGGGCTTCTCGAACACGACGCGCGAGAACATCGAAATCCGCGTCTCCGAGAAGATCACGCTCGACGTGCCGGTCTCCGTGACGGGCGTGGGCGAGACGGTGACGACCATCGCCTCCGCGCCGGTGCTCGAGACCGGCTCGGTCTCGACGGGCACGACCGTCACCACCCGTCAGATCGCCGAGCTGCCGCTCATCGACGGCAGCCCCTACCAGCTCGCGACGCTCGCCCCGGGCATCAGCTACACCGGCAACCCGAGCGTCGGCTACAGCCCGACCTCGAACGGCAACCTCGCGGCCTTCCGCGCCAACGGCGCGACCGGCCCGAACCAGGTCACGCTCGACGGCGCGCCCAACTTCGCCATCGACGGCGGCGTCGGCTTCTCGCCGCCCTCCGAAGCGACGCAGGAGTTCAAGGTACAGACCAACTCGTTCGACGCGACGCAGGGCTACACGGCCGGCGCGACCGTCAACACCGCCATCAAGTCGGGGACGAACGACCTGCACGGCTCGGCCTACTACTTCAACCGCGACCGCAACCGCACGGCCAACAACTTCTTCTCCAACCGCGCCGGCCAGGATCGCCCCGAGCGCACGTACCACCGCTTCGGCGGCACGCTCGGCGGGCCGGTTCGGCTGCCCGGCGTCTACAACGGCCGTGACCGCACCTTCTTCTTCGCCGCCTACGAGCGCCTGAAGGACAACCAGGCGGAGCCGCAGCTCTTCACCGTGCCGACCGCCGCGTTCCGCAACGGCGACTTCTCGGCGCTGCTCAACCAGACGCTGCCCATCAGGATTTACGACCCGGCGACCTCCTGCCACACGCCCTCGAACTGCACGGTGACGCGCACGGCCTTCGCGGGCAACGTCATCCCCACGGCCCGGCTCAACCCCGTCGCGGTCGCGTACCTGAACCTCTACCCGCTGCCGAACGTCGCCGGCAACTCCGACGGGACGAACAACTACTTCTCGAACCAGATTCGCCACTCGAACTACCGCTCGTGGCTCGCGCGCATCGACCACCGGATCAACGACACGAACTCGCTCTTCGGCAAGTACTACCACAGCTTCAACCCCGAAGACCGCTACAACTGGACGGCCTCGCCGCTGACCCAGGGCTTCGAGTACCGCACCAACGACGGCGCGAGCCTCGACTGGACTTCCACGCTCTCGAACTCGATGGTGCTCGACGTGCGCACGAGCCTGAGCCGCTTCGTGCAGCAGCGCCAGCCCGCGCAGACCATCGACCTGGCGTCGCTCGGCTTCTCGCAGGCGGCGCTGGCCTCGATGAACGGCTACCAGTACCTGCCGCGCTTCGACATCCGCACCTTCGACGCGCAGCGCCCCGTGCGCTCGACGCTCGGCTCGAACCGCTCGGACTACAACGCCGGCCTGCTCCGCCCGTTCTACACCTTCGCCGCCCAGCCGTCTCTGACGCAGATTCACGGCGACCACACGATGCGGTACGGCTACGACTACCGCGTGCTGCGCGAGAACTTCAGCTCGAACGGCTACCAGGGCGGCCGCTACTTCTTCGACGGCACCTACACCAGCATCGACACGACCACGACGACCAACAGCAACAACCAGACGAACGCCAACCGCAACCGTAACGCCTACGGCCGCGACCTGGCGGCGTTCCTGCTCGGCATCCCGTCCGCCTCGACCTCGCAGAGCATCATCGACACGACGGGCATCAACTACTCGGCGCAGTCGCAGTACCACGGCTTCTACTTCCAGGACGACTGGCGCGTCACGCCGAAGCTCACGCTGAACCTCGGCCTGCGCTACGAGCTGGAGCTGGGCCTGACGGAGCGCTACAACCGCTTCATCCGCGGCTTCGACCCGAACACCGCGAGCCCGATCAACGACGCGGCGGTGGCGGCCTACACGACGGCCTACAACGCCAACCCGTCGAACTTCCTGATCGCGCCCTCCCAGTTCCGCGTGGCCGGCGGCCCGCTCTACGCCGACGACAACAACCGCGCGCTCTGGGACGCCGACAAGAGCAACTGGCAGCCGCGCCTCGGCGCCGCCTACCAGCTCAACGAGAAGACCGTGCTGCGCGGCGGCTTCGGCATCTTCATGTCGCCGTACCGCATCGTGCCGGGCGACTTCCTCCAGACGGGATTCAACGCGCAGACCCCGTTCATCCCGACCAACGACCAGGGGCGCAACTTCGTCGCCACGCTCAACAACCCGTTCCCGAACGGCCTCCAGACGGCCTTCGGCTCGACCCGCGGCCTGCTGACCAGCGTCGGCGGCGACCTCGGCGCCTCCGACGCGGGCCTCGTCCCCGTTGACCGCAAGAACGCGAAGTTCTCGCGCCTCATCATCGGCTTCCAGCGCGAGCTGCCCGGCCAGTTCGTCGTCGAGGCCAACTTCGTCTCTTCGTGGGGCCGCGACATGGCGGTCAACCGCAACCTGAACTTCGTCCCGCGCCAGTTCCTCGCAGACCTCTCCGGCGTCCAGACGCTCGCGGAGGCGACGGCGGCCGACGCCGCGGCGAACTCGAACCTGTCGGCGACGATCACCAACCCGTTCCGCAACCTCGGCGCGCTGACGGCCAACGGCAGCCCGTTCGCCACGGCCACCACCATCTCGCGCGCGCAGTCCACGCTGGCGTTCCCGCAGTTCACCAACGTCTGGGTGCAACAGTACAACGGCTCGAACCGCTACAACGCGCTCCAGCTCCAGGGCATGAAGCGCTTCTCGCGCGACCTCAGCCTCAACGTGACCTACACCTACTCGAAGCTGCGCGAGAAACTGAGCTACCTCAACCCTTCGGACACGTCGCTCGAGGATCGCATCGGCACGGACGACCGCCCGCACCGCTTCACGCTGGCGACCGTCTACGGCCTGCCCCTCGGCCGCGGCCGCGCGTTCGGCAGGGAGATGCCGAAGGTGCTCGACGCCTTCGTCGGCGGCTGGCAGCTCAACGGCACTTACGAGTGGCAGTCGGGCCAGCCCATCCTGCTCTCGCAGGCGTTCTTCTACGCCGGCGACATCAACGCGGTGGAGAGCCGCGCCGGCCAGGGCACGGGCGACGGCCGGAAGTACGGCATCGACCTCCCCGTCTTCGTCAACCCCGACGGGTCGGCGTTCAACACGACCACCATTCTCAGGCTCAGCTCTTCGAGCCTGCGCACCGTCCCGACGACGCTGGACAACTTGCGCCACATGCCCTTCACGAGCGTCAACCTGTCGCTCACGAAGAACTTCAAGCTGGGCGAGGGGCGCAACCTCCAGATTCGCGGCGAGGCTTTGAACGCCTTCAACCACCCGTACTTCATCGACCTGAGTGCCGACCCGACCAACGCAGCGTTCGGCCTCTACAGCACGCAGAGGAACAACCCGCGCGACATCCAGATCGGCGCGAAGTTCACCTTCTAAGCGCCTTTGAAACCGTGCGGCCTGCCTCTTCAAAAGGGTCAGGCCGCACGGCCTCGAACCGCGCGAGCCGCCCCCAGGCCCCCAGCCCCGGGGCGGCTCACGCTTAATCAAGTCCGTCCTTTTTGAGTCTCTGCAAAGTGCGAAACCTTCATTCCAGATTCGGCTTTATCATCATCCTTTTGGCCGCGCTGGCCGCCGCCGCGCCGGCACAGACGAACGAGCAGCAAGCCGCGCCCGCCCTCAAGTGGCGCGACGCCCTCAAGCAAAAACCCGAATGGTACGCGGGCGCCGAGGCTTTGCGCGTCGCGGACAACCTCCTCGTCTACCAGCGCGACGCGGGCGGCTGGCCCAAGAATATCGACATGGCCGCGCCGCTCGATGAGAAGCAGAAGTCAGACCTCGTCAAGCTCAAGGGCGCGACCGGCAACGAAGAGGCCCCGACCATCGACAACAGCGCGACCTACACGCAGCTCGAATACCTCGCCCGCGTCTACACGGCGCAGAAGCAGGGGCGCCACCGCGAGGCTTTCCTGAAAGGTCTCGACTACCTGCTCGCCGCGCAGTACGAGAACGGCGGCTGGCCGCAGTACTACCCGCTCCGCAAGGGCTATTACACGCACATCACTTACAACGACAACGCGATGGTCGGCGTCCTCGAACTGCTCCGCGACGTGGCGCGGCGCAAACCCGTGTACGCGTTCGTGGACGAGGCCCGCAGAGTCAAATCCGAGAAGGCGGTCGGGCGCGGCGTCGAGTGCATCCTGAAGACGCAGGTGAAGGTGAACGGCAAGTTGACGGTCTGGGGCGCCCAGCACGACGAGGGCACGCTCGCGCCCGCGCCCGCGCGCAAGTTCGAGCCGGTCTCGCTCGCCTCGCGCGAGAGCGTCGCCGTCACGCGCTTCCTCATGGGCGTCGAGCGTCCCGACCCGCGGATTATCGAATCTATCGAGTCGGCCGTCGCCTGGTTCAACTCCTCGCAGCTCTCCGGCATTCGTTGGGTGGAGAAGGCGGACAAGTCGCAGCCCGGCGGCTTCGAGCGCACGGTCGTCAAAGACCCGCAGGCGCCGCCGCTCTGGGCGCGCTTCTACGAGATCGGCACCAACCGCCCCATCTTCGAGGGGCGCGACAGCGTCGTCCGCTACAGCGTCATGGAGATTGAGGCAGAGCGCCGCAACGGCTACGGCTGGTACAGCGAGGAGCCGCTCAAGCTCATCACCAAAGACTATCCCGCGTGGCAGAAGCGCCTGAAGACTCAGCCAAACGAACAGTCCAAATAGCCATGTCCGACCGCAGGGATTTCATCAAGAAGACTCTGGCCGGCGCCGCCGGTGCGCTCTTCTTAAATCATCTTTCGACAGGCGAGGCGCTCGCGCGTGCCTTCGCGGCCGACGAAGACCCCTGGGCACGCGTGCCCGAGATTCTGACGCGCATCAAGCCGCCCGTCTTCCCGAAGCGCGACTTCGACGTGACGAAGTACGGCGCGAAGGGAGACGGCAAGGTTGATTGCACCGATGCCTTTCGCAAGGCCGTCGCCGCCTGCAACAAGGCGGGCGGCGGGCGCGTCGTCGTGCCCGCGGGCACGTTCCTGACCGGCCCCATTCACCTGCTCAGCAACGTCAACCTTCAAGTCTCCGAAGGCGCGACCGTCAAGTTCGTCCAAGACCCGAAGGCTTACCTGCCCGCCGTCTACACGCGTTGGGAGGGCATGGAGCTGTTGGGCTATTCGCCCTTCATCTACGCCTTCGAGCAGCAGAACATCGCCGTCACGGGCAAGGGCACGCTCGACGGCAACAGCGACGACGGGCACTGGTGGCCCTGGAAGGGACTGGCGCTGCACGGCTACAAGAAGGGCGACCCGAACCAGACGAAGGCGCGCGACCAGCTCGCCGACATGGTCGAGCGCGGCGTGCCCGTCTCGGAGCGCGTCTTCGGCGAAGGCTCGTACCTCCGCCCGCAGTTCGTCCAGCCCTACCGCTGCCAGAACGTGTTGATAGAAGGCGTGACGATAATCAACTCTCCCATGTGGGAGATTCATCCGGTGCTCTGCACCAACGTCACCGTCCGCAGCGTGAACATCAAGAGCCACGGCCCGAACAACGACGGCTGCGACCCCGAGTCGTGCAAGGACGTGCTCATCGAAGACTGCACCTTCGACACGGGCGACGACTGCATCGCCGTCAAGTCCGGCCGCAACGCCGACGGCCGGCGTTTGCACATCCCTTCGGAGAACATCGTCATCCGCGGCTGCCGGATGAAGGACGGGCACGGCGGCGTCACCATCGGCAGCGAAATTTCGGGCGGCGTCCGCAACCTCTTCGCCGACGACTGCGCGATGGACAGCCCGAACCTTGAGACCGCGCTCCGCTTCAAGAACAACGCCGTCCGCGGCGGGCTCCTTGAAAACCTCTTCTTCCGCAACATCACGGTCGGGCAGGTCAAGAGCGCCGTCCTCACCGTGGATTTCAACTACGAGGAGGGTAAGCAGGGCAAGTTCACGCCGGTCGTCCGCAACCTCTCCGTGCAGAATTTGAAGAGCGGCCGGAGCCGCCTCGCGCTCGACGTGCAGGGCTTCGAGAACGCGCCCGTCTACGACCTGCGTCTGAAGGACTGCACCTTCGAGAACGTCGAGCGGCCGAGCGTCGTCAAGAACGTCAACGGGCTCAAGCTCGAAAACGTCCGCGTCAACGGCAGCGTCGTGGACAGGCTCGGCTGAGGTGAAACTTTGAGACTCGCGATCACATTACTAGCCCTCTTTCTACTGGCGCCCGCGGCTTTTGCCGACGAGCCCGTCACCGTCTTCATCGCCGGCGATTCGACGGCGGCGAACAAGGCCGAGAACAAGCGGCCCGAGACGGGCTGGGGCGAGCAGTTGCAAAAGCACTTCGACGCGAAGAAGGTTCGCGTTGACAACCGCGCCCTGAACGGCCGCAGCACGAAGACCTTCATCGCGGAGGGGCGTTGGCAGGCGCTCATCGACAGCGTCAAGCCCGGCGACTACGTCCTCATCCAGTTCGGCCACAACGACCAGCCGAAGGAGAAGGCGTCACACACGCCGCCCGAAGACTTCCGCCGGAACCTTGAGCGCTTCGTCGATGAGGTGCGCGCGAAGAAGGCGACGCCCGTGCTCCTGACGCCCGTCATGCGCCGCCGCTTTGACGAAAAGGGCGTCTTCCAGGACACGCACTTCGAGTACCCGGACATCGTCCGCGGCGTCGCGGCCGAAAGGAAGGTCGCGCTCATCGACATGCACCGCCTGAGCGAGAAGGTGCTCGTGCGTGAAGGCCCCGAGGAGTCGCGCAAGCTCTTCCTCCAACTGAAGCCGGGCGAGAACCCTAACTACCCCCAGGGCGTCGAGGACAACACGCACTTCTCGCCGCTCGGCGCCGACATCATGGCCGCGCTCGTCGCGGACGGCATCCGCGGGCAGAAGCTCGGGCTCGTCAAGTTTTTGAAGAAGTAATTTACGTTAAGGAGAACGTCATGAGTTTGAAGCTTGAGAAATACTCTTTCGGCATGGGGGACAGGTTCGCGCACCAGGCGAAGGCGCAGTTGCGCGCCTGCGTGAAGGCCGCCGAAGCTGGCGTCGAGATCGCGCCCGTCTGGAACAAGTCATACCGCGAGCACGGCATCGTCGGCTCGAAGCCGCCCTCGGTGCTCGCCGCCGCCGAAGTGGCTGTGCGTGACCTCGGCTGGTCGAAGCCCTTCCACATCGACGCCGACCACATCCGCCTCGACATCGTGGAAGAGTTCATCGAGACGAGCGACTTCTACACGCTCGACGTGGCCGACTCCATCGGCGAGCCCGCCGCGGACGAGGACGTAACGGCCTTCGTCGGGCGCCACCCCGAGCTGGTCGGCCGCATCGAGATTCCCGGCATCGCGGAACCCTTCGAGACCACGCGCGAAGAGATCGAGCGCATCGCGCGCAAGTTCCTCAAGGCCGTGCAGGACGCGGGCGCCATCTACCGCCACGTGGCTTCTTCCAAGGGCGAGGGCAACTTCATCGCGGAGGTCTCGATGGACGAGACCGACACGCCGCAGACGCCGCCCGAGCTGCTCGTCATCCTCGCCGCCATCGCCGACGAGAAGATTCCCGCGCAGACCGTCGCGCCGAAGTTCACCGGCCGCTTCAACAAGGGCGTCGATTACGTCGGCGACGTGGCGCAGTTCGAGAAGGAGTTTAACGAGGACATCGCCGTCATCAGCCACGCCGTCAAGACCTACGACCTCCCTTCGAACCTCAAGCTCAGTGTCCACTCGGGCAGCGACAAGTTCTCCATCTACGAGCCCATCCGCCGCGCGCTCCGGCGCACCGGCGCGGGCATCCACGTCAAGACCGCCGGCACGACCTGGCTCGAAGAGATCATCGGCCTCGCCGAAGCGGGCGGCGAAGGCTTGCAGCTCGCGAAGGAGATTTATACGAAGGCGCTCGCCGACATCGACGCGCTCTGCGCGCCCTACGCGACGGTCATCGACATCGACCGCTCGAAGCTCCCCACGGCCGAAGAGGTCGAGGGCTGGAGTTCCGAGCAGTACGTCGGCGCGCTCCGCCATGACCAGTCGAACCCGCTCTACAACCCTTCCTTGCGCCAGCTCCTCCACGTCGGCTACAAGGTCGCGGCCAAGATGGGCGAACGCTACCTCGGCCTCCTCAAGGAGAACGAAGAGGTCGTCGGCCGCAACGTGACCGAGAACCTCTACGACCGCCACATCCAGCCGCTCTTCGTCGGCGCGGAGGCGGCCGCGGGGATTGGTGCCGACTAAGATAATTTCAAATTTGAAATTTCAAATTTGAAACAGGTAGGGAACGGAAGATGAACTTAGCTGAGTTAACGAAGATGTACGACTTCAACGGCCGCACGGTGGTCGTGACGGGCGGGACGGGCGTGCTCGGGCAGGCGATGGTGCGCGCGATTGTCGGCTGCGGCGCGAACGTGGCGCTCGTGGCGCGCAACCGCGAGAAGGCCGAGCCGCAGGTCGCGGCACTCGAAGGGCCGGGCCGCGCGGTCGTCTTCACGGCCGACGTGCTCGACGCGGGGAGTTTGAAGGAAGCGGCGCAGGAGGTCTTGAAGGAGTTCGGGCGCGTGGACGCGCTGCTCAACGGCGCGGGCGGCAACCACCCCGGCGCGACGACGAACCCGCAGCAGAAGTTCTTTGACCTGCCGGAAGAGGCTTTGCGCTTCGTCTTCGACCTGAACATGCTCGGGACGATCATCCCGAGCCAGGTCTTCGGGCGGCAGATGGCGGAGCAGGGCGAGGGCGTCATCCTGAACGTCTCTTCGATGTCGGCGGTGCGGCCTTTGACGCGCGTGCTCGGCTACTCGGCGGCGAAGGCAGGCGTCAACAGCTTCACGCAGTGGCTCGCCGTCCACCTCGCCACCGAGTACAGCCCTTCGATCCGCGTCAACGCCATCGCGCCCGGCTTCTTCCTGACCGAGCAGAACCGTTTCCTCCTGACCGACAAGGAGACCGGCTCGCTCACGCAGCGCGGCCAGTCCATTATCGCGCACACGCCGATGGGCCGCTTCGGCGAGCCGGAAGATTTGTTAGGGACATTACTGTGGCTTCTGTCACCTGCGTCCGGCTTCGTCACGGGCGTCGTGGTTCCGGTTGACGGCGGCTTCTCGGCCTTCGGCGGCGTCTGATTTTTTTTGCATCACGGAGAATCGAAAAGATGAGTAACGGTCTGAACATCAAGCAGGAGGGCGCGCTCGACTTCGTCTCTCTGGGCGCGCTCGTCCACCGCATCGACCCCGGCGTCATCCCCTTCCGCAAGGCCACGCACTGCGACATACACGTCTCGGGCGGCGAGTTCAACTGCGCCGCCAACCTCTCGGACGGCTTCCGCCTCAACACCGGCGTCGTCTCGGCGATGGTCAACTACCCCATCGGCGAACTCGTGCAAGAGCGCGTCCGCGCGATGGGCGTCAAACCTTTCTACAAGTGGTTCGAGCACGACGGCGTCCGCGGCCCCAACATCGCCGCCGTCTACAGCGACCGCGGCCACGGCGTCCGCGCCCCCGTCGTCTTCTACAACCGCTCGAACGAGGCCGCCGCGCTCTTGAAGCCCGGCGACTTCAACTGGAACGAAATCTTCAAGGGCGGCGTCCGCTGGTTCCACTCGGGCGGCATCTTCGCCGCCCTTTCGGAGACGACGGCCGAGGTCATCGTCGAGGGCATGAAGGCGGCGAAGGCCGCGGGCGCCGTCACTTCGTTCGATTTGAACTTCCGCGAGAAGCTCTGGAAGATTTCGGGCGGCGAGGGACGCGCGGTGGAAACGGTCGCGCGCATCGTGGAGAACGTGGACGTGCTCGTCGGCAACGAGGAGGACTTGCAGAAGGGGCTGGGGATTCCCGGTCAGGACGTTTCGAAGGCGTCGAAGCTCGACCCGACGGCCTTCTTCGGCATGATCGACCGGGTAGTGAAGAAGCACCCGCAGGTCAAGATCGTCGCGACGACGTTGCGCGAGGTACACACGACCAACCGGCACAGTTGGGGCGCGGTGGCGTGGGTGGACGGCGAGACCTACGTCTCGCCGACCGCGGAACTCGACGTGCTCGACCGCGTCGGCGGCGGCGACGGCTTCGCCTCCGGCTTCTTCTACGGCCTACTGACGGGCGAGTCGCCCGAGGAGTCGCTCAAGCTCGGCTGGGCGCACGGCGCGCTTTTGACGACCTTCCCCGGCGACACCACGATGGCCTCTGTCGAGCAGGTGCGCGCGTTTGCCAAGGGCGGCTCCGCACGCATCCAGCGTTAAAGCGCGATTTTGGGCTTTTGAATCGGAAATTTGAAGTCGAGTATCGCGATACTGAGCCGTAGTAACGCGATACTAAGCTTCAGTATCGCGATACTCGACTTTAGTATCGCGATACGCGACTTCAGTATCGCGATACTGAAGCTTAGTATTGCGATACCGAAGCTTGGTATCGCGTTACCGAAGCTTAGTATCGCGATACCGAAGCCTGGTATCGCGATACTAAGGTCTGGAATTGCAATTCTGAGGCTGCGTATCGCGTTACTTGGCTTTAAAATCGGATTACAAAGCTTCTGGTCTAAACATTCCGGCTTCCAATACGTGTGTTAAGCCTTAAAAAGCTCGTATCCGCACAGGGAGAAAAACATATGAGCACCAAGCCCGCGCCATCCACTGTCGGGAAGGGAGCGCCCGAACTCGACCTTTCGCCGGAAGAACTACGCGCCATCGTCGAACAGGCGCTTTTGACCGTCGGCCCAGGTGCGCGCGTCCTCGCCATCGTCCCCGACAAGACGCGCGACGACAACACGGACTTACTCTTCCCCTTCGCCGCCGAGATTCTAAAGGAGCGCGGCGCGGAACAGTTCGACGCGCTCGTCGCGCAGGGCACGCACATGCCCATGACTGACGAGGAGAAGCGGACTAAGATTGGCTTAGACGAAGGCGGCTCGCTCCCTCTGCTCGGCCAAATCTTCGACCATCAGTGGAACCGGCCCGAAGAGCTGGTTGACCTCGGAGAGCTTTCAGCCGAGCGCGTGACCGAGTTGACCGGCGGCCTCATCAACGATTCCGTCAAGGTCAACCTCAACTGCCTGCTCGCGCCGGGCGTCTACGACACCGTGCTCATCTTCGGCGCCACCGTCCCGCACGAGGTCGCGGGCTTCGCGGGCGGCGCCAAGTACTTCTTCCCCGGCGTCGCCGGCCCGAACCTGACGCACGCCACCCACTGGCTCGGCGCGCTCGCCTCCATCGAGAACATCATCGGCCGCGTCGAGACGCCCACGCGCCACATGATCGAGGCCGCGGCCGACTTAGTCCCGGCCCGCATCATCTCCATCAACTCCGTCGTCACGCGCGGCGACGACGAGCGCCTGCGCACGCACGCCCTCTTCTGCGGCGACTTCCGCGAAGCCTTCCGCCGCGCGGCCGAGGTCAGCCGCCAGGTTCACATCAAGTACACCGGCCGCAAGTATCGCAGGGTCGTCGCGCTATTAGATGAGCACTACGACGAGCTGTGGGTCGGAGGGAAGGCGAGCTACAAACTCGGCGGCATCATCGAGGAGGGCGGCGAGTTGATTATCTACGCGCCGCACCTGCGCGCCATCTCCGAGACGCACGGGCTCTTGATTGAGAAGTACGGCTACGCCCCCATCGACCGCGTCCGCGAGATGGTCGCGCTCTCGACCGAGCTGCGCTCGAACCTCGCCGTCGCCGCCCACCTCGCACACGTCTCCTACGCCGGCTCGCGCGACGAGACGGGCAGAGTCATTCCCCGTTACACGATCACGATGGCCTCCGCGCTCGACGAGGCCACCTGCCGCCGCGTCAACCTCGGCTTCATGGATCACCGACAGTTCCGCCGCGAGGACTACGACCAAGACCCCGACACCCTCGTCGTCGAACGCGCCGGCCGCGACCTCTACCTTGTCGAGCCGCACTAATTGAGAGTCAGCTTCGAAGAGCTTCACGAAACACTGCGGCGCGCCCTGCTCAAGGTCGGCTTCGAGCAAGGGCGCGCCGACCTCTGCGCGCGCCTCTTCGCCGAGACCGACCGCGACGGCGTCTACACGCACGGCCTCAACCGCTTCCCGCGCTTCTTAGAACAGATTGAGAGGGGAGTCGTTGACGTGAACGCGAGCCCCGTCTGCGTCGAGGCGCACGGCGCGCTCGAACGCTGGGACGGACGTTCCGGCCCGGGCAATCTCAACGCGCGTCAGTCGATGGAGAGGGCTTTGGAGCTTTCACGCCGGCAAGGCGTGGGCTGCGTCGCGCTGCGGAACACGAACCACTGGATGCGCGGCGGGAGCTACGGCTGGCAGGCGGCCGACGCGGGCGCGCTCGCCTTCTGCTGGACGAACACCCTGCCCAACCTCCCGCCGTGGGGCTCTGCGCGCCCTCTGCTCGGCAACAATCCGCTCGTCATCGCCGCGCCGCGCCCCGCGGGACACGTCGTACTCGACATGGCCGTGTCACAGTTCTCCTACGGCGCGCTGGCGGCCTACCGGTCTCGGGGCGAGCGACTGCCGGTCGTCGGCGGCTTTGACGCCGAAGGGCGCCTCACACAAGACCCCGCCGCGGTGGAAGAGTCGGGCCGACCGCTCCCCATCGGATTCTGGAAAGGCTCGGGGTTGGCGCTCCTGCTCGACATGGCCGCGGCCCTCCTCGCGGGCGGTCTCGCCACGCACCAGATTCCCCCCGACCCGCTCGAAGAGACGAGACTGTCTCAAGTCTTCCTCGCCTTCGACCTTAACTCACTCGAAGGGACTGAGACTGCTGCACACGTCGCCGACGACATCGTCGCAAGCCTTGAGGGCGTGAGATACCCCGGCGAGCGGACTCTTCAAATCAGACTTGAGAACATGGAGCAGGGCATCCCGGTTAACCCTGAAGTGTGGGAGCAAGTGAAACAGACCCGCGAGCGTTAAGCGAGCGGGCCTGTTTCCTCCGTGTCAAGGCTTTTGAGACTTGGGCTGCGGCGTGGTCTTGGCCGGCGGCGGCGGCAGGGGCTTGTCGAAGACCTTGATGAGGATCATCGCGAAGTCCTTGCCGACGGTGCTGCGCATGTGCGGCGTGCCGCGCGGGACGACGATGAGGTCGCCCTTCTTCACGTCGAAGTTCTGGCCGCCCTCGATGCGCGGGCCGCGCCACTCGCCGGGCTCGACCTCCTTCGGCGACTCCAACCTCCCCCCGAGCGTGAGCGTCGCCGTCCCTTCGAGCACGTAGTACACATCGTCCGACGCGTCGTGAATCTCCGCCGCGGCGGCCGCGTGGTTGCTCTCGTGCTGGATCGCCACGCGCAGCTCCATCCCCTCGCCGCCGATAAACTCTTCGACCTTGTTATCGGGGTGCAGCTTCTTCACCACGTCGTCCACGTCCTGTCCGCTCTTCACGACGAACGGCCTGATGGGGCTGCTCGGGTGACGCTCGCTCGTGGCCGCGCCTCTCGTCTGCGCCGACGTGACGCCCGCGGCGGCCGCCGCGAAGACGAGTACACACACGACGTTTCTGATACTCAATGCCATCTCTTTATCAAACCTCCCTTAACCGGCGTAAATCATTTCAAGGACTTCCGAAACCTTCTGGCCCGCGCGGCCGTCTACACGCGGCCGTCCGCCCTCCAGCACGGCACGCGTGAAATCTTCGACGAGCGGCTGGTGCAAATTCGCGTGCGGCGGGTGCGACTCGAAGCGCTCGCCCTCCTTCGTCCTGACGCGCAGCCGCCCTTCGTTCAGCACGTCAACCCGGATCGAGCCCTCGCTCCCGAAGACTTCGAGCGTGTCCTGCGGCTCGCGCGCCGCGTGCGTGACCGAGACGACGCCCTGCGTGCCCCTGTCGAATTGGAGGAGGGCACAGGCCGTGTCCTCGACGTCGCGCTCGAAGAGCACGTTGCCGACGAGCGCCCTGACGGCCGACACGTCGCCGAACAAATTGAGGAGGACTTCGATGCGGTGGCATCCGAAGTCGAACATCGGCCCGCCGCCCGAGTGTCCTTTGTCCAAAAGCCAGCGCCGCGGGTTGTCGGGCGCGGGGTCGAAGCGCTCGAACGCGTTGACCTGCGCGACGACGGGCACGCCTATCTCGCCCGACTCAAGAATCTGCCCGACGCGCTCGACGGCCGGGTAGAAGCGACGATAGTACGCGACGCCGAGCAGCACGCCGTTCGCCTCGGCCGCCGCGTTCATGCGCTCGCACTCCGCGACCGTCAAGGCCATCGGCTTCTCGCACAAGACGTGCTTGCCGGCCTCGGCGGCCGCGACCGCCTGTTCCGCGTGCAGGTGCACGGGCGTCGAGACGTAGACGGCTTCGACCAAAGGGTCTTTGAACAGCTCGCGCCAGTCGGCGTGCCACGCCCGCGCGCCGAACTCTTTTGCAAAGGCTTCGGCGCGCGACGCGTCGGCGCGGCTGACGGAGACCAGCTCGCAGTTGTCGAGGTCGCGCAGCGCCGGGGCGACGCGCTTGCGCGCGATGTCGCCGCAGCCGACGAGCCCCCAGCCGACCCTGCGCGTCAACGGCTCTGCCCCAGCAGCCACGCGGCGAGGTCTTTCGCCGCCTGGTAGTTCTCGAACTCCGGCGGGAGCTTCCGGCCGTCAACGTACTCGTTGTAGAGCCACGGGTCGCCGACGGCGAAGACCGTCCCGCGCCCGTACTTCGCGACCGCCATGATGTGGTCGCCGTTGAGTTCCATCACGGAGGTCGCCGGCTTCGTCAAAGCGAGCGTCGAAATCTCTTTCAGGTAGAGCGAGTGCTCGTTCTTGAAGATCGAATGGCCGGCCGGGACTTTGACGAGCCCCTCGATAAAGTTGTCATGCTGCACGCGGTTCTTGCTGTCCTTGTTGAACTGGATGCCGAACTCCTTCGCGAGCGTGTTGAAGTGGTCGAACTCGGCGTTGCCCACGTCGTTCCCCATCAAAAGGAGCACGCCGCCCGACTTCACCCAGTCGGCGATGGCCTTGACGTGCGCGGGCTCGACGTAGTTCGGCTTCTCCGCCTCCTGCGGCGTGTCCGGATCGACGATGATGTAAACGTCCGCGCCCTTCAGATTCTGCGCGGTCGGTGCGTCGCGCAGGGCTTCGGTCTTGGCGCCGAGGTTGTTGAAGACGTGGCCGAAGGTCGAGAAGCCGCCGTTGTCCATCTCCTCCCACTTGTAGTGCCAGGTGATCTGGCGGCCGGTCGCGTCCTTCTTCCACTCGTTGTTGAAGAAGTAGTCGAGCACGACGCGCTTACCCCTGCCTGCCGTGCGCCCGGCCGCGGCCTCCATCTCGGCGGCGGCCATCAGGAAAGCGCCGACGCCCTTCGCGTCGTTGGTGACGACCTTCTCGCTAAGGTAGTACGAGTAGCTCCCGTCGCGGTAAGGGTTCCCGCCGAGGCCCGCGACGCTGACCGTGCCCTTGAAGTTGACGCCGCCGCCCGGCGCCTCTTCAACGAACTGCTTCTGCATCCCGGCCCAGCCCTTCTGCGCGACCTTCATGTAGGACTCGGGCAGGTAGCCGAGACGCACGCCCTTCGCCAGCGCGTAGACGAACATCGCCGCGGCCGAAGCCTCAAGGTAGTTGCCCTTCTCGCCGGCCTTATCGACCACTTGATACCAGAGGCCGGACTGCGGCTCCTGAAACTTCTGAATCGCCGCCGCCTCCCGGTTGAGTATCGCCAGAAGCTCCGCGCGCTTCGGGTGGTCGGCGGGGAAGTGTTCGAGCGTGTCCACGAGCGCCATCGCGTACCAGCCCATCGCGCGCCCCCAGAAGTTTGGCGAGCGGCCCGTCGTCTTGTCCGCCCAGCGCTGCTGCTTCGACTCGTCCCAGCCGTGGGAGAGCAGGCCGGTCTTCGGGTCGCGCGCGTGCGCCTCCATCAGGATGAACTGCTTGGCGATGTCGTCGAACGCCTCGGGCTCGTTGAACGTCTCGGCGTATTCGGCGTAGAAGGGCTCGCCCATGTAGAGCCCGTCGAGCCACATCTGCGAGGGGTAGACCTTCTTGTGCCAGAAGCCGCCCTCGGACGTGCGCGGGTGGTTGCGCAACTGCTCGCGTAAAAGGGCCGCCGCCTTGCGGTACTTCTCCTGCCCCGTCACCCTGTAGAGCGTCAGGAGGTTCCGCCCCGAGAGGACGTTGTCGATGTTGTAGTCCTCCTGCTTGTAGGTCTTGATGGTGCCGTCGTCGTTGACGAACTTGTCCGTGAGGCGCTGGATGTAGTTGAAGTAGCGGCCGTCGCCCGTGTTGAGCCAGACGGCCTCCACGCCTTTGAGCAGGACGCCCTGCTCGTAACCCCAGCGCTCCCTCGCAGGGTCGCTCGAAACGGAGTCCTTCCAGAGCGTCATGACGGTCGAAGCCATCCGCTCGGAGACGGGCGCGGTCGTCTGCGCGCGGGCGGCGCCGGCGCAGGCGGAAAAGATGACGAGTGCGACGATGATCTTCGCCTTGAGATTCAAAAGGAGACCCTCCGTAACATGCTTCGCTTTCAGCGTGAATGACCAATCCCGGGGCCGAGACTTTTCACGACCCGCTTTGCAAAAGACTCAAAGCCGTTAAATGGTTAGACCTTTGAGATTTTAGTCCGAAATAAAACATTCGACAAATCGAAAAAATGTTTGTAGAATGCGGCCGTCAGTAAAAAACGCCCGGCAGATTGATTTTACCGAGCCGTACAATCCTCCCCGCCGTGGTCAAAATAATTTCTCAACAGGATAAGTGGTATGACCGATTTGAACAGCGACATCTTCAAGCACATTGACCCCGAACGCCGCGGGACGACCTCCGAGGAGGTCATCTCGCAGCTCCGCGAGATGATCCACCGCGGCGACCTGCGCCCAGGCGACCGTCTGCCCCCCGAGCGCGACCTTGCCAAAATGCTCGGCGTCAGCCGCCCGACGCTCCGCGCCGGCATCCGCTCGCTCGCCGCGGTCGGCGTCCTTCAATCGCGCCAGGGCGCGGGCACCTTTGTCGTCAAGGCCGACGGGCCGCCCTCGCTCGACAGCAGCCCCCTGCGCCTGATGGCCTCGCTGCACGGCTTCACCTCGGCCGAGATGTTCGAGGCGCGGCAGGCGCTTGAGATGGCCGTCGCGGGGCTCGCCGCCGAGCGCGCCACCGGCGACCAGATGGCGACGATGGCCGAGGAGGTGGCGGGCATGTTCGCCTCGCTCGACGACCCCGAGCAGTTCCTCGTCCACGACGTGCGCTTCCACCAGACGGTGGCCGCCGCCTCCGGCAACCGCATCCTCACGTCCCTGATGAACATGGTGGCGACGATCCTCTTCGACACGCGCATCAAGACCGTGAAGCGCGCGACCGATTTGAAGGAGTCGGCCGAGATGCACCGCCACGTCTACCGCGCCATCCGCGAGCACGACCCGGAGGCCGCGCGCCACGCCATGAGCGCGCACCTCTCGAAGGCGCAGAGGGCCTGGGAGTCCGAGGTGGAAGTGCCCGAAGGCTCCGCCCCCGACAATTCAAACGGCAACGGCAACGGCCTCGCGCCCTAACGCGCGACGCGGGCGCCGCCGCCCTTCATCACCCTTTCAACTTCCGAGAGCGTCGCCATCGTCGTGTCGCCCGGCGTGGTCATCGCGAGCGCGCCGTGCGCGGCGCCGCATTCGACCGCCCACTGCGGCCCGCGCCCGGTCAGGAAGCCGTAGATCAAACCCGACGCGAACGAGTCGCCGCCGCCGACGCGGTCGAAGATTTCGAGGTCTTCGCGCGTCTGCGACTGGTAGAGTTCGCCGCCCGCGTAGCAGACCGCACCCCAGTCGTTGACGGTCGCCGTCTTCGCGTTCCGCAAGGTCGTCGCCACGACCTTGAAGTTCGGGAACTCGCCGACGGCGCGCTCGATCATCCTCCTGAAGTTCCCCACGTCGAGCTTCGAGTGATGCTCGTCCAGGCCCTCGACCTCAAACCCGAGGCAGGCGGTAAAATCCTCTTCGTTCCCGATCATCACGTCCACGAGTGACGCCAGCTCGCGGTTGACCTCCCGCGCCCGCGCCTTGCCGCCGATGGACTTCCAGAGAGAGTCCCTGAAGTTCAGATCGTAAGAGATGACCGTGCCGTGCTTCTTCGCCGCCTGCATCGCCTCGCGCGCGACCGCGGGCGTCGTCTCCGACAGAGCGCAGAAGATGCCGCCGGTGTGGAACCAGCGCGCGCCCTCGCGGCCGAAGACCTGCTCCCAGTCGATGTCGCCGGGCTTGAGCTGCGAGACGGCCGTGTGCCCGCGGTCTGAACAACCCAACGCGGCGCGCACGCCGAAGCCGCGCTCGGTGAAGTTCAGGCCGTTGCGCACCTCGCGCCCGACGCCGTCGTACTTGCGCCAGAGGACGTGCGACTGGTCAACGCCGCCCTGATAAATTAAATCTTGCACGAGGCGGCCGACGGGGTTGTCGGCCAGCGCCGTGACGACGGCCGCGTCGAGGCCGAAGCAGCGCTTCAGGCCGCGCGCGACGTTGTACTCGCCGCCGCCCTCCCACACCTGAAAGGTGCGCGTCGTGTGGACGCGCCCCTCGCACGGGTCGAGCCTGAGCATCACCTCGCCCAAACTCACCACGTCCCAGCGGCACTCCGACTTCGGCTTGACGTTCAGCGCTTCCGCCATCGCTTAAGCCTCTGCCGCCGCGCTCTCGACCGGTGCCGGCTGGAGCCGCGGCGCGAGCGTGTGAATGACGAGGAGCGCGACAAGGTACGCGCAGCCCGCGATGATGAAGATGGGATAGTACGAGCCTGTGTACTGGAGGATGAGGCCGACGGTGGTCGCGATGAGCATCCCGCCGATGGAGCCCGCCATCCCGCCGATGCCGACGACAGAGCCGACCGCGCGCCGCGGGAACATGTCCGACGCCATCGTGAAGATGTTCGCGCTCCACCCCTGGTGCGCGGCCGCCGCCAGAGAGACGAGCCCGACCGCGACCCACAGGTTCGACGCGTGGGCGGCGAAGACAATCGGCACCACCGCGACCGCGCAGATGAGCATCGCCACCTTGCGCGCCTTGTTGACCGACCAGCCGTGCTTGATGAAGGCGCCCGAGAGCCATCCGCCGCCGATGGAGCCGACATCGGCCGCGACGTAGATGACGACCAGCGGCAGCCCGATCTGCGTGATGTCCAGCCCGTAGTTCGTGTTGAGAAACTTCGGCAGCCAGAAGAGGTAGACCCACCAAATGGGGTCGGTCAGAAACTTGCCGATGGCGAACGCCCACGTCTGCCTGTGCGGAATGAGGCGGCTCCAGGGAATCTTCGTCGTCGGCTCGACCGGGTCGGACTGGATGTGCGCCAACTCGGCCCGCGAAAGCTTAGGGTGCTCCTCGGGCCGGCGGTAAACCATGAGCCATAAGACCAGCCAGATGAAGCCGAGGGTGCCGGTGATGATGAAGGCGAGCTGCCAGCCGTACGTGATCGCGATGTAAGGCACCGCGAGCGGCGCGACGATGGCGCCGACGTTCGAGCCCGAGTTGAAGATGCCGGTGGCGAGCGCGCGCTCCTTCTTCGGGAACCACTCGGCCACGGTCTTGATCGAAGCGGGGAAATTGCCCGACTCGCCCAGGCCAAGGAAGAAGCGCGCGACGCCGAAGCCGAAGGCCGAGCGCGCCAGCGCGTGACACATGGCCGCGATTGACCAGAAGGTGATGGCGCCGGAGAAGCCCTTGCGCGTCCCGAACCTGTCCATCAGGCGGCCGACGACGAGCAGCCCGAGCGCGTAGGCGCCCTGAAAGGCCGTGTTGACGTAGCCGTACTCCGCCTCGTTCCAGCCGATGGTGCGCTTGAAGCCCTCGTCGGTGGCGAGGATGCCGAGCACCTGCCGGTCTACGTAATTGATCGTCGTCGCGAAGAAGAGCAGCCCGCAGATGACCCAGCGGTAACGCCCGATGCTTTCGCCGATCCCCTCGGCCGCGGCGATGGCGGCCCCGGTCACGCTCGCGCCCGCCGCCTGCGGTGGCGCGACTTCCGATTGCGACTTCGGGTAAGCGGTTTCTTTAACCGGTTTGCTTATCTCGCTCATATTCTTTTCTCGCAAAGAAGGAAAGGTTAACTCCGCGCCCGAGCGTTCAGAGGGCAAGCACGTCGGGGGACGTGTAAACGCGCCCTTCGACGGGGACAGTGATCTGGGGCCAGTCAGGGGATTTGGTTATTACCTCTACACCTTCGGCCGAGGCGATGCAAGTCTCCTCGGCCTTCGAGCCGGTGACCGTCGGATTCCATGCGAAAGCCTGATTGTTCTGAACCGTCTCCGTGCTCGCCGGGTGCGCCACCCAGTCGCGCGTGCGGTAGCCGGCCGCGCCGCCCTGATGATGTTTATGCTCCTCGCCGGGAAAGCCTTCAGCGGCGTAAGCGTCGGCCGCGACCCTGTACAATTCAGAGCCGACGGCGCCGGGCCGCGTCGCGGCCAAAAGCTTCGCGTTGACGCGCGCCGAAGCGTCCATGCGCCGCCGCAACTCTTCAGAAATTTCGCCCGCGCAGACGATGCGCGAGAGCGACGCGACGAGCCCTTGCCGGCGCGCGCAGGTGACGAGCATCACGACGCGCTCCCAACTCTTTTCCGTCGGGACGGGGTGACGGAACTTCGCGATGCGCTCGTCCGCCGCGACCAGCGTCACGACCGAGCGCATCCCGCGCGCCGCCAGCGCGTCAGTCACACGCCGTGCAATTTCATTCTCGGTCACGCCCGGCGCGAGCGATCTCGCCACCGTGCCCGACACTTCGCCCGCGTCGTGCCCGAGCTGCTTGAATCTTTCCAACTCCGGCGGCGTGAGCTGATAACGGCAGCGCGAGACGGCGCCGTCAATGGCCTTGACGTTCGAGCCCAAAGGCAGGTCGGAGCCGAGCGCGACACCGCCCCCTAACACTTTCGTCGAGAGGTCTGCGAGGAACGTCGGCGAAGCCTTCTCCTCCTCCCAACCGTACTCCACCGGCTCAAAGTCCGCGCCCGACAACTCCTCTTCGAGCATCCGCGCCATCTCGATGCGGCTCGCCAGCACGAAGCGCTTGCCGTCCGCCCTTACGACGAGCGCGCACGCGCCCTGCTCGCGGCTCGTGTCGATGCCGTTGCTCCCCCCGGCCGTCAGCCATGCGAAGTTCGGCTGCGCGGTCAACACCACGCCGCCCAAACCCTCCGCCGCCAACATCCGCGTCAGCCGTTCGGTCTTCTCCGCAATCTCCGCGTTCTTATCCATGACTGTTAAAGCTGTGACGATTGCACTCTTACTTATTCACCCCGCTGGCGAGGAAGCCGCCGTCCACGGCGATGATCTCGCCGGTGACGAAGCTCGAAGCGTCCGAGGCGAGGAAGACGGCGGCGCCAGCCAGCTCTTCGACCTTGCCGAAGCGCCCCATCGGCGTGCGCAGCAGCAGCTCTTGCCCGCGCTCCGTCCCGTCGAGCAGGTGCTCGTTCAAATTCGTGCGGAAGACGCCCGGGGCGATGGCGTTGACGTTGACGCCGCTCTGTGCCCACTCGACGGCCAGAGACTTCGTCAAGGACGCGACCGCCGCCTTGCTCGCGGAGTAGGCCGCCACCTCCGCCAGCGCGACGAAGGAGGAGAGCGAGGCGATGTTGATGACGCGGCCGTAACCGCGCCCGAGCATGTGCCGCCCGAAGACCTGACAGGCGCGCAGAGTCCCCGTCAGATTCGTCCCAACGACCTCCTCCCAATCCTCCTCCGTAAAGTCCACGGTCGGGGCGCGTATCGTCCGGCCGGCGGAGTTGACCAGAATGTCCACTTTGCCGAATGCCTCGACGGACGCTTCCAGCACGGTGCTTATCGAGTCGCGCTCGAACACGTCCGCAGTCAGGCGCAGAGTACTGCGGCCGAAGCCCTCCAACTCCGCGGCGACCGCCTCGACGCGTTCCGCGCGTCGGGAGGTGGCGACCACGTCGGCGCCCGCCTCCGCCAGCCCGTGCGCGATGGCGCGGCCGATGCCGGACGTGCCGCCGAACACCACCGCCACGCGGTCAACGAGTTCAAAAGGGGCGTAGCCCATCTACTCACTTCTCACCCGTCTTGACGGCCGCCCCGTGCCTGGACGCCGTCCGCAGATTCAATGAATCCGAACAGGCCGGCGAGCTACGCGGGGAATCGACGGCCTCGGGCTTGAGATATATTTTAAGAAGGTAATACCAATTAACCGGCTAGCGGTTATTGTGTAACACCATTCCGCAATTCCTGTCAAGTCAATTTCCAAAGCACCTCCCTGTTTCTCTAACGATTTCCCGAGTTGACATAATTTACCTTGCCTAACCATTATTATTTATGGTAAATACTGTCCGTGCGTTGATTAAGTGGTTAGACCACTCGTCGTGATTTTGCATCTAAGTCTCGGTTTCGGGCGAAGAGGCAATCCTCTCCAGAGCCATTTTTACCAACAGGGAAGGGATATATTTTGTCAGCTCCCAAACAGAACCAGTTCGCGAGAAGAATCGTGGGCGGCAACGTCTGGCTCGGCCGCGCCGACTCGGACTCGAATGCCGCGCAGGTTCGTTCTCTCGACTACGAAGTGCTCCCGACGGAAGAGGCGGTCGGCCGCGCGCAGTGGGAAGAGATACAGCGTGCGGCGCGCGAAAAGGAGGGCGACCTCGTCATCATCCTGCTCGGCGGCCGGGGCCAGCAGGCGATGTACAAGCAGGTCGCCGAGATTGCAAAGACCGAAGAGGCCGACGAGATGCTCGGCCGCCTGCACGTCTTCACGCAGGACGCGCTGGCGCCGATGCGGATGGAGAACGGCTTCAGCTTCGTGCGCGACTTTGAGCGTCTGCTCGGCGAAGCCTTCTTCAGGAAGGTGAAGAGCTTCACCTCGATGCGCACGGACACGGACGACCTCGAAGGCGAGCTGGCGCGCTACCTCGAAAAGCTCGACGCCCTGGGCGGCATCGACATCTTCTTCCTCGGCATGGGGCCGGAGCCGGGCGAGGCTTCGCACCTCGCCTACATCAAGCCGGGCTCGGGCGCCGCGGCGGGCGACCTCGCGGGCGTCATCCCCATCTCGCCCAGCATCCTCGAACACCACGTCAGCAAGTTCAAAGTCGGCGGGAGCAAAGTGACTCCCGAGGACGAGGCCGAGTGTCGGGCGGCCTCTTACATTTTGACTTTAGGCCCGGCGGCCATCCTCGGCACGCGCCGCATCGTGCAGTCCATCGTGGACGCCTCGACCTCGCCGGCCAAGCCCGCGAGCTACAAGCGCCTGCTCGAAACGGAGATTTCAGACGACCCGGCCGAGCGCGCCCGGCAGCTCGATGAGAACCCCGGGCTCTGGCTGCGCCTGCACCCGAACGTGAGGTCTCTGATCCTCCCCGACGTACTGCCGGCCTGAGAGGGCCGGACGGAAGTAAGTTTCAGACAATGCCCAGTCCCACCTCGACACAGGCCCCGCCCATCGGCGACTACGCGATCATCGTCTCCGCGGAAGACAACCTCGCGGTCGTCAAGGAGCCGACCGCGCCGGGCCTTGAGGTCGCGCTGCCCGACGGCCGCGTCGTCCGCGTCAGAGACTCTGTGCCGCCCGGCCACCGCTTCGCCACGCGCGACATCCCCGCGGGCGAGTTCGTCCTCCAGTACGGCCACCCCATCGGCACGAGCCTCGGCATCCGCGAGGGCGACTACATCTCGCACGCGAACATGTCGGACGACGTGCCGGTCGTCCGCGAACTGCCCGCAGACCTTTGCAACGCCGCGCCCGAATACCTCCCCGAGCCGGAGCGCGCGACCTTCAAAGGCTTCCGCCGGCCCGACGGGCGCGTCGGCACGCGCAACTTCGTCCTCGTCGTCCCGACCTCGATGTGCGCGAGCCACGAGGCACAGCAGATCGCGCTGTTGGCCGAGTTCCTGCACTACAAGCGCGAGCGCTTCCCGAACGTGGACGGCGTCGTCGCCATCCCGCACAACAAGGGCTGCGGCTGCCAGGACGGCTCGACCCTCGACGTGATGCTGCGCACGCTCTCGAACTACGCGGATCACCCGAACGTCGGCGGCGTCGTGCTTTTGGATTTGGGTTGTGAGAAGACGAACCTCGCGCGCGTGGAAAAGTATCTGCTCAAGCGCGAGAAGAGTTTCGACAAGCCGGTCGCCAAGATCGGCATTCAGGAGATAGGCGGCACGCAGGCGGCCATCGAGCAGGGTTTAAGAGAAGTCGAGCGAATGCTCCCCGAGGTGAACCGCATCGAGCGCGAAGAATGCTCGGTGAGTGAGCTGGTGCTCGGCGTCAAGTGCGGCGGCTCCGACGGCTTCTCGGGCATCTCCGCGAACCCGAGCCTCGGGCGCGCGGCCGACACGCTCGTGCGCTCGGGCGGCACGGTGCTCATCACCGAAGTCCCGGAGTTCTGCGGCGCCGAGCACATCATCGCGCACCGCGCGAAGGACGCCGAGACGGGCCGCGCCGTCTACCGCATGATCGACTGGTACAAGGAGTACGCCTCGAAGTTCGGCGCCGTGCTCAACCAGAACCCGAGCCCCGGCAACGTCGCGGGCGGCCTGCTCAACATCACCATCAAGTCGCTCGGCGCGATGTCGAAGGCCGGCACGACGCGCGTCGAAGGCGTCGTCGAATACGCCGAGCCGCCGCGGGGGAAGGGCTTGCACCTGATGCAGGGGCCGGGCTACGACCAGGAGTCAACGCCGGGCCTGGTCGCGGCCGGCGCCACGGTCGTCGTCTTCACGACGGGGCGCGGGACGACCATCGGGAACGCCATCGCGCCCGTCATCAAGCTCGCCTCCAACGACGCCGTCTTCCGGCGCATGTCGCGCGACATAGACCTCTCGGCCGGCGGCGTCCTCGACGGCACCGAGACCATCGAAGAGGTCGGCGCGCGCGTCTTCGAGCACGTCGTCCGCGTCGCCGGAGGAGAGGTGCAGGCGCTCGCCGAAGAGCACAAGCACCGCGAGTTTCAGTTCTGGGCCGAGCAGACCGTCTCGCTGTAATAACCCTCCCGCGATAGTTGTTGCGTAAAGAGCAAGCGGAGAAACCATGCCCATCAGGAAAGATGCTGTGTTATCAACGGCCGTCATCGACGCCCCGGCGCCAAGGGCTCATGCGAACGGGCAAGAGCCGCAGAGCCCGGCCAAGGCGACCGTGATGCTTCTGCGCCTGTTGCGCGCGGCCCAGCCCATCTCGCGGGCCGAGCTGGCGCGCCGCGTGGGCGTCAACCGCAGCACCGTCACCGACGCCTTCAAACAACTGATTGCGGCCGGCGTCGTGCGCGAAGAGCCTTTGCAACAGCCGGCGCCCGGCACGAGCCGCGCGCTCGGCCGCCCCGCGCTCGCGCTCTCCTACAACGACGACTACGGCTACTTCGTCGGCGTCAACGTCGGCGTGCGCCGCTCGACCGTCGGACTCGCCACGCTGACGGGTCAGGTCTTCGCCGAGGAGGAGTTCGAGACGCCCGCCGACCCGTCCGACGCGCTCGCGCAGATGAGGACTGCCATCACGAAGCTCTGCCGGCAGGCGCGTGGCCGCACGCTGCGGGCGATAGGCGTGAGCGTCCCCGGCCCCGCGGACGCGGCGCGCGAGCGGATCGTCTACGCGCCCCACCTCGGTTGGCAGGACGTGGACGTGGCCGGAGCTTTGCGTTTCGACGCGGCGGGGGCGCCGAGCCTCGCGGGCGAGCGCGTGCGCGTGGTCGTCGAGAACGACGCGACGGCGGCGGCCCTTTACGAGTTGCGCCTGCGACTCGGGCGCGACGAGTCGGAGCGTCTTGACGACTTCGTCCTGGTGAGGTCGGGCACGGGGCTCGGCGTCGGGCTCGTGCTCGGCGGCGAGGTCTTCCGCGGCGACGCGGTGGGCGAGGGGCTGGCGGGCGAGTTCGGGCACATGACGATTGTCGCGGGGGGCAAGCCCTGCGTGTGCGGCAACCGCGGCTGCTGGGAGCGCTACGCCTCTTCGCCGGCTGCGGTCTCGCTCTACATGGGCGAGCGCGTGCAGTTGGGCGGGCAGCAGGCGCCGCGCTTCACAGAGATCGTCGCGCGCGCCGAGGGCGGCGACCTGCGCGCGCAACGGACGCTTGAGCGCGTCGGCGAGTACCTCGGCATCGGCATCGGCAACGTCATCATGGGGCTCGGCGTGGCGCGCGTCATCGTGAGCGGCCGGCTCGTCTACGGCTGGAAGTTCATGCGCGAGCAGATTCACAACGCCGTGGCGCAGAGCATGGCCGGCCGCCTCCACGGCTGGTCGGTCGAGCCCGGCGAGGCCACCGGCGCCGGCCTCGGCGGCGCGCTCGAAGTCGCGGCCGAAGGCTTCATCACTTCGGGGCTCGTCTGAGTCGATGCGTCGCTTAATTCACATCCTGCTCGCGCTGTTCGCGCTCTCGTGCGTTCATGCGGCGGCGCGCGCGCAGTCAACGACGGCCGGGCAGACGCGTGCCGTCTCCAAAGTCTGGGTCGCCGACAACGGCGACGGGACGTATAAGAACCCCGTCATCCACGCGGACTTCTCCGACCCGGACGCGGTGCGCGTGGGCGAAGACTTCTACCTGACGGCGTCGAGCTTCAACTCGATTCCGGGGCTGCCCGTCCTTCACTCGAAAGATTTAGTCAACTGGACGGTCGTCGGGTACGCCTTGCGCCGCCAGCCGCCCTTCGAAGTCTTCGACAAGCCGCAGCACGGCAACGGCGTGTGGGCGCCGTCGATTCGTCACCACGCGGGCGAGTTTTACATCTACTACCCAGACCCCGACCGCGGCATCTACGTCGTCAAGGCGAAGGACGCGGCCGGGCCTTGGTCGGAGCCCCTGCTCGTTAAAGAGGCGAAGGGGTGGATTGACCCGTGCCCCCTCTGGGACGAGGACGGGAGTGCGTATCTCGTGACGGGCGTCGCGGCCAGCCGCTCGGGCGTCAAGAGCGTCCTCGTCGTCAGCCGCATGAGCCCCGACGGCACGAAGTTGCTGGACGACGGCGTGCTCGTCTTCGACGGCCACGACAAGAACCCGACGGTCGAGGGGCCGAAGTTCTACAAGCGGAACGGCTACTACTACATCTTCGCGCCGGCCGGCGGCGTCGAGACCGGCTGGCAGTTGGCGCTCCGCTCGAAGAACGTCTACGGCCCTTACGAAGGGAAGGTCGTGCTCGCGCAGGGCAAGACCAACGTCAACGGCCCGCACCAGGGCGCGTGGGTCGAGACGCAGACGGGCGAGTCCTGGTTCCTGCACTTTCAGGACAAGGGGCCTTACGGGCGCGTCGTCCATCTGGAGCCGATGAAGTGGGTCAACGACTGGCCGGTGATGGGGGTTGACCCCGACGGCGACGGGACGGGCGAGCCGGTCTTGACGTTCAAGAAGCCGAACGTCGGCAAGACGTGGCCGGTCGAGACGCCGCCCGACTCGGACGAGTTCGACGCGCCCGGCCTCGGTTTGCAATGGCAGTGGCACGCGAACCCACAGCCGAACTGGGCCTTCCCCGCCGGCCCGCTCGGCTACCTCAGAATCTTCAACACGCCTTTGCCCGACGGCTACAAGAACCTCTGGGACGTGCCCAACCTGCTCTTGCAAAAGTTCCCGGCGCCGGAGTTCACGGCGACGACGAAGCTGACGTTTACGCCGCGGACGGACGACGAGCAGACGGGCTTGCTCGTGATGGGGATGGACTACGCCTACCTCTCTGTGAGAAAGCGCCCCGAAGGTCTCTTCGTCTCGCAGGTCGTGTGCAAGGACGCGGACAAGCAGGGCGCCGAACGTGAAGGCGCGGGCGTGCCTTTGAAAAGCAGCACCGTCTACCTGCGCGTTAAAGTCTCGGCGGGCGCGGTCTGCGACTTCAGCTACAGCGCGGACGGCAAGACCTTCGCGCCGGTCGGCGAGCCCTTCAAGGCAAAGCAGGGGCGCTGGATCGGCGCCAAGATCGGGCTCTTCGCCTCGCGCGTCGGCAAGACGCGTGAATATGGTTACGCCGACTTCGACTGGTTCAGGTTCGAGTAAAGCGGAAGCCCGACCGTGAGGGAAGGCGTCGGTCTTCCGTCGATACGCATCAAGGAAGACCGACGCCCTCCCTCACGGTCGGGCTTCCGCCTCTCAGTTCTCGTAGGTGACGGGGACTTTCTGTGAGGTCGGCGGCTCGTCGAGGATGATCGTCTCGATTGTGACTTCAGAGGGGCGGCCCGAGAAGAGGCGCTCCACGTTCTTGCGTCCGCTGACGGTGATGATCAGCCGCTCTCCATCCTCTCTCACCTTGACGCCCGCATCCCGGACGATGACGTTGTGCCCATTCGACGCGCGCTCGAACAGGCTCTTCTGCCCCACGCCCACGAGCGAGGCGAAGTTGCCGACACCTGGCTGCGCGCCTGGAAACTTCCAGAGGAAGAGGCCGAACTTGTATTCGCGCCCCTCGTTCAAGACCTGCACGTCGAACGCGTACTCGCGCCCGCTCTCCTTCGTCTCGATCCTGCGCCACTGCCACGAATGTCTCCGCGGCACCGGCAGCTTGAAGCGCGCCTCGCCGCTTTTGACCGTGGCCGTGTACTCCGCAGGCGGGCCGCCCTGCGCGGGCGCGGCCGGGGCGTTGCACAGGAGTGAAGCTAAAAGAACGAGAACAGTCGTGAGTCTCTTCTTCATTAATCCCTCCTTACTCTTATCCGTCCGGTCTTTGGGTTCCAGCCGTCAGTGCCGGAGAGAACATTCTCCGGCGTCATCTTCTTAGCCTCCGACTTCGTCAGTTGTCGCGCCCAGGGCACGCGCGCGGCGGCCTTCGCGCCGGGGCCGGTGCTGCCGAACTCGGCGTAGCGCACGGTCTTCTCGCGCTCCGGAAAGTTCCAGTTGTGCCAGCCTTCGGGGCGGACGGCTTCGGACATCTCCGTGTTGAGAAAGGTCACGGCGGAGTAGGCGCGCCAGGGTCGGCCGAGGTAGGTCTTGACGCCTGGCGACTCGGCCGTGATTTTGCAATGAGAGAAGACGAAGCCGTAGGGCTGGTTGTCGGGCGTCGAGGCGGCGGTCAGGTAGCCGTCTTTCAGCGCGTGGATGTGGCAGCGCTCGAAGAAGGCCGTCGCCGCGCCGAAGATGAAATCGACGTGACCGGCGACGTAGCAGTCTTCGAAGTATTGCCGGCCGCGGTTGAGCAGGATGGTGTCCTGCCACCCGAGGAAACGGCAGTTGCGGAAGACGACGCGGTCGCCGTCCACGCGCACCGCGAGGGCCTGCCCGACGGGGCCGGCCGCATTTTCAAACGTGATGTTCTCGGCCGTGAAGTCGTCCGCGTCGATCTGCACCGAGGGCGTGCGGAAAGTCCCGATGGGCTTGCCGTCCAGGCCCTTGAGGTTCGCGTTGAGGTCGTAGGTGATGACGGTCTTCGACGCGTCCTCGCCCACGAATTTGAAGAAACGCTTCTCGCGCTGGACGTAGACAATCTCCCTGTACGTGCCGGGCCTGATGTGAATGACGACCGGGCTCTCGGCCGTCCCCGCCGGCACGGCCATCACCGCCTCCTGCACCGTCTTATATTTCGCGCTCCCGTCGGCCGCCACGACCAGCTCGACCGGCGCGCCCTTCGCTTCACAAACGAAGAGTAAGAACGGCAAGAGAAGCGCGCCGGCCGCCGTCAACCTTTTCATGAATTTGCTTCGCCTCATATCAACTTTACTGCGACGCCTGCGGCGAGTTGAGGCTGCGGCCGCGCTTGGCCGGCTCGATGGTCACGTTCTCGAAGCTGAAGGAGCCGGCGTTGTTCAGGACTTCCGCCGTCTCGACGCCGCGGAAGGTGCAGTTGCGGAAGCGTATGTCGTCGATGGTGACGCCGGGGAAGCCGACCACCCACATCACGCGCGGGCTCGAACGGCTCGTCACGTTCTCGAGCTGGACGTTGCGCACGACCGGCTTGTAAGGCCCCTTGTCGCCCGTGTCGTAGAGCAGGTCGATGGTCAGGACGGCCTCGGAGACGCGGCCCACCTCGACGTTGCGCATGAAGACGTTTTCGATCACGCCGCCGCGGATGGCGTTCGACTTCAAGCGCAGGGCGCGGTCGAGGTTCGGGCTGTCCATCTTGCAGTCCTCGGCAAAGACGTTACGGCAGTCGCCCGAAATCTCGCTGCCGATGACGACGCCGCCGTGCCCGTCCTGCATCGTGCAGTGGCGGATGATGATGTTCTCGGAGGCGACGCCGACGCGGCGCCCGTCGTCGTCGCGGCCGGACTTGATGGCGATGCAGTCGTCGCCCGTGTCGAAGACGCAGTCCTCGATCAAAACGTCCTTCGAAGACTCCGGGTCGCAGCCGTCGTTGTTCGGGCCGTGGCTGTGTATGTTGAGGGCGCGGACGGTGACGTTCTGCGAGAGCGTGGGGTGCACCTCCCAGAAGGGCGAGTTGACGATGGTGACGCCCTCGACGAGGACGTTGCGGCAGCGGTAGGGCTCGATGAAGGTCGGGCGTAAGAAATGGCCCGCGCCGAAGACGCGCTCGCCGACGGGCACGCCCGTGTTGCCCATCTCGCGCAGGCGGCGCACGTCGGCCGTGGCCGGCGCAGGGTTTGAGCCCTGACGCCGCGCCCACTTCCACCAGTGCTCGTCCGACGCGCCGCCGTCGAGCGTGCCCTTGCCCGTGACGGCGATGTTCTGCTGCTCGAAGGCGTAGATAAGGGGCGAGTAGTTCATCAGCTCCGTTCCCTCCCAGCGCGTGTAGACGGCGGGCAGGTACTTCGCGGGGTCGTCGAAGAATTTCAAAGTCGCGCCTTCGGAGACGTAGAGGTTGACGTTGCTCTTGAGGTGAATCGCGCCCGTCATGTAGACGCCGGCCGGGACGACGACGCGCCCCCCGCCCGCGCGGTTGCAGGCGTCAATCGCCTTGCGGATGGCCTCCGTGTTGTCGAAGTCGCCGCCCGCGCGCGCGCCGAAGTCTGTGACGGGGAAGTCGCGCGCGGGGAACTTCGGCGGGCGTATGCGCGCGAGGATGGAAGGCACCTCGTCCCAACCGACGGTGCGGCGCGGGCCGTTCGCGCGCGGCCTCTGTTCAAAGCGCGTCGTGCTCTGCGCGTCCGCGGGCATGTGGGAAGTGAAAGCGCCGAGGAGCAGAACCGCGGCGGCGGTGCAACTGAGCAAGCGTCGCATGGAAGTATTCACCTCTTGTCGTCTGGCCTGGGTTGTTCGGGTTGCGTCGATGATAGCAGAAAGGGGAGGGAAGGGGCGTGCGTTTCCGCGCCCTTGTGTGACGAGACTCCGCCCCCGTCTTCGCCCTTCAAAAATAGACCGCGAAGCTCGTGCTTCACTTTTTGCAGCAAATTCGTATGAATCGGGAAATGGTTAATTGGTCTGACCCTTATCCAATCATCTTCGAATTTGGTCGGAAGACAAATTAACACAAACTGCCTACCTCCGGGCAAGCTAAATTCGCACTGGAATCATCATAGATTGAAATTTTCTGGCCTGGCACCGTGAAATGCCTTGACTTGAATTTTCGTCGCATGTTATACGTTTGCGCGAATTGGTGCTTACCATTTTAGCTTCTGCCCTTAAGGTGGCCGCCCAATTCTCGCTTTTACCGGGTGCGTCTCGGTCGTCCTCTCAAGGCGAGCGCGCAGTCCGGTACAGACATTCCTGCAAATAAGGACGTTGAAGATGAAAGCTTTCAGGACTCTCCTTCTGTGCGCCGCCCTCGCGTGCGTGGCCGCCCTCGCCATCCCTTTCGTCGCCGGGGCCGCCGGCAACACGCTCCTCAACGACACGTTCGCCGACGGCAACAGTCAGAACCAGGATTTAGCGAACAACTCGATCCGCATCTTCAACGGCCGCACCACCACCACGCACACGGACGCCAACGGCTCGGTCACCTTCGACCTGACCAACACGACCAGCTCGGACGCCTTCTGGGGCTTCTTCACGAATCCGGGCGCGCCCGTGAGCCTCGGCGTGGGCGACAAGGTCTCCGTCTCCGAGACGTTCCTGCTCGGGCCGACATTCCCCGCGACGAGCGGCACCGACATACGCTACGGCGTGCTCGACTCGAAGGCCACGCGCAACGCCGCGAACCCGACCGGCGGCATGAACGACGCCACGTTCGCCAACGACACCGGCTACGGCCTTCAGTTCTTCCCGAGCGGCTCGGGCGCGCCCTTCATCCTCTACCGGCGCCTGGGCGCCAACCTCGGGAACCCGAACAATCCCTTCAACAGCATGGGCACGACCGACTGGACGCCGCTCTCGGGCACGGGCGCCGGCACGCGCCAGACGCTCGCGGCCAACACGCCCTACACGTTGACCTACACCGTCGAGCGGCAGACGGCCACCGACACGCGCATCACCGTCTCGGTCACGGGCGGCGCGCTCCCGGCCAACTATTCCTACACGGCCGTTGACTCAGGCTCGCCCGCGCTGACGACCTTCGACTACTTCGGCCTCCGCGTCGCCAACAACACCTTCGCCAAGCAGGTGAAGTTCACGAACGTCCGCGTCGATTTCAGCCCGGCGCTCCCGGTCATCACGAGCCAGCCGCAGCCCTCGAACCTGACCGTGCAGGTGGGCAGCAACGTCACGACCTCCGTGGGCGCGAGCGGCAACTCGCTCACGTACCAGTGGACGAAGAACGACCAGCCGATCCAGAACAACGCCTCGGCCACGACGCCGACGCTCAACCTGACGAACGTGCAGCTCTCGGACGCGGGCGTCTACAAGGCGGCCGTCACGAACCCCGGCGGCAGCGTCAACAGCAACCCCGTCACGCTCAACGTCAGCGTTGACCCGGTGCCGCCGCCGCCTTCGATCACGACGCAGCCCGCCGACACGAACGCCAACGTCGGCGGCCCCGCGAGCCTCTCGGTCGCGGCGACGGGCGACGGCCTCTTCTACCAGTGGTTCAAGAACGGCGTGCTCATCCCCGGCGCGACCCAGGCCGCGCTCAACTTCGCGTCCGCACAGGTGACCGACTCGGCCGACTACTACGTCGTGGTCAGCAACTCCAGCGGCAGCGTCACCAGCTCGACGGCCAAACTGCTCGTCGTCTCGACGATGCAGGCGACCGGCTTCGCGCCGTCGAACTACGCCTCGAACGTGGACGTGGACGCGCCGCTCTACCTGACCTTCAACCAGGCGCCCGCGGTCGGCACGTCGGGCCGCATCCGCGTTTACAGCGAGACGGGCTCGCTCGTCGATACCATCGACATGAGCGCCGCGACGCAGTCGCGCCTGAACGGCGCGGTCACTTTCAACTACCGCCCCGTCATCGTCAACGGCAACACCGCGGCCATCTACCTGCACCAGAAGCTCGCCTACAACACGAGCTACTACGTGACGTTGGAGCCGGGCGTCGTCAAGGACTCGAACGGCGCGCCCTTCGTCGGCTTCTCCGATACTTCAGTCTGGAACTTCTCGACGAAGACGACCGCGCCGGCCGCGGGCGCGACTCAGCTGACGGTCGCGGCGGACGGCTCGGGCGACTTCGCCACCGTGCAGGGCGCCGTGGACTTCGTGCCCGCGAACAACGCGAAGCGCGTCGTCATCCTCGTCAAGAAGGGGACGTACACCGAGATCGTCTACGTCGGTTCGAACAAGCCTTTCGTCACCGTGCGCGGCGAAGACCGCGACGCGAGCGTCGTCCAGTACGCCAACAACAACACCTTCAACCCGACCTCGACGACGACCCGCGCCATGTTCGGCGTGGACGCCGCCGACTTCACCCTTGAGAACATCACGCTCCGCAACACGACGCCGAAGGGCGGCTCGCAGGCCGAAGCGTTCCGCGGCAACAACAACCGCATCGTCCTCAACAAGGTCAGCCTCTACAGCTTCCAGGACACGCTCCTCCTGCAAAGCCCGACGAACCAGGGGGGCTTCGTCACCGACAGCTACATCGAGGGCGACGTTGATTTCGTCTGGGGCGCGGGCACGGTCTTCTTCCAGAACACGGAGCTGAAGATGCTCAGCTCGGGCGCGTACCTCACGCAGATTCGCAACCCGCAGGGGCGCAACGGCGACGTGTTCCTCAACTGCAAACTGACGGGCGCTTCGGGCGTCACCGGCTCTTACTTGTCGCGCATCGACCCCGGCGTCTTCCCTTACAGCCAGGTCGTCTACATCAACGCGCAGATGCAGCCCTCCGTCTACATCCCCGCCGGCTGGCTGCTCAACAACGCGACGACCGCGCCCAACGTCCAGTTCTGGGAGTACAACAGCCGCGACCTGAACGGCAACCCCGTTGACGTGAGCCAGCGCTTGAACGTCTCGCGCCAGCTCACCGCGGCCGAGGCCGTGCAGTGGAGCGACCCCGCGTTCGTGCTCGGCGGCTGGGTGCCGCAGACGAAATTGACGGCCGGGGTCACGCTCTCGAACCTCGCGCAGAACTTCAACGGCTCGCCCGCCGCCGTCTCGGTCACGACCGAGCCCGCGGGCCTGCCCGTCAACGTCACCTACAACGGCAGCACGACGCCCCCGACGGCTATCGGCACCTACACGGTCGTCGCCACGGTCAACGACCCGAACTACCAGGGCTCGGCGACGGGCACACTCGTCGTTGACCGCACGCCGGTCGCCGTCACGCTCTCGAACCTCGTGCACACGTACGACGGCACGCCGAAGTCCGCGACCGTCAACACGAACCCCGCCGGGCCGTTCGTCGCGCTGACCTACAACGGCTCGGCCGCGCCGCCGACCGCGGCCGGCACGTACAGCGTCGTCGCCACGATTAACGACCCGAACTACCGCGGCGGCACGTCGGCCACGTTGACCATCTACGCGCCGGGCACGCAGCCCCTCGCGGCCTTCCCCGGCGCGGAGGGCGCGGGCGCGAACGCGAAGGGCGGGCGCGGCGGCGACGTGTACCACGTCACCAACCTCAACGACACGGGCGAGGGAAGTCTCCGCTACGGCATCAGCTCGGCGACGGGGCCGCGCACCATTGTCTTCGACGTGGCGGGCACCATCTACCTCGCCACGCGCCTGAACATCAACAAGTCTTTCCTGACCATCGCGGGCCAGACGGCGCCCGGTGACGGCGTGACGGTCGCCGGACACTCGGCGGTCGTCACCGGCAACAACGTCGTCATCCGCTACCTGCGCTTCCGCATGGGCGACATCAACTGCCCGGCGGTGCAGGACGACGCGCTGTGGGTCGATAAGACTTCGGACGTGATCATCGACCACGTCTCGGCCTCCTGGAGCGTGGACGAGACGCTGTCGGTCACGGAGTCCGACCGCGTGAGCGTGCAGTGGTCGTTCATCACGGAGAGCATGAAGAACTCCTGCCACGTGAAGGGCGCGCACGGCTACGGCTCGCTCATCCGTTACGGCGCGGGGCAGGTCACGTACCATCACAACCTCTACGCGCACCACGACAGCCGCAACCCGCGCGTCGGCGACGACATCGGGCTCGACTTCGTCAACAACATCATCTATGACTGGGGCGCCGAGGCGACCTACAGCGGCCCGGCCGAAGAGGGCTCGCCGCGCGTCAACTACGTCGGCAACTACCTCGTCGCCGGCCCGATGACCGCCTCGTCCAAGCTCCGCGCCTTCAGCAGCGGCGGCGCGACGACGCAGATTTACCAGTCGAACAACCTGCTCGACGGCGACAAGGACGGCATCCGCGACGGCGTCAACAACGAGTGGTCGATGTTCATCGGCTCCTACGTCAAGCGCGAGCCCGCGCGCTTCGAGTTCGCGCAGGTCAACACGCACGACGCGGCGACCGCCTACGAGCTGGTGCTCAAGACTTCGGGCAGCTCGCTCAAGCGCGACTCCGTGGACGAGCGCGTCGCGGGCGAGGTGCGGGGCGAGACGGGCCGCCACATCAACTCGCAGAACGACGTGGGCGGCTACCCCACGCTCAACCCTGGCCCGGCGCTGAACGACGCGGACGGCGACGGCATCCCCGACCAGTGGGAGAGCAGCCACGGCCTCAACCCGACCGACCCCGCGGACGGCCCGGCCGTCGCCGCGGGCGGCTACACGAACCTTGAGCTGTACCTGAACGACCTCGTGCCCGCGCCCGGCATCGACCCCGCGGCCGACACGGTCGCGCCCGTCACCTCGGCCACGCTCTCGCAGCCGGCCAACGACGCGGGCTGGCACAACTCGGACGTGACGCTCACGCTCGCAGCGTCCGACAACGACGGCGGCTCGGGCCTGCGCGAGATCGTCTACAGCGTGAACGGCGTGTTCACGCACGTCTTCGGCCCGACCGCCAACATCCCGGTCACGAGCGAGGGCACGACGAACGTCGTCTTCTACGCCAAAGACCAGGCGGGCAACACCGAGGCGGCGCAGACCTTCACGGTCAAGCTCGACAAGACCGCGCCCTCCATCGGCGACGTGACGCGCACGGCCGCGAACGCGAACGGCTGGAACAACACAGACGTTGTCGCCAACTACACGGCGACCGACTCGGGCTCCGGCTTCGCCTCGGGCGCCACCTTGAGCGACTCCCTGACCTTCTCGAATGAGGGCGCGGGTCAGTCGCAGACCATCGAGGTCAAAGACCTCGCGGGCAACACCGCGAGCCAGACCGTCGGCGAAGTCAACATCGACAAGACGGCGCCGACCGTCAACGCCTCGCGCGTGACCCCGGCGAACGCCGCGGGCTGGAACAGGACGGACGTGCTCGTCGGCTACACGGCGAGCGATGCAACGTCCGGCCTCGCCGCGAACTCGCCCGCGCAGGGCGCGTACACCTTCACCGCCGAGGGCGCGGGCCAGGCTCACACCTTCACGGTCGAAGACCTCGCGGGCAACACGGCGAGCGCGGCGGTGGGCGACGTGAACATCGACAAGACGGCGCCCTCGGTCAACGTCGTGCGCCCCGCGGAGGGCGCCTTCTACGCGGTCGGCGAGTCTGTGCTGGCGGACTTCGCCTGCACGGACAACCTGTCGGGTAACGCGACCTGCGTCGGCACGGCCGAGGGCGCGAGCCCGCTCGACACGGCGACGGTCGGCGCGAAGACCTTCACGGTCAGCACGACGGACGAGGCCGGCAACCAGACGACGAAGACGGTCGGCTACGCGGTCGGCTACCGGCTTGAGCCGCTCTACGAAGTGGACAAGGTCAACAAGGCGGGCAGCACCGTCCCCGTCAAGCTGCAACTGCTCGACAACGCGGGCGCGAACCTCTCTTCGGCCGACAAGGTCTTGCACGCGCTGGGCGTCGGGCCGGACTCGTCCGACACATACGGCCCCGCGGCCGACGCGGGCAACGCCAACCCCGGCGGCAACTTCCGCTTCACGGGTGACGGCTACGTCTTCAACCTCAAGACGACGGGCTACGCCCCCGGCACCTACCGCCTCTACTTCACGGTCGGCGCCGACCCGCACGTCTACACGACGCAGCTCCAACTCAAGTAAGACCCGACTGCGACCAAAACCAAAGGGGCTCCGGTTTCATGGCCGGAGCCCCTTTCGTCATCCTCGACGACGCTTCGCGCGCGGAGCCACGCCGGGAGCCAGGGCTTCATCGTCTGGCATGGCGGCCTCTCTGTAGCCTTCTCTGAAAAGGGTTGCGGTGCATCGTATTGAATCTAGCGCGCACCGACCTCCGCCTTACTCCTAACGAAAATATTGCTATCCAATCCACTCCTTAATTCGGCTTTGACTTTTGCATCAACTCACAGACTTTTGCATCAAAACGGACTTTTGAATCAAAGCCGCTGGGCACATAATTACTCCTATGAGACGTAGGGGCCCCGTTTCGGCGTTTGCCCATACGTGACACGGCTCGATCTGTAGGACAATATGGCTTGATCCTGAATCAACACAGTCGGAGGGGAAGCTGGCGTGAGGCACATGTCGAATCTCTGGACGAAGCGGTCTTTCGCGTGGTCAAACTATTCTCGTTTGGTGGTCGTCGGGCTTGTGCTCGTCGCCGCGCTCGTGTCGCCGGCACGGGCGCAGGACGACCGGATGACGCCCATCGACACGCCTGCGCAGCCCGACGCGATCGAACTCGGCACCGGCCCGCTGCCCGGCGCGAAGAACCCGGAGTCCTGGCATAGACAGTACGGCAAGCAGTTTGCGCGCAACGTCACGGTCGCGACGCTGACGCCCTTTCTGCCCGACCCAGCCAAGGCAAGCGGCGCCGCCGTCGTCGTCGCGCCCGGCGGCGGTTTCCGCACCTTGTCCATGGAGAACGAAGGCTGGGACGTCGCCCGCGCGCTGGCGGAAAGGGGCGTCGCCGCGTTCGTCCTCAAATACCGCTTGAACCAGACACCGGCCGACATGCCGGGGTTCGAGCGGTCTATGCGGGAGATGTTTTCGGCGACGGCGCGGCCGCCGCGCCCCGACCCCGAGAGGGCGATGGCCGGTCTCGCCCCGCAGATCGCCGACGCCCGCGCGGCGTTCGCACTGATCCGGAAGCGTTCCGCCGAGTGGCACGTCGATCCCCGCCGGATCGGCATGGTCGGCTTCTCCGCGGGCGCGATGCTGACGATGGCGACCACGCTCGCGGGCGAGGATGCGAAGCCGGCCTTCATCGGCATCATCTACGGCCCACTCGCGCCCGTCACCGTGCCGGTCGATGCGCCGCCGTTGTTCATCGCCCTCGCCGCCGACGACCCTTTCTTCGCGAACGGCGGCTACGGGCTCATCGATAGCTGGAAGACGGCGAAGCGCCCCATCGAATTCCACCTTTATGAACAGGGCGGCCACGGCTTCGGGATGTACCCGAAGGAGACGACGAGCACCGGCTGGTTCGAAGCCTTCGTGCGCTGGATCGGGATGCACGGCATGCTGAGGCCGGCGGCGTCGGGAGGCGGCGGCGCGAACTAGGCTGCTACGCGATATTGCCGCTCGTCCTGGCCCGCGGATGAGCAGCTGCACATAACATCTATTATCCGACTCCGCCGGTATGTGGTGACTGTTCAGGTGCCAGGCTAATGTCCGTTAAGGGGACGTGTGGGGTGCGTCTGTGGCTGACCTCATTCGTATCTGAGCGCGATGAGGGGCTCGACTTTCGTCGCCCGGCGTGCCGGGAGGTAACAGGCCAGGAGCGCGACGACCGAGAGAATTAAAGAGACCGCGACGAACGTCAAAGGGTCTCTGCCCGTCACGCCGAACAGCAGACTCGACATCAGTTGCGTGAGGAAGAACGACCCCGCCAGGCCGAGCAGGACGCCGGCCAAGGCCAGGGTCATCCCCTGCCGGATGACGGCCCGCAGAATGTCACTCCCCTGCGCGCCGAGGGCCATGCGGATGCCTATCTCGTGCGTGCGCTGCGCGACCGTGTAAGACATCACCCCGTACAGCCCGACCGCGGCGAGCGCCATCGCGACCCCGGCAAAGATGCCGAGCAGGATCATGGTCAGGCGTGGCTGCGCGACGATGTCGGAGATGTTCTGCTCCATCGACTGCACGCCGGTCACAGGCTGGTCACGATCCACGGAGAGGACTTGGGCGCGAACTTCGCCCGCTAACGCGAGCGGGTCTCCCTGCGTGCGGACGACGAGGTTCATGCTCGTCCACGATCTCTGTGCGAACGGCGTGTAGACCTCGGCGCCCGGCTCCGCGCTCAGGCCGGAGTTCTTCACGTCGCCGACGACGCCCACGATTACGCTCGGGCCGGGCATCCTCCCGACCGTGATCTGCCTGCCCAGAGGGTCGGCGCCCTGAAAGAAATTGTCGGCCAGCCCCTTGCTGATGACCGCGACGGTCTGAGAGCCCTCCCGGTCGCGCTCGTCGAACAGCCGGCCTTTCAAGAGCGGGATGCCCATCGTTTGAAAATAACCCGCGCTGACAGAGTTCCAGGCCGCGAGCGGCCGCTCGCCGAACGCCACAGGCGGAGCGCCTTCGACCAGGAACGGCGCGCGCAAGCCGCCGTTGGGGGGCAGGTTGACGTTCATCCCGGCGGACTTCACGCCGGGCAGTGATTCGACGTGTTGGAGGACTTGCGAATAGAAGTTTACCTTCTGAGCGGTCTCGGGGTATTTGGCCTGCGGCAGGGAGATGTTGAGCGTCAGGAGGTGACGCGTGTCGAAACCCAGGTTGACGCTTTGCAGACGCGCGAAGCTCTGGATCATCAGCGCCGCGCCCGTCAGCAGCACGAGCGAGAGGGCGACCTCCGAGACGATCAGGGCGCCCCGCACGCGACCTGCCCCGCGGCCCCCGGAAGCCCCCCGGCCCCCTTCTTTCAAAGTTTCATTCGGATTCAGCTTCGCCGCCTTGAGCGCGGGGGCGAGGCCGAAGGCGACGCCGGTCAGGAGCGAGACGAGGAGCGAGAAGGCGAGCACGCGCCCGTCAACGCCGACCTCTTCGACGCGCGGGACGCTGTCCGCCGCCGCCGCCACGAGCGCCTTCGTCCCCCACAGCGCCAGCAGCACGCCCACGCCGCCGCCGGCCAACGCCAGGAGGGCGCTCTCCGTTAAGAGTTGTCTGATGATCCTGACGCGCCCGGCCCCCAGCACCGTGCGAATCGTCATCTCCCTGCGGCGGGCGGCGGAGCGCGCGAGCAGGAGGTTGGCGACGTTCGCGCAAGCGATGAGCAGGACGAAGCCGACCGCGCAGAAGAGGGTGAGCAGTGACGAGCGGACGTTTTGGACGAGCTGTTCCTGCAAAGGGAGTACGTCCACGGTCGCGTTCGGGTCGGCGTCGGTGAGGGTCGGGTTCTGCTGCTGGTATTGCTGCGAGATGACTCTCATCTCCGACTCGGCCGACTCACGTTCGACGCCCGGCTTGAGTCGCGCGACGAGGGTCACATACCCCGCGCCCTTCCGCACCTGATCCTGAGTCAGGCGGCCGGTCTCGAAGACCTTCGTCGTCCAGAGGTCAACCCCCGTGGCCGGGAACGAGAACCCACGCGGCATGACGCCGACGACCGTATAACTGCCCCCGTCGAGCGTGAGCGTCCGCCCTACCAGATTCGGGTCGCCGCCGAAGCGGCGCTGCCAGAGGCCGTAGCTGACGAGCGCGACCTGTGCGCCGCCGGGCCTGTCCTCTTCCGGCAGGAAGAGGCGGCCCCGCGCGGGGTTGACGCCCAGCACTTCGAACAGAGAAGCGGACGCGCGGATGCCCTGAAGCTGCTCCGGCTGCTCCTGCCCGGTCAGGTTGAAATTATCGAAGGTGAAGGCTGCGGTCTTTTCGAAACTCCGGTTGCGGTCGCGGAGGTCTTCGTACCTGAGGTACGAGACGGGGCCGTCGGCGATGCCCCGCTGCTGGTTGGAGACCATGACGCGCACGATGCGCTCGGGGTCTCTGTACGGCAGGGGGTGAAGCAGGACGCCGTTGACGACGCTGAAGATCATGGTGTTGGCCCCGACGCCGAGGGCGAGCGTCAGCACGGCCACCGCCGTGAAACCCGGCTTCCTGACGAACATCCGCGCGCCGAAGCGCAAGTCCTGAAACATCTCTTCCTCCAGTCGCCTCGGCCGTTCAGCTTACCACGACTTACGGTAAATCCTGTCCGCCCCTCGTCTCGCGGACGGCTATCTTGACGATGACCTTGACCCGTTCGCGGAACCTCGCCTCCAAATCTTTATCGCCGTGCGTAAACCGTTCGCGCAGCTCGTCCGCGGTCACGACCTTCTGCACTTCGTCGAGCGTGATCGTCCCCTTTTGCAGCGCCTCGCGCACGCCTTTGACGACCGCTTCGAGCAGCTCTGCTTCGAGGTTCAGAAAATCCTTATCCCTGAAGGCCGGCCCGTGGCCGGGGACGATGACGTCAACGTCCAACCCGGCCAGCATCCTTAAAGACTGTACGTGCCGGCTCGGCGGTGTGCTGATGTAAGGGATGGGGTACGAGACCACGTCTCCCGTCAGCAGCACTCTCTCTTTCGGCAGGTAGAGCACCGTCGTGCCCTCCGCGTCGCCGGGCACGCTCATGAAGCGGAACTCTCTGCCGCCGTGATAGAGGGTGAGGCTGTCGGCGTAGGTGAACGTCGGGTAGGTGCGGCGCAGGCCCGTCTGCTCGGCGACGAAGCTCTCGTAGTCGCTCACGTCCGCTTCGTCCTGCCTGCGCTGCTCGGGCGTGAGCGGCGCCCCGTCGGCCTGCTTCCCCGTGCCGACCTCTTTGTCCAGCGCCGCCTTCTGCCGCTTCAGCTCGGCGCCGAACCTGGCGGGCCACTCGTTCGCGACGTTCTGCATGAGCCGGCGCGTCTGCTCCGACGCGATGATTTCGAGGCCGGGGAAGGCTTCGGCGTAGACCCCGTTACCCGACCAGTGATCCGGGTGCCAGTGGGAGTTGACGACGTAGCGGACGGGCTTGTCCGTCAGCTTTCGTATCTCGGCGAGGATGAGCCGCGCGCTCGAAGGGCGGGTGTTGGTGTCGAAGACCAGGACATCGCTCTCGTTCACGACGACCACCGAGTTGAGTTGCCTGACGTAGCTGTCCCGCACGGTCGTGAATTGATAGATGCCGTCCGCAATTAAGGTCTTTGTGATGTCGTGCCCCGCGCCGCTCACGCGCGCGATGTCGGTCTGGGCCGCGGCGTTCGGGTGAAGAAGCAAGGCGTGGAAGGCCGCGGACAACAGTAAGAGACACAGAACTCTATTCATGGCGTGCGTCATTTTATTTCCGGCTGGCGGGCGGGACGACCCCGTTCATGCGCAGGTATTCGACCATCTGGCCGTACTCGTCGGCGGCGTGGATGACGGCGAACATGACGAGGTGGAGGCGCGGCGCCTTGTTCTGCCCCAGGGGCACGGCCTCCACGGCGTTCTCCGCCGACAGCGCAGCCGCCGCCCTGTGGCCGAGGGCGAACGAGTCTTTCAGGAACTTGACGATCTCCGCCTTGGTCTTCAATTCGTCCGAGCCGTTCGGGCCTTTGGCGCTCGCCGGCACCGGGTCTCCGGTCAGAGGCGACCAGAAGAAGTAGTTGGCCGCGGCCGTGTGCTTGACGAGCTGGGCGAACGTGCGGACGCCGTCGTAACTCGCGCCCTTGAGGCCGAGGCCCGCGGGCGTGAAGTTGTACCTGTCCTCCGGCATCGCCTCCGCCACGTCAACCAGGAGCTTCTCGTACGTGCCGACTTCGCGGTCGGCCACGGAGGCCACGGTCGGCTGAGCATCGGGCGCGGTCTTATTCGCGGTCTGGGCCGCCGCACCGACCGGGAGACACAGGGCCGCCAACAACAGGAAAGTTTTCGTCGCGTTTCTCATCGCTCTCCTCCTCCATCGGGAAGCATGTCATTTCGCGCGCGCGCGTGGCGCGGGCACGGCGCATTAGAATGCCTCCCCCCGCGGCGGGGCAACTGTTATGTCACGAGGCGCGCGTCGTTGTTGCGGGACGGTTCCGGGGGCGGGCCAGACGGACTGCGGCTCAGAGCGACTGCCGCAGGCAGGACTCCACGTTCGGGCGATAGCTGCGGCTCAGCTTCAGCCGCGTGCCGTCCTTGAGGATCATCAGGTAGTCGCCGTGCGAGTGCGGGTGGAGTTCTTTCACGTTGAGGACGTTGACGATGGTCGAACGGTGGATGCGCGTGAACCGCTCCGGGTCGAGGCGCGCCTCAAGCTCGCCCAGCGAGGCGCGGTGCAGGTACTTCTTCGCGCCGACGTGCAACTGGACGTAAACGCCCGCGGCCTCGATCCAGTCGATGTCCTGCGTCGGCAGAAAGATCGTGCGGCCGCCGACTTTGACCAGCAGGCGTTCGAGGTGGCGGGCGGGCGCCGCCCCGGCGTGCAGGGCCGCGGGTTGCTCGGCTCGTTCGAGCAGGGAGAGCAGGCGGCGGCTCTGCTCCTCGCGCTTCTGCGTGCGGATGTAGGCCAGCGCGCGCGCGAGACACTGCCCGAAGCGCTCGTCGCTGTAGGGCTTCAGCAGGTAGTCGATGGCGCTGGCCTCGAAGGCGCGCACCGCGTACTGGTCGTAGGCGGTGACGAAGACGGTGACGGGCATGTGGGCCGCGCCCACCCGTGCGATCACGTCGAACCCGTTCAGGCCCGGCATCTGTATGTCGAGGAACAGAAGCTCCGGCCGGCTCTCGCGGATCAGGCGCACCGCCTCGTCGCCGCTCGCGCACTCGCCCGCGGCCGAGACGTCGGGCTGCCGCTCCAACAAGTCCAGGAGCCTCTGGCGCGCCGGGCGCTCGTCGTCTACGACGAGCGCCCGCACCTCGCGCCGGCCGGTTGACGGTTGTTGAGACTCACTGCTCATGGAAGGGTATGACCACCTCCGCCAAGACCCCGCCGCCCGCCACGGCGCGGACGCTGAATTGGTGCGCCGAGGGGTAGAGCTGCGTCAGGCGCTCCCGCGTGTTAGAGAGACCGATCCCGGCGTCCGCCGCGAACTCCCAGCCGGACGGCAGGCCGGGGCCGTCGTCAACCACGCGCAGGCGCAGGTCGCCGTTGACCCTCGACGCGGAGACCGTGACGTGGCTGCGCCGCTGCTGCGCCACCCCGTGCCGGATCGCGTTCTCGACGAGCGGTTGGAGGAGCAGCGTCGGCACGGTCGCCCGCAAAGTCTCCGCCTCGGCTGAGACCTGCACCTGCAACTGGTCTTCGAACCTGACGCGCTGGATGGCGAGGAAGTGTTCGAGGGCGCCGAGGTCGTCTTCGAGGGTCGTGAACTGCCGCGCCGAGTTGTCGAGCGAGAAGCGCAGCAGGTCGCCGAGGTGCTCGATCACGCGCCGCGTGCGCGCCGGGTCGCGCTCGACGAGGGCGGAGATCGTATTCAACGCGTTGAAGAGGAAGTGCGGCTGGAGCTGCGTCTGGAGCGTCCTGAGCCGCGCGTCGGCGAGCAGCCGCTCGAGCTGCAAAGCCTTCAACTCCCGGTTGCGCGACTTGTGGTAGTAGTCCCAGGCGAGCCAGCCCCCGACGACCGACCAGTAGACCAGGGCGTTCCACTGGAACCCCGCGATGAAGTCGGCGGGCACCTTTGCGGCGAAGGCGGCGGCCGTGCAGGGCTGCCCGGCGAGGGGGCAGTTGACCGCGAAGAGCGCGACGACGAAGACGGCGATCCAGAAGAGGCTCCCCGCGAGATGCAACAGCAGGCGGCGCGTGGGCGACTCGGCGGCGTACCGCCGATCCGCCCAGACGATGAGGGGCGTGAGCGCCCCCCAGACGTACCAGCGCGGCAGGTTGGAGCGCGCGCTCTCCAGCGTGATGCCGTCGGTGCCCCTGACCGAGAAGAACAACCCCACCAGGGTGCAAAGGCAGAGCCACAGCAGCAGCTTCGTCCCGACGCGGCGCAGCCGGGTTCTATCCCATATCTTGCTCATACGTTGAAGCTTCTTTCTCAGGGCGCCCCTGCCGCGGCCGTCAGCCAGCGGAGGGTCTCGTCGAAGACCTGCGTGTGGAACTCCGGCCGCGCGCCGCCCCCGCGGCTCTCGAAATACTCGCGCTGCGAGGCCGCACGCTCGAACCCGTGCCCCATGCCCTCGATCCGGACGTAAGCGGCACTGCCCGGGCGGAAGCTGTTGAGCATGTCCCTCAGGTACTCGTGCTCCGCCGCGCTCGTGAGGAAGTCGGAGGTGCCGTAGATGATGAGCACGCGCGCGTCCACCTTCTTCCAGACCTCCGCGAGGTTCAGGTCGGCGAGCTGCTGCATGTATGTGTAGGGCGCGGGGCTCTCCAAATGCTCCGAGCAGGTCGGCGCGTCCTTCAGAATCTGCTCCGGCGCCTCCTTCCCCACAAGCATCCGCTGCTTGCACGCGCGCGCCTGCCGTGCGCGCCGCTCCGTCTCGTCGTAAGGCGTCCCGGCGAGCAGGGTCTGGCGGCGGAAGTTTGCCAGCTCGTACTCGAACCAGTCCGTGCCGATGGTCTCGGCGGCGACGAGGCCGCGCACCGGCTCCTCCGCCGCGACGAGCGGGCCGACGATGCCGCCGATGCTGTGGCCGAAGATGAAGACGCGCCCCGCGTCTACGAAGTCGTAAGACTTGAGCGCGCGCAAGCCAGCCACGTAACCGGCCACCTCCTGACGCAGGTCGGCCTGCGGGCTCGCGCAGGGCGGCCCCTCGCTGTCGCCCGTGCCCGTCTTCTCGACGCGCATCGTGGCGAAGCCTTTGAGCGTCAGCCCGTAGAGTATCCTCCCGTACGCCCCTTCCGGGTCAAGGCCGTCGAGTGAGTAGCAGCCGATGCCGCCCACCAGGAGCACCGCGGGGAACCTGCCCTGCCCCTTCGGTCTGGTGACGATGACGCGGCGGCGGCCTGCGGCCGTCTCGACCGAGCGGTAGAGCACGTCTAAGTCCGGCCGGCTCTCGAAGGGGCGCGGCTTGAGCGTGAGCGTCAAAGAGAGCCTCCTCCCTTCGCGCAGGATGGTCAACGGCAACTTGTCCCCCGCGGACATGCGCTGCACCGTGGCGACGTACTCTTCCGCGCCCTCCAAAGGTTTCCCGGCGGCTTCGAGAATCACGTCCCCTTCCGCGAGCCCGGCCTCGGCCGCCGCACTCCCGGCGACCACGCCGCGGACGAGCAGCCCCTGCGCGGCCGTCAGCTTGAGCCGCGCGCGAACCTCTTCCGAGACGGGGCCGACCTGCACCCCCGCGAAGCCTCTGCGCGGCAACTCGCCGGCCGGCTTCCCCTGAGCGCGCGCGACGGCCTGCGCGAAACCTTCTGTGCAAGTCAACGCCGCCGCCAGGGAAAGAAGGATCGCGGGTAAGAACTTGAGCCTCGCGTCTGCGTGCCTCACGATTCGATTCATGCGCCCGCCCCCTCGCGGTCTCTTCGTCGTGTCATTTTCAGAATTCCAAAAGTAACACAGTGCGCGGCCGGCCGGCGGAGTACCTTGCGGCGCGAAGGTGGAAGGGAGGGGCGCCGGTCAAGGCACGAGCCCCTTTATGATTCCGCCGAGGCCGATAACCGCCCGGTCGCACGGGCAACTTGAGGAACCGTATGAGAAGCAGAACAATTGAGCACAAGACCTTCTTGAAATTCACGCTGTTGACCGGGATTCTGGTCGCCTCGCTGGCGGCCACGGCGCGGGCGCAGATCGATCCGATAAGACAGCTCTTCGTCGAGACGAGCGCGGTCGGGGTGGCGCGCGGCCAGGTGGCCCGCCTCAACGTCTTCTACCACGACCTCTTCCCCCCAGGCCCCTGCCTGCCCCCCGGCCCCTGCGTGCCCCCCGACTCTTTCGACGCCCTGCTGACCCTTTATTCGGGAGACGGCAGCGTCCTCGTCCAGAGGAAGGTCACGCTCACCCCCGACCGGGGCGCCGCGCTCGGCTTCGCGCCGTCGAGCTTCGACCGCGACGGCCGCTTGGCCCTCCGAGCCACCGTCGAGGTCTCGCCCGACCCGAACGGCTACCGCCCGCGCCTCGTCCCCTCGCTCGAAGTCTTCGACGCGGCCACGGGCCAGACCGGCGTGCTTAACCCCGGCGCGCTCGCCGGCTTCCAGCCGCAGCCCGAGCCGCCCGGCGATTTCAACTTCGGCCTCCTGAACGTCGTGAAAGGGCAGACGGCGCGCGTGAACGTCTCCTTCGTGGACATGCCCGAAGGCTTCCCGCCGGGGCCGTGCCGCGTCACGGTCAGCTTCTACGACGGCGACGGCCGGCTCGTCGGCGAGAGCACGCAGGCGTTGGAGCCGGGCAAGACGGCGCAGTTCGACTACCAGACCGGCGGACTGCCGGCGGGCGGGCGCGTGCGCCTGCGGGCGAGCGTCCACGTCGAGGCGGGGGACGGCAGCGTCGTCCCGTGCGTCATGCCCTCGCTCGAACTCTTCGCCGCCGACACCGGCAGGGCGGCCCTCTTCGTCCCCGGCGCGATGTTGGGCAGCGAAAGGTACTGAGTCCCCTCGAAGGAGGGCGGGCGCGTGTGATATCACACGCGCCCGCCCGCCCTCCTTTTTCAAAAGCCGCCGCCGACTTGAAGCACCCGCCGGCTCACTCGCCGCGTAAGGCTTCGACGAGTTCCACGCGGACGGCCCTGCGCGCCGGGACGACGCAGGCGGCGAGTGCCACGGCGGCGAGCAGCAGCGCGACGAACGCATACGTCAAAGGGTCTGCGGCCTTCACCCCGAAGAGCAGGTTGGGGAGCGTGCCCGAAAGAAAACGCGCGAGGCCGAGCGCGATGCCGACGCCCACCAAGAGCCCGAGCAGCACGAACTTCATCGCCTGGAGCACGACCAGCCGCGTGATGTCGGAGACCCGCGCGCCGAGCGCCATGCGGATGCCGATCTCGTGGCGGCGCTGCGTCACCCAGTAGGAGAGCACGCCGTAGATGCCGAACGCGGCAAGTGCCAGCGCCACGCACGCGAAGCCGGCCAGCAGCAGGAGGTTGAACCGCTTCGGCGCGAGCGAGTCAGACAGCGCCTCTTCCATCGAGAGCAGCGAAGAGACCGGCACGTTCTTATCGACGGCGGCCGTCTGCTCTCTCAAGGTGCCAGCCAGTCCCGCCGGGTCGCCGTTCGTCCTGACTACCAAGGCCATGCTACCGATCATCTGCTGGTTGAACTTGTCGGGCTGTTGGTTGTAAGGCGTGTAGACCTCCGGGTCGGCCTGGCTCTCAAGCCCGCCGAACTTCACGTCGCCGACCACGCCGACCACCGTGCACTTGTCCGGGGCGTAGAGGCCGCCGGTCGAGAGGACTTTGCCGAGAGGGTCTTCGCCGGGGAACATCTGCCGCGCCGCGCTCTCGTTGATGATGGCGGCGCCGGGCGCGTCCGTCCCGTCGCGCTCGTCGAAGGGGCGGCCCCGCTTGAGCGGGATGCCCATGACCTTGAAATAGTCCGGGCTGATGATTCTGTCTCGGACTGTGTAGCCGCCGCCCTGCGCGTCCAAAGGCCGCCCCTCGACCGTGGCGCCGATGCGCGGGTCGGTGCCGCTCAGGGGCAAGTCTCTGACGACCGCCGCCGACTGCACTCCCGTTTGGCGGCCGAGGTTCGCCAGGAGCTGCTGGTAGAAGAGCAGCTTCTTCGGCCGCGGGTACGAGGCGGCGGGGAGCGTGACCCGTGCCGTCATGACGTGGCCCGCGTCGAAGCCCGGGTCAACTTCCGAGAGGCGCCTGAAGCCCTTGAGCATGAGCCCCGCCGCCGTCAGAAGCACGAAGACCAAAATCACCTGCGAGACCACCAGCGCGCCGCGCAGGCGGCTCTGCCCCGCGCCGCCCGAAGTGCCGCGCCCGCCCTCCTTCACGGCGCCGTAGAGGTTCGGGCTCGACGCGTGAACGGCCGGCGCTAAGCCGAACAGAAGCCCCGTCAGGAGCGAGAGCGCCGCGGTGAAGCCGAGCACGCGCAGGTCTACGCCGGTCTCCGTGATGTGCGGGATGTTCGCGGGCGCGAAGGCGACGAGGAGGCGTATGGCGACGATTGACAGGACGAGTCCGAGCGCTCCGCCCGCCAAGCTAAGCAGCACGCTCTCCGTCAGCAGTTGTTGCAGAATCCTCCGGCGGCTCGCGCCGAGTGCGGCGCGGACGGCGAACTCCCTGCGGCGCGCGGCGGCGCGCGCGAGCAGAAGGTTGGCGACGTTCGCGCACGCAATCAAAAGCACGAACCCGACCGCGCACAGCAGCGCGAGCATCGCCGGACGGAACTCGCCGACCTGATTCTCGCGCAACGTCGTCACGGACACGCCGAGCCCCTCGTTCTCGTCCGCGTGCTCGTTGACGAGGCTCTTGACGACCGATTCGGTGTCGGCCTGCGCCTGCTCTACGCCGACGCCCGGCTTGAGTCGCGCGACGGCCCTGTAGGCGTGCGTGGTGCGGTCGTTGCGCGCGGCGGGTGTGTCGGGGACGGTCAGAGGTATCCACAGCTCCGTGGCCGAAGCGAACTGCTGCCCCGCGGGCATCTCCGCGCCCGAGGGGAACTCGAAGCCCTTTGGCATGACGCCGACGACCGCGTACTCCTCCTCGTTGAGCTGGAGCTTCCGGCCGAGCACGCCCGCGTCGCCGCCGAAGTCGCGCCGCCAGAGGTTGTAGCTGAGGACGACGACGTGGTTCCGTCCCGGCTCCTCGTCTTCAAGCGTGAGCGCGCGCCCCACGAGCGGCGCGACGCCGAGCGCGCGGAAGAAGTCGGCCGAGGCGCGCGTCGTCTGGACGCGCTCGGGGCCGCCCGCCCCTGTCATGTTGTAGGCCGTGTTCGAGCCGGCGACGTAGAGCGCAACCGGGTCGAAGACGCGGCTGCGCGCCTTCAGGTCGGCGAAGTTGGCGTAAGTGACGCCGATCTTCTTCACCCCCTGCCGCGGGAAAGAGTCCCAGACGGTTACGACCGCGTCCGGATTTGCATAAGGCAGCGGGCGGAGCAGAACTGCGTCGAAGGCGCTGAAGATGACCGTGTTGGCCCCGATGCCGAGCGCCAGGGCGAGCAGCGTGATGGCCGTGAAGGCGGGACTCTTCAGCAACAGGCGCAAGGCGAGCCGCAGATCGCGCAGAATATTCCCCACAACATCCTCTGTTAAATGGTGTCGGCGTTCGTGTGGCGAAACCTGACGCCAGTATAACCCACGACCCACACTCCGACGGCGCCCGGGGTGTTATCAGGTCTCAGGGGGAACACCCAGTTCCGCGGTGGTGTGGACGGCCGCGGCCACCTCCGGGAGGATGCCGATGCGTGCGTAGATCGGGCGCACGTCGCGCCGCAGCGCCGGCAGCGAGAGCGCGAACCAGACGGCGCCGGCGACGCAGCCCAGGCCGCCGAAGAGGAGCGTGTGCGGCGCGCCGACCCGCTCGGCCGCGGCCCCGGCCAAAAGGCTGCCGAAGGGCGCCGTGCCCATGAAGGCCATCGTGTAGAAGCTCATCACGCGCCCGCGCTTGTCCTCGTCCACGATGGCCTGCAACAGCGTGTTGCTCGCCGCCATCTGCACCATGAAGCCGAGCCCGGTCAAAACCATCAGCGGCAGCGACAGCCACAGCGCGCGCGAGAAGGAGAAGGCGACGAGCCCCGCGCCGAAGGCGGCGGCCATCAGTGGGATGTACTTGCCCAAGCCCAGCACCGACCTGCGCGCGGCCAAAAACATCGCCCCCGCGAGCGCGCCCACGCCCGAGGCGGCCATCAGCAGTCCGAGCGTGTTCGGCCCGCCGCGCAAAATCTCGTCGGCGAAGACGGGCATCAGAACCGTGTACGGCATCCCCACGAGGCTGACGAGCGCCAGCAGCACGAGCACCTTGCGGATCGGCGCGAACCGTGCGGCGTAGGCGAAGCCCTCGCGCAGCTGCCCGAGCACGTTCGCCCCGCGCGCCGCCTTCGTCTCGCGCGGCGTGACCCGCATCAGGAGCAGCGAGGCGATGACGGCGACGTAGCTGACGGCGTCGATCAGGAAGCACCAGCCCTCGCCGACCGCCGCGATGACGACCCCGCCGATGGAGGGGCCGAGCAGGCGGCTCGCGTTGACCATCGAGGAGTTGAGCGCGATGGCGTTCGGCAAATCCTCCCTGCGCTCGACCATCTCGACGACGAACGCCTGGCGCGCGGGCATGTCGAAGGCGTTGATGAGCCCCTGGAAGACGCTGAGCCAGATGACGTGGTGGATGTTGATGCGGCCGCCGAGCGCGAGGAGCGCGAGCGCGAGCGACTGGACGAGCGACAGGACTTGCGTGACGACGAGCAGGCGGTGCCGGTTCCAGCGATCCACGAGGACGCCCGCGAACGGCGCGAGCAGGAACGAAGGTATCTGACCCGCGAAGCCGACGACGCCCAGCAACAGGGCCGAGCCGGTCAGGCGGTAGACCAGCCAGCTCGTGGCGATGCGCGTCATCCAGGTGCCGACCAGCGAGACGCTCTGGCCGCTGAAGAAGAGCCTGTAGTTCCTGTGGCCTAAAGCCCGCAGCATGAAGGCGACGCCGGACTTGGCCCGCCCGGCGTCGCCCTCCTTCGAATGCCCTCCCACTTCCATCCTCACCCGGGTACGACCCACCCCCGCCAGAAGCTTAAGTTCCCTGTCCTGTCACGGTAGCCCTCAACATTAACAACGGCATTACGTAAAGGTGCGGGAAGGGTGTAATCGCCTTCAAACAAGTTGTTGAGAGCTAAATCCTATCACCGTCAGTCGCCCCCGCCCGCTCCGGTCGGTGCTGCCGAGTGTCCTGGTCGGACGCGGGCGCGCGGTGCGGGCGTCGGCGCGCCCCGCGCGTCGCGACTTTTACTTTTTCCTCACTTAAGCTACACTCTGCTCCCCGATGATCTAAGGTGCAGCGTGCGCCCACACGCCGCGCCCTTGCCGGACGGCCGGCGCCCTTGTAACAGGAAGCGTTTGAACAACACCGGCGTCAGACACGCTGCGCCCTGCCTCCCTTCCTGTTACTAGTTCAGATAGTAGTTTACCGGCGACGCCCCAACGCTACACCGGAAGGCTGCCCCTCTCGGCACGCCTCCCTAACCCACGACCGCACATCTCTGGAGGGGAAATGAAGAAAGTCTTCGCGTTGTTTATGGTCACTGTGCTCTGCGCGGCAGCCTTACTGCCCGCGCGCGTCAGTGGTAAGAAGTCTTCACCGCAGGAGGCCGCGCAACAGCAGGGCGCGCCCGCGCAGGTGCAGGGCGGGGTGGAGGTTCAGTTCGGCGAGCGCGCCGTCTCCGGCCACGTCAAGAACATGGGGAAGGGTAAGGACAAGGGCAAGCACCTTACGCCCGACAAGGAGTACGAGCCGCGGTTCGACCCCGACGGGCTGAAGAGCGCCGGTTACACCATCGACCCCGTCGTCCAGTCGGCCGTCTCGGACACGTCGATGCAGCCCCTCATGGCCCCGGCCTCGGACGCGGCCCCCGCGCCCGCCGCGCCTTCTCCCAACGTCCCCACGCAACTGCTCGGCAACCCCGGCTTCGAGAACGGCTCGGCCAGCCCCGCCCCGTGGGTGCCGACGGCCGGCGTCATCGACAGCTCCGCGAGCGAGCCCCCGCACGGCGGCGCGTGGAAGGCTTGGCTTAACGGCTACGGCACCACGCACACGGACACGCTCTACCAGCAGGTCGCGATCCCCTCGGGCGCGACCGCCACGCTCACCTTCTGGCTCCACATCGACACGGCCGAGACGACCACGACGACGGCCTTCGACACGCTGACGGTGCAGGTTCGCAACTCGTCGAACGTGGTGCTCTCGACGCTCGCCACCTACTCGAACCTGAACAAGGCGGCCGGGTACTCACAGAAGTCATTCAACCTCTCCTCCTTCCAGGGGCAGACCATCCGCGTCTACCTGACGGGCACGGAGGACGCTTCGCTCCAGACCTCCTTCGTCGTGGACGACTTCCAGCTCAACGCCGACACGGGCTCGCCGACGCCGACGCCCACGCCGACGCCGAGCCCGACCCCGACGCCCACCGCGACGCCGACCCCGACGCCCTCGGCCCTCCTCAACTTCGACGGCCTCGGCAACGGCGGCGGCTACACGCCGAACGCCGCGCCGCCCGACACGAACGGCGCCATCGGCGCCACGCAGTACGTGCAGTGGGTCAACGAGGCTTTCGCCGTCTACAGCAAGACGACGGGCGCGAAGCTGGCGGGGCCGACCAACGGCAACCAGTTGTTCACGGCGCTCGGCGCGACGCACCAGTGCGCGGTCGATAACGACGGCGACCCCGTCGTGCAGTACGACAAGGCGAACAACCGCTGGGTGATGACGCAGTTCGCCGTCACCAACGGCGCGACCAAGGGCTACTACGAGTGCATCGCCGTCTCGCAGACCTCGGACGCGACCGGCGCTTACAACGTCTACGCCTTCAAGGAGCCGAACTTCAACGACTACCCGAAGTTCGGCGTCTGGGCCGACGGCTACTACGCGACCTACAACATGTTCTCGGGTAACACGTTCACCGGCGCGCGCCTCTGCGCCTACGACCGCGCGAAGATGGTCGCGGGCCAAGCCGCCACCGAGCAGTGCTTCCAGTTGAGTTCCGCCTTCGGCGGCGTCCTGCCCGCCGACCTCGACGGGAACATCGCGCCGCCCGCGGGCGCGCCCGAGTACTTCGCCAACTTCGGCTCGAACTCGCTCAACGTCTGGAAGATGCACACGGACTGGGTGACGCCGGCCAGCTCCACTTTGACCGGGCCGAGCACCATCTCGGTCGCCGCCTTCAGCACGGCCTGCGCCGGCGGCACCTGCATCCCGCAGGGCGGCACGACGCAGAAGCTCGACTCGCTCGCGGATCGACTGATGTACCGCCTCGCCTACCGGCACTTCGCGGACGGGCACGAGGCGATGGTCTTGAACCACTCGGTCAACCCCGGCACCGGCCCGCTCTCGGGCGTCCGCTGGTACGAGCTGCGGATCACGAGCAACACGCCGAGCCTCTTCCAGCAGGGGACGTACGCCATTGACTCGAACAGTCGCTGGATGGGTTCGATTGCGATGGACAAGGTGGGCAACATCGCGGTCGGCTACAGCGTCTCGGGCACGTCGCTCTCGCCCGGGATTCGGTTCGCGACGCGCGCGCCGGGCGACGCCGCGGGCACGCTCGGCGCCGAGTCGAGCATCATCGCGGGCGGCGGCTCGCAGACGGCCACGCTCAGTCGCTGGGGCGACTACAGCGCGATCACGGTTGACCCCGTTGACGACTGCACCTTCTGGTACACGACCGAGTACCTGAAGGCGAACGGCACGTTCAACTGGAGCACCCGCATCGCCTCCTTCAGACTCCCGACCTGTCAGTAAGGTCGTCGGGGAAACAACGTCCAAAGGGAAGGGCCGCACGGTCAACGCCGTGCGGCCCTTCCGACGTTCGCGCGGTGTGCGCGCGTGTCACGAGCCCGCCGACTACCTGCACTTCACGACGTGAGGCTCCCGGCCGAGCTTCAGCGTGAACGTGCCCACCGACTGCCCCGTGTCGCTCTCCTCGACCGTGAGGGTCATCGTGTCGCCCTTGATTCGCCCCTTGTAGACGGCGGGGTGGCTGTCCTCGGGCACGCCCTTGCGGACGGGGCCGCCGCGCTCGCGCACGTGCGTGCCGCGCAGCTCGAAGCCCCCCTCGGCGTCGGTGATTATCCTCCGGTCGATGGTGCCGTGGGCGCAGTCGTACTCGACCCGCCCGCCATCCTCCGTGACTTCGAGCCCGATGTGCTCCCCGCCCCATGTCCCCGTCGGCGCTTCCATACCCCTCCTGCCGTCAACCGGCTGACTGTCGGGATCGCATTACGGTCGTGGCGTTATATCCGTTATCCGACTTCGCCGGTGCCTTCGGCCGTGTCTGTTATACTACCGGCAATAAGCCGATTCCAATACGCGTGCTCTTCGCCTGCGCGCCGGGGCGCGAAATGCAAGAGGGTGTAAGCGAAGTATGAGTGTGTCGGAGACAGAGGGGCCGCTCGTCCCTCCTTACGGCGGCGGGCTGGTCGGGCTGCTTGCCGCGGGCGAAGAGCTTGAGGAGTTGCGCGCGCGCGCGTCGGGTCTGCCGCGGGTGCGGCTCACGCCGCGCAATCTTTGTGACTTCGAGCTGCTTGCCAACGGGGCCTTCTCGCCGCTCGACCGTTTCATGGCGCGCGCCGATTACGAGCGCGTGCTCGAAGAGATGCGTTTGGCTTCGGGCGCGCTCTTCCCGCTGCCCGTCACGCTCGCGGTCGGCCGCGACGCGGGGCTCAGGCTCGACGCCGAGGTGGTGCTGGCGGACACGTACAACAACCCGCTCGCCGTCATGCGCGTCGAGGAGATATACGAGTGGGATCGCGCGCGCGAGGCGCGGCTGGCCTACGGGACGGACGACCCGCGCCACCCGACGGTCGCCGAGATGAACTCCTGGGGGGAGTTCTACGTGAGCGGCCCGCTCCGCGCGCTCGCCCTGCCGCTCCATTACGACTTCCGCGCGCTGCGTCTGAGCCCGGCGCAGACGCGCGCGGCGCTGGCCGAACTCGGGCGCGCGAACGTCGTCGCCTTCCAGACGCGCAACCCCTTGCACCGCGCGCACGAGGAGTTGACCGCACGCGCCGCGCGCGCCGTGGGCGGCACGCTGCTGCTGCACCCCGCGGTCGGACTCACCAAGCCGGGCGACATCGACCATTACACGCGCGTGCGCTCCTACAAGGTTCTGGCCGAGCGTTACTACGACCCTTCGGCGACGCTGCTCGCACTGCTCCCGCTCGCGATGCGGATGGCCGGGCCGCGCGAGGCGCTCTGGCACGCCCTCATCCGGCGCAACTACGGCGCCAACCACCTCATCGTCGGGCGCGACCACGCGAGCCCCGGCCTCGACTCGAAGGGGCGCCCCTTCTACGGCCCTTCGGACGCGCAGGAGCTGGTCGCGCGCCACTCGGATGAGTTGGGCGTCAAGCCGCTTCCCTTCTCCGAGATGGTCTACCTCCCCGACGAAGACCGCTACGAGGAGGCCGCGCGCGTGGCGCCGCCGACGCGCACCGCCTCGATCTCCGGCACGCAGGTGCGCGAGGAGTTTCTACAGCGTGGCCGGAGCCTCCCACGCTGGTTCACGCGACCCGAGGTCGCCTCGATTCTCGCGTGGGCGCACCCGCCGCGGCACCGGCAGGGCTTCTGCGTCTGGTTCACGGGGCTGAGCGGCGCGGGCAAATCCACGACGGCCGAAATCCTCGCCGTCAAGCTGCTTGAGCACGGGCGGCAGGTGACCTTGCTCGACGGCGACGTGGTACGCACGCACCTCTCGAAGGGCCTGGGCTTCTCGAAGGAGGACCGCGACACCAACGTCCGCCGCATCGGCTTCGTCGCCGCCGAGATCGCGCGCCACGGCCTCGCGCTGGTCCATCCGTTCAATGACTGGGACGTGATTGCCGGCCAGGGCACCGCCGCGCTGGAGTTGCTCGACCAGGCCGGCCCGCTCGACCTGGTCCTCTGCCCCGTCGGCGGCGGCGGGCTGCTGTCCGGGACCGCACTGGCGGTGAAAGGTCGCCAGCCCGGTACGCGCGTCATGGGAGGGGAGCCGGCCGTCGCCGACGACGCAAGACGCTCGCTCCAGGCCGGCAC
>JAFAVK010000122.1 GCA_019242475.1 Acidobacteriota bacterium | reverse complement strand
TAACTAGTCGTCCCTGAAAAAGTCTGAAGCCGACGAAAACATTGAGCAAAGCGAGGTGTGCGATGCTCAAAGTGATGTGTAGAATCGCCGTGTTCTGCCATTTGGTCGTTAAAACACGGTGATTTATGCGCCCGCCGACGAACCCTGAACCAGCCGCGGATGACGCCTCCAAGGTACGCCTGGCGCTGCTCGTCTCGCACGAGCATCCACTTTACCGCTTAGCCGAAGCCATCGACTGGGCTCGCTTCGAGGCCGAACTCGGCCCGCTCTACGCCGAGGCGACGGGGCGGCCTGGGTTGCCGACGCGCCTGATGGTCGGGCTCCACTACCTCAAGTACCTCTTCGACGAGAGTGACGAGTCGGTGGTCGAGAAGTGGGTCGAGAACCCCTACTGGCAGTTCTTCTGCGGGGGTACTCACTTCGAGCATGAGTTGCCTTGTCACCCGACTTCACTCGTTAAGTGGCGTCACCGCCTCGGCTCGGCAGGCGTGGAGAAGCTGCTGACCGAGACGCTCTCGACCGCCAAGCGTGAGCAGGCGCTCGGCGACTCCGAGATCAAGCGCGTCAACGTCGATACGACGGTGCAGGAGAAGGCCATCGCCTTCCCGACCGATGCCCGCCTCTATCACAAAGCGCGGCGCGCCTTAGTGCGGGAGGCTCGGGGCGCCGGCATTAACTTGCGGCAGAGTTACGTGCGCTTAGGCCGGCAGGCCCTCGCGCGCCAGGGGCGCTACGCGCAGGCGCGGCAGATGAAGCGGGCGCGGCGCGAGACCAAGCGTTTACGCCAGTATTTAGGGCGCGTCATCCGCGACATCCGGCGCAAGTGCCCGCGCCCCGCGCCCGCGCTCAAGTCACTACTGGAGCGTAGCGAGCGTATCCTGCGCCAGCAGCGCCACGACACGGGGAAGCTCTACAGCGTGCACGCGCCGGAGGTCGAATGCATCGCGAAGGGGAAGGCGCACAAGCCTTATGAGTTCGGCTGTAAGGTGGCGGTCGTGACCACATCAAAGAGCAACTGGGTGGTGGGCGTCGAGGCCGCGCACGAGAACCCTTACGACGGGACCACGCTCGTGCCCGCGCTCAAGCAGGTCGAGCGCACGACGGAGGTGAGGCCGGAAGCAGCCTTCGTGGACCGCGGCTTCAAAGGCGCGGCGCATCACCCGGCGGGTGTCGCTGTCTACGTCTCAGGCCGCAAGCGGCTGACGCGCACGTTGAGAGCGCTCTTGCGCAGGCGCGCAGCCATCGAGCCGATAATCGGTCATCTCAAGGGTGAGCACGGGATGCGACGTAACCACTTGCTCGGTCAGGAGGGCGACCGCATCAACGCGTTGCTGACGGGCTGCGGCTTCAACCTGCGGAAGCTCTGGCACTTCTTCAAAGAACCCTTCAAGCTACAACCAGCCTGACCTTTTTCAGGGACGACTATTTAGAGCAGGCGACGCGCTGGGCCGAGAGCCGGAACTGGAAGCTCGGCGACCGCCCGCGCCACGCCGACGACCACTCGTTGGGCCAGACCTTCCTCGAACTCTACATGCTGAAAAAAGACCCGGCGAGAATCGAGCACACGCGCTCCGTCATCGACGCGATGGTCGCGAGCCCCCGGCCCGGGCGCGAAGACTGGTGGTGGTGCGACGCGCTCTTCATGGCGCCGCCGGTGCTGGCGCGGCTCTACGCCGTGACGGGCGACAAGAAGTATCTGGACTTCCTCGACGCGATGTGGTGGGACACGACCGACTTCCTTTTCGACCCCGCCGAAGGTCTCTACTACCGCGACAAGAACTACATCGGCAAGCCGGACGCGAACGGCAAGAAGGTCTTCTGGGCGCGCGGCAACGGCTGGGTGATGGGCGGCACGGTGCGCGTCCTGCAACACCTGCCGAAGAACCACCCGACGCGCGCTCGCTACGTGAAGCTTTTGCAGACGATGGCGGCCTCGGTCGCGCGCGTGCAGGGCGAGGACGGGCGCTGGCACCCCTCACTGCTCGACCCGGCGGAGGCGCCGATGCCCGAGACTTCCAGCACGGGCTTCTTCTGCTACGCCCTCGCCTGGGGCGTCAACAACGGCCACCTCGAACGCAAGACCTACCTGCCCGTCATCCGCAAGGCGTGGGCCGGCCTCCTCTCCTCCGTCAACGAAGAAGGCAGGCTCGGCTGGGTGCAGCAGATCGGCGCGGCGCCCGCCAAGACCACCGCCGACGACAACCAGGAGTACGGCTCCGGCGCGTTGCTCCTGGCCGGCAGCGAGATGCTCAAGCTGAAGTAGGCAGTAGGCAGATGGCAGTAGGCAGTGAGCCCCGGAGGGGCGAGATGTTTATAGTCCGGGACGTTTATTAATTCCCTCAGCTCCGGAGGAGCGGCATGTCACATGTCGCCCTTCACGGGGCTCGGGGTTGATTAAAACATCTATGCTATAAACATCCCGCCCCTCCGGGGCTCAACCCTAACTGCCTACTGCCATCTGCCTACTGCCTACTGTCCTTAAGATAGCGGCCGGCGAAGGTGATGAAGGTCGGCCAGTTCGGGCCGGGGAAGTGGCCGCCCGCGTGCTGGCGGAAGGCGAGGTCGCCGTCGAGCAGGGCCGTCTCGGCGGGCGGAAACTCCGCCGCCCCCAGCCCCTTCTTACCCAACAGCGCGTAGACGGGCGAGGCCGCGGCGGTCGCTAAGAACATCCCCTTCGCGTCCACCCAGCCGTCCCCCTGCTCCGTCGTGCCCGCGCCGACGAAGACCGGGCGCGGGGCGATGAGCGCGAGCAGCTCGTGCGAATCGACGGGCAGGTCTGCGGCATGCAAAGGCCCCGCGTACTTGAGAAAGTTGCCGGCCATCCAGTGGTACTCGCCCGACGCCGCGAGGTTCTCCAAAAGCTCGCCGAAGGTGCGCCGGTAAAGATTGAGCCCGCCCGCGCCCGACGAGCTGATGTAGCCGGTGGCAAAGCGCGTGTCGTACGCCATCGCCACGGCCGCCGCCTTGCCGTAGCGCGAATGGCCCGTGATGCCGACCCGCTTCGCGTCCACGTCCCTGTCAGTCTCGAAGTAGTCGAGCGCGCGGCTCGCGCCCCACGCCCACGCGCGCAGAGCGCCCCAGTCGTCGGGCCTGCGCGGCTGCCCCTTGTTGACCAGACCGATGATGCCTTTCGTTAAGCCCGCGCCGTTGTCCGCCTGGACGCTGACGGGGACGTAGCTCGCGTAGCCCCAGCCCTGCTTCAAGACCTGCTGCTGCCACGTCGGCCCCGGCGGCGGCGTGAAGCCCGGCGGCGGTTTCCAGCCCGGCGGGAAGACCCAACTCAGCTCCAACATGACGGGCACAGGGCGGGCGTCGTCGGCCGGAGTCGTCAAGGTCAGTTCTATATCAACGTTGACCTGCGGGTAAGCGGAGTTGTCAACGTGGCCGACGAGCTTCTTGACGACGACGGGCACGTCGCCGTTCTTCTCCCGGTTCGTGCTCAAGACCTCCCACTTAACACGGGGCGTCTTCAAAGGGGCGCGGCCGTAGACTTCGCGGTCGAAGTCTTCAACTATCTCCGGCCGGCGCCTCTCCCACCACGCGCGCGCGTTCATGACCCGCCGGCCGTCCTTCAAAATCAGGGGGTCGGGCAGCGGCGCCGTCGGCCCGCCCTTCGACTCGTCGTAGTTGACCGCGTTCGGCGCCGCGCGGTTGTAGCCGTCCACGCCCGGCCGCAGACGTTCAATCCCCAACAGCTTCAACATCCTTTGATGATCCTGCTCCGCAGTCAACTCGACCGGCGCAGGAAAACCCGCGCGGACGAGCGCGCGCTCGCGGAACGCCGCGAGCAGAGCGTCGTAGGCCGGCTTCTTCTTATAGTTCTCGTCGAAGGGCAGAGGCGCGCCCTTCGCGCCCTTCGTGAAGTTAGGAATCCACGTGTACTTGTCCGTGAATCCCCACGTCTGGAAGGCCTTGCATTTCGGCTGTCGCAGGCACGCGTCGGCAATGCGTCGGTAGATTTCGGCCTGACGCTTCAAGGCCGCCGCGTCGGGCTGGCCCGCGCCCGAGGGGAGGTCCACGTCCAGCTCCGTGATGTGCACCTGAACCCCGAGCGCCGCGAGCCGCGCGAGGTTCTGCTCGATGGTGGCGAGGTCTTTGGCTTCGAGGTCAACGATGTGCGCCTGGATGCCGACGCCGTCGATGGGGACGCCGCGGCTCTTAAAGTCCTTGACCATCGCGTAGACGGCGTCGGACTTCGGGTTGATGCCTTCCGTGTCGTAGTCGTTGTAGAAGAGGAGCGCGTCGGGGTCGGCCGCGTGCGCCCAGCGGAGCGCCTGCTCGACGTAGGCCGTCCCCTTCCCCTTCAGGCCGATGCCGGGCTGGTCGTACCAGACGGAGGATTCCACGCTGCCGTCGGCGAGGAAGATTTCGTTGACCACGTCCCACGCGAAGACCTTGCCCCGGTAGTGCTGCATCACCTTCGTGATGTGCTCGCGCAGCAGCTCGGACATCTGCGCGGGCGTGAAGTTTCCCTTCTCCAGCCAGCGCGGGTTGTACTCGCTCCAGGCGAGGCAGTGGCCGCGCACCTTCATTCGGTGCTGCTGCGCGAAGGCGACGAGGCGGTCGCCCGGCTCGAAGTTGAAACGCTCGCGCGTGGGGCGGATGGCGCCCCACTTCAAAGCGTTCTCCGCCGTCAGCATGTTGAACTCGCGCGCGAGCGTCGATGCATACTCCGGCTCTTCCAACAGTCTCGGATCGACGGCCGCCCCGACCAGAACGCCCGCGCGGTCTGCGTACTCGCGCAACGTCTGCCCGAGGCACGCGCCGCCGGCCGCTATTATCAAGATGAACGCGGCGGCACACAGAGTCTTCTTCAAGTTCATCCGTCTAAACCCTCCGTGTCACCTCTCGGGTATCTCCGTCACGGCGCCGGTCACGTTGAAGCGGCCGTTGACGACGCCGGTCGTGCGCACGTCGGCGTGCCCACGGAATCCGGGCTGCTTGCCGCCGACGCTCAACAGAAACTCGCCCGGCTCGACGACGCGGCGGCCGCGGTCGTCGATGACGGAGAGCTGGCGCGGGCTGATGTCGAACGAGACGCGCCGGGTCTCGCCGGGGTTGAGCCTGACGCGGCTCAGCCCCGCGAGCGACCTGATGGGGACGGGGTAGGCAGAGGCCACGTCTGTCAGGTAGAGCTGCACGACCTCCTCGCCCGCGCGCCCGCCCGTGTTCTTCACGTCGGCGGTGACGGTCAAGCCCTGTCCCGCGCGGACGCTCTTCGCGCTCAGCTTCAGGCTGCCGTACTCGAAGGTCGTGTAGGAGAGCCCGTGGCCGAACGGGTAGAGCGGCTCGCCCTTGAAGTAACGATAAGTCCGGCCCTGCATCCGGTAGTCTTCGAACGGCGGCAGTTGTTCGACGGACTTGTAGAAGGTGACGGGCAGACGCCCGGCCGGGTTGTAGTCGCCGAAGAGCACATCCGCGACTGCCGTCCCCCCTTCTTCTCCCGGATACCAGGCTTCGACTATCGCCCCGACGTTCTCGTCCGCCCAGTTGACCGCGAGCGCGCTCCCGCCGAGCAGCACGAGCACGACCGGCTTGCCGAGCGCCTGCACCTGCCTGATTAACTCCTCCTGCGGCTTCGGCAGGGAGATGTCGGTGCGGTCGCCCCCCTTAAAGCCTTCGAGCTTCACGTCCATCTCCTCGCCCTCGACCGATGGGTTGATGCCCATCACCAGCACGACCGCGTCCGCCGCGCGCGCCTTCGCCAGAGCGTCCTCGCGCAGCACGCGCTCGCCGTTCGGCGGCGCCCAGACCAGACGCGCCGAGGCGAACTGGTTCGCGTTCTCTTTGTACTCGACGCGCAGCTCGTGCGCGCGCCCGGCGTCCAGCTCGACCTCCTGCTTCAAGGTGCGCGTCCGCTGGTTGGCGAAATCCTCGACGACCGTCTTGCCGTCCAAAGTCACGCGCACGCCGCCGTTGCCGGTGAAGCCGATGGTGTACCTGCCCGACTCGGGCGCGACGAGCTGCGCCGTCCAGCGCACGGAGAAGTTGTCGGCCGGCAACTGCGGCGCGGGGGCGCCCGCGGCCCAGTTGTAATCGATCCGCGCCTCGTCGCGCGTGAGCGCGGGCTCGCCCTTCCACTCGCCGTTGGCAAAATACTCGGCCCGCAAACCCACGAAGGCCGAAGGCGGCGCCGGCATGACGAACGTGCCCGTCGGGTACATCCCCGGCGAGTAGAGAATTTTCGTCGCGGCCGAGACCTTCTCCCGTACGCCTTGCAGCGGCGTGACCGACTTCGAAGGCGTGCCGTTGTAGTTCCCCAGAAGCACCTCGGGCGCGTCGGCGTTCGGGCCGATGACGGCGACCGTCTTCAAATCCTTCTTGAGCGGCAGCGTGTCGTTGTCATTCTTCAAAAGGACGATTGACTCGCGCGCCGCGCGCAGCGAGAGCGCGCGGTGCGCGGGCGTGTCGTTCTCCGAGTATGGAATCTGCGCGTACTTCACCAACTCGGGCGGGTCGAACATGCCGAGGCGAAAGCGCGTGCGCATGAGGCGCTTGACGGCCACGTCGATCTCGGCCTCCGTGATGAGCCCGTCTTTGACCGCCTGCGCGAGCGAGCGGTACTCGCGCCCGCAGGTCAGGTCAGTCCCCGTCTTGACGGCGACGGCCGAAGCCTCCGCCTCGGTCTGCTTGAACTTGTGCCCCTTCCAAATGTCTTCGACGGCCCCGCAGTCCGAGACGACGTGGCCGCCGAAGGCCCACTCGCGCCGCAGGATGTCGAACAGTTTTTTGTTCGCGCACGCGGGCTCGCCGTCCAGGCTGTTGTAGGCGCACATCAACCCTTCGGCGTGCCCTTCGAGAATCGTCGCGCGGAAGGCGGGGAGGTAGGTCTCGCGCATGTCGCGCTCGTCAATCTTCGCGTCGAAGGCGTGGCGCTCCGGCTCCGGGCCGGAATGCACCGCGTAGTGCTTGACGCTTGAGACGACCTTCAGATACTTCGGGTCGTCGCCCTGCAAGCCCTTCACGTAGGCGACGCCGAGGCGCGAGGTGAGGTAGGGGTCTTCGCCGTAGGTCTCCTGGCCGCGGCCCCAGCGCGGGTCGCGGAAGATGTTGATGTTCGGCGACCAGAACGTGAGCCCCTTGTAGCGGCCGCGGTCGCCAAGGCGCGCGGCCTCGTGGTGCTTGGCGCGCGCCTCGGTCGAGACCACGTCGCCCACCTCGCGGACGAGTTCGGGGTTCCACGTCGCCGCCATCCCGATGGCCTGCGGGAAGACCGTGGCGACGCCGGCGCGGGCGACGCCGTGCAGCGCCTCGTTCCACCACTCGTACTCGGGGACGCCGAGCCTTTCAATCGCCGCCGCGTGGTTCATCATCTGCGAAATCTTCTCTTCGAGCGTCATCCGCGAGACGAGGTCGTCCACGCGCCGGTCGATGGGCACGCTCGGGTCGAGATAGGGCAGTTTCTTTTGCGTCTGGGTCTGCCCGGCCGCAGGCGAGACGAGCAGGAGGCAGAGGTTAAAAACCAGCGCGCACGAGAGCGCGCGGCGAAGGCGTTTCATGTTCCCTCCCTGTTGCGGCGCTTCAGCGCGCGACGACTTCGAGCTTCACCTTGCGCGTGTTGACGGAGCTGGTGCCGACCATGATGTCGAACCAGCCGGGCTCGACCGTGCGCCGCATGTCGAGGTCGAAGAACGCGAGCTTGTCGGGCGTCAGGGTGAACGTCACCGTCTTGCTCTCGCCCGGCGCGAGCGAGACGCGCCGGAAGTCCTTCAGCTCGATGACGGGGCGCGTCACGGAGCTGACGAGGTCGTCGATGTAGAGCTGCGCGACCTCCTCGCCCGCGCGCTTGCCGGTGTTCGTGACCGTGACGGTGACGGTCGCCGACCCGGCCGGCCCGATCTGCTGCGGCGAGACCTTGAGGTCGGAGTAGGCGAAGGTCGTGTAGGAGAGCCCGTGGCCGAAGGGGAAGAGCGGCTCCTTGCTCGTGTAGAGGTAGCCGCGCTTCGCCGTCGGCTTGTGGTTGTAGTAGATGGGCAGTTGCCCGACCGTGCGCGGGAAGCTGACGGGGAGTTTGCCCGAAGGGTTGTAGTCGCCGAAGAGCACGTCGGCCACGCCCGTCCCCGTCTCCTCGCCGAGGTAGAAGCCTTCGAGGATGGCCGGGACGTTCTCGGCCACGTAGTTGATCGAGAGCGGGCCGCTGTTGATGAGGACGGCGACGACGGGCTTGCCGGTCGCGAGCACGGCGCGCACGAGGTCGTTCTGCCTGCCGGGCAGGTCGAGCGTGTCGCGGTCGCCCAGGTGGTTGTCGGCCCAAGCCTCCTTGTTCGTGTCCTCGTTGCCGCCGATGACGAGGACGACGGCGTCGGCCGCTTTGGCGACGTTCACCGCCTCGGCAATCCCGCGCTCGTCGTCCGCCGGGTCGGACGGCGTCGAGGTGTCTGCCCACCAGTCGCCGCCCTCCTTCGTGATGTTGACGCCGCGCGCGTAGGTGACGTTGACGGAGCTGCCGAGCTTCGTCTTCAACCCCTGCAACACGCTCACGCCGGGCGCGGGGTTCGGGTCGCTGTAGCCGCCGAGGTGCGCGCGGTCGGCGTTCGGGCCGATGACGGCGATGTTATGCAGCTTCGTGCGGTCGAGCGGGAGCAGGTTCCCTTCGTTCTTCAGAAGCGTCATCGAGCGGCGCGCGGCATCCGCGGCGAGCGCGCGGTGCTCGCGCGAATCGGTCACGCGCGCGGCGCGCTCCGGGTCAACGTAAGGGTTCTCGAAAAGGCCGAGCAGGAACTTCGCGCGGAGGTTGCGCGCGACCGCCCTGTCCAAAGTCGCCTCCGAGACCTGGCCGTCGCGGACGAGCTGAACGAGCGTCTGGTAGCAGTCGGGGTCGGGCACCTCTGCGTCCACGCCCGCCCCGATGGCGAGCCGCGCCGCCTCCGACTTGTCGTTCGCGACCCTGTGCAAACTCACGAGCTGCGGGATGCCGTAGTAGTCCGAGACGACGAGGCCGTCGAAGCCCCACTCCTCGCGGAGCACCTTCCCCAGAAGCCAGCGGTTCGCGTGCGAGGGCACGCCGTCGATCTCGTTGTAAGAGGCCATCACGCTCAACACGCCCGCCTCTTTGACCGCCGCCTCGAAGCTCGGCAGGAAGTATTCCCTTAAAACTCTCTCCGAGTAGTTCGCGGGCGCGATGTTTGTCCCGCCCTCGGGCTGGCCGTGGGCGGCGAAGTGCTTGGCGGTGGCGATGACGTGCGCGTCGTCCACGCCCGGCCCCGGGCCTTGAATCGCCTTGATGACGGCGACGCCCATGCGCGAGACGAGGTAGGGGTCTTCGCCGTAGGTCTCTTCGGTGCGACCCCAGCGCGGCTCGCGCGCGAGGTCGAGGTTCGGGCCGAGGACGAAGTGACTCCCGCGCGCGCGCGTCTCAAGCGCGGCGGCGGTGAAGACGCGCGTGACGAGTTCCGTGTCCCAGCTCGAAGCGAGGGCGATGGGCGTGGGGAAGCTCGTCGCCTTCTGCGCCATCAGGCCGTGCAGAATCTCGTCGTGGAAGATGGCGGGGATGCCGAGGCGCGTGTTTTCGACGAGCCACTTCTGCAAGGCGTTGGCGAAGCGCGCCGCCTCGCGCGGGTCTTTGCGCTCGCGCTGGCGGGCAATCTGCCCAATGCCGTTCTTCATCGACTGGGCCGCGGCCGCGGGCGAGAAGTCGCCGCGGTCGGTCGAGAAGCCCTGGTTCGGCCCCGCCTCGGGCCGCCCGGCCCAGAGGCAGACGAGCTGCGCCACCTTCTCTTCGAGCGTCATGCGCGCGAGCAGGTCGGCGACGCGCCGCTCGACGGGCAGGCGCGGGTTCTTGTAGTCGGGCGGCGCGCTCTGCGAACTCGTCTTCGGAGCGAAGACGAAGGCGGGGACGACGAGCGCCGCGCAGAGCGACAGGGCGGCGCGGCGCGTCCGGCGCGAAACGATAGAAGCAGGGCTTCTCATCGGAATCATTCTCCCTCCGAACAGTTTGATAAGAGCGCGGGGTTAAGCCAAAGGGAAAGTTCGAGGGGGCAACAATATGCGCGGTAACGAACGCACTTCTGCCCCTTCGCTTCTCATTTAAAACTTTAGGAAGGCGAATATACCACTACTTTCGCTTGGGGCTACGCAAAAGTTAAGCGGCTCCGTTTTACGGCGAGAGAGGGTCAACCACAGAGACACGGAGACACAGCTTCCTGCGTTATTCGCCCCAAGCTGTGTCTCCGTGTCTATTGAATAAATTTAAAAACTGCTCCAAGCCGGCTGCGCGGCGACGTGGCGGAGCCAGTGTGTATAGCGTTCGTCGCGGCCGGAGGTGGCGTCGAAGAAGGCCCGCTGCATCCTCTCCGTGAGAGGCCCGCGCCGCCCCGTGCCGACCCGTACACCGTCAATCTCCGTGACGGGCGTCACCTCGACGGCCGTCCCCGTGAAGAAGACCTCGTCGGCCGCGCGCAGGTCTTCCGTCGTGAGCGCACGCGTCTCGACCTCCAACCCCGAGCCGCGCGCGAGCCGGATGACGGCGTCGCGCGTGATGCCGAGCAGGATCGGGTGGCGCTCGTCGTTCGTGTGGAGCCGCCCGTCCTTCACCACGAAGAGGTTCTCGCCCGAGCCCTCGGCGATGTTCCCTTCCGCGTCGAGCAGCAGCGCCTCGGCGAAGCCGCGGCTCGCCGCGTCGCGCGCCGCGAGCATCGAGTTCAAATACTGCCCGCACGCCTTGGCCGTCGTCGGCATCATGCGCGAGTCGAACTTCAGCCACGGCGAGACCGTCACGCGCACGCCCTCGTCCTGCCCGCCCGCGCCGAGGTACTCCCCCCACGGCCAGGCCATGACCGCGACCTCGACGGGACAGCCGCGCGGGTTCACGCCGAGGCTCCGGCTCCCGTAGAAGCAGATGGGGCGCACGTAGCAGCTGCGGAACTCGTTGCGCGCGACCGTCTCGCAGACGGCCTCCGCCAGCTCCCCGCGCGTGAAGGGAATCTCTATCCCGTACACGCCGGCCGAGTAGTAGAGCCGTTCGAGGTGCGCGTCCAAGCGGAAGAGCGCCGGGCCGCCGACGGTCTCGTAGCAGCGCACGCCCTCGAAGACGCCGCTCCCGTAGTGCAGCCCGTGCGCCGAGACGTGCACCGTCGCCTCGTCCCAGCGCACGCTGGCGCCGTTCATCCAGACCCACTTCGCCGCATCGAAACTCATCTTCACACCACCTTTTCAATTTCAAATTTCAAATTTGAAATCTCGAACTCTCCGGTCTCGGCCGGCGGCGGCTCGGCGCCGTCCTTCAGGAGCTTGTACTCGACCGCGTCCACGAGCGCGCGCCAGCTCGCCTCGACGATGTTCGAGGAGACGCCGACGGTGCCCCACTCCGAGCGCCCGTCGCCCGACGTGATGAGCACGCGCACGAGGCTCGCCGTGCCCGAGAGAGTGCTGCGGCGGACGCGCACCTTGTAATCGACCAGCCGCACCTCCGCGAGCGCCGGGTAGAACTTTTCGAGCGCGCGCCGGAGCGCCTGGTCGAGCGCGTTGACCGGCCCCGTCCCGCTCGCCGCCGTGTGCTCCTCGTGCCCGCCGACGCGCACGCGCACGGTCGCCTCACTCAGGGGCATCTCGTCGCCGCGGTGCTCGTCGATGACGCGGAAGCCGAGCAGCTCGAAGAAGGGCTTGTGCGTGCCGTCCAATCTTTTAACCAGCAGCTCGAAGCTCGCCTCGGCCGCCTCGAACTCGTAGCCGTTGTGTTCGAGCCGCTTCAGCTCTTCGAGCACCCGCGAGCCCTCCGGCAGGTCGAGCCCAAGCTCGCGCGCCTTGGCGTGCAGGTTCGAGCGCCCCGCGAGGTCTGAGACGAGCACGCGCCGACGGTTCCCGACCGACTCGGGCGGGACGTGCTCGTAGGTGCGCGGCTCGCGCTCGACGGCCGAGACGTGGACGCCGCCCTTGTGCGCAAACGCCGAGTCGCCGACGAACGGGGCCGTGGGAGCGAGCGCGAGGTTGGCGATCTCCGAGACGAAGCGCGCCGTCTCGCGCAGGCGCGGCAGGCGCGCTTGCCCCACGTTCGTCGCACGCCCGAGCTTCAGCTCCAAGTTCGGAATGACCGAGCAGAGGTTCGCGTTGCCGCAGCGCTCGCCGTAGCCGTTGACCGTCCCCTGCACGTGCGACGCGCCGGCCGCGACCGCCGCCAGAGTGTTCGCCACCGCCAGCTCGCCGTCGTTGTGGCAGTGGACGCCGAGCGGCACCTCTATATTCTTGGCGACCTCCCACGTCGCGACCGCGACCGCGCCGGGCAGACTTCCGCCGTTCGTGTCGCAGAGCACGACGCGCGCAGGCCCGCCCGCGGCCGCCGCGCGCAAAGTCGCCAGAGCGTACTCGGGGTCGTCCGCGTAGCCGTCGAAGAAGTGCTCGGCGTCGTAGATGACGAAGGGCACACGCGCCGCGAGGTAACGAACCGTGTCGGCGATGATCTCCAAATTCTCCTCGCGGCTCAGCCGCAAAGCCTCCGAGACGTGCAGGCCCCAGGACTTCCCGAAGATTGTGACGACCGGCGTCTCGGCGTGCAGGAGCGCCTGGATGCTCGGGTCTGTCTCGCACGAAGTCCCGCGCCGCCGCGTCGCGCCGAAGGCCGCGAGCCGCGCGTGCGACATGCGCAAGCCCCGCGCCCGTTCGAAAAACTCCACGTCGCGCGGGTTCGACCCCGGCCAGCCGCCCTCGACGAAGTCCACCCCGAGCGCGTCCAGGTGCTCCGCGATGCGGCACTTGTCCCCGACCGAGAAGTTGACCCCCTCGCCCTGCGCCCCGTCGCGCAACGTCGTGTCGTAGATTTCGACCAGGTTACTCATCACTTTAATCTTCGGTGCTTGAACGAACGCTCGCCGCTGCTGTAGGAGGCGACGGTGTGGCCGTCGCCCGCGAGGAGGTATTTGTAGGTCGTGAGACCTTCGAGGCCGACGGGGCCGCGCGCGTGGAGCTTGGCGGTGCTGATGCCCAGCTCCGCGCCGAGGCCGTAGCGGAAGCCGTCGGCGAAGCGCGTCGAGGCGTTGTGGTAGACGCCCGCCGCGTCCACCTCCGCGAGGAAGCGCGCCGCCCGTCCGCCGTCTTCGGTCACGATTGATTCCGTGTGGCGCGAGCCGTAACGCGCGATGTGTCGCAGCGCTTCTTCAAAGTCGCCGACGGTCTTGACCGAGACGACCATGTCGGAATACTCGGTCGCCCAGTCGTCTTCGGTCGCGGGGACGAGGCCGTGCGAGGTGGCGGCGAGTTCGAACGTGCGCGGGCAGGCGCGCACCTCGACGCCCGCGGAGTTGAGCGCGGCGACGAGGCTCGGGAGAAACTTCGGCGCGACCTCCTCGTGCACGAGCAACGTCTCGGCGGCGTTGCACGCGGCCGGGTACTGCGTCTTCGAGTCGATGACGACGGCGAGCGCCTTCCTCAAATCCGCCGCCGCGTCCACGTAGACGTGGCAGACGCCCTCGCCGTGGCCGAGGACGGGGACGCGGCTGTTGGAGGCGACGTAACTGACGAACTCTTTCGACCCGCGCGGGATTATCAAATCTATCTCTTCGTCGAGCGCGAGCATCTGCGAGACCTCCTCGCGTGTACGCAGGAGGAGCGCCGCGTCCGCGGGCACGTCTTCGAACTGTGCGAGCGCGTCGCGCCAGATGCGGTGGAGCGTCTCGTTCGTCCGCGCCGCCTCGGCTCCTCCTTTCAACAGACAGGCGTTGCCCGACTTGAGCGCGAGCGAGGCGACCTGCGGCACGACCTCGGGCCGCGCCTCGAAGACGACGCCGACGACGCCGAGCGGGCAGGAGATTTTGGTCAGCGTCAGGCCGTCGTCCAACTCCGTGACCGCGAGCGCGCGGCCCAAAGGGTCTTCGAGCGCCGCCACGTCGCGCACGCGCTCGGCCATCTCGGCTACCCCGCGCTCACTCGTCTGAAGCCGTTTGAAGGTCGAGGCCGTCATGCGCCCTTCGGCGACGGCGCGCGCGGCATCCAGGAGATCGCGCTCGTTGGCGGCGACGATCTCCGCCGCACGTGACTCAACGGCCTCGGCAGCCGCATTGAGTGCCGCGTCCCGCCGTTCGCGCGGGAGCGTCGTCAGACGCCGGGACGCCGCCTTCGCGCGCCGCGCAAGCTCCGCGACGCCCGCCTGAAGCTCTGTCTCCGAAGCCGTGCCGCTCATAAACTACTGCCCTGCCCCGCGCCCGTCTCCGCGGCGCGCTCCGTGATGACGATGTTGTCGCGCGTCACAAGCACCTTCGCGCGGCGCCCGCGCGGGTTCCCTTCCCCGACACTCTCGTCGCTGCTCGCGCAGTTGGCGATGCCGCGCGCGAACTCGTGCCCCGAAGAGTCTGCGATGCTCAGAACGTCCTGCGGCTCGAACTCGCGCTCGACGCGCACGACGCCCGAGGCAAGCAACGAAGCCTTGCCGCGGAGGATGGCCTCGCGCGCGCCGTCGTTGACGACGACGCGACCGCGCAGCACGGCCGCGTAGGCGATCCAGCGCCGCTTGCCCGCCATGCGCGAGGTGGGGACGAAGGCCGTGCCGACCTCCTCGCCCGCGAAGACGCGCGCCAGCGTGTCGGGGCGGCGGCCGTTGGCGATGACGGCGACGCAGCCCGCGCGCATCGCGATCTCGGCCGCTTCGAGCTTCGTCAACATCCCGCCGCGCCCCGTCGCCGAAGGCCCCGACGCCAGCCTCTTCAGCTCCTCCGTCACCTCCGCGACGTAGGGCAAGACCATCGCCTCCTCGTCGCGCTCGACCGCGCAGGGCTGCTCCGGCGGGCGAGGGACGAGCAGCCCGTCCACGTCCGAGAGCAGGACGAGCGCGTCGGAGGCGAGCTTGCTTGCGACGAGCGCGGCCAGACGGTCGTTGTCGCTGAAGACGCGCCCGCCCGAAACGTATTCGAGTTCGGCGGTCGAGACCGTGTCGTTCTCGTTGACGACGGGCACGACGCCGAGCTTCAGAAGCCTCTCCATCGTCCTTTGCAAATTCGAGTAGCGACGGCGGTCTGTGAAGTCGTCTTCGGTCAGGAGCACCTGCGCGATCTTCACCCCGTGCGCGCCGAACATCCCCTCGTAGGCGTGCATCAGAAGGCTCTGCCCGACGGCCGCGCACGCCTGCCGCACGACCACGTCGCCGAGCCGCGCGCGCGCGAGTCCGAGTCTCCCCGCGCCCAGTCCGACCGCGCCCGAAGAGACGAGCACGAGCCCGCGCCCTTCCGCGTGCAGTTCGGCCAACTGGCGCACGACCGGCCCGACGCGCTCGGCCGAGACCTCGCCGCCCGCGCCCGAGACCACGCTCGTCCCCAGCTTGACGACCGCGCGCCGCGCGCCGCGGAAGCGCCGCCGCCTCTCAACCTGTAAGTCTTCGGCCTCCATGAGCAGTTCTTGCAAGGTCTGCCTTGCTAACGCAAAAGGCCATCAAGCTTTCCGCGTTGATGGCCTGTCGGGCGAGTTCGGGTTGCTTTGACAAGTCATCAAGTCGGGCGCTTGAACGTAATAATGCTCGACGGCACGGGCACGTTGACGACGGTCGGGTGCGCCGCGACGCGGGGCGTGGACGGGAGCGCGGGCTCGGACGTGATGGGCGCGAACGTCATTGCGGTTAACGGAAAGTCTCGGGGAGTCGGCCGCCGTCGGCCGCGACCGTCACACTCTACAACCAACGCGGCGGCGCGCATAATTTATATTTTTTCTAGGGTCATAAAAATGATTGAGGGCGGGGCCTTCTGGCAAACGCGCGGGGCGCGTCGTATTATCTTCGAAGGATGAAATTGCCAGGGAAAGAGCATTCAAGGGGTGAGGATGATTCGGCCGTCGAGTAGAACCGCACAGTTCCATTACGCCATCCGCAACATCGTCGGGGCCGCCGAGGAGCGCGAGCGCGCGGGCCTCGCCGTCACGTACTTGAACATCGGCGACCCGCAGGCTTACGGCTTCCGCCCGCCCGCGCACGTCATCGAGGCCGCGGCGCGCGCCGTGCGCGAACGCTTCACCGGCTACGAGCACTCTTCGGGCCTGCGCGAGGCGCGCGAGGCGGTCGCCTGTTACGCCACGGCACTAGGCGCGCAGACCGCGCCCGGCGACGTTTTGATGACGGCGGGCGCGTCCGAGGCCGCAGACCTCCTGCTAACCGCCCTCGTCGAAGAGGGGGAAGAGGTGTTAGTCCCCGCGCCCGGCTACCCGCTCTACCCGGCCATCCTCAACCGGCTCGGCGCACGCGCGCGCCACTACGCGCTCGACCCCGCGCGCGGCTGGCTGCCCTCGCCCGAAGAGGTCGAGTCGCTCGTCAACGAGCGGACGCGCGCTCTCGTCCTCATCAACCCGAACAACCCGACCGGCTCGATCACGGACGACGTGACGACCCGGCGGCTCTTGGAGGTCGCGGAGCGGCGCGGCCTGCTCGTCATCGCGGACGAGGTCTACCGCGAGTTATGTTTCGCCGAGCCGCCCGCGCCGGCCTCGCTGCTCGCGGCGGAGTCGGACGTGCCCGTCGTCACGCTGGAGAGCCTTTCCAAGACGCACATGGTGCCGGGCTGGCGCGTCGGCTGGATGCGTTTTACGAACGCGCGCCTGATGCCGGAACTCGTCCGCGCCGTCCACCGCCTCGCGAGCGGACGGCTCTGCTCTCCGACCCCGGCGCAGTACGCCGTCCGCCCCGCGCTCGAAGGCGACCGCGCGTTCCTCGAAGAGTTCATCGGCGAGATAAGGCGACGGCGCGACTTCGTGACGAGGTCGGTCGCGGAGATCGAAGGTCTCTCGTGCGTCGAGCCGGCCGCCGCCTTCTACGCGATGGTGCGCGCCGAAGACGCGGAGCGGCGCCCGGACGAGCGCTTCGTGCTCGACCTTCTGAAAGAGACCGGCGTGCTCGTCGTCCACGGCTCCGGCTTCGGCGCAGACCCCGCGTCGTGCCACTTCCGCCTGGTCTACCTCCCGGACGAGGCCGTGCTCGGCGGCGTCTTCGAACGCATCGCCTCCTTCATGCACGCGCACGCCGCGGCGCGCCGCTGACACTCTTACTCAAAACCTCTACCCGAGATGCACCGCGAATATCAACGCTGGCACAGCCCCAGCCTGAACCGCCCGATGGAGCTGCTCGTCGTCGGCCACGCCGGCGCGCCCGTGCTCGTCTTCCCGACCTCGATGGGCAGGTTCTACGAGTGGGAAGACCGCGGGATGCTGGAGCTTCTGCGCCGGCAGGTCGAGAACGGCTGGTTGCAGTTCTACTGCGTGGACAGCGTGGACGCCGAGAGCTGGTACTGCCGCTGGGCGCACCCGGGCGGGCGCGCGTACCGGCAGACGCAGTACGACGACTACCTCTATCACGAAGTCCTGCCGCTCGTCCGGCACCGAAACCCGAACCCTTTCCTCATCACCGTCGGCGCGAGCTTCGGCGCCTACCACGCGATGAGCTTCGGGCTCAAGCACCCCGAAGCCGTCCGCCGCGTCATCGGCCTGAGCGGCGTCTACGACATACGCCGCTGGGCCGGCGGCTTCGAGGGCGAGCACGTCTACCTCAACAACCCCGTCCAGTTCGTCGAGGGCGAGCGAGACCCCCAACGCCTCTCGCTCCTGCACGGCATGGACATCATCATGGCGACGGGGCGCGAAGACCCGCTCATCGACAGCGCCCGCGAGATGTCGCGCGTCCTCTGGGCCAAAGGCGTCGGCAACGCCCTGCGCGAGTGGGACGGCTGGGCGCACGACTGGGACTACTGGCGCCGGATGCTCACGCTCTACATCGACGGGCATGACTGAGGACGGGACGACGCTTGATAAAATAAGCCGTTGTTCCCATCATAGACGACGTTCAGATTAACCCGACGTAGCTCGCACGGACGGGGACGTGTCCTATGAGTGAGCAGTTACCGGAGCCGCCGGAATACGTTAACAGCCAGGCGGAGTTAGAGCGCCTGGTCGTAGACAATGACGACCTCGAAAATTTGGAGGAGCGGCTCGGGCGCTTCAACATCTTCGAGGCGCTCGGTATCGCCCGTCATGAACTGCGACACTCAGACTTCCTAGCATTCCTCCTCGACCCTAACCAGACCCACGGGCTGGGCGACGAGTTCACCCGTCGCTTCCTGCAAAGGTTGCTGGCCTCCGCCGCCGGACAGCCGCTGCCCGTGACACCCATTGACCTCGACATCTGGAACCTCAATGACCTGATTGTGCTCCGTGAATGGCAGAACATAGACATACTGCTCTTGGAAGAGTCGCTGCGCCTAGCGGTCATTATTGAAAACAAGATTGGCAGCACCGAGCACTCTAACCAACTGGAGCGCTACTTCCAGACCGTCGGACTGCACCATCGCGAGTGGAAGATTCTCGGCGTCTACCTTTCGCCGGAGGGAGAAATGCCTTCCCACGTGGGATACCTCCCAGCCAACTACACGATGGTCTGTGAGATTATCGAGCGCCTCACGGCGCGCCGCTCGTCCACGCTCGGGGACGACGTACGGACGATGATGACTCACTACACTCAAATGCTCAGGAGGCGCATCGTGAGCGAATCTGAAATCGCAGACCTCTGCCGCAGGATTTACAGGAATCACCGGAAGGCGCTCGACCTTATCTATGAGTACAGAACCGACCGTCAGGCCGAAATCCGTGAGTTGCTTGAAAAAACGATTGCGGAGACTCCCGGCCTACTCACAGACCACTGCTCCAAAAGTTACGTACGTTTCCTGCCTCGGGCGTGGGACGTTCCCGCCTTGAAGGAAGGCAAAGGTTGGACGCCGTCGGGGCGAGTTCTGCTCTTTGAATTCTACAACGCGCCCGACCGTCTAATCTTGAACCTGCACATCGGCCCTGGCCCAGACGAGGTGCGTCAGCGGTTGTTCGACATGGCACGAACGCATCAATCCTTATTCAGGAAGACGGCGAAGTCTCTGAATCAGAAGTGGAATGTCATCTACGGTAGGACGTTTCTCACCCCCAAAGACTACGAAGAAGAGACTTTCGAACAGTTGGAGAAACAGATTAGAAAACATTGGGCGGAGTTCATGGCCGACGATCTCCCGAAGATTGCGGGCGTCGTCAGAGATGAGGGCTGGATTTGGGAGGCCGGGCTGCCCGGCGAGGCGAGGCCGGATGCCGCCTCCACGTTTTAGCTGTGCGGAGCGGCCTGCTTCCGATTTTCCTTCAGAGACTTGCTGGTGGATTTGATTATCTGCCACGTGCTCGCGTCGGAGTCGAAGACGCTGTTGAGACCTTGCTCTTCCATCGGCGGGTCGCCGGTGTAGTCGTCGCCGTCCTTCCAGAAGGTCTGCCCCTTGACGGGGCGCGCACGGCCGCCGAAGGCCCAGAAGCTGACGCCGGCGACGTGGCCGCCCGCGGCGGCCTGGATCGTGAGGACGTTGAAGACCTTCCGGTAGAGGGTGTCGCGTAACATGGTCGAGGCCGCGGGGTCGAACGAGTGACGGTCGCGCGGGAGGCCGAATTCTTCGACGACGAGCGGCTTGTCCAGGCGCTCCGCGACGCGCAGATGCTCTTCGACGTAGGCGAGCGTCTTCTCGACGACGCCCGGGAAGTCGGCCGCGATCTCCTCGCCCTTGAACCAGCTCCAGTTCTTCGGCCAGATGTGGATGGTCAGGTAGTCTATGTTCGGGTCGGCGTGTATCTCCTCGAAGAGCTTGAGGTCGTCGGTGCCCATGCGCCCCTCGTGGCCGACGACGACGAGGTGGTTCCTGTCCTTCGACTTGATGAGCGCGGCCGTGTCGGCGACCCAGCGCTTGTAACTTTCGGCGGCCGCGGGCCGCATCGGGCGCGGCTCGTTCGCCAGCTCCCAGGCCATGATGGCGGGGTCTTCGCTGTAGCTCTTGCCGCTGTACTGGTTGACCCGGTTGATAAGCAGATCGACCTGCTTCGCGTATGCAGCCGTGCAGGGCTCGCAGCCGTAGAACCGCGAGACCAGGTCGCGCTGCTCGTCCCAGTTCAGCTTCCGTGTCCACATCTCCTCGGGCACCTGGCCGTTCCAGATGAGGTACTGCTGGAAGCCGCCGCTCCACTCCCAATTGTTGCTGAGGAAGACGACGGCCTTCAGGCCGCGCTTGCCCATCTCGTGGAGGACGAGGTCGAGGCTGCCAAGCACCTCTTCGTCGAACTCGCCCTGTCTCGGTTGGAGAGGAGGCCCGACCCGCCGGACGCCGTTAATCATCCCCGAGCCTTCCGCGCCCGCGAGCAGCCGCAGGTTCGTCACGCCGTGCGCCTTCAAAAAATCCAACTCTTTACGCAGACGCTCGACGCCGCGCTTCTTATCTTTAACTAACCCGAGCAGGCTCCCGTACCAGTAGTTCGTGCCGACGAAGTAGTAGGGTTTGTCTTCGAGGTAGAGCTGGTGCCCTCTGACCGTCACGAACGGAGACTTCGCCGACGCGGGCGAAACGAACGCGGGCAGCAACAGCAACAGCAGCGCCGCCCCGACTCCCGCGCGCCCGCGCCCGGTGAAGAAGTCGCGCGCCGCCGCGAGCATCTTGCGGATGCGCCGGAACACCTTCGGCATCAGCCAGAAGAAGAGGACGAGGAAGGCGGCCACCAGGAAGAGCGCGACCAGCGGCGCGAAGACCGACAGCACGGCGCCGCCTATCGCCAGGGCGTCTTCGACGATTGAGAGAATCCAGTTCGAGACCGGCTCCGGGCTCAGGTTGGCCGCGGCGCGCACCGTCGCCTTCGTCCCGTGCGAAGAGAGGGCGATGCCGCCGCCCAGCAGCAGCGCCAGCACCCGCACGGTCGGGTCGAGGTCGTTCGTCGCCGCGTAGGCCAGCACCGCGCCCGCCGGCACGCGGATGAACGTGTGCACCGCGTCCCAGACGGTGTCCACGTACGGCACCTTGTCGGCGAAGAACTCGACGCAGTAGAGCCCGACGGCGACGCCGATGATGAGCCAGTTGTCGAGCACGTGCAGCCCGCCCGGCAGGCGCACGAACTTGTAATGCTCCAACAGCCCCAGCACCGCCACGGTCGCGTACAGGTTAATCCCCGAAGTCCACGCCGAGCCGGCCGCGAGGCCGAGTATCTGGATGAGATTCATAGGAACACAGTAGGCAGTAGGCAGATGGCAGTAGGCAGTTGAAAACCCTGCCGTCGAACATTGTGCTTTAACCTCTCAGCGCGCGCAACGCGGAGCGACTGCCTACTGCCATCTGCCTACTGCTCAATGGCTCATCGCGTAGATGACGACGTTGATGCCGACCTTGTAGGCGGCGAGGCCGTACTTGACGGGGTAGCGCGGGTCGTTGATCCACTCCCAGGCGTCGCCGAGGTCGGAGTTGCGCGAGAAGAAGGCGACCAGTCTCCCCCGCTTGTCCACGATGCCCATGTAGTAGGGGACGAAGCCGTCCTTCTCGGAGGTGACGCCGCGCTGCGCGTTGTAGATGTTCGGCACCTGCACGGCCTCCGTGATGTCGAGGTAGGAGTGGAAAATCGGGTGCGTGAGCGGCAGCTCCTGCGGCTCCAGGTCGGGGAAGACTTTCTTCAACTGCTCCGTGACGTTCGCCCACTCGACCGAGCCCCAGAAGTCGTCGAAGAACATGAAGCCGCCGCGCGCCACGTACTCGCGGAGCCGCGCCGCCTCCTCCTCGTTCAGCTCCATGTGGCCCGGCTCGACGAAGTAGATGAGCGGGTAGTCGAAGAGGTGCTCGTCCATGATCTCGACCTGCACGGGGCGCATCGAGACGTTGAGGTTCGTCCCCGCCCACTCGCGCAGGCCGACGCTGAAGTTGTCGTCGGCATTTGGGTAGTCCGTTGACCACGCGGCGCCCCAGCGCGGCCCGTACGTGGAGAGCGTGCGGTAGATGGTGCGCATGAAGGTGAACTCGCCCACAGGCTCCGACGCGCCCGCGCGCCCCATCTGAACCGGCCCGGGCGCGCGCGGCGCGCGCCTTCGCGGGCTCACCGTGCCGAACGGGGGCAGTCCGCCCAGGGGCGAGTCGCCCGGCGTCGTCCGCGGCCCGAGTTCGGGGCGCAGCTGCGCCCTGACGGGAAAGAGCGCCAGCGCGACGAGCAGCAGCGGGAGCCCCACGCGCAACGCCTTGAATTTCAAATTTGAAATTTCAAATTTCAAATTCTCCCCCTCTCACCTGCGGCCGCCCTGCGAGAGGCGGCGGTAGTACTCTTCGACCGACTTGCGGTAGCGGCCGGGCGCCGCGCCCTCGTCGCCGAGCCGCAGGTTGGTGCGGCCGAGCTGTTCGCGCAGGCGCTTGCTCAGCTCAAGCTCAAGCTGACGCAGCGGGTCGATGACCGCGGCCTTGAGCGAGGCGGCCGTCTGCGCCTCGCCCTCCATGCGCCCGTCGGCCATGCCGCGCAACTGTTCGACGACCCCGCCGAGTTCCCTCCCGCCCGAGGTGCCGCCCCACTGCCGGCGCAGGCCCTCCGCGTCGCGCAGGCGCTCGCGCAGCTCCGACCCGAGCTGCCGCGCGTCGTCCTCGCCGGTGCCCGAGATGGCGCCGCCGCCTCCGGACTGTTGCGCCGACTGCTGTCCTTGTTGCTGCGAGCGCGAACCCTGCTGCCCCGACTGCGACTGCTGACCGTTCTGCGCCTGTTGTTGTCCGCCTTGCTGCTGCCCCTGCTGCGACTGTTGTTGCCCTCGCTGCGACTGCCGGCCGCGGCCTTCGCGGCGCGCGGCGCGCTCTTCGAGCCTGCGGCGCAGAGAGTCGAGGTCGTCGGCGAGCTGGCGCGTGCGGTCGAGCGCCTCCTCGGCGTTGTTGCCCGCGGGGCGCCCGGCCGCGGCCTCCGCCTCCTGCAAGCGCTCGGACATCTCCCCGAGCCCCTGCGCCGCGGCGCGCCCGGCCTCGCGCGCGGACTCGGGCCGGCCCGCTTCGGCGCCGCGCGAGCCCTCGCGGATGCGCTCGGCCACGCGGTTGCGGCGGAGCGCGTCGGCCGCTTCGTTCAGACGGCGGGCCGCCGCCTGCTGCTTGCCCTCGCCGAGAGCGCGCGCCGTCTGCCGCGCGTCCTCTTCGAGGCTGTTGACCGAGTCGGCCAAAGCCTGCTCGCGCTCGGCCAGACGCTCGCGCGCGGAGGCGTCGCCCTGCGGCTGTCCTTGTTGAGAACCGCGCCGCGTGAGCGACTCGGCCTCGCGCGCGAGGTCGCGCTGGCGCGTGGCCGCCTCAGACGCCCGCCGTCTTAACTCGCCGATCTCCTGCTGCTGCCCCTGCCGCCCCGCCGCGCCGCCGCCGCGCATCTGTTGCAGGCGGCCCTGTGCCTGCCGCATCCGTTCGAGCGCGCGCTCGCCCTGCGCGATTGCCTCGCCCTGGTCGCCCTTCGCAGAGGACTGCGCGCGCTGCATGTCGTCGGCCGCCTGGTCGAGCTGCCGGCTCAACTCCTGCATCCGCGCGTCGCGCCGCTCGCGCGAGAGGCGCTCCAGCTCGCGCGCCGCCCTGCGCGCCTCCTCGACCATCTCCTGCTGCTCTCTTTGGCTTCCGCTTCCGCCGCCGTTCTGCGGTTGGCCCTGCTGCCGCCGCCGCTGCTCTTCGAGCGCGCGCTCCTGCCTGCGCGCCAGTTCTTCCAGACGCCGCTCCGCGTCAGACTTCGCCTGCTCCTGTCGCTGGCGCTGTTCGCGGTTGAGCGTCTCGTACTGATTCTTCATCTTGTCGAGTTCGAGTTCCATCAGGTCGGACAACTCTCTCGACTCGCGCTCGCCCCCGCCGCTGCCGCTCTGCTGCTGGTTGCCGAAGGCGACCTGCGTCTCGCGGAAGATGGCGTCGGCCGAGAGCAGACGTTGCAGCGCGCGCTGCTCGGGCGGCAGTGCGTCGCGCCCCGCCTGCTTGCGCAGGGGCGGCGGCACGCCGTCCATCTCGCGCGCGGCCGCGCGGAGGTCTTCGGCCATGCGCGCAAGCTCCTCGCGCCCTTCGAGCTGTTCGCCCATGCGGCGCCGTAGCCGCTCGATGAATTCGAGCGTGTCGGCCTTCAGCTTCTCCTGCCCCCCTGCCACGGCCTCGTAGCCGTCGCCGCGCTCCTGCGGCGTGTAGCGCTGCCCCTCGCGCAGCAGCCGGTGCGTCGCGGCAATTAACTCCTTCTGCCGCCGCGTCAGGGCGTTCTGATCCTGGTCGCCGCCCTCGCTCTGCCCGCCGCCGCCCTGCTGCTGCGACTGCCTGTACTGCATCTCGAAGGGTTTCACTTCGATGAAGTAGATGTCGCTCGTCGTCTCGTTCGAGGCGTCGCGCGCCTTGGCGTAGTAGGAGATGACGTCGCCGGGCTTGAGCTTGAACTCTTCGAGGAAGAAGGTGTGCGTGCCCGTCAAACTCCGCGCCGCGTCGAGGCTCAGGTCTTGAAGATTGACGCGCTGCTCCTCGCCGCCGTTGACCGAGAAGAAGAGTTCGATTGACGCGACGCCGAAGTCGTCCTCGGCGCGCGCCTGCGTGAAGACCTCTTCAAGGTTCGTCGCCTTCGTGTCGTGCCCCGGGCGTTCGAACGAGACGGTCGGGGGCTGGTCTTCGAGCGCCGTCACGTCGTACTCGTTCGAGCCGCGGTAGACTTCGCCGTCCACGCTCGTCAGCTCGACGAAGTAGCTCGTGTCGCCCGTCACCGTCAGCGCGCCGACGAAGTCCTGCCCCGCCGCCTTCATCTCCGCCTTACGCCCGTCGGCAAACACGATGCGCGCCGCGCGCGCCTTGCCCGACAGGCGCGCCGTCACGGTGACGACCGTGCCCTTCAAAGCCGCCACGTCGCCGCCGTCTTCGATGGTCTTCGCGGGCAGGCGCGAGAAGGCGGGGAAGTTGAGGACGAGGTCGAGTTGCTTGACGAAGGGCAGGTCAACGACTTCGAGCTTGAAGACTTCGGAGCGCACTCCTTCGGATTCGACGAAATACTCGGCCGACTCCTGCACGTTGGGCAGGGAGAATTCAAACTCGCCGCGCGCCTTCGCCTGCTCCATCGCCTGCCCCTGCCAGGCGTCTTCGCCCGCGCCGGCCGCGCGCGTGAAGAGCGAGGCCGCCTCCGCGTCGAAGCCCGCGAGCGCCGCCTTGATCTCCTGATCCGACCCCTTCGGCACGCGCGCCGTGCCCGGCTTCACTTTAATCGCACGCGCGTCCGTCTCCGCCGCCATCCCCGAAGGCGCGACCAACTGCGCCACGCCCTCCGACACGCCGCGCGGCCCCCACTTCAAATCGCCCGCGAAGAGAATCAAACTAGCCAACGCCGCCGCGCCGTAGGCCGCGAGCGCCCGCCGGCTGAAGACTCGGTCGAGGTCAACGCCCGCCGCCGCGCCGTCGGCGTCCGACCGCAGACGCTCAAGCAGCGCGCGCGACACGCGGCGCGCCTCCTCCCCTTCCCCGAATTCGACGGCGGTGACGAGCCTCTCCTCCGTCCCGCGCGCGCGCTCCTCTATGAAGCGCGCCAGCCGCGCGTCCCCGACGCGCCGCGCGAGCGGCCGCACCAGAGACGCGTACGCCGCCGCGACGAACGCGACCAGCGCCCCCACGCGCAGAGCCAGCAGCGCCCCCTCGCTCCCCTTGTAACGATACGCCGCCCACCCCGTCACGAGCAGTACGCACGCCAACACCGCCAGACAGACCGCCGCCCCACGCAGCGCGATCAACAATCGCCGCCGCCGCCGCGCACGCGTGAGGAGCCGTTGAAGTTGTCCGACTTCGTAGGTCATCTGACTTCACCCAATCATCTTCACGACCTTCGTGCGGCGCGCGAGGACGGACTCGGCGACGAGGAGGAGGAGGGCTGCGAGGAGGAGCGGCCACCAGGCGCGCTGCCGCGCCTCGATCTCTTCGCCGCTCTCGCGCCCGGCCGCGTCCGCGGCACGGGCCGCGGCCGGGTCGCCGCCGGTGAAGGCGTTGAGGAACTCCTCCCGGTCGAGCTTGGCGAAGTCGCCCTCGCGCCCGTCCACGTTGACCGCGGCGAAGTCGTACCCCGCCGCGTAGCGCAGGCGGTAGAAGCCCGGCTCGCGCCCCGTCAAAAGCATCTCGCCGTCCTTCGACACCCCCGCCGACTTCAGCCGCGCGCCCGAAGGCGTGTCCACCGCGGGCGGCGTCCCTTCGGCGCCCTGCGCCACGGCGAACGCCTGACCCAGGCGGTGCCACGCGCTCACCTCGCGCTCGCCGAGGTAGCGCACCATCTGCTGCACGAGCGGCAGGTAGACGGGCGAGAGCGGCAGGTCGCTCCAGGCCATGCCCAGAGTCGAGTTGTACATCAGTACGCGCCCCGCGCCCGCGCCCGACTCGACGAGCGCGGGGCTCCCGTCCTCGAAGCTCGCGAGCACCGACGCGCCCCCGCGCGGCTCCGAACGCTGGTAGCCGTAGACGCGCGCCGCGGGCATCCGCCCGCCCTCTTTGAAGACCTCGAAGACCGGGTGCGAACTCTTCAAAGCCGTCATCGCTACGCTCTCGCCCCGCTGAAGCTGCACGGCTTCGGTCAGAGTCGCCGGGGCGACGCGGCCGAAGGCGCGGTTGAAACTCTCCGGCTTCGTGTGCGGCCCGGCGGCGATGACGAGGCGGCCGCCCGACTCGACGAAGCGTTCGACGCTCTCGGAGAGCGCGCCGGGCGCGAGCCCCGCGTCGTTGAGGATGACGAGCGAGTGCGCGGCGACGCCCGCGGGGTCAACGGCCCCGGCGCCGCGCACGTCGAACGTGAAGGGCAGGTCGCCGCCCGCCGCGAGCGCGCTCTGCAAATAGAAGCTGTCGCCGCCGCGCGCCGAGCCGTCGATGATGAGCGCCTTCGACTGCGCCTCGCGCCGGAGCGTGAAGTAGAAGTCGTTGTCGGGCGCGAAGTCGTCCGCGCGCAGGCGCACGGCGCAGCGGTTCGTGCCTTCGCCGAGGTTGAAGTCCGTGAACTCGACGACCTTCTCCTCGCGCGGCGAGAGCTTGAGTTCGCGCTTCTCGACCGTCTGCTCGTTGATCTGAAAGTCGAGCGTGAACGGGCCGCGCTCTTCGTCACTAAAGTTGGCGACGTGGACGGCGAGCTTGTCCGTGTACTTCTGGCCGTAGACGGCGCCGCGCGCCTCGACGTTCGTGACGGCGGCGTTCGCCTCCGCTTGGCCCGCGACATCAATCAGCGCGAGCCGCACGTCCGGCGAGAGCCTGAACGTCGCGCGCCCCGCGTCCCAACCCGACGCTTGAAAGTCAGAGAGCACGAGCACGCGCCGCGCGCCGCCGGCCTTCGACTCCCGGAAGAGCGCCTCCGCCCCGCGCAAAGCCTGCTCGTAGTCGGTCGCCTCGTAGCCGGCATTTAAAACGGCGAGCGCCGCGCGCAGGGCGTTCTTGTCCGCGGTGAAATTGCTGGCGACCTCGTACCCTTCCCCGAAGCTCAAAAGGGCCACGCGCTCGTCCGCCGCGGCCTCGCCGACCAGCGCCTCGGCGCGCCGCTTCGCCTCCTCGAACAGCCCCGCGCGCCTCATGCTCAGAGAAGAGTCGAGCAGGATGACGGTCGAGCGCGTGCCCTCCGTCTCCGCAGCCTTCCCCGCGCTGCTGAAGTACGGCCGCGTGAACGCGAAGACGACGAGCAAAAGCGCCAGGCACCGGAGCGCCAGCAGCAGAAGGTCACGCAGAGTCCTCCGCCGGATGGTGCGCTGCGGCACCTGCCGCACGAAGTAGAGCGCCGGGAACTCCACCCGCCGCGCCCTCGTCCGACGTACCAGATGCACCAGCACCGGCGCCGCCAGCGCCGCCAGCCCGAACAGGAAGAATGGATTCAGGAAAGACATCAGTTGTTAAGTGATGAATGATGAGTGATGAATGATGAATATAACCTCGTTGAGAGATTCATCACTCATCATTCATCATTCTCCTCACCTCCCCGCGCGGCGCGAGAGGAAGGAGAAGAGGGCGAAGTCGAGCGGCCGGTCGGTCGTGACCAGCTCGTAATCGACGCGGTTGGTGGCGCACGTCTGGCGCAGCGTTTCGATGTGCGTCGAGACGCGCTCGCGGTAGCCGCGCGCGACCACGTCCGGCAGCACCGGCAGTTGCTCGGCCGTCTCCGAGTCTTCGAGCAGGAGCAGGGCGTCTTCAAATTCGAACTCGACCTCCCTGCGGTCGAGCACCTGGAACGCGATCACGTCGTGGCCGCGGAAGCGCAGGTGCTGGAACGCGCCGGCCAGACGCGCCGGGCTCTCGTAAAAGTCCGAGACGAGGATGACGACGCCGCGCCGCGTCAGCCGGTCGGCGACCTCGTGGAGCGTTTCGGCCAGACGCGTCTCGCCGCCCGCTTCGAGCGAAGAGAGGCGGCCGTAGACCGTCCGCATGTGGCCCGTGCGGTTGAGCGCCGGGACGTGCGTGTGAATCTTCTCCCCGAAGGCCGTCAGGCCGACCGCGTCCTGCTGGCGCGCGGCGAGGTGCGCGAGCGAGGCGGCGAGGAACTGCGCGTACTGAAGCTTCGTCACGCCGCCCGCGCGGCCCGCGTAGCGCATCGAGCCGCTCGTGTCCACGAGGAGCGTCACCTGCGCGTTCGTGTCGGCGCGGTACTTCTTGATGAAGAAGCGGTCGGTGCGCCCGAGCAGGCGCCAGTCGAGATACCGCAGGTCGTCGCCCGGGTTGTACTGCCTGTACTCGGTGAACTCGGTCGAGAAGCCCGTGAACGGCGAGCGGTGCAGCCCCGCGATGAAGCCCTCGACCACCGCGCGCGCCAGCAGTTCCAGAGACCCGATGCGCGCCAGCACCTCCGGGTCAAGGAACCGCGGCGCCCCGCGCGCGGCCGTCTCTGCCGACCCGGCGTCCGCCGTCTTAGCTTTCCTGTCGCGCCTCCACCACATAACTCAACTCGAACCGGATAGCTCTTTCCTCATCGGAACAAACTGAATGTTGACGCCGTCAGCAATTTCATATTCGACCTGCCCGCCGGCCACGTAGCCGCGCGCGGCGTAGAACGGGACGCCGGGGAGCGTCGCCATCAGTTCGAGAGAGCGGAAGCCTTCTGTCTTCACTTCGCGCTCGCACGTCTCAAGAATCGCGGCGGCCACGCCCCGCCTCGCCCAGTCGGGGTGGACGAAGAAGGCGCGTATCTTGGCCGGCTCCGTCGAAGGGTCGAGGTAGCCCGAGTCGCGTGCGGCGAAACGGTCGCCGCCGAAGAGCGTCCTTCTCTTGCTCCAACCGCCGCACCCGATGGGCTCGTCGCCCGCCTCCGCGACGTAGTACGTCCCGTCGTGAATCAAGTCCGTGTCCACGCCGAAGACCGAGGCAATCGCCGCCTCTATCTGCTCGCCGGAGTAGTCGCCGCGGCTCAGGCCGCGCGCCGACTCGGCGATGAGCTGTTCGAGCGCCGCGCGGTCTTCGAGGGTCGCGCGCCTGATGCGGTATTCCATCTACAGCCCCGACTTCGGCTCCGGCACGGCCTCAATCAGTTTCTTGATCACCTGGTCGGAGTCAACGCGCTCGGCCTCGGCCTGGAAGTTCAGCAGCACGCGGTGGCGCAGGACGGCCGGGGCGACGGCGCGCACGTCCTCGCACGAGACGTTGTAGCGGCCGCGCAGCGCCGCGCGCGCCTTGCCCCCGAGGACGAGGAACTGCGAAGCGCGAAGCGACGCGCCCCACGTCACCCAGCGGTTGACGAAGTCGGGCGCGGCCTCAGACCCGGGCCGGCTCGCGCCGACGAGCCGGACGGCGTAGCGCGCGACGGTGTCCGAGACGGGCACCTGCCGCACGATGCGCTGGAAGGCGAGAATCTCTTCGGCCGTCATCAGCCGCTCGAACTCGAAAGTCTGCGGTGCGGTCGTCTGTTTGACGACCGCCACCTCGTCCTCCTCGGGCAGGTAGCCGATCTTGATCTGGAACATGAAGCGGTCGAGCTGCGCCTCGGGCAGGGGGTACGTGCCCTCCATCTCGATGGGGTTCTGCGTGGCGAGGACGTGGAACGGGCGCGGCAGGTCGTAAGAGACGCCCTGCACGGTGACGCGCCCCTCCTGCATCGCTTCGAGGAGCGCGGCCTGCGTCTTCGGCGGCGTGCGGTTGATCTCGTCGGCGAGGACGATGTTGGCGAAGACGGGGCCGCGGATGAACTCCATCGCGCGCCGGCCGGTGGCGCGGTCTTCTTCAATAATTTCCGTGCCGGTGATGTCGGTGGGCATCAGGTCGGGCGTGAACTGGATGCGCTTGAAGGAGAGGTCGAGCACGGAGGCGATGGTGCGCACGAGCAGAGTCTTCGCCAGGCCCGGCACGCCCGTGATGATCGAGTGCCCGCCCACGAAGAGCGAGAGCAAGACCTGCTCGACCACCTCGTCCTGCCCCTTGATGGCCTTGCGTATCTCCCTCAGCAGACCCTCGCGCGCCGTCGAGAGCCTCCCCAACAGCTCCTCGTCGCGCAGCACGTTCGTCTCGACCGCCATGTATTCTCCTGAATGATGAATGATGAGTGATGAATGATGAATGTGCTGACGACTCGATATTTATCATTCATCACTCATCATTCATCATTTCTTCTCACTGTCCCGTGATTGTCAGCAAAAGCTCCTGCGCCTTCTCGTAGCTCGGCGCGGCTTCGAGCGCGCGTAAGACTGAACGTTTGGCCTCGGCCGTCTTGCCCAGAGCGTGGTAGGCGCGGGCGACGTTGTAGAGGGCCTCGGCCTCGTTGGGGGGCCGGAGCGCGAGCGCCGCCCGGAACTCCGTGAGCGCGGCGGCCGCGTCCTTCGTCTCAAGATACAGCTCGCCCGCGCGCGCGTGCGGCGCCGGCTCGAAGGGCGCGACGTAGAAGCCGAGGCGCAGCGCCTCGGCGGCCCGCGCGCGGTCGCCCTGCTTGAGACGCAGCTCCGCCAGGCGGTTGAGCGCCTTCAGGTTGGTCTCGTCGTACTTCAAGAGAGACTCCAAAGCCTCCGCGGCCGCGGCCGCGTCCCCGCGCTTTTCGTAGATGTCCGCCAGCGCCTCGTAAGGGTTCCCTTCGCCCGTGTAGTTCGGGAAGAGTTCGGCCGCGCGGCGGAAGTGCTGGACGGCGCCTTCAACGTCCCCCTCGTCGCGCAGGAGCTGGCCGGCGCGCAGGCGCAGCGGGAACGTCTCGCGCGCCGAGAGCAGGCGCAGCACGTCCGCCTTCGACAACCCCGCCGCGTCCGACGGCGCCGCGCCCAACGCCTCCTGCAAAGGCCGCGCCTTCGTCCCGACGTACTCCATGAAGGCGCGGTCGAACTCGTCCTCGCTCAGCTTCAAAGCCTGCCGCAAGACCTCCGGCGTGCGCGCCTTGTCGCGGTAGAGCGCGAGCATCTTGAGGACGGCGTCGAAGCCGTAGCGCTCCGAGACGAACTCGACGACCTGCGACGCCTGGAAGTACGCGAGCTGCACGTCGTCGGCCCGCTTTGGTCGCACGAAGCCCGCGTCCAAGTCCGCGATCTTGAACCAGCGCCCCTCGGCAAATGCGCGCAGCACCGAAGGGTTCCAACCGCCGCCCCAACCGGGGCGCGCGCGCCGCTCTTCATAAACCGAGAGCCCCTCGGAGAACCAGCGCGGGATGCGGTAGTCGGTCATCTGGAGCGTGATGACGTGCGTGTACTCGTGCCAGAGCGTGCCGCCCCAGTTGAACTCGCCCGAAGGCCGCGCCGAGGGCGAGTCCTGCGCGATGACCTGCCCGAAGCAGACGCCCAATGCTCCCAATCCCGGCAGCCCCAAAGCGCGCACCGCGAAGTCCTCGTGGTTGGGAAAGATTTCGACGACGACCGGCCCCTTCGGCGTGAACTTGTACTTCGCGGTGAGCTTCGCCGCGGCCTCTTCGAGCAGCGAGGCGGCGAGCGGCGCGAGCACTTCCGTCTCGTTCGCGCTCGCCTTAATCACGAAGTCCCCGCGGCGCGTCTCGCGGAAGTCCTGCATCGAGTCGAGCAGGTCGAGCGTGTTCTTGGCCCACGCGTTGAACGGGTCGCCCTCGAAAGACTTTTCGACCTCGGCGCGCCCCTCCTCCATCCGGCCCAGGCGCAGGAGCGCCATGCCCAGACTGAGGTGCGCGCTCCACAGCCGCGGCGAAAGCTCGACCGCGCGGCGCGAGAAGTCCACGGCCTGCTCGACGCGGCGCGTGTTGGTCGCGTAGTGCGCGAGCGTCTCGTAGAGCTGTCCGTAGCGCGGGTTCGTGCTCAGCGCCTGCGCGGCGGCAGGAGAGTAGTCCTTGTCTTCCAGGTAGAGCTGCGCCGCACGCAGCGCGTGCAGCTCTGCCGCGTGCGGGTTGACGCGCAGCCCCTTCTCTATCTCGGCGGAGGCTTCCCCGTACTCGCCCGCTTCGAGCTCGAGCCCGGCCGCGAGCGCGCGCGCCTCGACCAGGTTGGGGTTGATCGTGAGCGCCCGCGCGAGCGGGGCCAAAACCTCTTCGTCGCGCTCGATCTTCTTGTTGGCCGCGACGCCGAGGAGCGCCCGCGCGCTGTTCGGGTTGACCTTGAGCGCGTCTTCGAAGAAGACGGCCGCCTCCGCGTAGTTGTACTTCTCTGTGAACAGCTCGCCGCCGCCGAGCTGTGCTTCGAGGCAAGAGGGGTCTTGCTCGACCGCGTCGGCGTAGAGGTTCCGCGCGTCCTGAAACTTTTCGAGCCGGACGAGCGCGCGTGCGACCGCCGCGAGCGTGGGCGCGTCCGTCGGCCCGCTCTCTTCATAGAGCTTAACAATCGAGCTGTAGATTTCGCGCGCGCGCGGCTCCTGCCCCGTCGCTTCGAGCAGCTCGGCGCGGCGCAGGTCGCTCTCGACCCCCGTGGCCGCGCGCTCGAACTCTTTAATCGCTTCCGCGTAACGCCCGGTCGCCGCGAGCGCTTCGGCCAGCTCGTGGCGCACGCCGCCGGCCTCCGGGTGCGCGTCGAGGAAGAGACGGGCCGCGCCTTCGGCCTCCGCGTAGCGGCCCGTCTCCAACTGCGCGCGCAGCAGGAGCCTCTCGGCCGCCGCGTCCGCCGGGCTCGCCTTCAGACGCGCGCCCAGCAGCTCGACGGCGCGCGCGTACTCGCCGCGCTTCAACTCGTCTTCACCCGGCAAAGAAGCGGCAGCAGACTGTTTGTCATCCGACGTTTGGGCAGAACCGACGGGCGCGTGCGTGAGCGCGCAGGCGAACGCCGCGACGAAGGTCAGCGCGAGAAACGTTGACTTGAACTTAAAAAGTTCCCTCACTGCGCGCCCCTCTTGATGCTGCGGTTCACCTTCGCGAGACTGACGAAGACCCTTTCAAGCTCGGCCTCGTAGTCCGCCTCCGGCATGTTGCCTTTGCGCGCCTTGAGCTGCTCGACCTCGCCTTCCAGGCGCTCGCGCTCGCGCAGCAGGCGCCCCGTCTCCGCGTTGGCCGCGGCCTGCTCCGTCGAGAGCGAATCGAGGTAGACGTTGCGCGCCAAAGCGCCGTCGCCGCCCTCCGCGGTCGCGTGCCCGACGCCGTCGCCGCTGTCGTCCAAAAGCGCGTGCTCGGTCGCCAATCTTCCCGCACTCTTGTACTGCTCGGCCGTCAGGCGCGAGGCGTAGTCGAAGGCTTCGAGCACGGAGACGCGGCCGTTCTGGTCGGCGTCGGCGTCGCGGCTCGTGAGGGCGGCGATGAAGTGCTCGGGGAAGCGCGTCGCGTTCTGCTCCTGCCCGCTGCGCGTCGCGGTGACGACGACGCGGCCGCGCCCAGAGAGCGGCTTGATGAACTCGCCGCTCGCGCTCGCCATGTTGAAGACGACGACGCGCCGCGCGTTCAAACCGCCCAGCAGCTCCGCGTACTCGTCCGCCGTCAAGTCCGGCCCGACCAGGCTGAACTTTGCCTGCCGGCCGTCGAACGTGCCGTGGCCGATGAGGAAGACGAAGACCGTGCTCTCCGGCCCCACGGACGCGCGCAGGGTTTGAAACGTGCGCCGCACCTCCTCGGCCGTGGCTTTCAAAGCGCGCCCGCCCTCGGGCGATTCCGACAGGACGGTCACGCGCGCCTCGTCAAACTCAAACCGCTCGACGAGCGCGCGCCGCAGCTCCTCAGTCCACCCCTTGAAGCGCTTCGCGAACCCCTCGTCCCCGCTCGCCCCGCTCAGGATGACGGCGAACTTGTTCGGGTCGGCCGCCGGCCGCGCCTTCTCTTGCGCGCGTGAATTGGCAGGGATGGACAGGATGAGCAGGAGAGGAAGAATTTGAAATTGCTTTACCCCGAACATCCTGTCCATCCCTTTTAATTCTCAGGCCAGGCCGTGCCGCTTGCGCAGGAACCACTCGCCGCTCAGGAGGCCGACGAGCAGGAGGAAGTTGACGGGCATGTCCCAGAGGTCTTGCGTCACGGGGCGCGAGTTGTCTGTCTGGCGGTAGGTCAGGTCGTCCACGAGCGCGCCGGCCTCTGCGAGCGTGTAGTATTTGCCGCCCGTCTCGGCGGCGATGCGCTTGAGCAGCTCCTCGTCGAGCGAGGCGTCGTAGAACTCGCGGTTCAACTCCGCGACCAGGAACTCTGACTGCGCCGCCGCCTCGCCGATGGAGGCGCCGGACGCGCTCAGCTCAATTCGATGGCGCCCGAGTTCGTCCGACTTGAACTCGCCGACGTAGACGTTCGCCTCGTCGCGCGCGGTGAAGCGGAGCGGCACCTCGACGGTCGCGCCTGAAGGCTTCGTGACGTGCGCGACGGCGCGCGCGTCCGCGGCCGGGTTGAACTTCTTGTCCCTCAAATCCGCGACGATGCGCACGACATCGCCGGGGGCGGAAACGTCCGGCTCGGCCGCGACCTCGAACTGCCGCGGCGCCCCTTGCACGAGGTAACGTAACATCTGACGCCAGAAGTTCTCGTGAGCGTTGCTCTTCGAGTCCATCCGCATCCGCCAGCGCCAGGTGTCGGACGCGGTGAAGGCGAGCGCCTGCCCGCGCCCGTAACGCTGCTGCGCGAGCAGCGTGACCGCCCCACCGCCCGCGCGCCGCGCTTCGAGCAGAACGGTCGCGCCCGGCTTCACGCCCGCCGGCGCCTCCGGCACGGAGACGGGGGGCAGGTCGTTCCAAATCTTCTGGCTCTGCTGCCGGTCGTCGCTCAGGCGCGTGACCGGGTGCGAGGCGCCGCGCGCGGTGAGCTGCGCCTTGTAGGCGGCCGCGTACGTGTCCGGGTTCGGCTCCTGCAAAGAGCCCGCGGGGCGCGCGGCGACCGAGACCGGGAGCGCGTCGGCCACGGGCGTCCCCGCGTAGCCGCCCGCGCCGAAGGCGAACCGCCCGCCCAACGCGAGCAGCCCGCCGCCGCGCCGCGCGACGAAGGCTTCGATGGCCCGCAACTGCTCGGGCGTGAAGAAGCCCGCCTCGACGCTCCCGAGCATCAGGCCGTCGTAGGCGAACAGCTCCTCCTCGGTCTTCGGGAAGCCGTCGGCCAGCTCGGCCTCGCCCGAGACGCCCTGCCGGTAGAGCTTGTTCTCGCCCGTGCGCAGCAGAGAGACCAGCTCGACGTTCTTCTCGCCGCGGCCCAGCGCGTCGCGCAGCTTCCCCAGCTCCCAGCGCGGCTCGCCCTCGACGTAGAGCACGCGCTGCGGCCCCTCGACGACTTCGACCAGAGCCTCGCGCCGGTTGTTCTCAAGCGTCAGCTCGTCCGCGAGCGGCTGCACGTCGAACGTGTAGCGGTGCGTCCCCGGCGTCGTGGGGACGATCTCCATCCGCACGACCTCCGTCTCGCCGCCGTGCAAAGGAAACTCTTCGGTCTTGACCGCGCGCCCGTCTTCGCTCGCGGCGATCCTGACCTTCGTCGCGCCGTAGCCGCTCGCGCGCACGAACGCCTCGACCTCGACGCTCGACCCGACGAGCACGCGCCGCGGGAGGTTGACTCTCACCAGCTCCGCGTCCGCGGGGCGGCGCGCGTCGCCGACGCCGACCGTGTAGACGGGCAGGCCGCGCGCGCGCAGGTTGCGGAGTTCCCCGGCGAGGTCTGTGCCCGCGTTCGCCGCGCCGTCCGAGACGAGCACGACCGCCGAGAGCGGCGCGCCCGTCGAACGCCGCGCGGCCTCCGCGAGCGCGCCCGACACGTCGCTCGAAAGACCTTCGCCGGTCAGCTCCTCGCCGCCGTCCCCGACGTTGTCGAGCTGGTTCGAGAAGCCGTAAGCCTGCGTCCTGAACTTCTCGCGCAGGCGCTTTTGGAAGGGGCCGTCCGCGTCGAAGAGCGCGGTTTTCATCGCTTCGAGGCGCGTGCGTCCGTCCCCCGCGTCGGCCATCTGCATGCTGCGCGAGTCGTCCGCGACGAGCGCGACGGTGCTGCTGCGCGGGATGACCGAGGGGACGACGACCACCGGCTTCAGGAGCAGGAAGAGGATGAGCAGGAAGAGCGCGGAGCGGAGCGCGATCAGCCCGACGCGCGTGCCGCCCGCGAGGCGCGTGCGCGGCCGCACGTAGGCAAAGTAGACGAAGGCGAGCAGCAGTAGCGCGCAGGCGACGACGACCAGCGCGGACGGGCGCACGTCGAACCCGAAACGCCCGTTCGTGAAAACGGCACGCCCATGACCCGACAACAACTGCACGAGTCGTTCCATGCGTCAGTTTCGAGCAGTAGGCAGTAGGCAGATGGCAGTAGGCAGTCGCTCCGCGTTATGGAAGTTGAAAGTTAAATCGGAGTTCCCGACGAGGCGGCGCTTTTAACTGCCTACTGCCTTGAAAAATTCAAACGCCCCGGCGGCAACCCGCCGAAGCGTTGGCGTATGGCGACAATATCTAATCTGGGAAAGCGAAAGTCAACATCCTTCCGGACGCGTTCGGGAGCCCTCTTTATTTCCGTCCAAGCGGAGTCAACTTCTTACCGTTTCCTGAACCCCGAGCCGAGCGCGACGCCCGACCGCCGCTCCTCCAAGGCGCGCACGACGCAGCCCTCTATCTCTTCGACCGCGGCGTCGGGCCGCTTCCCCTTCGGGTTGATGCCGCAGACGGCCGTCGTGCACGCGTGGTCGAGCGAAGGGCTCCAACGAAGTTGTCCCGCCGCGTCGCGCCCGTAGGTGACGTAGGCCGAGAGTGTGTTCAGTCCCGTGCCCGGCCGCTCGCCGATGAGGTGGACGACCAGGTCAACGCCGAGCAGCTCGCCCGCGTGATAGCCCGCGCGCACGCGCCCGTTCGTGACGACTAAATCAACCTCGCCGACGTGCAAACCCGCCTCCGTCAGCCCGCGCCGCAGCCGCGGCAGGACGGCGCGCGCGTTCTCGTTGAGCGCGTCGGCGTTCAGCCCGTCCGAGAGCACGAGCTGCACGCGCGGCCGGCGCGCGCCGTAGAGCCTGGAGACGTGTGCGGCGTCCTCCGGCCGGAGCCTCTCGCCCGCCGAAGGCTCGGAAAGATACTGCTCCCGGTCGCGCGCGAGCGTGCGCACGCGCAAGTTGTTCGGGCTGACTTCGCGCAGGACGCCTTCGTCGAGCGTCGAGTAGAGGGCGCGCCGCGCGTGGCTGTAAATCTTTTCGAGCCGCGCCTCCACCTCCGGCGGCGCCGCGTAGTCGGCGGCGTGCCCGAAGCCGAGGTCGTAGCCGCGCCCGGCGAGGGACTTAATCTTCTTCGAGCCTTCGGCGCGCAGCGCCTCGTCCGTGCGCGCGTCGCCGCCCGCCTTCAAGTAGGCGGCGTAGAGCGAGGCCGCGCCCCCGGCGTCCGCGCGCGGGAGGCCGCGGCCGTCCAGGACGCCCAGCTCGGTCAGTCTTCTTTGCATCGGCGTCGAGATTCGCCTCTTAGTTTGAAGACGCAGGGCCGGGTGCTCGCGGAAGGAGGTCGTCAGGTAGCCGAGCATCGGGTCGGCGTTCCCGGCGACGGCCATCAGGTAGGCGGGCGCCGCACGCTCGACGATCTCGGCCGTCAACTTTTTAAGCTCCGCCGGCTCGATGCCCATGTGGAAGGTCGAGCACACGTCGAGCCCCATCGTCAGCCCGTGCAGCTTCGCCATCAGCGTGTCTTCGAGGCACGCGCGCAAAAGCTGTGCGCCCGTGCGGAAGACCTCCGGCCCGATGAAGCCGGCCACGTCGTTGACGATCATCCACGCGCCCGTCCTCTTCCCTATGTGGCGCGCGACGCCGTACGTGCGCGCTTCGAGCGTGACCATGTCCACGCCTTCGGCGGCCCCGTTCGTCACCTCCGAGCCCTGCCCCGTCTCGAAGTAGAGGCCGGGGAATCCGCGCGCCAGTTCGAGCACGCCGTCAACGTCCAGCCCCACCATCCCGCCGAGCGCCTTCGACGTGCCGGCCAGGCTTTGAAAGCCCACGTCAACCTTCACGCGGCTGAGGGCGCTCGACTGCTTCACGATGTCGGAGAGGACGCAGTAGCGCGTGGGGAGTTTCAGGCGCTCGACGATCGAGCGGAGCAGCTCTTCGAGGCGGACGATTGATTCCACGTCGTCGCCCGCGGGGTTGAGGCCGAGCACGACATCGCCGCAGCCGTAGGTGAGACCTTCGAGGACGGAGAAGAGAATCTCCTCCTCCTCGTCGCCGGGGCTGTTCGGCTGAAGCCTTGAGCCGAAGTGGCCGGGCGCGCCGACCGACACGCCCTCGCCCGGCAGCGGGTTGAAGATTTGCCGCGCGGCCGCCGACAGCTCTTCGTTCGACATCAGCTTGACGACCGCGGCGACCGACTCGCTGCTCAAACCGTCCCGGTAACGCCGCACCCACTCGGCGGCGCGGCCGCCCGACAAGATGCCCTTCAACTCCCCGACCGTCAGGGCCGAGATTTCCGCCGCGAGCCTCCGGTCAATCGTGGCGTCGAGCGCCTCGCTCACGCCGTCTTCGACGAGCGCGGTCGCCCGCAGCTCGCCGAGCGTGAGCGCGCCGAGCGCCGCGCGGGCGGCCGGGCGCGCCGCCTCATCGCGCGTCCCGCCCACGCCGAGGTCGCCCTCCTTGAACTCGTTGGCGAGGGCGAACGTCCGCCGCAGCTCCTCTCGGTTGACAGCCATCTCTTAAAGAGTTCTCCCGGCCGAGATTCTATCCCGAACCGCGTTAATCCAACACGCCGGGTGCAGACATATGTGTACGTTTGGGCGCGGACGTGTGTAGCCATGAGTAGACAGTGCGGGCGCGCGCCCGCCGTTTCGGCCGCTTCGCCGCTCGGCCCGCGGCGGTATGCCAGTTGCACTTCATCCGCCCGCCCTGGCTCACTGACCAACTGGCTCGCCAACCGTAACCGCGTGCGCCCGCCCTCGCCTGCGCGCCTACACGAAACTCCGCGCATGACGCCGCGCCCACCGGTGTCTTCGAATTGAAGTTCAACAGAGGAGAAAAGTTATGCCTTATATCTTCAGGGGTAAGCTCTGCGGCTACATCTGCCCGGACTGCCGGGAGCCGCTGTCGAAGGTCAAGGTGCGCCTCTACCGCGCCGGCGACGAACGGGAGGTCGTCGCGCGCGCGGTCGCCAACCCGAAGGAGACGTTCGCCATCCTGAGCGAGGAGCAGGTGGACGAGAGACGGTCGCGGCTCATCGCCGAGGCCGAGACCGACGACGACGGCGGCTTCGCCTTCGAACTCAACGGCGACGGGCAGTACGACGGCGGCCCCGTCGAGGTGGACGTCTACTGCGCGACCGTGCCGCGCGCCAAACCGCAGCGCAAGGAGAGCGAGCCCGTCCAGTTCACCATCACCACCCTCCAGCCGCAGTGGCGCGAGAGTGACCGCGCGCTCGTCGCCTACTGGGACTACTGCCTGCCCGCGCGCTACTGGTGCCTCGTGCGCGGCCGCTTCCGCGTGTGGACGATCTGCGGCAAGGTCGTGCTCTGCGAGCAGAAGCCGCCGGCGCCCGTCGCGGGCGTCCGCGTCCTCGCCTTCGACGCCGACATCACGCAGGACGACGCGCTCGGCTCGGCCGTCACCGGCCCGGACGGCCACTTCCGCATCGACTACACGGCGGCCGACTTCAAGCGCACGCCCATCTCCTGGATCAGTTGGGAGTGGGTGAGCGGCCCCGACCTCTACTTCAGGGTCGAGTCGCTCGGCGGCGCGACGCTGCTGGCCGAGGATCGCTCGCGCGCGCGCCAGCCCGACCGCGAGAACGTGGGCCACTGCTTCTGCGTCGAGCTGTGCGTCCGCGACGCGCCGCAGGTCACGCACGCCTGGTTCACGCACGTCGGCGACTTCTACATCGACGGCGACATCAGCAACGCGACGGGGCTCACGAACGGCCCGCAACCGGCCGGCATGCCGAACCAGCACGGCGGCCCCGGCTACGGCTTCTACGACGGCCGGCACGGCTGGGGCATCAAGCTCAAGGGCGACTGCCCCTCGACGCACCCCTTCGGCGGCGGCCAGCCGATGCGCTACCGCTTCCTCTACGAAGACCTGGACAACGACCCCGGCAACAAGCACCCCGTCAACGACACGATGGTCTCGGCCGTCGAGGTGGGCGTGCGCGTCGTCACCTGGGACACCTTCGGCACGGGCGCGGTGGCGACGCCGCAGGCCATCTGGGTCGGGCCGACGGGGGCGACCACGCCGCCGCCGCCGCCGACCCCGCCGGCCGTGCCGCCCGGGACGCCCTGGGGGCCGGTGCCGCCGGCGCTGATGAAGCCGGACGCGGACGGCTGGGTGCAGGTTGACCCCGCGTCGAATTTGCACGGCTACTCGGGGCCGCTGCTCTACTTCCGCACGGCGTCGGCCGTGCCCGGCGGCGCGGCGCCCGGCGACGGCGCCGGCAACGCCGTGAGCAGCCCGCAGAACGGCACGTCGCTGCGCGTCTACTTCGAGGCCGAGCCGGTGGCCGGCCCCAGCCTCGGCGCCCCGACGCTCGGCAACGACCTGAAGAAGATTCGAATCAACAACTGGTCGGAGGTCATCCTGCTTAACATCCAGCAGTTCATCACGCCGGGGGCGAACTGCTGCTCGCCCATCAACGCCAACCTCGACATCCTCTACACGGCCGACCACGAGCTGATGAAGAGTTGGGGCGTCGATATCACGAGCTGCGCGAGCGGGCTCGGCTGGGTGAAGCCGGCGCTGCCCGGCGGCACCGGCCCGCGCGGCGGCCACGGCACCAGCTCGCACAACACCTCGACGTGGCCGAACTGCTCCTACCTCGTCTCGCTCTCGACCCTCCGCTCGCTGACCGACGGCGAGGACGACACCGACGGCGGCTACGTCCAACTGACCTTCTGCATCGAGCACTGAGGCGACAATCAACCCCGCCGCCGTCAGGCGGGCGGACAAGAAAGAAGCCCGGCGCGTCGGTTGATGCGCCGGGCTTCCCCTTCGGGATTTGAAATCTCAAACCGTCAAGGTTTGCGGACGGGCACCAGCCGGAACGTGTACTCGTAGGCTTTGGCCGGGAGCCTGTACTCGGCGTGCGGCAGCGCGCCCCAACTGTCGTCGCCGCCGACGCCCATCTGTAAGTAGTCGAGGTTGACCGTGATCTCCTTCGACATCTGTATCTCGGCCGAGTGCTTCACGCGCTCAAGCTCGGCCATCCTGAACGGCCACGCGCTGAAGTAGAGTGTCGGGAGCCCGACCGCCCGGAAGCCGGCGCCGGAAGCGTCCGTGAACTTCACCCAGCGCACGTCCGTCCGGTTGCCGTTCTCCTGCGGCTCGACGTACGGCGTCCACATCTCATCCACCGTCGAGCGGTACAGCCCCACGGCCGCGCCCGACTTCCTGTCCCAGTAGGTCTCCTGCGGCCCGCGCCCGTACCACTCGACGTTGCGGAACCCGCCCGGGATGAGCATCTGCATCCCGACCCGCGGCAGCTCCGGCGCGCCCGCCGCGGGCTTGAGCGCGCTCTCGACTTCGATGACCCCGCTCCCGTAGACGGTGAACGTCGTGCGCGTCAAAGAGCCATCGGGCGGGAGCGCCGCCTCGGCCGTCACGCGCGCCGCGCCGGGACTTAACTTCTCGACCGAGACGTTCGTGAGCTTGCGCTCGGCGGCGGCCGTGCGCCAGACGCCGAGCCGCTTCGGCATCTGGTTGCCGCGGTCGTTGTCGGTGGGCGGGCGCCAGAGGTTCGGCGCGAGCGGCCCCGCGAGGAGTGGGCGGCCGTCCACCTCGTAGACTTCGAGCGCGCCGCCCGCCTTCCCCACCCGCGCGAGGAAGCGCTCGCCGCGCAGCGTCACGGCGTCGGCCGTCTCTTCGACCGCGAGCGCGGGCGCGGGCGCGACGCCCGGTGCCGCCGCCGGCGTCCGACCGTAAGGCAACTCGAACTGATCCCAGGCGACGACGTGGCCGCGCTTCGCCCAGGGCGCGTCGGCCGCGAGCGCGAAGGTGACCTTGAGGAAGTATTCGCGGCCGGGCGGCCCCGCCGGGCGCTTGAGCCCGAGCGTGACCTCCTCCGACTGCCCGGCGGCGGTGCGCAGGCGCGGGAGCTTTCCGCGCTGGATGACCTCGCCGTCTTCGGCCAGCTCCCAGGTGCCTTCGGCGTAGATCGGCTTGCCCTGCCCGTACTTCTCCCAGTCGGGCTCCATGCGGTCGGGCTTGGTGTACATCGGCGAGAAGGCGTCGCCGTGGCGGCTCCGCCCCGGCTCGTAGGTGATGATGAACTCGGGGTAGTGCGACTTGGCCCACTCGCGCGAGGCCGCGTGGTTGCGCCCGACGCCGGCCTCGTTGCCGAGCGAGAAGATGAAGACCGACGGGTGGTTCTTGTCACGCTCGATGGTGCCGGAGACGCGCGCGACGTGCGCGGCGGTGAAGTCCTCGGAGTTCGAGATGCGCTGCTCCTCGTTGGCGCCGTAGCCGTGCGACTCGATGTTGGCCTCGTCGAGGACGTAGAGGCCGAGGCGGTCGCACAGCTCGTACCACTCGGGCACGTTCGGGTAGTGGCTCGTGCGCACCGCGTTGAGGTTGTGCTGCTTCATCAGCTTGATGTCTTCGACCATGCGCTCGGTGGTCACGACCTGCCCCAGGTCGGGGTCGAACTCGTGCCGGTTCGCGCCCCGGATCATGAGGGGCTTGCCGTTAAAAAGTATCCGGCCCTCTTTGATCTCCGACGTGCGAAAGCCGAGCCGCCACGGGACGACTTGGCGCCGTCGAGCGTGCGCACGAAGGGCGAAGGCGCGCCCGCGCGCAACGCCGCGCGCTCCTCCGCGTAGGGCACGAACGTGGCGTGCGGCGGCTCCTTGCCCACGGCGAAGACGCGCGGGTTCTCCCAGTCGGGCGCGTCCGCCTGTCTGGCTTGCGTCCGCACGGACGCACAGGCGAGCAGAAGGACGGCGGCGGCGAAGAACCTTCTCATCGGTTGCTCCTTGACTCTGCCGGCGGGGCTTGCCCGACCCACGCGCGGAAGTTGCCGTCGAAGAGGCGCGCGGCGTCGCGCTCGACCTCGGCGCGCGTGACGGCGCGCCCGCTCTCAAGCAGGCGCTCGTAAGAGTCGGCGAGCACGTCGGCCAGACAGCGCCGCGAGTGCTTCCACTTGTAGATGAGCTGTTCGAGCACCCGCGCGTCCGAGTGCTGCGCGACGAAGGAGGTGCCGAGCAGCTCAAGGCGCTCGCGCGTGATCTCTTTGATGATCGAGGGGTTGTTGAGGAACCACCAGCAGCCGAACGGCAGGAGGTTCGGGAACTTCCGCGCCGACACGCACAGCTCGTGCTGGTTCTCGCGCGAGAGGAAGGTGGCGAGGAAGCGCACGCCCGCGTTCTCCGCGCACAAACGCTCGACGGCGCGCACGCTCGCGCGCCCGACACCGTCGCCCGCCGCGCGCAGAGCCGGGTTGACGCCGCGCCGCACGCCGACCATCAAAGCGAAAGGCAAATGATGCGCGCGCGCCGTCGGCAAAACTACCTCGCGGATGACTCGGTCGCGCGCGTCCGCGGCCGGGTGTTCGAAGTCGTCGGGCAGAGACACGGCCATGTAGAGCGGACGCATCCGTTCTATCCAAACGTCGAGGAAGCGTCTCACCTCGCCCGCGGTCTTGCCGGACACGCCCCGGTCAACTTCGTACCCGCGCGCTTGAAGGGCCGCCGCCGAACCTTCCCAGTCGTTGAGCAGCCCGTCCATCCGCAGCGCCGCGTGGAACCGCCGGTCAATCCCTCCATCGCCCTCCCAGACGCGTGCCTCCCGCGCGTCGAACGGGTCGTTGGTCATCACCACGTCGCTCACGCCCGCGAGTTCCAGCACGCGCCCGAGGTGGGACGCCGCGTCCTGCTCTCTGAAGAAGGCGCGCGCCTCCTTCAAGTCTTCCGCGGCCGTGTCTAACCCGAACGAGTCGAGCACGGTGACGACCCCGCGCGCCGCCTCCGAGACCGGCGTGTGCTCCACGAAGAGCGTCCGCCACACGAGGTCGGCCTGCTCGGACTTGCTCATCCGCCAGAAGCTTTCGTAACTCACCTCCGCGGAGCGGAAGGTCTCGGCGACGAGGTAGTGATACGTCAAAAGCTCGTCGATGCCCGACAGGTTGAGCCCGCCGAACTCCGGCGCGAACAGGTGCGTGTGCATGTCGAAGACCGGCGCGGCCCCGACGACCTCCGACACCTGCCGTCTCAACTCTTCCCTTTCGGTCAGGCGCGGCCCGCCTCGACTTTCGATCACGCTGCTCGTCATCAATCTTCCTCGCGGTGAATGAAGTTAGGGCTTCATCATAACCTTTCACTTCCCTTCCCTCGCAAGCTCTTGATAGAAGCTCTGCAAAACGTAGAACGCCTGCTTCCGCTCGCCGCGGTTCGAGATGAGCCCCTTGCGGTTGTAGAAGTCCTGGATGCGCGGCAGCGGCCTGCGCGGCGAGCGGAAGTCAGTCAGAATCCACGGCGACATCCCGCGCAGGGCGGGTATCCGCCGCAGCATCTTGAGTTGGTGCTCGTAGAGGTCGCGCTGGTACTCCTCCGTCCAGCGCTGCCCCTTGTCGCCGTGGTTTCCGAAAAGCGCGTCGCCGCCGAACTCGCTGATGACGAGTGGCTTCCCCAAAGTCACCTTCCACGTCAGGCGGTCGGCCTTCTCGGGCGGGCCGTCGTACCAGCCGACGTACTCGTTGCAGCCGAGCACGTCCAGGCTCTCGCCGAGCGGGTCGTCCACGACCTGCGTGTCCGGGCCTTCGTAGTGCCGCTCGTTGGCGGCGGTTAACAGACGCGTCGGGTCGAGCGCGCGCGCGTGCTCGACGAGGCCGCGGAGGAAACGGTTGCGCGCCTCGCCGACGGGCGTCTCGTTCGCCACCGACCAGAGGACGACCGAGGCGCGGTTGCGGTCGCGCGCGATCATCTCGCCGAGCTGGTTCTTCGCGTTGGCAAAGGTGCCGGGGTCGTCCCAGAGGATCGTCCAGTAGACGGGCACCTCCGACCAGACCATCAACCCCAGCTCGTCGGCCACGCGCGTCATCTGCTCGTTGTGCGGGTAGTGCGCGAGGCGCACGAAGTTGCAGCCCAGCTCCTTCGCCCACGTCAAGAGCATCCGCGCGTCCGCATCGTTGAACGCGCGCCCGCCGCGCAGGGGCGACTCTTCGTGGATCGAGATGCCGCGGAGGAAGACGGGCCGGCCGTTGAGTAGGATGTCAGTCCCGCGCGTCTCGATGCTGCGGAAGCCGACGCGCTCTTCGACCGTGTCCGAGCCCGCGTTGACGACGACGCGGTAGAGTTTCGGATTCTCCGGCGACCAGAGGTCGAGCCGCGCCTTAAGGCTCAAGGGCGCGAGGCCGTCGGCGTCCGTTCTGAAGGTCTGCTTGATTTTTGCTTCCGGTATCTCGACGTTGACGGTCTGGTTCGCAGAGGCCGGGCCGTCGAGCTTCACCCAGCCGGCGACCTCTTCGCGCGAGCCCTTCTTTAACTGGACGAAGTAGTCGCGGACGAACGTGTCGGGCACCTCGACGAGCGCGACCGAGCGCGTCAGCCCGCCGTAGTTCCACCAGTCGGTGTTGAGCGTCGGCACGGCGTCCCGGCGCCGCTTGTTATCCACCTTGACGACGAGGAAGTTGTCGCGCTCGCGGACGAGGTTCGTCACTTCGAAATCGAAGGGCGTGAAGCCGCCCTCGTGGCGGCCGAGCTTCTCGCCGTTGAGATAGACGAACGTGTCGTAGTTGGCCGCGCCGAAGTGTACGAAGAGGCGCGTGCCGGGTCTCCTCGTGTAGTCGAAAGACTTCTTGTACCAGACGGTGCCCTCGTAGAAGAGGAGCCGCTCGTCCTGCGAGTTCCAGTCGCCGGGGACGTACAGCAGCGGCGAGTTGTCGAAGTCGTACTCGACGAGGTCGGACGGACTCTTGGGCTTGGCGTTCTTGAAGTAGCCGTTCGGGCTCTCCTGGTAGCGGTAGTCGTAGAAGCCGTTCTCGTAAGGGTCGATGATCGTCTGCCAGCGCCCGTCGAGGCTCAAACTGTGACGGCCGCCGACGTTCGCAAGCAGCGGCGACTGCGCCCGCGCGGTCGCCGTACAGAAAAGGAAGGCAGCGCAGAGCGCCGCGATTTTCATCCTCAAGGTTGAGACCTCCGGCAGCTATTTACCACAGAGACACAGAGACACGGCTTGTTGACGGCTAAAGCCTGAAGCTGTGTCTCTGTGTTGAAATTCCTTTCGCTATGGCCGCCATTCGAGAATGGAGATGGTTTGCGGGGGAATATCCTCCGTGCCTTCGCTCTGCCCCTGGCCGACCCTCTGGACGAAGAGGTGGAGTTCTCTCCTCGTTCGCCAGGCTTCCGGGTCGTAGAAGGCGACGTACTGCCAACGGCCGCGGCTGACGACCGAGTTGCGGCGGAAGATGACGGCAACGCCGACAGTCGAACGCTCTCCATCACCCTCCCGCCGCCCGCCGTAGTATCATCAGGCGGCTCTCCGATTCCCTCTTCGAGAGGCTCGCATCATGCCACGCCCCCGCCGCGCGCTGCTCGCCTGTGTCGCGCTCCTATTCATCCCGACCGTTCACGCTGACGCGCAGAGGCGCCGCGAGAGAACGGCGCCGCCCGCCGAGCGTGCCGCGGCGCTCAAGCCGCAGCGCGTCTCGCTCGCCGACGGCAGGACTTTCAACCTGAACCTCCCCGAAGGCTTCCGCATCGCCGTCGCCGCCGAGGGTCTGAAGCGCGTGCGCTTCATGTCGCTCGCCCCGGACGGGCGCCTCTTCGTCACGGATATGCACGACCTGACCGACAACCGCAAGGGCGTCGTCTACATCCTCGACCAGTTCGACCCGGCGCAGAGGAAGTTCCTCAAGGTCACGCCCTATCTGACGAAGCTGCGCAACCCGAACAGCGTCGCCTTTCACACGGACGCGGAGGGGCGCGACTGGTTCTACCTCGCCCTGACCGACCGGCTCGTGCGCTACCGCTACGCGCGCGGCGCCGACGCGCCCGTTGGCACGCCCGAGGTGCTCGCGACCTTCCCCGACTACGGGCTCGCCTACAAGTACGGCGGCTGGCACCTGACGCGCACGCTCGCCTTCGGCGCCGGCGGCAAGCTCTACGTCTCGGTCGGCAGCAGTTGCAACGCCTGCGTCGAGAAGGAGGACGTGCGCGCGACCGTCATCGAGATGAACCCGGACGGCTCGGGGCGGCGCTTCTACGCGCGCGGCCTGCGCAACGCCGTCGGCCTGCGCCCGGTCGGCGAAAGTCTCTACGCGACCGACATGGCCGCCGACCATCTGGGCAAAGACAGGCCGGCCGACACGATGTACGCCTTGCAAGCCGGCGCGAACTACGGCTGGCCCTACTGCTACCAGTCCGGCCCGCGGGTCTTCGCAGACCCCGAGTTCAACCCGCGCGGGGGAAAGTTCCGCTGCCGGGACGTGCCCGCCGCGCTCGCCGCCTTCGACGCGCACAGCGCGCCGCTCGGGCTCGAACACTTCGGCGCGGACGGGCCGGAGGAGTTGAAGGGCTCGTTCCTCGTCGCGCTGCACGGCTCGACGAACAAGAGCATCGGCCGCGGCTACCGCGTCGTGCGCGTGCCCGAGCGCGGCGGCGCCCCCGCCGACTTCATCACGGGCTTCCTACAGGCGGGCAAGGTCTACGGCCGCCCCGCGGACATCTTCGCCTACGGGCCGGGCGCCTTCCTCCTGACGGACGACCGCGCGGGCGTCGTCTACTACGTCTATAAGAAATAGCGGTCAGAACCGCCCGCGGTAGCGGGTGGGCCTTTGTCACCCGATTCAACCGAATGACAAAGGCCCACCCGCTACCGCGGGCGGTTCTGACCCGGTCGCCTTCGAGCTCCCTACTGACGCAGGCGCCACTTGATGCGCGTGTAGGCGATGCGGAAGCCGTGACGCTCGGCGTTGCGCTGCGAGCCGGAGCCGGGCTGCGCGCACATCATGGCGAGGTCGCAGCCGTGTTCGGCGGCGTAGGCGAGTCGCGCGTCGAGCAGCGCCAGTTGCGCGCCGCGCCTGCGCGCCTCGGGGACGGTGCTCGCGCCGGCCAAAAGCGCCACGCCCTCCCAGATGCTCAGGGCGCCGGTGGCGACCGGGCGGCCGTCCAGCTCGGCCAGGAACGAGAGCCCCGCCTCGCGGCGCGCGCTCACACGCGAGAGCCCGAGCATGAAGTCGCCCAAGCCCTCGAACTCGCCCCAACCGCGTGCCGCCGTCTGTGCCCAAAGCTCGTAATCGTCGGGGCCGGCCAGGCGAACGCTCACGCCCGAGTCTTGTCGCGCGGCCGCGCGGGCGGAGGTGCCGAGGGGCCGGAACATCACGCTCGTGAACTCGAACGGCTCGTACCCGCGCCCGTTCAGCAGTTGGAAAGTTGCCGGGTCGGCCAACGGGCTGACCTCGTGGTAGGCGGGCGCGCCGCGCTCCTTGAAGAACTCTTCGAGGCGTTCGAAGTCTGAGTCAGAAGGTGTCTCGAAGAGGCCGAGGCAGAACGTCTGCGTGATCGGCGACTCGACGGCGTCGAACATCGCGTAGGCGCCCGCGACCTCCGTCCAACACGCGCCGCTCTCGGGCTCCGCGGCGGCGCGCGCCTCGACGAACTCCACGCCGCCCCGCGCCTCCGCGCGCTCAAGCCGCCGCGAAAGGCTCAGGTCTGAGAAGATAAACGGCGCTTCATCAACCATATCTTTATAGAATGACGAATGATGAGTGATGAGTGATGAATGATGAATGAGAAGCAGCGTGCCTTCAATTCATCATTCATCACTCATCACTCATCACTCATCATTTCCCTTCACGGCGAGGCCCGCGACGACGGCCGCCAGCTCGGCCGGCTCGACCGGCTTGGCGACGTGCAATTGGAAACCCGAGGCGAGCGCACGCGCGCGGTCGGCGGGGCCGGCGTAGGCCGTGAGCGCCGCCGCGGGCGTCCGCCCCCCGCGCTCAAAGGGCAGCTCGCGCACCCTCCGAATCAACTCGTAGCCGTCGCCGTCCGGCATCCCTATGTCGGAGAGCAGGACGTGCGGCCGCCACGCCTGAAGCGTCTCCAAAGCCTCGCCCGCCGACTCGGCCGTCCTGACCTGCGCCCCGCGGCGCGCAAGCACCTCCGTCAGCAGGCGGCGCGCGTCCGGCTCGTCGTCCACGACCAGAACCTTCACCCCTTCGAGCGTGTGCGGCGCGGCCGGCGCCTCGAAAGCTTCGGGGCGCGCGGGCCCTGCGCCGCGGGCCGCCGGTTGCGCCGCGTCGCGGACGGCACGCACCGGCAGCCTCACGGTGAAGGTCGAACCGCGCCCCTCCCCTTCGCTCTCGGCCTTGACCGTGCCGCCGTGCAATTCGACCAGGTGCCTGACGATGGCGAGGCCGAGGCCGAGGCCGCCGTGCCGCCGGGTCGTGCCCATGTCGGCCTGCCGGAAGCGCTCGAAGACGTGCGGCAGGAACTCCGGCTCGATGCCCTGCCCCGTGTCCGAGACGGCGACCAACATCTGCGAGCCCGCGCGGCCGACGCGGACTTCGACGCGGCCGCCCGCGGGCGTGAACTTGACCGCGTTCGAGAGCAGGTTCCAGACGACCTGCTGGAGGCGCGCGGGGTCGCCGTTGACCGTTAAGGGTTCGGCGCCGACGTTGACGTTCAGCGCGACGCGCTTCGCCTCGGCCGCGGGGCGGACGACCGCGGCGGCCGCCTCGACGACCGCGCCGAGGTTGACGGGGACGACCTCGATGCGGAGCTTGCCCGTGATGACGCGCGACACGTCGAGCAGGTCGTCGATGAGCTGCGCCTGCGAGCGCGCGTTGCGGTAGATGGCCGCGAAGGCGTCGGCCGTTTTGCCCTCCGCGATCTGGCCGTCGGCGAGCAGCTTGGCCCAGCCGAGGATGGCCGTCAGGGGCGTCCTCAATTCGTGTGAAAGCGTCGCGAGGAACTCGTCCTTCAGGCGGTTGGCGGCCTCGGCCTCGGCGCGCGCGGCCTGCTCGCGCGCGAGTTCGAGCCGCGCCTCCTCGGCGCGCTTGCGCTCGGTGATGTCGCGCGAGATGCCGACCAGTCCCGCGACGCGCCCCTCCCCGTCGAAGATGGGCACCTTCGTCGTCGAGAGCCAGGTCTGTGAGCCGTCGGTGTAGGTCTCGCACTCCTCTTTATCGACGAGCGGCACGCCCGTCTGCATGACGCGCTGCTCGTCCTCGTAGGCGGCGCGCGCGTGCTCTTCGACGAAGAAGTCGAAGTCGGTCTTGCCGACCACGTCCTCGGGCGCGTTGCCGCCGCGGTAGGGCGCGTGGCGGTTGACGCGCGTGAAGCGGCTCTCGGTGTCCTTGAAGTAGATGGCGTCGGGGATGTTGTCCATCAGCGCGTGGAGCAGGGTGCTCTCGCGCTTCAGGGCCTCCTGCGCGGCCTTGCGCTCGGTGAAGTCGCGCATGACGACGACCGCGCCCAGCTTCTCGCCGTCGGGCCCGTAGATGGCGCCGCCGCTCGCGAGCACCGCGCGCGGCGTGCCCCCCTTCGGCGCGACGACCATCTCCACGTCGCGGACGCACTCGCCCCGGAGCGCGCGGTAGAGCGGTATCTCCTCCCGACGCATCCGCGTCCGGCCGTCGGGCAGGTAGAGGTCGTAGTAGTCGGCCCAGGTCTCGGGCGTGAGCGGGCGCTCGGCGAGGCCGTGGAGCTTGCGCGCGGCGTGGTTGAAGACGGTGAGGACGCCCGCGGCGTCGCAGGCGACGATGGCGTCCTCGACGTTTTCGAGGAGCGCGTCGATGAAGCCCCGCTGCCGCTCGGGCGGCAGGCGCTCGGCCCCGTTCGTGGGAGAGTCTGTCGGCATTGCTTCGGTGGGCTGTGAGGCAGCCGGCTTCCCCTTGTCTAAATTCAAAACTCCTGGCCGCCGGCGATGGCGCCGACGACGAGGAACGGCTCGCTGCCCGTCGCGACGGCTTCCGGCAGCGGGGCGTCCGCCGGCTCGTGAGACAGGTCTTGTTCGCACGCGAAGAAGCGCACGTAGGGGCGGCGCGCGCGCGTCGTGTGGTCGCGGATGGTGCCGCGCAGCGCCGGGTAGCGCGCTTCGAGCGCGTCGAGCACGGTGTCGCGCGTGACCGTGCCCTCCACGCTCAACTCAATCTCGCCCTCGACGCGCGCGAGCGTGCGGAGCGGCTGCGGGAGCAGGACGCGGATCACGGCAGCGCCTGCGCCTCCACGGAGAGCACGGCCGGCAGGTCGCGCACGATGGGAGCCCAGTGGTCGCCGCCGTCGCGCGAGGCGTAGACCTGCCCGCCCGTCGTCCCGAAGTAGACGCCGCACGGGTCGAGCGTGTCAACGGACATCGCGTCGCGCAGCACGTTGACGTAGCAGTGCTCCTGCGGGAGCCCGTTCGTCAGAGCCTCCCACTCTTCGCCGCCCGTGCGGCTGCGGTAGACGCGCAGCTTTCCATCCGGCGGGTAGTGCTCGGCGTCGCTCTTGATCGGGACGACGTAGATCGTCTCCGGCTCGTGCGCGTGCACGTCGATGACGAAGCCGAAGTCGGAGGGGAGGCCGCCGCTCACCTCGCGCCAGTTGTCGCCCGCGTCGTCGCTGCGCATCACGTCCCAGTGCTTCTGCATGAAGAGCACGTCGGGGCGCGCGGGGTGCATGGCGACGTGGTGGACGCAGTGGCCGACCTCGGCGTTCGGGTCGGGGATGTATTGCGAGCGCAGGCCGCGGTTGATGGGCTTCCACGTCTTGCCGCCGTCGTCGGTGCGGAAGGCGCCCGCGGCCGAGATGGCGACGTACATCCGCTCACGGTTCGAAGGGTCGAGGATGACCGTGTGCAGGCACATCCCGCCCGCGCCCGGCTGCCACTGCGCGCCGGTGCCGTGGCCGCGCAGGCCCGAGAGTTCGTGCCACGAGCGCCCGCCGTCGGTGGTGCGGAAGAGCGCCGCGTCCTCGACGCCCGCGTAGACCGTGTCGGGGTCTTCCGGGGAGGGCTCGAGGTGCCAGACGCGTTTGAACTCCCACGGCTTCGGCGTGCCGTCGTAGAACTGGTGCGTCGTGAGCGGGGCGCCCGTCTCGGCGGAGGTGTCGTAGACGAATTTGTTGCTCTCGCCCTTCGGCATCCCCTCGGGCGTCGTGGTCGGCTCGCCGGGGGACGTGCCGGGTTGGAACCACGTCTGGCCGCCGTCGTCGGAGCGCTGGATGATCTGGCCGAACCAGGCGCTCGTCTGCGAGGCGTAGATGCGTTTCGGGTCTGAGGGAGACCCCTTCATGTGATAGACCTCCCAGCCCGCGAAGTGCGGCCCGCTCACCTCCCAATTCTCGCGCGCCGCATCCGAAGTCAGGACAAACGCGCCCTTGCGCGTGCCCACGAGTACCCGCACTCTTCCCACTCTTCGATACCTTCCTATTCTTCGGGAGCGTTTTGGATGGCGCCCGCCCTTCTCTTACGACGACCTCGGGGCGGGCGGACGAGGAAAGATACTTTCACCACACGGGTTTTGTAAAGAGAGGCGTCGAAGGGCGTGAGTAGACAGCCGACGCGGCGCGGCAACTCTCCATAAGCCTCAGTCCGCATCCGGGCCGACGCCGTCGTGCGCGGCCACACCGCGCCAGTGTTGGCCCTCGACGGCGAGCTTGAGCCACCGGCTGTAGAGCTGCGGCTCCTCATTTAAACCCCGCCACAGTTCCGCCAGCGTGACCCACCGCCACTGCGCGACCTCCGAGGGGTCGGGCTCGG
>JAFAVK010000118.1 GCA_019242475.1 Acidobacteriota bacterium | reverse complement strand
GCGGATCTCGATGTCGGCGTCGCGCGTGACGCGGAAGAGGTGCGACTTGCCGTGGCGCATCTCGGGGAAGAGCGCGTCGGCGTTGGCCGCGATGATGCTCCCGAGGAAGGTGAACTTCCGGCCCGACTCGCCCACGGGGACGAGGCGGGGGACGACCGGCGGCAGCTTGATGCGCGCGAAGCGCTTGGCGCCCTTCTGTTTGGTCTTCCCCTCGGGATTCGCGGCCGGCTCGACCAACAGGCCGAGGTTGAGGCTGAGGTTCGAGACGTAGGGGAAGGGGTGGCCGGGGTCTACGGCCTGCGGCGTAAGGATCGGGAAGACGCTCTTCATGAAGTAGGCGTCGGCCGCCTGCCGCTCGCGCGGGTCGAGGTCTTTGTAGGACGCGAGGCAGACGCCGCTGCGTTCGAGCCGCGGCAGAATCTCCTCCCGCAGGCAGCGCGTCTGCGTTTCGAGCATGGGCCGGAGCCGCGCGCCGATCTCCTGCAACTGCTCGGCGGGCGTCTTGCCGTCGGGCGACGGCGCGACGACCTCCTCCTCCAGCTCTTCTTTCAGACCCGAGACGCGGATCATGAAGAACTCGTCGAGGTTGGTCGAGAAGATCGAGAGGAACTTCAGCCGCTCCAGCAGCGGGTGCGACTCGTCGAGCGCCTCTTCGAGCACGCGGCGGTTGAACTCAATCCAGCTCAGCTCGCGGTTGAAGAGCAGCTCCGCCGGCACGGGGGACTGCGCCGCGGCCCCCTCGCGCGCGCGCCTGCCGCCCTTAAATTTCCTGACCGCCTTCGTCATCGGGAAGCGTCTTTGTGAAGCATGGGTGGAAAAGGCACGGCCGCCGAAAGCCCCTCCCGGGAGGTCGCGCCCCTCACCCGGCCGGCGCGACTTCGACCTTCTCGGCCTCCGCGGCCGCCTCCGCACGCTCGTCCGCGCGGACTAAAGAGAGCAGCGGCGTCGTCATCAGCGTCGTCCCGACCGCCATCAACACCATCATCGAAAACAGGGAGCGGTTCAAGACCCCTATGTCGAGGCCGATGTTCAGAATGACCAGCTCCATCAACCCGCGGGTGTTCATCAGGATTCCGATGGCCGACGCGTCGCGCCACGGCACCCCCATGACCCGCGCCGCGACCGCCGAGCCGCCGAACTTGCCGGCCACGGCCGCGGCGAAGACCAGCACCGAGTAGAGAAGCATCGCCGGCCCGACGGCCAGCCGCATGTCGGTGCGCAGCCCCGTGAAGGCGAAGAACAGTGGGAGCAGCACGACCACGACCAGCGGGCGGAGTCTCCGCACCACGTCTTCGGCGAAGCCCCCCTCCTTCGGCATGATGACCCCGGCGAAGAAGGCCCCGAAGAGCGCGTGTATCCCCAGCCACTCCGTCGCCCAGCTCGAAGCGAGCGCGCACAGGACGAGGAAGGCGATCACCGTGTCCGTCAGCCGCGCGTCTCCGCCCCCCGCGGCCAGCCGCCTGACGGCGGGCCGCAGCGCCAGCAGCATGAAGGCGAAATAGGCGGCGAGGCCCACCAGCATCTGCCACAGCCCGAGGTGGTTGACCTCCGACCTCACGACCCCGATGATGGCCGCCAGGATGCACCACGCGGTCACGTCGTCCACGGCCGCGCAGGTGATCGTGAGCGCCCCGAGCCGCGTCCCGAGCATGTTCTGTTCGGACAGGATGCGGGCCAGCACGGGGAAGGCCGTGACGCTCATCGCCGCCCCCATGAACAGCAGGAACCCCGTATACGGCACCTCTCCGGCCGCCACCCTTTCGTAGATTTGGGAGGCGAGCAGCGCGCCCAGGGCGAACGGCACGATGATGCTCGTGTGGCTGATGACGACGGCGACGTGGCCCAGCCGCCGCAGCTTCTTCGTGTCCAGCTCCAGGCCGACCATGAACATGAAGAGCAGCAGCCCGATCTGGCTTAGCGAGTAGAGGGGGCCGAGGCTCTCGGGCGGGAAGATCGCTTTGGACAGGCCGGGCGCGACCCACCCCAGCAGCGAGGGGCCGAGCAGAATCCCCGCGACCATCTCGCCGACGACCCGCGGCTGGCTGACCTTGCGCAGCAGCCAGCTCACCGAGAGGGACACGACGAGGATGACGGAGATTTGAACGACCAAAGTCTTAACGTCGGGCATGGTTGATACCCTCACATGTGAGACTGACGGGTGGAAGGGAATCCGTGAGGTTAAGGGCAGCTTACCTCTCGGTCACCTGCTGAGAGTTGGGGCCTGCAAGCTCCTGGTCGAACCGTGCGCCACTCTTATGCTATAAGTTCGCGCTTTCCGCAATAAGAAAATACTTGAGCGTGTGAACCCGGCTCCACGGCGCGCGGGCGCGGGCGGCGGGACACGTCGGAGAGTTCTTCGGCGCGGCCGGCGGCCATAAAGATGATTTATGGATGGTGCCGTACATAAGCATTGACAGGCTTGGTGAAGGGGAGTATAAGGCGTCTATCCTCTGGCGCTGAATCTCGGGATTGGAGGCTCACATAATGGCAAAGAGAGTCGCGGCTGATGACACCCAGGGTGCTGAGCAGGCCCAGCCGGTCATAGTGCTCGGCGAGCCCATCGTGATCAGGGTGAAGAAGGACGGAAAAAGGAAGAAGATGAAGGGCTCCTCGCGCACTTCGAGACGCCTCGCGAACTTCGAGCTGCAGTTCAGCAAGGCCGCCCGTCGAATCAGCAAGGGCTGCGAGAACGGGTGGGACGAGTACCTCAACCAGCGCAGAAAGTCGCAGCGCAACAGACGCGACGGCGCCCTGGTTGACTACTATGTGAACATGGCGAAAGGCGCCTCCCGGGCGATCTCCGAGGGCAGCCCCGCGCTGACCGACATCGCCAAGGCGTTCAACTCGAAACGGCTGCGGAAGCAGATCAGGAAGGCGCTGCGCCCCCTGCCGATGTTCACTTAGTCGGCGGTGCAGGCCGAAAGCCGGCGACTCCTTCGGGAGCGCCGAACGACAGGCAAGCGCGACGAGCAGTCTCGGCATAAGTCGCGGTGTAGCCAACATTTCAATGGCGCCGGTGGCGCGCCACTAAACGTCGGGAGAGTTCACTTCTTCAGGCACTGCCCGTGCCCGTGAGTGGTGAGCAATCTGCGCCCGCGCGGCGTTCAGGCATCGTGTGTGAGCACGGGCTCGCTGCCGCGCCGGGCCGGGACGAAAAGTTTTTCTTGCCACCTTTTCAGTATTAGGGTATAAGCCTCCTGCTCGTTCGATTTGCCCTTGTCCCAACTAGCGCGCCCGTTGACGCGCTTGACTTCACTCTAATTTAACGGGCGTTTCTTAACCTCGCTTCCATAAGTTTTGACCACGGACGTACGTCGGCGGTTCTGGGAGTCTCGGTGTCGTGCAGGCAGCATCACTTGTGGTGACGGGAGCACAAGACCCGGCGCGGTGACTTCCACCTTAGTTACGCCCCTGTTCAACAGTTACTCACGTAACCAACGCTAGCGGCAAAAGGTGTTCCTCTAAGGCAACTTCATCGCCCAACCGGGCTAGAGAGCCAAGCACCTTTCGGCCGCCATCATTAACTGGCAGCCTTTCATATCCTGCGGGACGCGTGGCGGCAAGAAGGAGAACGCTCCGGACTGCCAGGCACGCTCGGACACATTTCGGGGGAGTATCTAAGAGCCCTCGCTCATTCAACTGTCGGTATCAAAGGTGCGCTGCCCGCGGGCACGGCTGACGGAGGCCACTCCCGCCGCACACTTGGTACCACCTCGAAGGCATTCACTAAGCTGAGAAAAGTACAAGGGGCGCTTCCCGGGATGGGGCGGCGGCAGTGGCCGCGCCGCCCCCCCTGGAAGGGCAGGGCTTTCAGTCCCGCTCAGGGCCCCGCGCAGACAGCGCGGGATCAGTTGGCTTTCAGTCGGCGGAAGCCGGCGGGTGAAGCTAATCAACATTACCGGTGTTCGGCATCGAGGAGACTCGGAGGAAAACGATGGCTGCAGACAACAATCAGACGAGCAAAGACAACCCGCAATCCAAGGGAGACGACCGGCAGACCGCCGTCGCCGTGATCGTCCCGCAGGTCAGGCCGGTCATCTACGACCTCGGCAGCAGGAAGAAGAAGTACATCAAGCGGCTCAAGAACGGGCGCGGGGAGTTGATGGCCGAGGTGGGGATCGCCGTCGAGCAGTACCGCGCCACCCTGCCCGAAGACGAGCGGGACAAGAACATCCTCCCCGTGATCTTCATCTACAAGAAGAAGAAGGGGAAGGGGAAGAAGGCGTCCGCCAGCTTCTCCATGAACCCTTTCACCTTCCCCTTCAACCTCATTCGCTAGGAGGGGGCGCGGGGGCGGGCCGGTGAGACGGCTCGCCGGCCCTTGGTCGAAGAGGGGCGGGCGCTCCGGGCCGCGGCGGTCGTGAGCGCGGCCCGGAGCGAGGCACGGACAATCTGAGGCGAGCCCAGGAATGAATCGGCTGTACCAGGAGAGCGGGCACGAGCTGTTTGCGGCCGGCCACGACCTCGAAAGGGCGTTCGGCCCCGAGGCGAGGCCGCGCCGCAAGAACGGGCGCCGCGCGTACGGGTCGCAGCTCGACCCGACCCACACCCCGCGTCTTTCGATGGAACCGTCGGACGTGGAGTACCGGGCCGTCCTGCGCCCCGGCGAGGTCAACGTCGGCCGCACGGTAGTCCTTCTGCGGCTCCTCAGGCTGCTCTTCCACGGGCTTTACTTCTGGGCCGGCGTCCTCCTGCGCCGCCTGAACAGGCAGGAGCCCGAAGAGCGCGTGAAGGCGAACGCCAAAAAGTTCCGCGCGCTGCTGGAGAATCTCGGCGGGGTCATGATCAAGGTCGGGCAGCAGCTCTCGCAGCGGCCGGACATCCTGCCGGCGGCCTACTGCGACGAGTTGAAGACCCTCCTGGACGAGTTGAAGACTCTCATCCCCAGGAAGACGGTCATCGACACCATCGAGCGCCAGTTGGGCCGGGGGCTGTGGGACGTCTTCGCCGAGTTCCGGTTCGACCCCGTCGTCGGCTCGGCCTCGGTCGCCTGCGTCTACCGGGCGGTTCTCCAGACGGGGGAGGAGGTGGCCGTCAAGGTCAGGCGCCCGGGCATCCAGAGGGCTTTCACGGCCGACCTCGAAGCAATCGACTGGCTCTTCTTCACCTTCGAGTTCCTGACCATCTGGCGGCCCGGGACGACCCGGCACATCGCCGTCGAGCTGAAGGACTTGCTGCTCGAAGAGCTGGACTTCCGCCGCGAGGCGCGCTACCAGGAGCTTTTCCGCCGCTACCACAAGCGCCGGAAGAAGCTGAGGGTCACGGCCCCGAAGGTCTACTACGGCCTGTCGGGCGAGGAGGTGATGGTCAGCGAGTTGGTCGAGGGGCGCAAGGTTCAGGAGATCATCGAGGCGATAGACGCGAACGACGAGGTCTACCTTGAGGAACTCCGGCGCGACAACATCTGCCCGAAGAAGGTGGCCCAGCGGCTGGTGCGCTCGCGCTACTACTCGTTCCACGAGTGCCCGCTGTTTCACGGCGACCCGCACCCCAACAACATCATCGTGCAGCCCGGCAGCCACGTCGTCATGCTGGACTTCGGCGCGTGCGGCGTCTTCTCGAACCGCGACCGGAACCTGATGTGGCAGATGAATTACTACTACGCGCGCGAGGACGTGGCGGGGATGGTGAACATGGTGCTCCTCCTGATGGAGCCGATCCACCCCATCAACATCCACCCCTTCAAGCGGGAGTTGCAGGACGCGTGGTGGACGGGCTTCTACGGCATCAAGAGCAAGCACGCGCAGTGGTGGGAGCGCTCCTCGCTGCGGCTCTGGCTGCGGTTCTACGAGCTGATCCGGAAGTACCAGCTCCCCATCCCGCGCAACATGGTGCGCATGATTCGCGCCACGCTCCTGTACGACACGGTCGCCGCCCGGCTCTACAGCAAGGTCAACATCTTCAGGGAATTTCAGAAGTACGAGCGGGGCGTCGCCAAGCGCGTCCGCCGCGAGATTCAGGAGTCCGCCGTCCGGCAGCTGCTGCTCGGGCCGGACAACGAGAACTACCTCCGGATGCAGCAGGTCTGGGACCTCGGGAACGACATCCTGGCCTTCATGCGCAGGTTCTTCGACAACCAGGATTTCGTCTTCCAGGAGCTGCCCGGGAAGATCTACTCCGCCATCCGGGAGATCGTCAGGATGATCGGGCTCAGCGCCATCGCGGCGGCGGCGGCGGCCGTCGTGGCCGGGGCGATTTACGTGTTCAGCATCTGGAAGAACTACCCGAACTTCAACTGGGCGACGTTATTAAACCCGGTCAATTGGGCCCAGAATCAGGCTTATTACCTCTACACCGTAGAGTTCGTGGGCGTCGTCTGGGTCGTCTTCAACGTGGTCTTCATCTTCGCCTACGCGCGGCGCATCTACCTGCGCTTCGGGGACGTGGACGACTAACAACGACCGTGCGTGAGCCGAAGAATGTTGTGACGGCTCGGAGCTACTTATGTCCTACTTCGCGATGCAGTACCAGGTGCTCTTCCACGACACGATGGCCTACGGCTCGCACCACCACATGGTCAACTTCAAGTTCCAGAACGTCGCCCGCGAGACCGTCCTCTTCGAGTCGAGGGTCGAGGGGCAGCCGCCCTGGCAGGAGCAGTTGAAGGACATCCTGGTGCTCACGCGCGAGGCGTACAGCCTCAACCTCGCGCCCGTCGGCCTCGGCGGCAAGGTGGCGATCCTGATGACCTTCGAAGACCCGACCCTCTGCACCGTGCGGCTCTGCTTCCGGGTCGTAGACCAGCGCGGCGAGCCCGTCTCCTGCGGGTACCAGACCATGATCCTGCTGCACAAGGACACGCACGAGATGGTGCCCGCGCCGCCCCTGCTCACCAACTTCCTCGGCGCTCAGAAGGGGTTGAGCCTCCTCGAAGACCTCGGGAACCCCGGCTTCGCCGAGCGGACGCGGAGCGGCAGCCGGGAACTCAAGAACATCTTCACCGACTCGGTGCGCCGGCTGGGCGCGGAGATCGCGAACGCGCCGCGCAAAGAGTCTTACCCGAGGATCGTTGACGAAGCCGGGCACGAATACATTCTTTAAGTCGTGAGTGCAGTCTTGACGTAAGGACGTGTGGCGTTATGAGCAGTACTCTCCCTGACGGCGATGCCTCCCCGGGCGTAGTCTTCACTTTCCCCGGCCAAGGCGCTTACTCCTACGCGGTGCTGCGCGAGCTGTACACCGCCCACCGGCAGACCGCGCCCTACTTCGAGCAGGCCCACGACATCGCGCGCGAGCTGCTCGGCGGGGACCTCCTCTCGCTGGTCACGGCCGCCTCCGCCGCGGAGCACGACGAGCGTTTGCACGCCTGCCCCGACCTCGACCAGGTCGGGATTTACCTGTCCGAGATTCTGATCGCGAAGCTCCTGACGGAGGCCGGCGTGAGGCCCGCCCTCCTCGTGGGGCACAGCTTCGGCGAGCTGGCGGCGCTGGCGACGGCCGGGGCCTACTCGTTCGAGACCGGCTTGAGGATCGTCTGCCACCGCGTGCAGGCGTTGCGCTCCCACGCGCGGCCCGGAGTCATGGCCGCGCTCTCGTGCGACGCCGCGCGCGCGCGGCTCTTCCTTGAAAAACTCGGGGGCGGCGCCGTCGAAATCTCCGTCCTCAACCACCCGCGGCAGACGGTGCTCTCGGGCGAGCCGGCGCGTTTGGAGGAGCTGAGCGCGCTCGTGAACCAGCAGGGCGTCTCTTTGACGCCGCTCAAGAGCAGGTACCCGTACCACTCTTCGCTGCTGGCCGACGCCGTCGCGCCGTTCCGCGACGCGCTGCAAGCGTGCCGCTACAGGCCGGCCGCCGTCCCCGCCTACCTCTGCATGGAGGGCGTGCTCTATTCGCCGGGCGCCGACCTGGCCCAACTCCTCTCCTCGCAGTTCGTCCGCCAGCTCAATTTTCAGGACGTGGTGCACACGCTCTACGGGGGCGGCTACCGGACGTTCGTCGAGTGCGGCGCCGGGGAGATCGTCACCAAACTCATCAGGCAGAACCTCGGGCCGGCCGCGGACGACGTGGTGTTGCTGCCCGCCGCGCCGCAGGAGGGAGGGCTGCGTGAAGGGCTGCCCAGGGTGCTCGGCCTCGCACGCGGGCAGCGCGAGGCCACGTCTGCGGCGCAGATGTTGGAGAGCCTGACTCTCGTCGTCAACGACATGTCGCGGCTCGTCGAAAACACCTCCCGCCTGGTCGGGCAGGTCTCCGCCTCGCTCGCGGCACAGACCCCGGCGGACTCCCCGCGGGCGGAGGCGAAGGCCGACGAAGGCCGCGCCCTTCCGCCTGCTCCCGCGCCGGTTCAACCGGCGGCGAACGGCAACAACGGGCACGCCGCGCGGCAAGAGGCGGCGCGCGCGCCGCGCAGAGAGTTCCCCCTCGAAGAGTGTGCCGAGACGCCCGTCGCCATCGTGTCGCTGGGCTGCGTCCTGCCGGGGGCGCGGAATCCTGAAGAGTATTGGTCGAACGTCTTGAACGGCGTCTCGGGCATCTCGAACCTGGCCGAGGACGACCCCACGACCGGGCAGGACTTCCTCGTCGAGAGCGACGGCTCTCAGGTCAAGGTCGTCCCCGACAAGACCTACACCCTGCTCCACGGCGCCATCAACAGCGTGCCCTTCGACGCGGAACTGCTCGCGGGCGTTTACGACAGGGAGCAGTTCGAAGCCCTAACCAAGGGGCAGCGGCTCCTCGCGCTCGCGCTGGCGCAGAGCCTTTCGAGGATGAAGGCCCGGCCCGGCGCGACGAGCCGTGTGCAGTGCATCCTCGGCGCGACGGCCGACGGCTCGAAGGAGTATGACGACGCGCTCTTCGTCGAGAGCGTCCACACTTTGCTTGAGGGCATCGACGAGCCGGAAAACTTACGCCGCGCCTTCGCCGGCCTGCTCGAAGAGGTGACGGGCTACCGGCGCGGCGACACCGAGAGGCTGACGCAGCACAAGGTCTACGCGGACGTGGCCGAGAGGCTGTTGGGCGGCGGCGCACGGACTTACGTGGTCGATACCGCCTGCTCCTCGTCACTCTACTCGACCTACCTCGGCATCAGGGCTTTGCAGGACGGCGAGTGCGACGTGGCGCTGGCGGGCGGCGTCTTCGCGCCGGGGCCGGCCAACAACACACTCTTCGCGCAGTTCCGCGGGCTGACGCACAGGCAGAGCCGCCCCTTCGACGCCGACGCCGACGGCGTGGTCTTCAGCGACGGGGCGGGCATCGTCGTCCTCAAGCGCCTGCCCGACGCCCTCGCCGACGGCGACCGAGTCCTCGGCGTCATCAGGGCCGTGGGCCTGTCGAGCGACGGCAAGAGCCCCGCCATCAACGTGCCCCAGGCGCAGGGCCAGGCCCTCGCCATCCGGCAGGCTTATGAACAGTCCGGCGTTGACGTGAACACCATCCAATACGTCGAGGCCCACGCCACGGCGACCATCGTCGGCGACGCGGTCGAGTTCAAGGCGCTGAAGCAGACGATGTCGGAGAGAGACCCGGCCGCGCCGCCCGTCGAGCTGGGGAGCGTCAAGGCCCTGGTCGGGCACACGGGCTGGGCGGCGGGCATGGCGTCCGTCATCAAAATCTGCAAAGCCTTCGAGGCCGGCGTCGTCCCACGCCAATACAACTTCGAAGCGCCGAGCCCGGAGATCGACCTGGCCGGCTCGCCCTTCAACATCCCGAAGACCTCCCGCCCCTGGCCCGCGAACGCCGCGCCCTACCCGCGCCGCGCGGCCATCAACGGCTTCGGGTTCGGGGGCACCAACGCGCACCTGATTCTTGAAGAGTTCGACGAAGAGTATCACCGGAACCTCTGCGGCAATTTGAAGGAGAGGAAAGAGCCGCTTCAAAGTCTGGCCGTCGTCGGCGTCGGCGGGCTGTTCCCCGCGGCCGAAGAGCTTGCGGCCGCGGAGCCTTCGCCCGCCTCGCGCTTCCGCAGGGACGCGCTCCGTCTGCCGGCCAAGAAGATGCTGCTGCCTGACGTGCGAGAGCACATGGACGCCAGCCAGTATCTGGCCGCGCTGGCCGCGGAGCAGACCTTCAAGAGCATGCCCGACAGTTGGGCGGGCTTCAAGAATTCGACGGGCGTCGTGCTGGGGCTGACCTCGAAGACCGAGCGCGGGATGCGCGCCAACGAACGTGTGTTCAGCGACCGCCTGCGGCGGCAACTCCTCGGGCGCGGCGGCAGCGGCACACTCGCGGACGCCGACCTCCGACGCATCCTGGACAAGCTGGTCGAGTCCATCCGCGCGCGCAACATCCCCTCCGGGCCTTACACGCTGCCCGGGCTGATGCCGAACGTGACGGCGGGCCGCGTGGCGAACATGTTCGACCTCAACGGGCCGAACATCGTCATCGACATGGGCGACGACTCGCTGCTGCAATCTCTCCTGGTCGCGCGCCAACTCCTGGCCCACGACGCTTGCAAGATAGTCCTCGCCGGTGGCATCAACGCCCACGGCGAAGGCGAGGGCGGCGGGGCGGAGGCCGCCTTCCTGCTGGCCCTCACGACGCCCGAGACGGCGCGCAAAGAGGGCTTCAACGTCCTGAGCCACGTCAGCTTCTCGGAAGCCGAAGCGGCTGCGGAGGTCGCCGCGCCGAGCCATGCCCGCGGCTACAGGGGGGCACAGGGCGCGCCCGAAATCCTGAAGGCCGTGCGCCGCGTCCGCGAAGAGAACTCGCCCTCCGAGTTCAGGCGGCCCGGCGGCCCTCTGGCCGGAGTCCGCGTGCTCTTCGCCCCGACGGCCGCCACGGAGCAGTCGGCGCACGCCGCGCCCGAGCCGCGACCGGCTGCGAAGTCTGAGCCGCAGCCTCCCGCGAAGCCCGCGCCGCAAGTCGAGGAGTCTCGCGCTTACGCCTTCGTTCAAGGGACGCCGATACGCTATTACACGCCGCAGGCAGTTCCGGCCGCGGCCAAGGGCGAGCCGGTGAGCTTGGAGGGGCGGCGCATCCTTTTCCTGACCGACGAGCCCGGGCGCTGGTCGGCGCTCGAAAGCTCCGGCGCCCTCGCGGCGTTGAACTACACGGTCGTCTGCACGAACGGCGCGGGCCTCGCCAACTCTCTGACTGCCGACCTCACGTCCGAGGAGAGCATACAGAGTTCACTGGCCGGGCTGGCCGGCGTGGAGTTCGACACGATCATCGCCCTCAAGTGGTTGGAAGGCCGTGCGCAGGAGACGCTCCTCCTCGACAACGCGGCGGGCGAGCTTGCCTGGCTCGACCTGCTCTTCGCGGTCTGCCGCCACAGTTACGAGAGGATCAAGAGCAAGGGCGTCGCGGTCGTCACCGCCTGCCAGGGCGCCTACCTCGGCGCGCAGCTCGACCCGTACACGGGGCTGGCCGCAGGTTTCCTGAAGTCGCTCGCCAGGGAGTTGGACGGCCCCGTCTGCCGCGCCGTGAACACGGACGAGGTCGGCCTCTACAAGACACTTCGGCAGCTGGAGTTTGAACTCGGGCACGCGGGCGCCGAGGTCGAGGTCTGTTACAGAGGCGGCGCGCGGAGTGTGGTCACGCTCGCCCCCGTCGAAAAACTTTCGAGGGACGAACACGCGCGGCTCGGCCCCGACTCGGTGGTCGTCGCCACGGGCGGGGCGCGTGGGGTGACGGCGGTGCTTTCGGAAGAGCTGCTGCGGAGCTACGGGTGCCGGGTCATCGCGCTCGGCCGGAGCGACGCCTCCTCGCTGCCGGAAGAGGTCAGGCGGATGGACGAGCAGGCTCTGAAAGACTACGAGCCGCAGTTCTACCGCGAAGGGCTGGCGCAGGGTAAGGGCAAGAAGAAGATACCCGAACTGAAACGTGAGTACCTCGCGCTCCGCGCGGCCCACGAGGTCTACGAAGTCACGAACTCTTTGCAAGCCCTCCCCGGCCAGTACGAATACCGGAGCATCGACATCAACAACGCGGCGGCGGTTGAAGAGACCGTCGCAGATGTCTACCGCAAGTACGGCCGCGTTGACCTGGTGCTGCACGGCGCGGGCGTCCAAATCTCCAACGCGCTCCCGAAGAAGTCGCTCGCCGACTTCCGCAGGATCGTCAACACCAAGCTGAGCGGCCTCGGCCACCTCTACAGGGCGTGCAAGAAGCACGGCCGCGGGCGCGCGCCCGACTTCCACATCCTGACCTCTGCCTTCAGCTACCTCGGCAACGACGGCCAGCCCGACTACGGCGCGGCCAACGAGGCGATGGCTCGCCTGGCCGACTGCCTCGACGCGCAGGAAGGGCGTTGGTCTTCGATGGCCTGGCTCGGCTGGGCCGGCATTGGCATGACGCGCGACTCGGAGTTCGCGGCGCTCGCCGCCTCGCGGCGCCTGCGCGGCGTCACGAAGGAGGAGGGGCAGCAGATATTTTCGGAGTTGATGAAGGGCACGCCGACGACGCCCGTTAACGTCCTGCTGGCGGACGGCGAGATCGAATACTACAAGGTGGCGATTCAGGCCGCGCCTTACGTGCCGCCGCCCGCGGCCGCGAACGGGCACGGCCCCGCGAACGGCAGGAAAGACTTTCACGTCGTCGAGCGCGACATCACGGTTGAGAGCGCGCCGTACCTGCTCAACCACCTCGTGGACGGGATTCCGACTCTGCCCGGCGCGCTCGTCATCGCCCTCTTCGCAGAGGCGGCGCAGCAGCTCCGGCCGGCGTTGAAGATCGTCTCCTTCGAGCAGGCGCACTTCCGCCGATTCGTCAAAGTCTTCAGGAACCGGAAGACGCACCTCCGCGTCGAAGCCGAGATCGTCTCCGAGGACGAGCGGCAGACGGTCGTCCGGGTGCGCATCCTGTCGGACTTCGTCCACAGCAGCGGGCTCGTCTTGCAGAAGGACATCGTCCAGCACGAGATCATCATCCGCATGTCGCCGGCGCTCGAACCCGCGCCCAGGTCTCCCGACCCGAACGGCTTCGCCGGGCGGACGCTCTACGACCCTTACCTGAGCATCGGCTCGCCCGTCCGCCTGAGCGGGCCGTTCAACGCGATGGAGAACATCGTCATCGGCGAGACCCGCCGCCGGGCCGAGTTCAAGATGGGCGACACCGACCACGCCGGCACGGAGTACGAGCCGGTCTTATCGAAGGTCGTGCTGATGGATTCGCTGTGGCGCTTCGGCGTGATCCACCCAGTCCCCGACAAGGCGACGACCGTCTTCGTCCCCGAAGAGTGCAGGGTGATGAAGGTCTTCTTCGACTTCTCCGACTTCGACCTCTCGACGCTCCCCGGCACGCTGACCTTCAGCGGCGCGAACCCGCGGCTCGACGGCGACCGGCTGACCATCGGCCCCGTCTTCGCGGCCGATGCCGCGGGCAACACGCTGCTGCTCGTCGAAGACGGAATCTGTCTGAGGTACGGAAAGGGAGGCAATGGGGCCTCGAACTGACACGGCACCGAGCGCGGCCCGCGCCGACGAACGCGTCGTCGGACTGCTTGAGGTGTGCGAGCTGCGCGGCGGGGAGTACGCCGGGCACCTGTCGGCGCGCGAGCGTGCGAAGTACGTGCGCCTCCCCGGCGGGGGGCGAAAGGGCGAGTGGCTGGCCGGCAGGCTGGCGGCCAAGTATCTCTTCTTGAGTCGCCTGGAAGGGGCCTGCCGGCCGCGGGGTGAGGCGCCCCTCTTGAAGCTCTCCGCGGAAGCCCTCGGCGCTTATTCGCCCTGGATGTACAGGGCGGCCGAGGTGCTCTCGGACGGCGGGGCGCCGCGCCTCTTCTGGTGCGGCGGGGAGCGAACGGAAAGGCTCTCCCTCTCCCACACGCGCGGCGTCGCCGGCGCGTGCCTGACGGCGGGCGCGCCCGCCGCCATCGACGTCGAGACGGTGGCGCCGAGGCACGGCGCTTTTTACAGAAAGAACTTCACCGAGGCGGAGAGGCGCTGGGCCGCCGGCCGGGCCGGCGGGGGGGCCGCCGGCCCGGATTGGTGCTTCACGCTCCTGTGGGCCTTGAAGGAGTCCGCGTTGAAATTGGGTTGGTTGAGTCAATCGAGCGTCTGGAGTTTCCCGCGGATACAGATCGGCGGCCTGCCCGACCTCGACCGCGTCGGGCCGTTCTGTTGGACGGGCGCGTTGGGCGACGCCTGCGCGTCGTTCACGGCGAGGGTTGAAGAAGACTCCCGCGTGACGCACGCGCGGGTGACGGCCGCGGGCACGCGCGGCCTGGTTCTAACTACGATGAGCCCTCTGATCGGAGGCTTCGAATGAGTACGACATCCACGATTGCTGTCGCCAACGGGCACCAGCACGGCGTCCTTGAAATCTTCGCGCAGGTCACGCGCTACCCGATGGAGGTCTTAGACCCTTCGGCCAGCCTGGAGGAAGACCTCGGGATCGACTCGGTCAAGCTCGGCGAAGTCTTCGCCGTGCTGCGCGAGAAGTTCAACCTGCCCGAGAAGCTCGACCTCCCGCGCGAACAGCTCCAGACCATCGGGGGCATCGCCGAGGCGCTCAAGGCTTACCTGCGTAGCCCTTCCGACGCCGCGCTCGCCGAAACCGTCGCCGAGCCCGCACGGCCCGCCAACGGCAACGGCAACGGCCACGGCCACGGGAACGGCTTCGGAGACCCGGCCGCGCTGAAGGCCGGCGTGCTCGACATCTTCGCGCAGGTGACGCGCTACCCGCTTGAGGTCTTAGACCCCGACGCCAATCTCGAAGAGGATTTGGGCATCGACTCGGTCAAGCTCGGCGAGGTCTTCGCCGTGCTGCGCGAGAAGTACGACCTGCCCGAGAAGATGGACTTGCCGCGCGAGCAGCTCCAGACCATCGGCGGCGTCGCCGAGGCGCTCTTCGACTACATCTCTTTGCACAAGGCGCCGGCGCCCGCCGTCGTCCAGCCCGCCGTCGAGCTGCGTGGCCCGTCGCCTTCGCCCGCCGCCCCGAACGGGAACGGCAACGGAAACGGGTCGCACGCCTCGTCCGTGGTCGCGGAGTCTTTCGCCGCGCTGACGCCGGAGCGGAAGCCCTTCGCCGGCAAGGTCGCCCTCGTGACCGGCTCGGGGCGCGGGCTGGGCAAGGACATCGTCAGCTACATCGCCGAGCTGGGCGCCTCCGTCGTCGTCAACTCCTTCCACTCGCGCGGGGAGGGCGACCGGACGGTCGCGGAGATTAAAGAGAAGGGCGGCACGGCCGTCCACGCCTGGGGCTCGGTGGCGAACCCCGAGCACGTCAAGACGATCTTCGACGCGGTCGAGGAGAACTACGGCGGCCTCGACTTCTTCATCAGCAACGCCTCGAACGGGATGCTGGCGCGGCTGAACGAGATCACGCCGGAGCACTGGGAGAAGGGCTTCCGCACGAACGTCGTCGGGCTCCACCAGAGCGCGCTCCGCGCCGTAGAGATGATGAAGCGGCGCGGCGGCGGCAAGATCATCACGCTCTCGACGCCCGCCTCGCACGGCTACGTGGACTACTTCGGCTGCATGGGGGCCGTCAAGGCGGCAGTCGAGTCTTTGACTAAGAGCATGGCAATCGAGTTCGCGCCCGACAACATACAGGTCAACTGCGTGTCGCCCGGCCCGGTCTACGGCGACCTGCTCAACAAGTGGCCCGAGAGCGAACGCCTCATCCGCCAGTGGGAGGACAACACCGCCTACGAGCGTCTGTGCGAGGCGCGCGACGTGTCGCACTTCGTCGCTTACCTTTTGAGCGAGCCGGTGAAGCTGTTCACGGGCAGCGTCCTCATCATGGACGGGGGCATCTCGTCCCAGGGCTGGTAGAAGCGCATGGCGACGGTTGTACAGAAGAAGCAAGACCTCCCTCTGCTCGGACGGCTCAAGGGCCGCCTGCTCGGCCTCTCGCCGGAGGACGCCTCCTTCGCGCGGCGCGGCCTGCCGGGCGTTGGCTCTTCGAGCCGCGCGCACCTGGAGTCCATCCTGCGCACCTTCATCGAAGGCTACAACCTCTCGCTGCGCACCGCCGACACGGGCGAGCTGGCCGGGCGGCTCGACTCGTCCTTCTCCCCGGCCTTCGTCGGTTTCGCGTACGAGGGCGCGGGCCTCTACTTCGCCCTGGCCGACCTGCTGCTCCCGCGCTCGGAGAGCCGGCTCGCGGCCTTCATCCGGGCCAACCCGGGCCACGACTACATCGTCGCGGTCGGGGCCGGGTTCGCCGTGGCGCGCGCGCCCCTGGGCCTGCGCCGCCTTGAGTCTTACCAGAAGGCGCTCGACCCGATGAGCGCGTGGTGCCTGGCCGACGGCTACGGGTTCCACCAGGGCTTCTTCCACTGGCGGCGGTTCGTCGAGGCGCGCGAGGCGGCGCCCGCTTCGCTCAACGCGCAGAACCGCCTGCTCTTCGACGCGGGCGTCGGGCGCTCGATGTGGTGGGTCTTCGGCGCCGACCCCGCCGCGATTGCTTCGGCCATCTCGCGCTTCGACGAAGGCCGCCGGGCGGAGATGTGGGTCGGCGTCGGCACCGCCCTCGCCTACGCCGGCGGCGGGCCGCCCCGGGCGGCGCAACACTTGAACGAACTGGCCGGAGCGTACCGGCCCGACCTGCTCAGCGGCGTCCCCCTCGCCGCGCACATGCGCGAGAGGGGAGGGAACCCCGCCGAGTGGACTGACGAAGTCTGCACGGGGCTGCTGGGGCAGACGCCAGCGGAGGCTTCGGCGTCGGTCGTCGCAGACCTCTCGGACTACCTCGACTCGTGGCGCGGCCCCGAGGCGGAGAAGTGGGCCGGCTGTTACGTGGCCCTGCGCGGGCGCATCAGGCGGCGGCTTGAGTAAGTGACTTTTTAAAACCGGATTCCTTTCGCCCTCGCGGAAGGGGATTGTGAGGAGAGATGACAGACAACACCGAGTACGACGTAATCATCATGGGCACCGGCATCGGCGGGACGATGCTGGGGGCCATCCTCGCCAAGCACGGGCTCAAGGTGCTGATGCTCGACTCCGAGACCCACCCCCGCTTCACCATCGGCGAGGCGACGACGCCCGACACCAACTTCCGCATCAAGCTGCTCTCGCTCAAGTACGGCATCCCGGAGATCGGGCACCTGAGCGACTTCCACCACACGCGCGACTTCGTGAGCCCGGCGTGCGGCATCAAGCGCGCCTTCAGCTTCCTCTACCAGCGGGAGGGGCGCGACCAACTCGCCACCGAGACGCACCAGTACCCGACGCTCGCGCCGCCGATGGGGCCGGACTGCCACTTCTTCCGGCAGGACACCGACGCCTACATGATGGCGGTGGCCGTCAGCTACGGGGCCAAGGTGCGCCAGCAAAGGCGCGTCGCCGAGTTCGACATCCGGGAAGACCACGTCACGCTGACGACCGAGAAGGGCGAGACCTTCCGCGGCAAGTACCTCGTGGACGGGACGGGCATGAAGTCGGTGCTGGCGAACAAGTTCGGCCTGCGCGACGACCCCGAGAAGTTCCGCACCAACACCCGCGCCATCTTCACCCACATGATCGGCGTCAAGCTCTACGACCAGGTCGGCCCGCCGCAGAAGGATCACGGGCACAAGTACCCGCACTCGCAGAGCACGCTGCACCACGTCTTCGAGGGCGGCTGGTTCTGGATCATCCCCTTCAACAACCACATCGACAGCACCAACCCCCTGTGCAGCGTCGGGCTCGTGCTCAACCGCCGGATTCACCCCGAGACCGGGATGGACGCGGAGGAGGAGTTCTGGTCTTTCGTCAACAAGTTCCCCGACATGCAAAGGCAGTTTGAGAAGGCGCAGGCCGTCCGCGGCTGGGTCTCTTCGGGGCGGCTCCAGTACGGCGCGACGCGCGTCACGGGGCACCGCTACAGCCTGCTTTCGCACGCCGCCTTCTTCATCGACCCGCTCTACTCGACGGGGCTCGCCCTGACGACCGCGTGGGTTGACCTGCTCGGCGGCCAGTTGTTGAAGGCTTTCAAGACGAACGACTTCTCGGTCGAGAGCTTCGAGCACCTGAACACGTTCTTCGTCAACAACATCTCCTACGCCGACGAGGTGGTGAGCAGCTCCTTCGTCGCCTTCCGCGACTTCGAGCTGTGGGACGCGTGGTTCCGCGTCTGGGTGGTGGCGCTCTTCATCGGCACCTGCCTCAACGCGAGCCTCTACCTGCAATACCTCGAGACGAAGGACGAGCGCGTCCTCGAAGGCTCGGGGAAGGAGCCGCACTCCGTCCTCCTCGGCGGGAAGTTCGAGGAGTTCCAGAAGCTCTACCGGCAGGCGCTGGCCGAGATGGACGCGGTGCGCGACGGGCTCAAAGAGCCGAAGGAGGCGGCGGCCAACATCCGCGGCCTCTTCAAGGGGCTCAAGTACCTGCCCGACTACTGGCGCTGGCACGAGGCCGGGGTGCGCACGACGCCCGCCTTCACCATCTGGGGCATGACCAAGATGTACTTCTGGTTCCTCTTCTACTCCCCCAAGGAGCTGCGCAAGCCGCTCTTCGGCTGGAGTTCGTTCACGGCCTACAAGTACATCCTCAACTCCATCCTCGAAGACCGTCACCTCTCCCGGCGGCGGAACCGCATGTACGTGCGCGACGTGTTCCGGGCCTGGAACATGGACTGGAAGGAGTCGAAGGCGAGCGAGGTCTGAGCGGAGGGTGCGTGTAAGCGATGGGCATCGTTAGCGGGGGCGGCACCATGAGGAGCGGCGGACAACTGGAACTCAACCGAGAGTACCCCGTGCCGGGCGAGGAGGCGCTCACGGCGCGGCTCGTCTCGCTCATCAAGGAGACGTTGGAGAAGAACTACCTCGCCGGCACGACCTACCGCGACACGCACGCGAAGGGGCACGCCGCCGTCCGGGGCGAGTTCGTCATCGACCCCGACCTGCCCGCGGGGCTGCGCGTCGGGCTCTTCCGAGAGGCGCGCAGCTACCCGTGCTGGATACGCTTCGCCAACCTGAGCGCGAACCCGCAGGCGGACGGAAAAGGCGACGTGCGGGCCATGGCGCTCAAGCTCATGGGAGTCGAAGGCCCGAGGCTGTGGCAGAGCGAGGCGGGCGCGCAGACCCTCGACATCATCATGCAGGACGCGCCGAAGTTCCTGGCCCCGAACCTCGAACAGTTCTACGAGATGGAGGTCGCCCTCGGCAAGGGCGGGCTGAGCCGGGTGTGGTTCTTCCTGACGCACCCCCAGATCGCGATGATCATCCTGACTTCGTTCAAGAAGTGCGCGAACCTCCTGGAGGTGCCCTACTACAGCCAGACCGCCTACCTGTTCGGGACGAGGGCCGTCCAGTATCACCTCAGGCCGCGCCGGCCCGCGGCCAGCCGGGTGCCGAGCGACGCCCCGAAGAACTACCTGCGCCAACGCCTGGTGGAAGACCTGGCGCGCGGGGACGCCTCCTTCGACTTCATGATCCAGTTTCAGACCGACGCCGAGAAGATGCCCATCGAAGACCCCACGGTCGTGTGGGACGAGGCGCTGTCGCCGTGCGTGAAGCTGGCTACCCTCAAGATTCCGTCGCAGACCTGCGACACGCCCGCGCGGAGGCTGTTCTGCGAAAACCTCTCCTTCAACCCCTGGCGCACCCTGCCGGAGCACCGGCCCCTGGGCGCCATTAACCGCGCCCGGAGGGAGGTCTACCCGGCGATTTCGAGCTTTCGACATTACCGAAACGCCGCTCCGCTGAAGGAGCCTGCCGCCGACGAAGTTTTCTAACCGCAGGCGCGTCGCCCCCGAGCGCGGCCACGTCCGGGACGTGTCTCAGGCTCGGGGCCGCCGCCGGCTTCACGAACAGACCCAGGGTGGGAAGTCATCTCCGGGCGCGGGTATGGTTGCCGCTGCGCCGCCGCGCAGCGAAACGTTCGAGACGCGTGCGTCGGCCCCCCGCTCGCGGCCGCCGGCGCCATCACGGCCGTTAAAAGAGGCCCAGCAAAAAAGAAGGAGAAGACCAATGCGAATGAGCGCGGCCGCCTTCCGGAAGCTGACCGGATTCATGTTCATCCTCACGCCCGTGTGGCTCTTCGCCAACTCGCGCGTGTTGGGCGTCGTGTCGGGCTTTCCCGACGTCCAGTTCGCCGGCCCCGCCGAGCTGTTCAGGCGGGTGCACGACAGCGGCACGACGGGCATCATCGCCTGGTACATCTACATCATCCCGGGCGTCCTCTACATCGCCTCCACCGTGATGCTGCACAAGGTGCTTGAGCCCGAGCGGATTCGTTGGTTCGGCGTCGCCACGGCGATGGGGGTCGTGGCGTGGGCCGTCCAGTTTTTCGGGCTGGTGCGTTGGATCTTCGTCTACCCCTACCTCGCCGACCAGTGGTACGCGACGAACGACCCGCGGACGAGGGAGACCCTGACGATAGTCTTCAACCTCATCAACAACTACGCGGGCTACGCGCTGGGGCAGACGATAGGCATCCACCTGACGGCCCTCTGGATTCTGCTGGTCGGGATCGCCATTAAGAAGTCGCCGCTCTTCAAGCCGTGGATGGGGTACGTCGCCATCCTCACGGCGATCGGCGAGTTCATCGGCAACCTGGGGCCGCTGGGCAGCGTCATCCCCGGCATCGACATGAAGTCCCTGTTCAACGTCTCGGGCCTGTTCTGGTACATCTCCTACGCCTGGATGGCCTACCTCGGCATCGTGATGTGGCGCGCGCGGGCGGACGTGTACGACGACCTGGTGCCGGACGATCTGCTGTAAGTAAAGCGTCGAGGAGAACCGCCCATGGAATGGAAACGCAAGATCTGGCGGAACTGGGAAGACAGCTACCAGTGCGTCGCCGAGGTCGTCACCGCGAACACCGTCGAAGACCTCCGCCTGGTGATCGAGAAGGCGCGGGCCGAGGGGAAGACCATCCGCGTCTCCGGCGGCGGCCGGCCCGAAGCGTACTCGGCGTCGTTCTCGGGCAGCCCCATCGTGAAGAATGCGGAGAACGTCATCGTCAGGACGCCGCTCCTCAACCGGGTCTGGACTCTCGACGACGGCAGCAACCGCGTCACGGCCGAAGGCGGCGCGACGCTCAAAGAGCTGGACGCGGTTCTGCACCGGAACCGCCTCAGCCTGCTCACCTCGACGGCCCCGAATTTCATCACCGTGGCCGGGGCGGTGGCGCTCAGTTGTCACGGCTGCGGCAAGCACACCGGCACGCTCTCGGACCTCGTCGTCGGCATGACGATCCTCGACGGCGAGGGGCGGCTCGTCGAAATCGGGGAGGACGACCCGGAGCTGCTGCGGGCGGCCCGGGTCAACCTCGGGGCGTTGGGGATCATCATCAACGTCACCTTCCAGTGCGAGCCGGAGTTCAAACTGGTCGCCACCGACACCGGGAAGGTGAGCGTGCGGGAGGCGCTCGACCGGGCGCAGCACCTCTACGAGACGCACGACTACCTGGAGTACTTCTGGTACCCCTTCTGCGATAAAGTCTGGGTCAAGACCTGGGATCGCGTGAGCGGCGAAGTCAAGAATGTGAAAGCGCCCGGGCGCCTCGAAGACTTCAAGCAGCGGATGCTGGGGGTCACGTCCGACGCCATCCTGAAGGTCGCGACCAACCTCCCGTTCTTCACGCCGATCATGCAAAAGACCCTCATGGCGGCGACGCCCGAGCAGACCATGGTCGCCCCCGCGTACGAGGTCTTCCACTACCAGAACTACTTCCCCCGCCGGCTCTACGACCTGTCCTACGCCATCGACACCGGCGAGGACTTCTCCAACTTCAGGAGCGCCTTCGAGTTCGTCACCGCGAAGGTCTGCGAGTACGCCAAGCCGAAGCGCTCCTGCACGTCGCCCTGGGGCTTCGAATACAAGCGCGGCCGCCAGTTCGTCCAGAACTTCATCATGCACTGCCGCTTCATCAGGAACAGCGACGCGTTCCTGGCCCCGGCCGTGGGGAACCATTACACGTGCATGTTCGAGGCCGTCACCTACGTCGGCACGCCGTCCAAGCAGTACTACGAGGAGGTCGAGGCGCACTGGCTGGCGCTCGGCGGCCGGCCGCACTGGGGCAAGACCTACAACCCCGACCTCGACTTCCGAGCCCTCTACGGCAGCAATTGGGACGCGTTCAACCGGATACGCCAGCGGATGGACCCGGAAGGGCTGTTCCTCAACGACTTCACCCGGCACGTGTTTCAGGTCGAGAAGGCGGGGGCCGTCGCGCCGGCATAGACTCCGCCAGGCGGGGGTAGAGACATGAGCAAAGAACAACACGACTACATGCGCGGGCGGCAGGCGGACGAGTACGAGGGCTCGACGTTCCGCGAGGTGCGGGATCAGGTGTTCAGCGACCCCTACGACACCCTGCCCCAGTACAAGATCACGCTCGGCTCGCTTTACCATGGCGTCCACAACGCGCTGCTGGAGGCGTGCCGGCGGGCGCTGACCAACAAGCAGGACATCGTCGAACACTTCCAGCGGCTCGTCCACCCGCTCGGAATCTCGCTGACCGGCATCTGGGAGGTCACGGAGGACACCCCTTACACGGGGCTGTTCAGGACGGGCACCCGGTGCCGCATCATCGTGCGCTGCTCCACGCTCCTCGACCAGACCCTTCAAGGGCAGTACCGCGGCTTCGCGTTCGCGGGGAAGCTCTTCCCGACGCTCGACCCCGACGAGCGCGTCAAGACGGCAGACTTCTTCACGATTGACGTCCTGGCGGGGACGCAGGCCAAGTACTTTACCGGCGTCGAGCTGTCGAACCACCCGCCGCTCGGCTTCAACCGCGGCCTGCTCAAGCTGTTCTGGCTGATCAACGCGACCTTCGCCGCCTTCATCCGCGCCAACTGGAACCCCGTGATGCGACCCCTCTACCAGCTCGGGGAGTACGGCGTGCCGGACGAGAAGCTGGCCCGGACGCCGAGGTGGATGATGGTGAAAGGGTGGGGCGGCTCGGGGCAGGTCGATGCCCAGGACTACCGCGACGAGCTGATGGTGGAGAAATACAAGGACGGCAAGCTGGTGTTTCAAGTCTACACCGCCGACGAGAAACTCCGGACGGGGGACAGGGACTACAAGCGCATCGGGCAGATCACCCTGGACGAGAGCGTCAGGTCGGACTCGTGCGACCACCGCTTGAAGTACCGCCACCCGCCTTTGAAGAAATACAGAATCCTATGAGCGAACGGGGGTCGGACTAGAACTGAGACAGGAGGAGAGAGAGATGTCCTTACTGAAACACATCTACCTGGTGTTCCGGACGCTGCTGTCGATGCTGGCCGTGATTCCCATCGCGATCTGGAGGATCAAGTGGCTCCGGTATTCGGTGCTGCTGCTGATCGTCCTCGCCGTGGTCGGCTGGTACATCTTCTACGGAAGACTCCCCGCGCCCATCAAGACCTACGACGTGGTCTGGCTGGATCAGGGGTGGAATGACGACCAGCGCCACAAGTATTACCAGACCGACCAGGGCACGCTGATCATGCCTTACAGTTGGTTCATGGCGCTGGAGATGCCCCCGAGCGCCCTCGACATCCGCGACAACTTCGAGCCGTTCCGCAGCAACGACAACATCAGCCGCTACCGGCTGCTCCCCGACCCGCGCCCCAAGTACAACCCCGACGGCCTCCCCATCGGCGTGACCAAGACGGTCGTGCCGGACGACCTGCTCGACCTCAGCCTCGGCCACAAGGAGTGGCTGAGCTTCTCGTGCGCGGCCTGCCACACGGGGCAGCTCACCTACAAGGGGCTGGCCGTCCGCATCGACGGCATGCCCGCGATGTGGGACTTCAGCTATTTCAGCTCGAACATGACCGGCGCCCTGGCGGCGACCCGCCTGCTGCCGACGAAATTCGACCGGTTCGCCGCCAAGGTGCTGAAGGCCGAGGGGAGGCCGGACACTTCCGAGGAGAGGGAGAAGTTAAAGAAGGAGATCGACGACTACTCGAAGTGGCCCCTGATTAGTGACGCGATCAAGGCCATCAAGAATCAGACGTACGGGACCGTGGAAGGCCCGGGCCGAACCGACGCGCTGGGCCGGGGCGGCAACGGCCAGTTCTCGGTGCTCGACCCTTCGAACACGCGGAAGAGCAGCGGCCCGGTGAGCTTCCCGCCGCTCTGGTACACGCACGACTACGACTGGGTGCAGTCCACCACCGCCATCCGCCAGCCGCTCGGCCGCAACGTCACCGAGTCGTGGGGCGTGAACGTGATCGTTGACATCACGAACCCCGACCCGACGAAGCTGTTCCGCTCGACGCACCCGATGGAGAAGCTGTTCTGGATCGAGACCCTGCTCTCCGTCTTGCAGCACCCGCGCTGGCCGAAAGAGATTTTCGGGGACGTTGACCCGAAGCTGGTCGAGCGGGGCCGTTACCTGTACGAGGAGGCGACCTGGGCCAACCCGCGCAAACCGGGCGACGAACTCTACTGCGGCGGCGACACCGGCGTGACCTGCAACGAGGAGCGGATCGCCAACCAGAAGGGGCTGTGCGCGCGCTGCCATTCGCCCGTGAAGGAGGTGCCGCCCCCCGGCACCACGCCCTGCGACCCGACGAAGGACGCGAACTGCAAGAACGACGCGCCGCTCTACCAGCTCCCGCTCTACAAGCAGGACGTGATGGGAACCGACCCGAACGACGCGAGGGATTTCGCCGCGCGGGTCGGGACGATGTCGCCCGGCAACGGCACCTTCCGCGACGCGTTCGCGCGGAGCCCGTTCGCCGACCCGACCAAGTCGAACCTCGGCTTCGGCATCGGCAACGGCCTTGAGTTCGTGACGACGAACACGATGAACTGGTGGTTCCAGCGGAACCAACCCCTGATGGACGAGTGGGTCAAGGCCGGCGTCTTCCCGAACGCCGAACTCGGCCGGCGCACGATGGAAGGCTTCCGGGCGAACAAATTCAGGGCGCCGCTCGCCTACCCCGCCAGGCCCATGGCCGGCTACTGGGCGACGGCCCCGTACCTCCACAACCACTCGGTGCTGAACATGCACCAACTGCTGAGCCCGGTGAGCGAGCGGAGCACCTCCTTCTACATCGGCAACACCGAGTTCGAGCCCGACAAGCTCGGCTTCGAGTCCGGGTGGTTCGACCGCGGCTTCAAGTACGACGTGAGCAAGGCGGGCAACTCGAACGCGGGGCACGAATTCAGCGCCAAGCAGGGCGACCCGGCCAAGCCGGGCGTCATCGGGCCGCTGCTGTCCGAGGACGACCGCCGGGCCATCGTCGAGTACATGAAGGTGATCGACGACGTTCCCAACCTGACGCCGGAGGAGAACGCCCGGCGGCGGAGTCTCTTGAAGTCGATGGAGCCTTTCTTCGAGAAGCAGGTGAGCCCCGACTACAGGGAGGAGTTGGCGCCGACCTACGCGCCGACCCCCGAGCCGAACTCCGGGGCGACTCCCGGGGCGACTCCCGGGGCATCTCCCGGGGCGTCTCCCAGGGCGAGTCCCGCGCCGTCCGGCACGCCGGCGCGCAACACCCCGACCGCGTCCTACAGCGGGAACGCGACCAAGTTCTTCTCGGGGCTCTTCTTCCTGATCGCGTCCTTCTTAGTCTACCGACGCGTCCGGCCGTAGGGGCGACGACCCGAGGGGCGGACAGCCATTCGCAAGCATTATGAGCAACACAATCACATCGAGCATCGGCGCGGCGCCCGTCGAACTGAAGGAGACGCGGCTGGACATCCCGTTCACGGTGGTCAACCTGACCACGACGGTGCTGGCCTGCGTCCTCCCCTTCTACTTCTACTCGCGCTCGGCCATCGCCGCCTTCCTGGCCTTCTACATGGTCACGAGCCTGGGGCTGACGCTGGGATACCACCGCCTGTTCGCGCACCGCTCCTTCGAGGTGCCCCGGTGGCTCGCGTACGTGATCGCGAGCTGCGGCTACCTCGCCATCCAGCGCGGCCCCATCTTCTGGGTGGCGATGCACCGCCTGCACCACCGGTACAGCGACGCGCCGGGCCGCGACCCACACACCCCGCGCGAGGGGCTCTGGCACGTCCACTTCGGCTGGAACCAGCGCCGCCGCCGCGACGTGTGGGACAAGGAGATTTACAGGAAGTGGACGCCGGAACTCGTCCACGACAAATTCTACCAATTCCTTGACGACGAAAGGCTCGACTACGCCGCCTGCCTCGGGCTGCTGGCCGGCTCTTTCGCCGTGGGGGGCGTGGTCGGCGGGCTCGGGGGGGCGCCCTTCCGGTTCGACTGGTACAACGCCACGTGCTTTCTGGTCTGGGTCGGGTTGCTGAACCGTGTCGCGCTGCTGCACGCGTTCGGCTTCATCAACTCGGTCTGCCACCGGTGGGGGACGCGGCCGTTCAAGACGCCGGGGACAGACGGCTCGGTGAATAACGTCCTCGTCTCGCTCGTCATCCACGGGGAGGGCTGGCACAACAACCACCACGCGCACCCGCACTCCGCCCGCCACGGGCTCCGCTGGTACCAGTGGGATCCCGCGTGGTACAGCATCCGGGTGCTTCAGGCGCTCGGCCTGGCCCGTAACGTCTACGTCCCGAGCCCGGAGGCCGTCCGCAAAGCGTCCCTGTCGGGGGGCGGGAAAGTCTGAAGGCCGCAGAACGGTAACCAAGCATGCGTAACAAACACCGCCCGGCCACGATGACACTGCCCGCGCAGCGTTTTGATCTGACGCGCGGCCACCTGGTGCTCCTCGGCTCCGTGCAGATGGCCGGGGCCGCCAGACCAAACCAGGTAGCCATGAGCGAGTTGGAAGAGGCCAACAACTGGGCGCGGCTGGGGGCCAAACTTTACTTCGGCTGGTTCATGCTGATGCTCGTCTTCAACGGCCTCGGCATGAGCTGGCTCTTCACGCGCAACGGGGGCATACCCGACTTCGCCAACGTGATCTTCATATTCTTCATCATGCTCAACCTCGCGTCGGCGGTCGTCGTCATCTTCGTCCGCTCCTACATGCTCGCTTCCGGCGAGCGGATGGCAGACGTGCTTAAGGCGCTGAATGAGCAGAACGGGAGCGGCCAGAACGTGCAATCTCCCATGCCCGTGCTGGCGATCAACACCGTCTTCTATTTTTCCCTTGCCGCCCTGTTCATGCTGATCCTCTTCTGGGTGTATCTCATGGGCTGGGGCATGGCCGCAATTTCTCGCGCGGCGGGGCAGTCTCCGGCATCCGCGGTTCCGACTGCGACGCTAACACCAACTGCGACGCCGACGCCGACGCCGACACCGACGCCTGCGGCCTCATCCCCGACGAAGTGATGGTGAAACCTTGAGAGCCTCCGAACGAGGTGGAGAAGAGCGAGGCATCTTGTCGGACAAGAAGCCCGGGCGGCGTCAGGAAACGGAGCGCGGCGGCGACCCGCTGCCCTGCGGCCCGGGGCGCGCGTCCGAGCCCGACAGCCCGAACCCGGCGCAACGCACGGAGTCACCGAATCCGCTGCAACTCAAGGAGATGGATGAGATCAACAACTGGGCGCGGTCAGGGGGGCAAGTGTACTTCGGGTGGTTCACCCTGATGCTCACCGTCAACGGCCTGGGCGTGGGCTGGCTCTTTACGCACAACGGCCCCCTGCCGCCTTTCGCGCCCTTGCTGTTCGGCGTCTTCATCGTGCTCGATCTGATGGCGACAGCCTCCACCTACTACATTCGTAATCACATGCTCGCTTGCGACACGCGGATAACCGCGATACTTGAGGGGCTGGCCCGGCGCCGGGCGGCCGCTGATCCGCCCCTGGACGTTCAGTCGCCCGTGCCCAGAGAGGCAGTCCGAACCGTGTTCCTCTTTACCGGCGGCACCATGTTCCTGCTATTGCTCTTTTGGACGACCCTCACGGGCTGGGGCCTGGCTACGAATTTTTCTCGCCTGGTCGCCGGGTAGCCTCCGCCGTGGGGCGGGGACTTCGGCGACTGCGCGGCGTCCGCCGGGCGGCGGGCGTACGGGGTTCGCGTTGGAAGATGGAATGGGCGCGGCCCCGGCGGACGGGCGGCCCCTTCCGGGCGCAGAGCTGACACACGAAAGCCTCCGCAGGAGGCCGGGAAGAACGAAGTATTATGTCTGACAAAAAACCCGGGCCGAGAAAACAGAACATTCAAATATTGGCCGCCGTCATCGGCGTGGTGGGCGTCCTGGCTTTCCTGGCGCGCCTGCCGGGCGTCTCGGCGGACGAGGCGGCGCGGCTCGCGACCACGTTCCGGTTCAGCGTGCAGACGCTCCCGGAGGCGCCGATGCCGCCCGGCGGGGTCGTCTTCCCGGTCAACAAGACGGCCGCGCACATGCCTTTCTACTTCTACCAGGTCGGCGCCTCGGCCGCGCTCGGCGACCTCGACGGCGACGGGCTGCCCAACGACCTCTGCCTGACCGACGTGCGCACCAAGAGCATGACGGTCGGGCCGGTGCCGGGCACGGGCGACCGCTACGCGCCCTTCGAGGTGGACTTCGGGCCGCTCTTCGACCGCGTGACCGAGCACCCGAGCGTCTGCCGCATCGCCGACATGAACGAGGACGGGCTCGAAGACATCTTCGTTGCCTTCTACGGCCGGCCGCCGCTCCTGCTCCTGCGCCGCGCCGACCCCGGACTCAGCCCGCACGCGCCGCCCTCGATGGCCTCCTACGCCGTGACGGAACTCGTCCCCGGCCTCAAGGAGCGCTGGTGGACGGCCACCGCGACGTTCGCCGACATCGACGGCGACGGCCACCAGGACATCTTCGTCGGCAACTACTACCCCGACGGCGCCGAGATCACCGACGCCAACTCGGATCGCCACTTCGAGATGAACAGCGACTTCACGCGCGCGCGCAACGGCGGCAAGAATCGCATCTTCCTCTACACACGCAGCGAGACCGGCGCGGCGCCCTCGGCCGCCTACCGCGACGCGGGCGACGTGTTCCCGGACGACAGCGCGCGGGCCTGGACGCTCGCGGTCGGCGCGGCCGACCTCGACCGCGACGGGCTCTCCGACATCTACGTCGCCAACGACTTCGGCCCCGACCAACTCCTCCTGAACCACTCGCGCCCCGGCGTCGTCAGGTTTCAGGAGTTGCACGGCGAGAGCGGCTTCTTCCGCCCGTCGTCGATGGTCTTGGGGCACGACTCGTTCAAGGGCATGAGCATCGACTTCGGCGACATCAACGACGACGGCGTCTTCGACATGTTCGTCAGCAACATCGGCTCGCCCTTCGCCCTCCAGGAGAGCCACTTCCTCTGGGTCAGCACGGGGCAGCAGGACAAACTCAAGTCGGGCATCGCGCCCTACGAAGACCGCGCCAGCGACGTGGGCGTCGCGCACAGCGCGTGGGCCTGGGACGCGCGCTTCGAAGACTTCGACAACGACGGCGTGCTGGAGATCGTGCAGGCCACGGGGCTGGTCAAGGGCACGAAGAACCGCTGGCCCGACCTCGCGCAGGTCGGCGGCGGCAACGACGCCTTCGTGAGGTACCAGAAGTCCTGGCCGACGTTCTACGTCGGCTCGGACGTTGACGGCTCGTTCCCGAACCCCTTCTGGGTGCGCAGCCGCGGCGGGCTCTACGCAGACCTCTCGGCGACGCTCTTCCCAGACCTCAAGCCGGCCACGCGCGGCATCGCGGTCGCGGACGTGGACGGCGACGGCTACCCCGAGATGGTCTACGCCAACTTCTGGGAGGACTCGGACTACATCAAGAACAAGGCTTCGGGCAACAGCTTCCTCGGCCTGCACCTGCTGCTCCCCGCGGCGGGCGGCGCGCCGGCCCCCGCGGCCACCACCGCCCACGACGGGCACCCTGCCTGGCGCGAGGGCACGCCCGCCATCGGGGCGTTCGTCGAAATCGAGACGCCGGACGGGCACAAACAGATTCGGCAGGTGGACGGCGGCAACGGCCACTCGGGTCAGCGGAGCCCGGAAGTCCTCTTCGGGCTGGGCCGCACCGACGCCAACGCCGCGATCACGGTGCGCGTCACGTGGCGCGACCTGAAGGGCGCTCTCCACCAGGACGCGCTCAAGCTCGCGCCCGGCTACCACACCGTCGTACTGGCAGCTTCTCAGGGAGGGAACCAATGAGCGCCCCGCGTCAGAAACGCGACCCGCGGAACGGACTGAGGATGTCCGCCACGTTCGCCACCATCTTTACGATTCTCGGCCACACGGTGCTCGGCTTCGAGCAGCCTTTGGCGCAGGTCTTCGTCGCGCTGGGCACGGGCTACGCGTGCGCGCTCTTCTTCGAGTGGGTTGACGCGCGGGCCAACGGCGTCAAGCCGGGCTTCGCGGGCGGCGGCAAACTCAAGCTCGTGGATTTCCTGCTCTCGGCGCACATGACCTCGATCACGCTCTCCTTCCTGATGTACTTCAACCGTCGGCTCTGGATCATGGCCTTCACGGTCGCGCTCGCCATCGGGTCGAAGTACGTCCTGCGGGTGCGCCAGAACGGACGGCTCCAGCACTTCATGAACCCCTCGAACTTCGCCATCGCGGTGGTGCTCATCGCCTACCAGTGGACGGGCGTGCTCCCCTGGAGCTTCACCATCGACATCCACGGGCCCTGGGACATCATCCTGCCGCTCGTCATCGTCGTGCTCGGGTTCCGCCTGAACCTGCTCTTCACGGGGCGGCTGCCGACGGTCGGGTCGTGGCTCGTCACTTTCATCGCCCTCGGCGTCTTCCGGGCGTGGCTCTTCAACGGGCCTATCGCGGCGGAGCTGGTGATCCTGACCGGCATCCCGATGGTGCTCTTCACGCTCTACATGATTACCGACCCGCAGACCTCGCCCGGCCGGCTCAGGAGTCAAATCCTCTTCGGGGCCGGGATCGCCTGCGCCTACTCTCTGCTGCTGGTGCTGCACGTGCAGTACACGATGTTCTACAGCGTGATGCTGGTCTGTGCCGTCCGCGGCGCCGCCATCGCCGCGTACAACCTGATCGCGCCGGCCGCCAAGCCGGAGCCGGCGCCGGTCACGGTCACGGCGTAGGGGTCTGGGGCGGCCGGGGGACGAACAGGGGACGAAGAGTGGACGACGGGATGAAGAACGCGCGGCCGGTCTCTTACGCACAAGCCTCGCTGCTCGCGGCCGCCTGCCTCGTCGGGGGGCTGGGGCTGTGGTGGCTGCTCTCCAGGGCGGGGCTCTTCCCGCCCTCGGCGCTGCCCACGCCGGGGGAGGTGGCGGCGGGGCTCGGCGAGGAGGTGAGGACGGGCCGTCTGGCCGACGACCTCGTCGCGTCGCTCTTCCGCGTCGCCGCGGGCTACACGCTCGCCGTGGTGACGAGCATCCCTTTGGGGCTGGCGCTGGGCCACAGCCCGCGCTGGCGCGCGGCGCTGCTCCCGACCGTCAACTTCTTCCGCAGCCTCTCGCCGCTGGCCTGGATACCTTTCGCCATCCTCTGGTTCGGCATCGGCGACGCGCCGGTCGTCTTCCTCATCTTCATGGCGACCTTCTTCCCGCTCGTGCTCGCCACGCTGGCGGCCGTGGCCGAGGTGCCGGCCGTCTACTTCCAGGTCGCGCACGAGTACGGCTTCCGCGGGACGGAGCTGCTGACGCGCATCACGCTGCCGGCCGTCATGCCGCAGGTCATCACGGCCTTGAGGGTGGCGGGCGGGGTGGCCTGGCTCGTGCTGGTGGCGGCCGAGATGATCGCCGGGCGCGACGGGCTCGGGTTCGCCATCTGGGACGCGCGCAACGGCCTGCGGCTCGACCTCTTGGTCTGCGGGATGATCGTCATCGGCCTGACCGGCGCGCTCCTCGACTGGCTCCTCTCTCTGCTCTCGAAGCTGCCCGGCGTGCGGTGGGGTTATGAGCACTAGCGTCCTGGCCGTCAGAGAGGTGTCGCACTCCTTCGGCGGCGCGCCCGTCCTCGACCGCATCGGCTTCGAGGTCGCGCCCGGCGAGGTGGTCGCGTTCGTCGGGCCTTCGGGCTGCGGGAAGACGACGCTGCTGCGCCTGCTCTCGGGCTTCTACCGGCCCGAGGCCGGCGCGGTCGAGCGGCGCGGCTCGACGCGCATGATCTATCAGCAGGACGGGCTCCTGCCCTGGCTCACGGTCTCGGAGAACATCGCGCTCGGGCTGCGCCACGTCGCCGAGAAGGCTTCGCGCGAAGAGCGCCTGGCGCGCCTCTTACAGCTCATCCGCCTGCAAGGCTTCGCGCGCCACTACCCGCACCAGCTCTCGGGCGGGATGCGCCAGCGCGTCGAGTTGGCGCGCGCGCTCGCGGGCGACACGAGCGTCCTGCTGATGGACGAGCCGTTCTCTTCGCTCGACTACCAGACGCGCGCGCGCATGCGCGCCGAGCTGACGCGGGTGCTCTCGGAGCGGCCCGTCGCGGTCGTCCTCGTCACGCACGACATCGAGGAGGCGGTGCTGCTGGCCGACCGCGTCCTCGTCCTCTCGGAGCGCCCGGCGCACGTCCTCTGCGAGCTGCGCCCCGAAGGCGAGCGCCCGCGGGACGTGACCTCCCCGGCCCTGCGCGCCACGATGAAGAGCATCCTCGAACGCCTCTCGCTCCCGCACGACTTCGACGGCGAAGGCCCCAAAGGCGAGGGGGAATCGGTCGGCGCGCCCGAGGCGTCTGCGTGGCCCGGCTGATAAGGATAGTGGTCAGAACCGGAACAGAACCAGAGGATTGGATTCGATGACACGCACCAGGATCGCACTCGTCGCGCTGGGGGTTTTGGTTTTGATCGGCGGGCTCGGCCTGCTGCGCTTCTCGGGGCTGCGGCGGCGCGGCGCGGGCGTCGGCGGGGGCGACTCGGCGCGCGAGCATCTGGCCGTGGGCTTCCTGCCCGTCACCTGACACCTGACGTGCCCCGTCACGGACTTCGCGTCACGGACTAGCACGACGACTCGGTTCGAGTCGCAAAGGTTCACGGACTTCCCGACGGTCGTCGAGTCGGTCAAGGCGGGGCGCTTGGACGCGACCTTCATGGTCGTGCCGCTCGCGATGAAGCTGCGCGAGCAGGGGGTGCCGATTAAGATCGTCTACCTCGGCCACCGCGACGGCTCGACCGTCATCGTGCGCAAGGACAGCCCCGCCCAATCCCTGCGCGACCTGCGCGGCAAGACCTTCGCCATCCCCAGCCGCTTCAGCAACCAGCACCTCGTCATCCGCAAGCTGATGGAGGACAGCGGCATCGCGCCCGACGAGATCAACTTCGTCGAGATACCGCCGCCCGACATGCCCGGCGCGCTGGCGGCCGGCGCCATCGACGCCTACTTCGTCGGCGAGCCGCACGCGGCGAAGGCCGAGCTGGACGGCACGGGGCGCGTCCTCTACCACGTCAAGGACATCTGGCCGCACTTCATCTCCTGCTGCCTCGTCGTCACCGAGAAGCTCATCCGCGAGCGCCCCGAGGTGGTCAGGGATTTGGTGCGCGGCATCGCCGAGTCGGGCGAGTGGGCCGAGACGCACCGCCCCGAGGCCGCGCGCGTCGCCGCGCCCTACTTCCGGCAGGACGAGAAGGTCGTCAGGTACGTGCTCACGCAGCCGCCCGACCGCGTGAGCTACCGCATGCTGACGCCCTCGGACGAAGACCTCCAGAAGATTGAAGACCTCGCCCTCAAGCTCGGCCTGCTCGAAAAGCCCGTCCCGATGAGCGAGCTGATCGACCGCAGCTTCATCCCCGCCGACATCAAGCCGGCCGACATCGACCCGGGCGAAGTCAAGTGACGTGGGCGCCGCGCTCCACCCGCCGCCCGTCGAAACCCCGCCGACCCCTGTCGAGACTCCCTCGACGCGTGTAGAGACGACTTCGGCGGCTGTCGAGGTCGTCCCGGCGCGTGTAGAGTTCATTCCGGCGGCTGTGGAGATGGCTCCGACAAGTGTAGAGATGACCTCGACAACTGTAGGATTTATACAAATGCGTGCAGGATAAATAAAACTTATGCAGAGTGTACGCCGGCGGACGTAGAGTTCATCCCGACAACTGTAGGATTTATACAAACAGCCGCAGCATAAATAAAATTAATGCACAAATCGCCCCCGACGAGTGTAGAGATTGTTCCGGCGGCTGTGGAAACGGCCCCGGCAGGTGTTGAGGTTATTCCGGCGGCTGTAGAAATGACTTCGGCGGGTGTGGACTCTATCCCGGCGACCGGAGAATATCGCAGACCCGCTCGCCAGACCGCTTATACCAACTTGCGAAATAGAATAAGGCTCCTCAAGCTGGGAGCGCGGGCATCCCTGCCCGCCAAAGCGTGCCCCGGCACGCTTCCCGCCTTTCGCTTCACCTCAACGTTGAGACATAAAGTCTCACAGCTTTCGCGCTTTCGCGCTCATGGCGGGCAGGGATGCCGGCGCTCCCAGCGAAGAGATACCTTATTTCGATTTGCAAGTCGGTATTAGACAGGTAGAAGGTCGCCGGAATGTTTCCCTTGAAGGAGGTGGAACTTGAAAAAGTATGGTTGCGTGTTGGCGGCGCTCGCCCTCGCCTGTGCGGCCTCGGCCGCGGCGCAGACCGGGGCCGCGCCCCCGCCGGTCAGCGTCGTGTTCGCCGTCCTCACGAAATCCGCCGAGTCGAAGAGCGCGGCCGCCGGGCAGGAGTTGACCCTCCGCACGATCAGCGATGTCGTGGTCGATGGCGAGTTGGTCATCCCGAAGGGCTCGAAGCTGTCGGGGCGTATCACGGAGGTCGAGGTGAAGGGCGCGGGCTCCGAGCGGTCGGCGCTGTGGGTCGTCATCGACAAGGCGTTGACGAAGGACGGGGCCGAACTGCCCTTGCAGGCCATCATCGTCGCGGTGGCGGCGCCGCGGGACAAGTCCCTCGCCGACGATCCCACCTACGGGATGTTGCATTCCGGCGAGCAGAAGATGGTCGCCGCGAACCCCGGGGGCACCGCCGGCGCGGGAGAGTTGCCGCATAGCAGCAAAGCCTCAAGCACGGCCGAGGTGCAGGCGGCGGAATTGCAGGGTCGCACGAAGGAGCCTCTGTTGCTGAAGGAGGATTCGCAAGGCACCGTCGGCTATGACGGGCTCGACCTCTCCTGGCGCCTGATGGTGCCGCCCCCCGTCACGGTCTTCAGCAGCAAGGGCAAGAACGTGAAGCTGGACGCCGGGACGCAGATGCTTTTACGGATGGCGCCGCCCCGCCCGGGCAAGAGCAGACCTTAACCGAAGGTGATGCCGCGCCGCTCGCGCCCGAGCCCGGCCACGATTGCCGCGACCGTGAAGACGACGAAGGCCACGAGCGCCATCGCGCGCGCGTAGGTCGTGCGCTCGGCGAAGACCGCCTCGATGTAGGCGACCGAGCCCGCGATGAGCACGCCGCACTGGTAGGCGAAGCCCGGCAGGAAGCCGCGCACCGAGTCGGGCGAAAGCTCCGTGATGTGCGCCGGGATGACGCCCCACGCGCCTTGCACCATGAACTGCATCAGGAACGCGCCCGCCACGAGCAGCGCCAGCGTCGGCGCGAACGCCCACAGCGGAATCACCAGGATCGCCAGCGCGAACGCCAGCACCATCGCGCGCCTGCGGCCCCAGCGGTCTGACAGCAGCCCGAAGAGAATCCCGCCCGCTATCGCCCCGACCATCGAGACGGCCGTGATCGCCGAGCGCGCCTGCGGCGAGAAGCCCCAGTCGCGTTGTAAAAATGTCGGGAACATGTCCTGCGTCCCGTGCGAGGCGAAGTTCATCATCGTCATCAAGAGCGTGAGATACAGGAACGTCTTCCAGTGCGACGCGATGCCGCGCCCCAGCTCGCCCCAGGTGGCGTGGCGCGTCCGCTCCCACACCTCCGACTCCTTCACGCCGAAGCGCACGTAGAGCGTGAGGAGCGCCGGCAGGCCGCCGATGAAGAAGAGCGGGCGCCAGCCCCACCGCGGGAAGATGAAGAAGTAGCAGACGGCCGCCAAAAGATACCCGACCGCGTAGCCCTCTTGCAGAAGTCCCGACAGCACCCCGCGCAGGCGCGGCGGCACCTTCTCCATCGCGAGCGACGCGCCCACGCCCCACTCGCCGCCCATCCCGATGCCGAAGAGCGCGCGCAGGATGATGAAGGTCGTGTAGTTCGGCGCGAACCCCGAGAGCACTTCGACGACCGAGTAGAAGACGAGGTCGATCATCAGCGGCAGCCGCCGCCCGTAGCGGTCGGCCAGCAGGCCGAAGATGAAAGCCCCGACCGGGCGGAAGGCGAGCGTGACGGTGAGGGTGAGCGCGAGTTCCGCGTCCGACTTCCCGAAATCTTTGGCTATCGCCGTCAGCGTGAAGACGACGAGGAAGAAGTCGAAGGCGTCGAGCGTCCACCCCAAAAAGCCGGCGAGAACCGCCGCGCGGTGGTCGCCGTCTCCGCCGTCAATTCGTCCGTGCCCGCCGACACTCTCTGCTTCGGCCATCAAAGCCTCCTCGTCGATTAAGGGAAGATAACGTCGAAGGTGTTGACGATGACATGACCACGCGGCTCCGGCGCGGGCCTGCCGGGCCGCACGCAGAGCGCCGTCCCCGTGCCCGCGTCGCGCGCGGCGTCGAGTTCGGCCGTCACGTCCGAGACGAACAGCACCTCGGCCGCGGTTGAGTTAATTGCCGCGCCGATGCGCTCGTAGCTGGCGCGGTCGTTCTTCGCGCCCGTGTTGGTGTCGAAGTAGCCCTGAAGGTATCCGGTCAGGTCGCCCCTGTCCGTGTGTGCGAAGAGCAGCTTCTGCGCGAGGACGCTGCCGGAAGAGAAGATGTAAATGCTTCTGCGCTGCGCGCGCCAGCGCTCGAAGGCGGGCGGCACGTCCGCGTAGACCTGCCCCTTCAGCTCTCCGCTCAGGTAGCCGTCCTCCCAGACCTTCCCCTGTAGCGATTTCAAGGCCGTCGATTTCCTGTCCTGATCCATCAGCCAGTGGACGTACGCGGTCGCCGCTTCGACCTGCGAGTCGGCCGAATCCTCACGCCACTCGGTCGGCCCGCGCCCGGCCTCAGCGTCCGCGCGGCGCTCCGCCTTCAATGCTTCCAAGTCGGCGCGCACTTCGGCCGAGTGCCGTTGCTGACTGATGAACTCCCTGACGTGCCGGCGCGCGAAAGGGAAGAGGACATCGTAGACGAACTCGAAGGGCGTGGTCGTCCCTTCGATGTCGAGCAGGACGGCCCGTGTCTGCTGCTCCGCCATGAAGAGGTTCAAGCTCACGCGGCGCCGAGACGCGGCGGCGCGTAGGAAGGCCCGAGGCAGACCGGCTGGTAGTCGCGCTCGGCGCCGCTCCCGGTGTAATGCGGCGCCCAGCCGGCCGCGTCCTGGAAGAGCCGGATGGCGCGGATGCGGCGGTCGGCGCAGAGGCCGAACCAGTGCCGCATCCCGCGCGGCACGGAGAGCAGGTCGCCCGGCCCGACCTCGACGCACGTGACCGGCCCGCCCTCGGGGTGGAGGTGGAACAGCCCGCGCCCGCTGATGACGAACCGCACCTCGTCCTCTTCGTGCCGGTGTTCGCGCTTGAACTTCGCCAACATCTCTTCGAGGCCGGGCGTCTGCGGGCCGACGTCGATCACGTCGGCCGTCACGTAGCCGCCGCGCGCCTTGAGCCGCTCGACCTCCGCCGCGTAAGCCGCGAGTATCTCCTCCGGCGGCGCGTCGTCCGCCAGTGCGTGCGCCGGCTCCCAGCGCTCGTAGCAGACGCCGACGTCCGCCAGGTGTCGGCGAATCTCCGCCTCGTCCGTCAGTGTCCTGTGCTCTTCGGGTATGCTGACGATTGCCACGTCACTTCTCCTCTTTGACCGGCGGGCGAGCAAGGCCCGCGCAGTGCTCCCGCCCCAAGACCTCGAGCAGGAATTCCAGAATCTCGACGTGCCGCCTCGCCTCGGCCAGGTCGCGCCCCCACGTGTAGAGCCCGTGGCGGCGCAGCAGGACGCCGTGCGCCTCCGGGTATCTCGTCAACGCCCCTTCGAGAGAGCGCGAGAGCACGTCCATGTCCTGAGAGTTCTCGATGACGGGGAGCGTCTCGCGGTGCGCGTGCGTCCGAACCCCCGCGAGGCCCTTCAGCATCTCGAACCCCTCGATGACGAGTCGCCCGTCCCGTGCAAACGCTTCGGAGAGGAGCGTGCTCCACACGGAGTGCGTGTGCAGGACGGCGCCCGCCCCGCGCGCGCGCACGACCGTGAGGTGCAGCCGCGTCTCGTCCGAAGGCCGCCCGCTGCCCTGTGTGACTTCGCCGCGCGCGTCGATCTCAAGGATGTGTGCGGGCGTGAGCGCCCCCTTGTCCGCCCCGCTGGCCGTGACCAGCAGCCGCAGAGGGTCTGTGCTCGCCACCGCGCTGAAGTTGCCGCTCGTCCCGAGCACCCAGCCGCGCCCGTAGAAGTCTCGGCCCGCCGCGGCCAAAAGGGCGGCGAGGGAGGGGCGGCCGTCCGCACCGCCGTTCACTCTCTCTTCCTTGTTCTGACGCGACATCTTCGCCGACCGTGGACGGACATTCTATTGCCGTGCGTTCTTAAATACCAACCGGGGCGCCGCCCACGCGCCGCCTGCGGCCGCGACCTTTACGCATGGTACTTGACAGTACCACGGGCGGCGGATACCGTCGAATACCGCAACTCGGGGCGGCGGGTCGCCGCGCGACGCGGGAGTTACTTTCGCTAAGGTGAGGGGGCCGGGCGTGGAGCATTTAGACGTGTTAGTGGTGGGGGCCGGGCTGTCGGGGATCGGCGCGGCCTGCCACCTGCGGGCGGAGTGCCCCCGGAAGAGTTTCGCCATCCTGGAGGGGCGGGGCGCGATGGGCGGGACGTGGGATCTCTTCCGCTACCCGGGCATCCGCTCGGACTCCGACATGTACACGCTCGGCTACAGGTTCCGGCCGTGGCGCGACGCGAAGGCCATCGCCGACGGCCCGGCCATCCTCAATTACATCCGCGAGACGGCCGCCGAGTTCGGCGTGGACAAGGCGATTCGCTACCACCACCGCGTGACGCGCGCCTCCTGGTCTTCCGCGGACGCGCGCTGGACGGTGGAGGCCGAGACCGGCCCGGGCCGCGAGGCCGTCCGCCTGACCTGCGACTTCCTCTACCTCTGCACGGGCTACTACGACTACGAGAACGGCTACACGCCCGAGTGGCCCGGCGTCGAAAGCTTCCGAGGGACTTTGGTGCACCCGCAGAAGTGGCCCGAAGAACTCGACTACGCGGGCAAGCGCGTGGTGGTCATCGGCAGCGGGGCGACCGCCGTCACGCTCGTCCCCGCGATGGCCGAGCGCGCGGCGCACGTCACCATGCTCCAGCGCTCGCCGACCTACGTCGTCTCGCGGCCCGCAGAAGATAAGATAGCTAACTTGCTCCGCCGGCGGCTGCCGGCCCGTACCGCCTACGCGCTCACGCGCTGGAAGAACGTGCTGCTGGGGATGTTCTTCTACAAACTGGCCCGGGGGCGGCCCGAACTCTTCAAGCGGCTGGTGGCGAAAGGGGTGCGCCGCCAGCTCGGGGAGGAGTACGCCGGGCAGCACTTCACGCCGCGGTACAACCCCTGGGATCAGCGTTTGTGCCTCGTCCCCAACTCCGACCTCTTCCGCGCGATACGCGGGGGCAGTGCGTCGGTGGTCACAGACCAGATCGAGACGTTTACGGAGGCCGGCCTGCTGCTCAAGTCCGGCGCGCGGCTCGACGCCGACGTCATCGTGACGGCCACGGGGCTCGTGATGAAGCTCATGGGCGGCCTGCCGCTCTTCGTTGACGGCGCGCCCGTGGACTTGCCCTCGACGTTCGTCTACAAGGGGATGATGCTCAGCGAAGTCCCGAACCTCGCCTTCGCCGTCGGCTACACGAACGCGTCCTGGACGCTGAAGTGCGACCTCACGGCCGAGTACGTGTGCAGGCTCCTCAACCACATGGAGCGCCGCGGCTACGCCCGTTGCACGCCGCGCGTGAGAGACCCCGACGTGAAGGAGGAGCCGGTCATCGACTTCACCTCGGGCTACGTCCGGCGCGCCCTGCACGCGCTGCCGCATCAGGGCTCGAAGACGCCGTGGCGCCTCCACCAGAACTACGTGAAAGACCTTTCGATGATGCGCTACGGGCGCGTGGACGACGGCACGATGGAGTTCGAGGCGGCGCCGGGCGCGCGCAGTCTTGAGCGGGAGGAGGCGGTGCACGGCTGAGCGCACGGTGCTCGCGCCGAGAGTGAGAAGATGACGCTTCAGGTCACAGTCTTCGTCGGGCTACTCGCCCTCGGCGCGGTCGGCGCGCTCGTCCTCTTCACGGCCCACACCGCGCGCCGCGTGGGCGCGGCCCTCCCGCCCCTCGGCCGATTCATTGAAGTCGGCGGCGCGCGCGTCCACTACCTCGAACGCGGCACAGGCCCGACGCTGCTTCTCATCCACGGGCTGGGCGCCTCGATGCGCGTCTTCACGCACTCGCTGCTCGAACGGCTCGCGGGCGAGTTTCACGTCGTCTTGATGGAGCGCCCGGGGTCGGGCGAGTCAACCAGAGCCCCGCGCGCCAGCGCCCGCGTGCGCTCGCAAGCCGAGACGGTCTCGGCCTTCATCGACGCCCTGGGGCTCGAACGTCCTCTGCTCGTCGGCCACTCCCTCGGCGGCGCGGTCGCGCTCGCCGTCGCGCTCGAACACCCGGAGCAGGTCAGCGGCCTGGCCCTCATCGCGCCGCTCGCAAACGTGCAGGAGACTGTGCCGCCCGTCTTCAAGCGTCTCATCATCACCTCGCGCGCCCTTCGCAAGGTCGTAGCGTGGACGGTCGCCACGCCGGCCTCCATCCTCCGCAGCGTGCCGGTGCTCGACACGCTCTTCGGGCCGGACGCCGTCCCCGCCGACTACGCGACCGCGGGCGGCGGGCTCCTCGGACTGCGGCCGAAGAGTTTCTGCGCCGCCTCCGAAGACCTCGTGGCGCTTGAGGGCGAGCTGCCCGCGCTGGTCGAACGCTACGGGGCGCTGCGAGTCCCCGTCGGCATCCTCTACGGCACGGGCGACCGCGTCCTCGACCACCGGCTGCACGGCGTCGAGGTCGCGACGATGATCGAGGGGGCCGAGCTTGAGCTGGTCGAGGGCGGGCACATGCTGCCGCTCACCGCGCCGGACGCGGTCGCGAGCTTCGTCCGTAAGGTGGCGGAGAAGTCTTTCTCGGCGGGGGTCGTCGGGCAGGCGGCCGGGCGCGCGTCCTAGCGACCGACGACGGCCCGCAACAGTGCGGCGGCCGGCCGGGCGAGCCTGCGCAGGCGCGTGAGGTCGCCGCCCTCGACGGCCTGGAGCAGGAGTTCGTTGAGTCCGCCGACGGTCGCCATCGCCATCGCACTTGAAAGGGTGTGCCTCCCGCCGCCCTTCGGCCTGGAGGAGGCGACGACCTTGCGGAGCAGTTCGGCGTAACGCCGGTTGACCTGGCGGCGCACTTCGAGCCCGCGCGGCCCCGCGGCCAGAATCTCGACGAGCAGCGTCCGCAGCACGGCGGGGTGCTCCTGCAACGAAGAGAAGTAGACTTGGGTCGTCCGGGCGATCTGCGCGTCGAGGTCGAGGGAAGGGTTGATGGACGCGGCGATGCGGGCGAGGGCGCGCTCGCTCGAAGCGACGTAGAGGGCGAGCAGGCAGTCCTGCTTGGTGTCGAAGTGCTCGTAGAAGGTGCGCTTCGACACGCGCGCGAAGCGCGCGATGTCGGCGATGGTCACCTCGGCGAAGCCCTTCTCGTCGAGCGCCGCGGCCATCCCCTCCAGCAGGCGTCCGCGGTACTCGCCCGCCTGTGCCGACCCTTCGCCCGAAGCCAACGTCGCGCCGACTGACATGGCTCGGATCGTACTAGATTCCGGGTGCGGCGTCGAGCAACAACGGTACCGGCCGGTACCAGGAGCCGACCCGCGAAGTTTACCGGGAGGGGCTCTGAAGGAGACTTGATGAAGAGGCTCGGCTGGCGGCGCTGGCTGATACTGATAGCGTTCCTGCTGGCGGCGTCGGTCGCCGGTCTCTTCGTCGTGCGCACCGTCCGCCGCGCCGTCTACTGGAGCCGCCACAGGGACGAGGCCATCCGCCCCTGGATGAGCGTCGCTTACGTCGCACACTCTTACCGCGTCCCGCCGCACGTCCTCTACCGCGCCGTCAACCTGACCCCCGTGCCCCACGACAGGCGGCCGCTGAGAGAGGTCGCGCGCGAACAGAACCGCCCCCTGGAAGAGTTGACGGCCGACTTGGAGAAGGCCATCGGCGAGTTCCGCGCGCACCCGGAGCGGTACCCGCCGCCCCCGCCTCAGCCCGACGGGGGCAAGACGCGTTGAATCTGAGCGACTACCTTTTGGCGACGCTCGGCGTCTACGGGCTGCCCGTGCTCTTCGGGGCGCTGCTGGTCGGCTCGGCCGGCGTCCCCCTGCCCGCGAGCCTGCTGCTCGTGGCCGCCGGCTCGTTCGTCAACCAAGGCGAGCTGGACTTATGGCCCGTGCTCGCGCTCTCGGCGGCGGGGGCCGTCCTCGGCGACCAGGTCGGCTACGCGGTCGGGCGCTGGGGAGGCCGCCGCCTCACGCGGCGCCTCGGCGGACTCGTCGGCGGCGAGCAGAAGATCGCGGACGCCGAAGAGTGGCTCAAGCGGCGCGGGGGCTTGGGCGTCTTCCTGAGCCGCTGGCTGCTGACGCCGCTCGGCCCCGTCGTCAACCTCACCGCGGGCGCGAGCGAATACCCCTGGCCGCGCTTCCTCCTCTTCGACGTGCTGGGCGAGGCGCTGTGGGTCGCCCTCTACGTGCTGCTCGGGAAGCTCTTCAGCGACCGCGTCCAGGAGATGAGCGACCTGCTCGGCGACCTCACCTGGGCCATCCTCGGCCTGGTCGCCGCCGCCGTGCTGGGTCTGATTCTGTTCAAACAACTGCGCGAGCCCGAACCGCGTTGAGCGGTCTGATACAAGAACCCTTCACGCCTGAAGTGAGCGCTGCAACTCCACCGCCGAACCTTTCCGTGGAATTAGTCGTACAAGAAGAACACCTAGCGCTCCTACATGTACAGTGCGGGGCGGGGTGACGGAGCGTAGCGCGCCGTGTGCATTTCATTCAACCGCTCGCGTAAGGAGGACGAATGAAACACAACCTTCAGTTAACCATCGCGTCCCTGCTCTCGATCCTCTTCTTCACGCTTCACCTGGCGGACGACATCGTCCGGGGGATGGAGCCGGGAACGCTCACGAACCTCACCGCGGTGCCCATCTTTGTCTTCTGGCTGTACGGGACGCTGGTGCTGGCCGGGCGGCGGTCGGGGTACGTCATCACCTTGCTCGGGGGGCTCTTTGCGTTGGTCGTGCCCCTCGCCCACATGAGGGGGAGGGGTGTCGGCGTCACCAGCAGCCTCGCCAACTCCAGCGGGCACCTCTTCTTCGTCTGGACGCTGTTCGCGATAGGCGTGACCGGACTCTTCTCCGTCATCCTCTCGGCGCACGGACTGTGGAGCCTGCCGTGGCGCCGGCCTCGGAAGTCCGACTAACCCGAACGTGGAGCGGCGTCCCCTCCTTATAAAATCTTTACGAACCTTTTATCCCTTCCTTATGCGCGAGGTAGTAGCATCCTCCGGTTGAAAATTCGTCTGCCGAAGTCGCCCCGGCCGGAGACGCGCGGGGCGGCGCGGGGGAACCAACGCCGGCCGGCCTTGTGCGGCGGGCACGGGGCGAATCGCCGCGCGGGGGCGCGCGCGTAGGACACTTCTTCAGTCCGAGCCCGTCAGCTAACCTCGCAGGCCGAAGGTGAAGGGCGACGCCGCGCGACTGTTGTGAGAGAGGCACGGAGGCCGAAGCGCTTCCGTGCCTTTTTGTTCGGCGGAGTCGAGGAGACCTCGTTAGACCGATGTGGAAATCTTTGAAGCGCGCGCTGGTCGGCGACCCTATTTCGAGCGAGCAGGCCCAGCACGAGCGCCTGAGTAAGAAGACGGCGCTCGCGGTCTTCTCGTCCGACGCGCTCTCTTCGGTCGCCTACTCGACCGAGGCGATCCTGCTCGTGCTGCTCGCCGCGGGCTCCGTCGCCATCGGCTACCTCGTGCCGATTGTCGTCGGCATCACGATACTTCTGGCGATCCTCACGCTCTCCTACCGGCAGACCATCCACGCGTACCCCTCGGGCGGCGGCGCCTACATCGTTGCGAAGGACAACCTCGGCACGCAGCCCGGCCTCGTCGCGGGTTCGGCGCTGCTGGTGGACTACATATTGACCGTGGCGGTCTCCGTCTCGGCGGGCGTGGCGGCCATCACCTCGGCGACGCAGGGGACGCGGCTCGACTTCCTGCACGAGCACCGCGTGGCGCTCTGCATCCTGATCGTCGTCCTCATCGCCCTCATCAACCTGCGCGGGGTGCGGGAGTCGGGCGCGATCTTCGCCGGCCCGACCTACCTCTTCATCCTCTCGATGCTGGCGCTCGTCGTGGTCGGCTTCGTGCGCTACTACGCGACGGGGGAGGTGATGCCGACGCCCCCGGCCGGGGCGGTCGCGCACGACCCTTCGGTCGGCCCGCTCGGCCCGGGCGCGCTGACGGGGGGCGCGCTCGTCTGGCTGCTGATGCGCGCCTTCGCCGCCGGGTGCACGGCGCTGACGGGCGTCGAGGCCATCTCGAACGGCATCCCCGCCTTCAAGCGGCCCGAGTCGAAGAACGCGGCCGGGACGCTGACGTGGATGGCGGTCGTGATGACGACGCTCATCCTCGGCACGGGCTTCCTGGCTTATAAACTCAACGCGCACCCTTCGAGCAGCGGCGAGGAGACGCTCGTCTCCCTGATGGCGCGCCACACCTTCGGCACCGGCGTCTTCTACTACTTCGTGCAGGCGGCGACGGCCGCGATCCTCGTGCTGGCGGCGAACACCTCCTTCGCAGACTTCCCGCGCCTCGCCTCGCTGCTGGCGGCCGACCGCTTCCTGCCGCGCCAGTTCGCTAACCGCGGCGACCGGCTCGTCTTCTCGAACGGCATCGTCATCCTCGCCGTCCTGGCCGTCGTCCTCATCATCATCTTCAAGGGGCAGGAGCAGGCGATGCTGCCGCTCTACGCCGTCGGCGTCTTCCTCTCGTTCACGCTGTCGCAGTCGGGGATGGTCGTCCACTGGCTGCGCGAGCGCAACCGCGAGGAGAACCGGGCGCGCATCATCCGGCAGGAGGCGGAGGAGAGCATCCACCGCACCGTAGACCCTTCGGCGGCGACGCACGCGCGCGAGCGCCTGCGCGCGTTGGAGCGCGACAGGGGCGGCAACTGGCTCACGGCGACGCTCGTCAACGGGGCGGGGGCCTGCATCACGTTCGTCGTGCTCGTCGTCATCACCGTCACCAAGTTCACGCACGGCGCGTGGGCGGTCATCGTGCTCATCCCGCTCCTCGTCGTGATGTTCCGCGCCATCAACGGCCACTACCGGCTGGTCGCCGCGCAGCTCCGGCTCGACGGCGTCAGTCCCTCGCGGCCGCGGATGCACCACCGCATCATCGTCCCCGTCTCGGGCATCCACCGCGGCGTGCTGCCGGCGCTCGACTACGCGCGCAGCCTGAGCGCGAACGGCGGCCACGAGATCACGGCCGTCTACGTCGAGATCAATCCCGAGAACACCGAGGAGGTGAGGCGGCAGTGGGAGACCTGGGGCGGCGGCGTGCACCTGAAAGTCTTACACTCGCCCTTCCGCTCGATCACGTCGCCCCTCATCAACTTCATCAGCGAGGAGTCGTGCCGGCACGGGGATTCGATCACGACCATCGTCCTGCCGGAGTTCGTCCCGCGCGCCTGGTGGCAGCAGCTCCTCCACAACCAGACGGCGCTGCTGCTGAAGGGCAAGCTGCTCTTCGCGCGCAACGTCGTCGTCACGAGCGTGCCGCACCACCTGCGACGTTAGGCGGCCTCCGCCTCATGCGGTTACAAGTTGCCGGCCGGCGGCATACAATGAGGGCATGTGGAGGAAGACGTTCGAGCGGAAGCGGGTCGGCTACACGGTGGCCGTGCTGGGGACGGCCGCCGCGACGGGCGCGCTCAAGCTGTTCGGCGGCCACGTCAACTCGACGACCGTCGCGCTCGGCCTGCTCCTCGTCGTCCTCTTCGTCGCCACCGGCTGGGGCTCAAGGCCCGCCGTGCTCTGTTCGCTGCTCGGCGTCGTCTGCTTCAACTTCTTCTACCTGCCGCCGGTCGGCCGTTTCAGCATCGACGCGACCGACAACTGGGTCGCGCTCTTCGCCTTCCTCGTGACGGCCGTCACGGCGGGTCAATTATGGTCTCGCGCGAAGAGGCGCGCCGAGGAGGCCGAATCCGCCCGGCGCGAGGTGGAGCGCCTGTACCGAGAGCTGCGCGACGCCTTCGAGCGCGCGAGCCACGCCGAGGCGCTCAGGCAGAGCGAGCGTTTGAAGTCGGCGCTCCTCGACGCCGTGACGCACGACCTGCGCACGCCGCTCACCTCCATCAAGGCGTCCGTCAGCACGCTGCTCGAAGACTTCCGCGCGGAGACGCGCGCCGGCGAGGCCCTGGCGCTCGGCGAGGAGGGGCGCGGCGAGATGCTCGAAGTCATCGACGAGGAGACCGACCGCCTCAACCGCTTCATCGAGGGGCTGGTCGAGCTGGCGCGCATCGAGGCGGGCGAGATGCGTCTGCGCCGCCGCTGGGGCTCTCTGGAGGAGATCGTCGCGGCGGCGCTCGAACGCGCGGCCCCGCGCACGCGCGCGCACGACGTGAAGGTGCTGCTCGACGCGCGTCTCCCGTCCGTGCGCGTGGACGCGCGCGCCGTCGCCGAAGTTCTCTACACGCTGGTGGACAACGCCGCCAAGTATTCCCCCGCGGGGACGACCATTAAAGTCGAGGCCGAGCACGACGGCGGGCGCGCGGTGCGCCTCAGTGTCGAGGACGAGGGGCCGGGCGTGCCTTTGGAACTGCGCGAGCGCGTCTTCGACAAGTTCTTCCGCGCGATGCGCGACGGAGACTCGGGCACGCCGAAGCCTTCGGGGACGGGGATGGGGCTCGCCATCGCGAAGGGCTTGGTGGAGGCACACGGCGGGAGCGTCCGCATTGAAGACGCGCGGGGCCGTCGCGGGTGCCGCGTCGTGGTGACGCTTCCCGTCGGGGATGCTGAAGAGGGCGAAGGGCTTTTCACTGACGCCGAAGAGGATGAACGACAAGCAGCGCATACTCATCGTCGATGACGAGCCGCAGATCACGCGCGTGCTGCGCCGCAGCCTGACCTCGCACGGCTACGATGTGCGCGTCGCGGGCGACGGGCTGGCCGCCTTGCAGACCTTCGGCGACTGGCCGCCCGACCTCGTCGTGACAGACCTCTCGATGCCCGGCACCGACGGCCTGCAACTCTGCCGCAACCTGCGCGCCGTCTCGCAGACGCCCATCATCATCCTCTCCGTGCGCGGCGAGGAGCGGACGAAAGTCGAGGCATTAGACGCCGGCGCCGACGACTACGTCACGAAGCCGTTCGGGATGGACGAGCTGCTCGCGCGCATCCGCGCCGCGCTCCGCCGCGTGCAGGCGTCGAAGCCGGACGCCGCCGCGGCCGTCCTCGAAGCGGGTGATTTTCGGGTTGACCTTGAGAACCGGCGCGTGTCGGTGAAGGGCTCGGAGGTGCACCTGACGCCGAAGGAGTACGACCTGATGGTCTACCTCGTCAGCCACCCCGGCAAGGTCTTGACGCACCGCACGCTGCTCACCTCGATCTGGGGCGGCGACTCGGCCGAGCAGACCGAATACCTGCGCGTCTTCGTCGGCCAGCTCCGCAAGAAGGTCGAGCCCGACACGGCCGCCCCGCGCTACATCCTCACAGAGCCCTGGATCGGCTACCGCTTCGACCCCGGCTCATAGAACGCCGCCGAATCACCCGCGGCCTTATAAAACCTTTACGAACCTTTTACCCCCTCCTTATGCGCGGGGGCGTAGTCTCTGTTTGGAAGGGGGAGACTCATGGACGCTCGTGTGACTTACGACAGACGGGGGCGCGCGGGGGAGAGGCTCGCGCACCGCGCGCAGACCTGCTCGTGGGATTGCTGGACGTGGGGGACGATCCTCGGCATCGGCGGGGGCTTTGCGGCCGTCGCCGTCGGGTCGGTGCTCACGGCCGTCGCGTGGTTCGACGGGGGCGGCTCTTACGCCGGCACGGTCGGGACGGTTCTGCTGCTCGCGATGATCCCGCTCCTCTTCGTCGGCGCGCTGAGTCTCGACGCGGAAGAGAAGCGGAAGAAGAGGGCGCGTGAGTCCCGCCGCGATGAAGAAGAATAACCGCGTGCGGGCCTTAACCTCAGCCGCCCCTCGTTGACATCTATTCCGGCCTCTTTTTATCTAACAGCGCGCGTCCGTTATCGAGAACCCCGCGCGCGTTACCGGAACTCAAGACGCCTGTCTTAAAGCCGCCGCGTCCCTCACACCATCCCAGAGCCGCGTCGTCACATTCGCCGAACGCGCCCCGCCCCGCGCCTCGTAGTGCCTGCCGAGACGGCGCAAAACTCCCCGGAAGCGTCGTGTACGAACCCTCGGACGGAAGAAAGGAATTTCGCACCCATGAGAAGAATCACGACCAACATCGTCATCGCCGCCCTGCTCGTCTGCGCCGCGTCGGCCGCGGCCTCGGCCAAGGTCAGGAGCCGCGTCATCACGGTCGGCCAGGACTTCAACGTGGCCGGCACGACGGTCAAGGCCGGCACCTACCGCTTCGGCTACGACGACGTGAAGAACGAGATTACCGTCACCGAAAGGAAGACCGGGGAGGTCGCCGCCCGCGCCGAGGCGCGCGTCGAGTGGTCGAAGAAGGGCACCTTCCCGTTCCTGCTGCTTGAGGGCGAGTCGGCCCCGCTCACGTTCGCCGGCCTCTCCTTCGACGGCCGTCAGGTCATCAAGGCTTCGGCCGCGGCGGCCCTGAGCAGGTAGTAAGTCGCAGCGGCACCGGGGATGAATTTAAACACAGAGGCACAGCTTGAAGAGTTATAACTTCAAAGCTGTGCCTCTGTGTCTCTGTGTTTAAATCTCGGTTACTAACTCTATCGGCGGGCGGAGCCGCGGAGGAGGGAGGCTTTGACGAGGGGCTTGAGCCAGCGGTGCGGGTCTCCGCTCAGGCGCGCGAGCGTGTAGGCCAACTCCGCCCAAAGGATTCTGCCCCGGAGCAGGAGAGGGTGGCCGCGCAACGCAGCGCCGCCGCCGTCCCCTTTGCAAAAAGTCCTGCCCTGAAGCGCGTAGTAGCTCCGCAGGTATCCGACCGTCTGCCGCTCCTTCGGAACCCAGTGCTCGATTGACGCGTCGGGCACCCACCAGCCCGTCCCGCCCGCCGCGAGGACGGCGCGGATGACGGCCGTCTCCTCGCCGAGCGCCCCGCCCTCAAGCCTCCTGCCGAGCGCGGGGTCGTACGGGAAGAGCCTCTGCTCGTGCGTGCGTACGACGTAGTTCGCGCCGTAGGGCAGTTCGCCCTCGATGTCGAACTCGAACGGCTCGTCGCCCAGTTCGCGCGCGGCGAAGGCCGGGCCGATCTCCCGCCACGCGGAGGAGAGCCATGCGGGCGGCGTGCCCTCGAAGCGCGGCCGGACGGGGCCGCCGAAGACCGCGGCCGACGGGTGCCGCTCGACCGCGCGCGCGTAGGCCGTGAGCCAGCCTTCGTCCACCAGCGCGTCGTCGTCAGTCCAGACTAAGTAGTCGCCCCTCGCTTCCCCGACCGCGGCGTTCCGCGCGTGGGAGAGACCCTGCTTCGGCTCGAAGGCGCGGCGCAGGGGCAGCCGCCCCTCGAACGCGTCGAGGACGCGCGCCGTCTCGTCCGTGCTGTTGTTGTTGACGACCAGGACTTCCCAACCGCCCGCCGGAGGTTGCACGCGCGCGAGCCGCCCGAGGACTTCGGGGAGCAGCGCGGCCCTGTTCCACGTGCAGATGGCGACGGTGAATCTCACGGCAGGAGGCTCGCGCCGCTTAAGCCCTCCGGCGGCCGCTCGCCGAGCAGCTCGCAGAGCGTCGGCGCCACGTCGAAAGAGCTGCGCACCCCGCGGTCGCCGGGCTCTAACCCGGCGTTGCTCAGGTAGGCCAGCCCGAAGCGGCCGGTGTGGCCGCCCGGCCGCCGGAAAGGGATGGGGCCGACGCGGCCGAGCGCCGGGTGTTCGAGCGCGCAGAAAGCCCCCTTCCACACGATGACCACGTCCGACTCGGTCGGCCCGAGCGTGAAGGGCGAGCGCCCTTCGACGCGCTCGACGTGCGAGACGACCTCCTCGCCGGTCGCGGGGTCTCTGCACGCGCGCACCAGAGTTTCCAGCTCGTCACACCGCGCCTCGTACTCGGAGGCGGCGACGCGCCCTTCGGACTCCCGCCCCGAGAGGTTGATGCGGATGCGCCCGTCGTAGTAGGAGGGCAGGGCGAAGGCGTCCATCGAGCGCCAGTGCGGCCGGTAGCTCATCGCCGGAATCCAGTTGACCGGGCGCCGCAGGTGCGCATCGGCCGCCGGCTCGGCTCGCCCTGTGAAGCGCCGCGCGGCCCTCCCGAGACGATTGATGAAGGGGGACGTGTCTGCCGGTATGTTCTCGCGGACGGCCCCAGACCAGTCCTGCCGCTCGCCCAGTAGAGGCGGCGCGGCCGGGTCTGACCAAGCGTCGGGCCGCCGAAGCAGCGGGCGGCCGAAGGCGCGCCGGTACAAAAGCTCCGGTAGCAGGGCCATGCTCGCCGTGTCGGAGTTGTTCGGCCCCATGCCGCCCGTCGAGAAGACGACCAGCGCCGCGTCGTGGAAGGCGTCCGCGAGTTCCCCGACGAGTCGGTCAACGCCGCGGTAGACGGCGAGCAGCCCTTCGCGCGCGGGCCCGGCCGAAGGCATTCGGTGAAGCGGGTGGGTTGCATCGACGCCGTGCCAGAGTCCTTCGACGGCCGAGTGCGGCTCGCTCACGACGACCAGCGCCAAGTCCCATTCGGGGAGTCGTGAGCCGAGCAGCCAGCGCGCCGCCTCCGCGCGCCGTGCGAGCCCTCGCGCGAGCGCGTCGCCCATCTCCCGCGCACGCTCGGCCGACGGCCACACGACCCCGTAAATCCAGCGCTCGGCCGGGTACTTCCCGAAGCGCGCCTCGAACTCCGTGCGCAGCGTGTCGGGGCGCGCCGACGTTTGCACGCCGGGGTCGTGCGCGCCCCAGCCGACCAGCCCGCGCACCTGCGGCGCCCGCGCGAGGTCGAAGTAGGGCGCGTCGAAGACGACGGTGCGGGACTTGAGCCGCGCCGCGAAGGGCTGAAGACGCGTCCCCTCCTGCCACACGTCGTAAGTCTGCGGGTCGAAATGGAGGGCGGCCCAGCGCCCTGCGTGCTCCGGCGAGAGGCCCGTGCTGACGTGCTCCCAGGCGAGGCCCGTGCGCTGCGCCGGGCCGTGGTCGAGAAGGTACCTGACGCTGTGCTCGCGCAGGCGCGCGAGCGCCGGCAGCTCGCCCGCTTCGATGAGACGGCGTTCGAGCGATTCCTCGTAACCGTCCAGGCCGATGGCTAAGACCCTCTGCTTGCCCAAAGTCCCTCCGCCGCCCCTCAACGGCGGCCCGCGCGCCTCGCCCACACGGCCAGGCCCCGGGTCGCGCAGAGCCAGAGTGCTTCCTTGAAGAGGAAGGCCGGGTTTCGTGTGAGAAGCTCTTTGTAGTAAAGCCTGAGAATCACTTTCCGGCTGACCCACTTGGCGTAGCGGTCTTTCGAGAGGCCCTGCGTGTCGTGGTACCTCACGAGCGGCTCGCGCAGGCGCTCGAAGGCGCAGAGCCTGGAGAGGCGGATGAACATCTCCAGGTCTTCGAGGGCCGGCAGTTCCTCGTTGAAGTGGCCGGCCGCGTCCAGACACTCCCGCCTGATGACGGCCGATTGCACGCCGAGGTCGCACACCTGGTAGAAGCGGACGGGGCCGCCGACCAGACGGCCCGAGAGCACGTCGGGCGCCGCCAGGTAGGTCTCGCGCCCGTCGTCCCAAACCCTCCGCATGTCGGAGTAGACGACCCCCAGCCCCGACGGCCCACGCTCGAAGGCCGACATCTGCTTCGCCAGTTTCGACGGCAGCCACTCGTCGTCCGAATCCTGGAAGGCCAGGAACTTCCCCCTCGCCAGGCGGATGCCGGCGTTGCGCGCCGCGCCCGCGCCCCCGTTGCGCGCGAGCGCGACGTACCTCACGCGCCGGTCGCCGAAAGACTCAACGACGCCGGCCGTCTCGTCCGTCGAGCCGTCGTCAACCACGATGACTTCGAAGTCACAGTAGCTCTGCGCGAGCACGCTCCGGATGGCGCGGCCGAGCAGGCGGGCGCGGTTGTACGTCGGGATCACGACGCTGACGAAGGGCTCGGCCGTCGAATATGAGGTGCCGTTGGACATGCCCCCTCAGAACATCTTTTGCAGTTGGTTGAGGGTGTTGGCGGGCGGGGCCTTCTCGTTCGTGCCCTGGCGGAGGAAGGCGTTCATGGCGTCCGACTTGGCGATGGCGAGGTCGGTGCGCGGGTCGGTGCCCTTCTTGTAGGCGCCGATGAGGATGAGGTCTCTCTGCGCCTCGTAGGCGGCGAGCACCTCGCGGAAGCGGCGCGCCGCCTCGACGTGCGGCGGGCGCGCGACCGCGGGCATCACGCGCGAGACCGACTGGCCCACGTCAATCGCCGGGTAGTGGCCCGCGTTGGCGAGCGCGCGCGTGAGCACGACGTGGCCGTCGAGGATCGAGCGCGTCTCGTCGGCGATGGGCTCGGTCAAATCGTCGCCCTCGACGAGCACCGTGTAGAAGGCCGTGATCGAGCCGCGCTCGGAGTTGCCCGTGCGTTCGAGCAGGCGCGGCAACTCGCTGAAGACCGACGGCGGGAAGCCGGAGCGGGCCGGCGGCTCGCCCGCCGCGAGGCCCACCTCGCGCAGCGCGCGCGCGTACCTCGTCACCGAGTCCATCAGAAGCAGCACGCGCCGCCCCTGGTCGCGGAAGTGCTCGGCCACGGTCGTCGCGACGTAAGCCGACTTGAGCCGCACGAGTGAGGGCTCGTTCGACGTGGCGACGACGACGACCGAGCGGCGCAGGCCCTCTTCACCTAAATCGTGCTCGATGAAGTCGCGCACCTCGCGGCCGCGCTCGCCGACGAGGGCGATGACGTTGACGTCGGCCTCGGTGTTGCGCGCGAGCATGCCGAGCAGCGTGGACTTGCCGACGCCGGCCGCGGCGTAGATGCCGACGCGCTGCCCCTCGCCGACCGTGAGCAGCCCGTCGATGGCGCGCACGCCGGTCGAGAGAGGCTTGAGCACGCGGCGGCGGCGCAGGGGGTCTGGCGGGCGCGCTGTGACGGCGCGCTCCTGCGCCTCTTCGACCGGCCCGCGGCCGTCGGCCGGCTCGCCCAGCCCGTCGAGCACGCGGCCGAGCAGCCCTTCGCCGACCCTCACCGTGAGCGGCGCGCCCGTCGAGACGACCTCCGCCCCCATCGCCACGTCGTGGATGTCGCCGAGCGGCATCAGGATCACCTCGCTGCCGCGGAAGCCGACGACCTCCGCGCGCAGCTCGCGCGCGCTGTGCGGCGAGCGAATCAGACAGACCTCGCCCACGCGCGCCCCCGGCACCGCCGCGCGGATGAGGAGCCCGACCAGCTCCGTCACGCGCCCGCGCACCTCGACCGACGAGAGCCAGTCCAGAGCCTCTATGTGTTCGCCGAGTTCGAGTGTCATGCTCTTATCAATTTCAAATTAAGAGTTCCCATTGGCGCGGGCCAGCAGCGCGCGCTCCAGCACGCGGAGCTGCGTGTCGAGCCGCGCGTCCACGGTGCCCGATTCGCCCTCGATGACGCAGCCGCCGTGGCCGACGCGCGGGTCTGCGACGAGGTCGATGAAGCGCGCGCGGCCCGAGGGGTCGAGCCGGTCGCGGTGCGCCTGGACGCGGGGCAGGTCGGCGGGGTTGACGCGCACGGTGAGCGCCTCCTGCTGGCGCGCGTGGCGGAGCGCGGCCGAGACGATGTCGGCGAGCGTCGAGTCGTCGCGCTCGATCTCGCGGCCGATGATCTTCTCGGCGAGCTTGACGGCGAGGCGGAGCACGTCGCGCTCGGCGCCCGCGAGCGCCGCGTCCCTGCGCTCGTGCGCTTCGAGGAGGACCTGATTCAGCTCGGCGAGCGCCGATTCGAGCCCCTCCTGGTAGGCGGCCTCGCGCAGCTCTTCGGCCGCGCGCTCGGCGTGACCGCGCGTCTCTTCGGCCTCGCGCGCGGCGTCGGCGAGTATGCGCCGCGCCTCCGAGCGCGCGTCCACGACCGCGCGCTTGACGACCGCGCCGCGCCGCGGCGTGTCGGCCGAAGCTTCGCGCCCCTTCGCGCCGGGCTGCTTGATGACGTTCTCGTTCTTCTGCGTGCTCATGAATTTGTCTCGGCGAGGGCGTCCGAGGTTGGGGTCGCGAGCGGGCCGGAGCGGCGGCCTTGACGCGGGCGTGGGGGTCGGCGTCTCAGGCCCGCGGCGACCTCTTCGACTTCGCGCGCGATGAGACGCCGCGTCTCGGCCGTCTCGTCCGAAGCCTCCGGCCCCGTACTCGTGGCCGCCATCAGGCGGAGCCAGCGCGCGGCCTCGACGGGCAGCTTCTGCGCCGCGTAGCGCAGGCTCGCGCGGCGCGTGCGTCCCGCAAGCGCGGCCGCGAGCAGACGGAGCCCCGTGCGGTCGAGCATCGCGGCCGGCTCGGGCTCCGCGCGCAGAGCCTCCTGCACGTGCTGGCCGGCGAGGGCGACGCGCCACGGCTCGACGTTCGTCATGCTCTTGAGGTGCAGCGCCACCGCTCCCGCGTCCTCCGGCGAGAAGCGTTTGAGGAAGGCGGCCACGGCCTCGACGGCCGGGATGCCGCGGCACGCGAGCGCCGTCTCGCGCACGCCGAGCAGGCGGACGAGGCGCGCCAGCTCCGCGCCCGAGAAGAAGTCCAAAGGCGCCGGCCGCTCCAGGTCAGCGAGCGTGATGAAGTGCGCGAGGAAGACGCGGCGGACGACGGCGACGACCTCCGGCGCAGGCGCTTCTCTTTCGACTTCGGCGCGCGCCGCTTCGGCCGACATCCCGAGTGCGCCCGCACATGCTTCGGCGAGCGCGTGCGGGAGGTGCGCGACGACGAGGCGTCGGACGCGCGCGGGCTCGCCGCGCAGCGCTTCGGTGACGTGCGAGTGGTGCAGGTGCTCGTCGAGCGGCGGCGCGCCGCGCTTCGAAGGTTGCGCGCGCGCGAGCGTGTGGCGCAGCCAGTCGCGCCGCTTCTCCGGCGCGAGCCGGTCGAGCCATTCGCCGCGCCTGCGGACGGCGTGCCGCGTCTCCTCGTTCAGGGTCGAAAGCAGTTCTTCGCGCGCCTCGACGCCCGCGCCGCCGGCGAAGGCGTCGGCGAGTGCGAGGATGACTTCGATGCGCTCGGTCTCGGCGTTCAACTCTTTCCGCCTTTAAGAAGTCAGCTCGCGGCCTCGGGCGCCTGCGGCGTCGGCCGTTAGCTCGCCGCCCGGCGCGGCGGTCGTCGCGGCCGATTCGACGGCGGCCGGCCCTTCCTCTTCCTCCTCGGCGGCCGAGGTCAACTCGGCGATGCGCGCGCGCTGGCGGCGCGCCTGCACGAGGAGCGCGGCGACCAGCACACCGAGCCCGAAGATGACGACCGCGCAGACGAAGAGCAGAAGGTTGTTCAGACGCCGCGCGTTCATCTCGCGGCGCGGGATGGGGCGCGGCTGCTGCTGCGAGATGGTGACGGACACGTCCTCGGGCTTGAGCTTCGGCACGCCTTTGGAGACGAGGTTCTGTATCTGCTGCTCGGTGAAGGGCGCCGTCTGCTCCTTGTGGACGACGACGACCGAGGCCGAGGCCGGGTAGGGGTTGAGTTCGAGCGTCGGGTCTTGCGGCATGACGACGGTGACGAGCGCGACCGTCACGCCGGGCAGCGCGCGCAGTTGCCGCTCGATGTCGGCGCGGATGCGCCGCCGCTCCTGCGCCTTCTGCACCGCCTCGGAGGTGACGAAGCCGCCCTCCGGGATGGGCTCCTCCTCCTGCCGCGGCAGCCCGTAGTCGCGCAGGCGTTGGAGCGCGTGCGCCGCGTCGTCCCCGCCGAAGAGCCCTTCGTCCAGCTCGACCGCCCAGCGCCGCTGCTCGCCCTCGCCGACCTCGTGCTTCTCCAAGTCCTCGAAGCCGCTCTCGCGGAGCACGTCGATGATCTCGATGGCCTCGGTCTCGGTCGAGACCGTGGCGATGGTCGTCTGCCCGCAGCCGGCGGTGAGGAGCGCGGCGGCGAGGAGCGCCGAGAGCGCCGCGGCGCGCGTCACTGTCTTCAAGGCTGGCGGGGTGCTCGCGGTCATAGGGCTTCGGGACTGTGGGGGCGCGACTCTGTTCTTCGCTTCAGAAAGTTTGTGTGGCGAAAGTTTACAGCAACGCCCCGCTAAAAGTCATGATAATTGTCGGCGTTAAGCTATAATCCGTGCGCAGCCCCTGTAGCCCCCTCAAGCGAAGCTCGACTTTCATGATGCAGGAGCCGACATCTCTGCCAGCGGCCGCCTTCGACCGCGACGCACTCATCGAGCAGCACCGCTCCTACGCGCGCGCGCTCGCGATTAAAGTCATGCGCACGCTCCCGTCCTCCGTGGAGCTGGCAGACCTCGTGGCCTACGGCGAGGTCGGCCTCGTCGAGGCGGCCGAGCGCTACGACCCGCGCCGCGGCGTGGCCTTCTCGACCTTCGCGCACTACCGCATCAAGGGGGCGATCTACGACGGCCTGCGCGAGATGGGCTACTTCACGCGGCCGGGCGGCGTGCGCGTCCGCTGGGTCGCCAACGCCTCGGACGTGGTGCAGTCGGCGCTCGACGACGCGGTCAGCGACTCGCCGGCCGGCGCCGCGGCGAGCGTGGAGGACGAGATCGCCGACGCGCAGTCTCTCATCGACGCCCTCATCCCCGTCTACCTGCTCTCGCTCGGCAGCGACGCCGTGCCCGAGGTCGTTGACCAGCACGCGCTCTCGATGGAGCAGATCGAGCAGCGCGAGCTGGTGCGCCTCGTCATGGACGCGCTCCGCGGACTGTCCGGCGACGAGCAGGAGTTAATCAACGCGCTCTACTTCAAGCACGTCTCGATGACCGAGCTGGCCGCCCGCCAGGGCATCACCAAGTCCTGGATCTCGCGCCTCCACACACGCGCCATCAAACACCTCCGCGACCTGCTGCGCGCGCGCGGCGTCCTCGAAGAGTAAGGAAACATTTCCCTCGGCCCGCCGACAATTGAAGCAGAGAGTTTCAGGAGGCGGGCCATGTCGGAGAGCACCTTCGTCGTCGTCAACCAGCTCAACGTCTTCGACCCGGCCGCGGACGACGCGCCCGACGCGGGTCTGCTCGCCGTGCTCGACGGGTCGGGCGGCGTCTACGCGACGGACTACGCCGAGGGCGCCGCGGCCCTCTCGCGGCTCGAAGGGCCTGACGCGTCGGACTTGACGCGCTACGCGCTCGGCCAGTGCGCGCCCGTCTCGGCGCCCGACTTCGCGGACTCCTGCCACCCCGCCGGCAGCCTCTACACCTGCGGCGACACCATCTACACGCCTGGCGGCTACCGCGTCGAGATGCTCGGCCGGTACGAGTGGCGGATTACGGGGCCGGACGGCAAGTGGATTCGCGTCCACGGCGACCCGCACGTCGATGAGAGTGACAGGGAAGGCACGTCCGCCTGGGACTTCAAGCGCGACACGACCTTCGTTCTCGGCGACGGCACGCGCGTCAACGTCACGACCGTGCCGGGCGGCGTCGAAGGGATGACAGTCACCTCTAAGATTGAAGTCGTCAGCGGCTTCCAGAGCGTGACCGTCCAAGGCATCGACGAGGGGAAGGGGAGGATCGGCGAGGTCGGCTTCCACTTCGCCGACACGTTCACGGGCGACGTGGTGACGATGGGGGCCGAGACCGACGACTGGACTTTCCGCGGGCGCGAGATCGTGGGCAGCCGCGACGGCGGCTCCTCCTTCGTCCTCGGCGACGTGATGCGCTCGAACGACGGCCGCTCTTACGTCGAGGTCTTCGTCTTCGTCACCTGGCTCTTCGAGAGCTTCTTCGGCGAGTGGCGTCTGAACGACTGGGGGCCGAGCGGGCTCGGCTGCAACCCGTACGCGCACTACAACCGTTTCGTCTGGCAGGCCGACCGGCGCGACCGCGCGGAGGACGCGCGCGCGCGCCGCGACGAGGAGCGCCGCTTCTACATGGAGGCGCTTGCGGAAGGCTTCCGCGCCGTCGCGCAGATGTTCGACGCGCTCGCCCGACTCGAAAGCGCGCGCGCGGAGCTTTCCGGCTGGCGCGCGAATCGCCGCCACCTCTCCGCCTGAAGGAAGATGATGAAAGGGCGAGCACTCGACACGGGGGCGGCCGAGCGTCTGGCGACAGGGCAGACGACGCTCGCGGAGTTCCTCGGGCTCGGCCGCGAGCAGCTTTACGAGATCGCCGGGCGTGCGTACGGGCTGATGAACTCGGGCAGGCTCGAAGAGGCGCTCGTCATCTACCGCGGGCTCGTCGCCGCGTCGCCCGCCGACAGCGTCTTCCGCTGCCACCTCGGGGCGGTTGAACTCCGCCGCGGCCGCGCCGCCGAGGCCGAAGTTGAGTTCGACGCCGCGCTCCGCTTCAACCGCGCCAACGTGGACGCGCTCTCCGGCCGGGGCGAAGCGCGCCTGCGACTCGGCCGCCTCGTCGAAGCCGTCGAAGACCTCCGCGCCGCCCTCGAACTCGACCCACAGGCGCGCCGCCCCTCGACCGTCCGCGCCCGCGCACTCCTTCACTCCCTGCGCTAGAAGTCAGGCGTCAGCCCTGCGAGAAGGTGCCCATCTGGCTGACGGCGTAGTCCTGCATGGCGAGAAGTTCGTCGAGCAGATCGAGCATGCGCGCGGCGCTCCCCAGCTCGGTGCGTGCGCGTGCGTGATGAGCTTCGTCGGGCGGGGTTGAGGCGTCGGCCGCTTCGGGTTGGGGATACTGACGTTCGTCGTCCGTTGACTCTTCGCCGTCGCCGCCGCGGCCGTCGCGCTCGCGGCGCATCAGCTCGGCGAGGCGGCGCATCTGCGTGCGCTGCTTGTCGAGGAGGTTGCGCATCAGCGTGCGGCGCATGGTCGGCGTCATGTGGCGCAGGGCCTCGGCGTTGCCGGGCGGGGCCGCGAGCGCGCCCAAGACCGTCGGCTGCCGGTTGAGCCCGAGCATCTCTTCCGTGGCGCTCGCACTCCCGCGCGCGCGCAACTGCTCGGCGGCGACGAGCTGCGAAGGGTCTCTCCCCGCGAGTGCGTCGGGCATGAGCGGCGCCGTCGTCGGCGGGGCGGGAAGTCCGATGGGCTGACCCTGCGGGCCGGGCTGCCCGACCGGCGTCGCCAACCCCTCGGGCTGCACGCCGGGCTGATTCAACGGACGCACACCCTCGGCGCTCGCGTCGCCCTGCCCCTGCGCCGGCGTCAAGCGCCCGGGCGCGTTGTTCACCCCGGAGACTTCAGCCACCCGCCTTCACCTCCCCGCGCTCCTCGGCCAGCTTGTAGACCCAGCGCAGCACGACCGCCACCGACTCGTAAAGCTCCTCGGGCACCTCCCGGTCAATCTCCAACTCGTAGAGGGCGCGGGCGAGCGGCACGTCGCGCATGATGGGGACTTCCGACTCCTCTGCGATCTTGCGAATCTGCGCGGCCATCAGCTCGGCGCCCTTCGCCACGACGGTCGGCGCCGACATCGTCTCGCGCTCGTAGCTTAAAGCGACCGCGACGTGCGTCGGGTTGACGACGACGACGTTGGCGCGGCGGACGGCGTCCATCATCGCCTGCATCAGAATCTCTCGGTGGCGCGCGCGCCGGAGGCTCTTGTGGAGGGGGTTGCCCTCGGTCTCCTTGTACTCCTCCTTCACCTCGTGCTTGGTCATCATCAGCTCGCGGCGGTGGAAGTAGCGCTGGAGGAAGTAGTCGGCCGCGCCGATGACGAGGAAGGCGACGCCGACGCGCAGGCCGATCTGGAAGATGAGCGAGACGGCGTAGGAGGCCGCGAGCTGCGAGGGCTGGCGCGTCAGCTCCACGATGTCGCGGCGCGCGCTCCACAACGCCGCGCCGACGACGACCGACGCGATGACGAGCTTGAGCGCCGTCTTGCCAAGCTCGACGTAGGGCCTGGCCTTCAGGAACTTCTGCTTGAAGCCCTCGGCCGGGTTGAGCTTGTTGGCGTTCGGCTTGACCGGCTCGAAGCTGAAGACCGAGCCGACCTGGAAGTAGTTGGCGAGGAAGGCGACGACCAGGAGCGCGGCGAAGAGCGGGGCGAGCACGAAGGCCAACGCCTTGACGCCCGTGAAGAGCGCGCCGAGCGCCGCGGCCTGGTCGAGCTGGCCGCGGTAGGTGGCGGCGTGCTCTATCTGTTCGCGCATCGCGCCGCCCGCCCAGCCGGCGACGTGGCCGCCCGCGAGGTAGAGTACCGCGACCGAGACGACCAGAAGGACGGCCGAGGAGAGGTCGTGGCTGCGCGCGACCTGGCCTTTGCGCCGCGCGTCGCGCAGGCGTTTGGCGGTCGGTTGTTCGGTCTTCTCGCCGGCTTGAGACATGGACGGACGGCGCCTCCCGCGTCTCTAAACGGTCTTCACCTTGTGGAGGATGCCGAGCAGCTTCGAATGAAGGAGGGGGTCGGAGGCGACGAACTCGCTCAGGCGCTCGACGAGGGCCGTCGCCTGTTCGCTGTCGCGGAACTTCTCGTTGAGGCGCGCGCGCACCATGAAGCGGGCCGACTCGCGCACGGCCGCCGCGGCGCCCTCGCCGCTCGAAAGGTTCGAGGCGTCGGCGATCTGCGCGAGCGCCGCGCGGACGGGGCTCTGCGGGCCGCCCGTCGAGCCCGCGGCCTGCGCTTCGAGCTGCGCGAGCGCGGCGTTGAAGCGCTCGGTCTTGAGGGCGGTCTGTAGCTCCTGCGCCTCGGCCGGCTCGACCGACTCGGCGCCGCTGCTCAGGGGTGAACCGGGGCGGTTAACTTTCATCTCGCGTCCTCGAATCGGCCCGGGACTACTTGGCGGCGGCCACGTCCCCCTGCGCGCCCGAGGCGCAGATGAGGTCGGCCGCTTCGAGCAGGGCGCGTGCGGTGCGCGCGTGCGGCGAGTCGGGGTCTGCCGCCTCGATCTCGCGCAACTCCTCTTCGGCTTCGTCGCGCCGCTGCTGGAAGAGGAGGCTCTCGGCGCGGTGGACACGCGCGTAGAGGCTCGCGGGCTGTAAGCGCAAAGCCTCCTCGCAGAGCGCCTGCGCCTCGGCGAAGCGGCCACGCTGAAGCTCCACGGTGCCGAGCGCGACGCGCGGCACGTCCGAGTCGGGGAGGAGTTCGAGCGCCCCGCGGAAGACCGCGTCGGCGTCGTCCAGGCGCCCCGCCTCGCGGAGCACGAAGCCCGACTCGAGGATGACCCGCAGCTCCTCGTCGGAGGGCTTGACGTGGCTGAGCCTCATGCGCGTGCGCCCTACGACTTGAAGTTGTGGACGGCCGACATCTCGCCGTCGTGGCGCGCCTTCAGGAGGTTCGAGACGGTCGTGAACTCCTGCGTCTGCGTCTGCACGCGGTTCTGGACGGCGAGCATCTGCATCGACATCAACTGCTGCTGCCGCAGCATCTCGTTCATGTTGGTCACGTCCACGCCGCCGCGGTTGATGAAGCTGCCGACGACACTGCCCATGCCGGGGGCGACGATGTTGAGCGCGCCCGCGGCGATGCCGCCGAAGATTTTCGAGAAGCGGCCCGGCTGCTTCGGCTGCTCCGGCGGGAGCGCCGAGGGCAGCGTGGCCGACTGGTCGGCCGGCACCTGTGTAATCATCGCGTCGCCTTCACCCATTTTTGACCTCCTGACTCACGAGCACGCCGGAAAATAGAAGATTCAAAAAGTTAAACCCGCGGTTCGGCCGGCGTCCGCCTCCCCGAGATTTCCGCACGGTGGTGCTGCTTCCACAGAGGTTATCGGCGGTTCGGGGGAAAAGTTTCCTCCCGAACCGTGATTTTTTTGGCAGGGGGCCGGGGCCGGGTTTTCCTTCTAGCGCGGGGCGCCTTCGCGGCGCATCCCGTCGAGCGTGTCGAGGAGCGCGAGCGTCAAGGTGACGGCGCGTGCGGCGCGCGCGGCGCGGTCTGCGTCCTCGCGCGTGCCCTGCCGGACGACCCGCTCCAACTCCTGGTTGGTGCGCGCGAGGCGGGCGCGCATCTCTTCGAGCGCGCGCGGGTCGCCGCCTTCGAGCAGGCGGCCGAGGGAGGGGTAGTTGAAAAGGCCGGCGAGGTCGGCCGTCTGCGCCTCCGCGCCGCCGCCGCTGCGCAACGTTGTCATCGAAGTCTCCTCCAACGCCCGTCGGTCTCTTCGTTAATATCTTCTTAATTCAGGCTGTAGGGGACGCTGTGATAGTATTGAGGCCAGCAGACGATGTCAAACATTGAGGCGCCGGGTCGGGCCGCGCCAGACGGGCGACGGTCGGCGGACTCGTCCTCTCTCTAGGGCAGACGCTACGACCCGACGGCATGGCGATCAGACTCATCATCAGGCGGCGCGGAGCGGGCGAGGGGGCTGCACCCGTCGCGCAGACCTTCGACGGGCCGATTGTCACCATCGGCAGCGACCCCGGCGCCGGCCTCCACCTCGAAGACCGCGGCGTCGCCGCCGAGCAGGCCCTCATCATCGGTGGCGAAGAGGAGCCGCCCCTCTTCATCAACCGCGCCGAAGGCACGCTCCTCAACGGCGAGCCGCTCGCCCGCGAGGCCCGCCGCCCGCTCTCGGACGGCGACACCATCTCCATCGGTTCTTACGTCATCGGCTTCGAGTCGGGCAACGGCTTCCGCCCCGGCGCGGACGTGAACGAACTCGCCCCGCGTGCGGACGAAGACGCAGGACTCCCCGCCCCCAACACCCGCGAGACGCCTGCGCTGCCTGAAGAGGCGCCAGCGACAACTCAGCCGACGAGCTTCGCAGCCATCCTCGACAGCCTCCGCACGGAGGAGGACACCTTCTACTTTCAGGTCGAGACGGCGACCGCGGGCCGCCGCCGCGTCCCCGTCGAGGGCGCCCGGCTGCTCCTGGGTTGGGACGGGACGGGGCAGAACGTGGCGTGCGGTGCAGAGGGCGCGGTCGCCGTCCCGCGCGCCGTCGTCCACAAGGACTGGAGCGGGGTCATGCTCCAGCCGGAGGAGGCGGGCGCGGCGCTCGTCAACGGCGAGCCGGTCGAGGCGCCGCGCCGCCTGCGCAACGGCGACCGCGTGACGCTGCGCCCTTTGCCCGGCGCGGGCGCGCACGACCCGGCGCGCAACTTCTACATCTTCTACGAGCCGGCCTCGCTCGTCGTGCTCGACTCGCTCCTCCCCGCGCAACAGCTCCCGCCCCCCGTGGCCCCGCCCCCGACAGTTTCGGAGGGCACAGGCGCGAACGCGATGGTGCCCGCGCCCCCTCTACTGCCGGCCGTGCGACAGCCGGCCCGAGCCCCTTTGATGTCGCGCCGCCTTCTGCGCTACTACACGGTCGGCGAGGTCTTACTGATGGCGTGCGCGACGGTCGTGGGGGCTATCGTCACCTTTCTGATTCTCGAATACTCTTGAAGACGTAAAGCGTTCGTCGCGGTAATCCCCCTTAAAGGTCTTAGAGGGCATGGAGAAGATACTCGCACAGCTCAGTTCGTTCTGGGGCGAGTTGCGGCGCGGGAACCTGTCGGGCGTGCTCGCGCGCTACAGCGACCTGCTGCTGCCCGTCTGCCTGATGCTCGCCATCGGGACGCTCTTCATCCCCCTGCCGCCCGCGATCATCTCGGGGCTCATCGTCGTCAACCTCGCCGCCTCGGTCGTCGTGCTCTCGACCTCGCTCTACATCACGACGCCGACGCAGCTCACCTCCTACCCGACCATCCTGCTCCTGACGACCGTCTTCCGCCTGACCCTCAGCGTCTCGGCGACGCGCGCCATCCTGACGCAGGGGACGGCGGGCGGAGTCATTGAAGCGCTCGGGCAGATCACGGCGCAGGGGAGCATCATCGTCGGCGCGGTGATGTTCGTCACCATCCTCGTCGTGCAGTTCATCGTCGTCGCCAAGGGGTCGGAGCGCGTGGCCGAGGTCGCCGCGCGCTTCACGCTCGACGCGATGCCGGGCAAGCAGATGTCCATCGACGCCGACATGCGCTCGGGGCTCATCACGCAGCAGCAGGCGCGGCACGCGCGCACGGCGTTGCAGAAGGAGTCGCAGCTCTACGGCGCGATGGACGGCGCGATGAAGTTCGTTAAGGGCGACGCCATCGCGACCATCGTCATCGCGATGGTGAACATCGCGGGCGGGCTGGCGACGGGCGTGCTCGTGCGCGGGATGACGTTCGCGCAGGCCGGCCACAAGTACACCATCATGACCATCGGCGACGGGCTGGCCGCGATCATCTCGTCGATGCTCATCACGGTCTCGGCCGGCATCGTCGTCACGCGCGTCTCGACCGACGAGGAGACTTCGAACGTCGGCTCCGACATCAGCCGGCAGCTTTTGCGGAACCCGCGCCCCATCATGATCGGCGCGGGGCTGCTCATCGTGATGGGACTGCTGCCGAGCATGCCGCACGTGCCGCTGCTTTTGGTCGGGGCGGCTCTGGGCGCGGTCGGCTACACGCTCTACCGTTCGCAGGCGGCGGCGGCGAAGGAGGAGGCCGAGCGGCAGGCGAAGGCCGGCGCCGTGGCGGGCCAGGACGAGTTGCAGCCGACGTTCGCGGTGCCGCTCGCCATCGTCGTGAGCAAGGAGTTGACGAGGCTCGTGGACAAGGCGACGCCGGCAGGGGCGCGCTTCCGCGCGGAGCTGCCGAAGCTGCGCTCGGCGCTCTACTACGACCTCGGCGTGCTCCTGCCGAGCTGCTACGTGAGCGGCGACGCGCCGCTCGAACCCTTCAAATATTTCATCGCCATCAAGGAGGTGCCGGTCGTCTACGGGTCGATCAGGCCCGAATGCGTCTACGTCAACGACTCGGCCGACAACATCCGCGTCTTCGGCATCGAGGGCGAGGACGTGCGCAACCCGGCCGACCTCAAGCCCGGCGCGTGGATACCGGCCGCGCAGCGCCCCATCGCCGAGCTGGCGGGGTTGAAAGTGTGGGAGCCGGCAGAGGTCATCACGCTCCACCTCTCGATGGTGATGCGCAAGTACGCGCACGAGTTCATCGGCATTCAAGAGTCGCAGGCCCTCTTGGACTTCGCCGCGCGCGGCGCGCCGAAGCTCGTCGAGGAGGTCGTGCCGAAGGTCGTGACCATCCACCAGATGACCGACGTGCTACAGCGTCTCGTGCAGGAGGGCATCTCCATCCGCGACGTGAAGTCTGTGCTCGACGCGCTGAGCGAGTGGGGGCGCATCGAGAAAGACCCTGTGATGTTGACAGAGTATGTGCGCTCTTCGATGAAGCGCTACATCTCGTTCCGCTACACGGGCGGGCGCGACACGCTCTTCGTCTACCTGCTCGACCCCGAGATCGAAGACGTGATTCGCGGCGCCATCCGTCGCACCTCGACGGGGTCGTTCCTCTCGCTCGACCCGCACATCTCGCACGACATCCTCGACGCCATCCGGCGCGAGATCGCCAACCTGCCCGCGACCGCGCAGAAGCCGGTCGTCATCACCGACATGGAGCTGCGCCGCTTCGTCCGCCGCATGGTCGAGCTGGAGTTCCCGACGCTCTCCGTCCTCTCCTACCAGGAACTCGCGCCCGAGCTGAACGTCCAGCCCGTCGGCCGCATCACCATGCGCCCGGCTGCCCCGCCCGCCGCCAACTTCTTCCCCGGCGAGGCCGCCGCCCCGACCGCGATGGTGAAAAACTTCTAAAAACAGGCCAACCGGCCCGCTCAAAACCGCCGAACGGGCCGGAATCGCCGCAAACCCTTTAAAAACCGCGACATAACAGACTCGTCTCGTCGCAAAACAGACTTGTCTAGCCGCAAAACAGACTTGTTTTGCGGCTAGACAAGTCTGTTTTGCGACTGAACAAGCTTGTATTGCGACGAGACAAGCTAGTCTTACGGCTAGACAAGCTTGTCCAGCCGCAAAACAAGTCTGTTTTATGACAAGACAAGCTTGTGTGACGACGAAACTAGTCTGCTTTGCGCCGGGACGAGTTCGTGTCGAGGCGGTTTTAGGCGGTGCGGCGGAGGAGTTCGGGCGGGAGTCGTTCGTAGCCTTCGGCGCCGCGCTCGTGCCGCTCGGCGAGCCAGTCGACGGGGAAGCCGGCGCTGGCGGCGAGCGCGCAGAGCGCGAGGCCGGGGAGCCACGCGTAGAGCTTCGGGTGGTGGTCGGGGTCGTGCGCGAGGAAGTGTCCGAGCCGCGCTAACGTCTCGTCAACCGTGCGCGCGAACTCTTCGGCCGTGGCCTCGTCCGCCTCCGCGCGCGCCTCGTCTGACTTATCGTCCGCGACGCGGCGCGCGACCGCCGAGAGCAGCGCGCAGACCGCCTCGTGCTCGCTCACTCGCCACGCGGCGTCGAGCGGGTCTGGGAACTGCCGCTCCCACCAGCCGCGGTCGGACTCGGCGCGCGCGGCTTCGAGCGAGGCGACGGCCGCGCGCGCCGGGTTGGGCTTCTGCTCGACGAGCGCGCGGGCGACGAGCGCGTAGCCTTCGGCGAGGTGGAAGTGCGCGCGCGAGGAGCGGAAGGCGCGCGCCTCGCGCAGCGCGCCTTCGCGCAGGTTCGGGGCCGACATGGCGAGCGTGTTGAAGGCTTCGCGCTCGCGCGCGGCGATGGCGAAGTGGAGCGCGAGGACGAGCTGGTCGGGGCTCGGGTCGAAGCCCGGCTGCCGCCGCGCGAAGCCCCGCGCGAGCGCCGCCGCCGCCTCGCCCCACAAACGCCGCACCGTCTCCGCGTCGCCGTACAGAGCCCACTCGAAACAGCCCGCGCGCCAGCACGCGTTCGCCAAAGGCTGCAAAGCCCCCGCGTCGTGCGCCGCCTGCCGCCGGTAGACCGCCAGCATCCGCCGCTCGTGGTTCAGCGACCGCAGGTCGTAATCGGAAGGCATGAAAGCAGTAGACAGTAGACTTTACGCCGTCGCGGGCAGGAGGCGTGTGACGGCGAAGGTGTCGGGCCGCGCCTGGCCCTCGGAGACGGTGCCGCCGACGAGCGCGGCGTGGAAGCGGCCGTCGGCCAGCGCCTCTTCGAGCATCTCGCCGAGCAGGTTGTGGTCGGCCAGCGCGGAGTCCTTCAGCCGCTCGATGAGCGCGCGCATCCAGCCCTCGGAGAGCGGCGGCTGTCCGTAGGCCCACTCCAGCTCCGACCCGTTGACCTGCGCCTGCACGGCCGCGAAGTGCGGCGGGTTGAGCGTCCGCCCGTCGAAGCCGATGAGCGAGTAGACGGCGTCGAAGCCGTAGATGAGCAGCGGCGACAGGCGCACCGGGAAAGACTCCGCGCCCGCGCCCGCCAGCGACTTGAGCACGCCGCCCAGGGTGCCCAGCCACATCAACTGGTCGAGCTTGAGGGGCACGCCGTCCTTCGTCACGAAGGCTTTGCCCTCAGCGTCAACCAGCACGCCGCCGAGCGCCGCGACGAGCCGCGGCACCTCCAAGCGCGCCGCGCGGCCCGGCATCATCGGCGGGAGCAGCGCCAGCAGTTCGTCAAGCACCTCGGCCCCGCCCGGCGCGCCCGACAGCACGCGCAGCAGCGCGAGCAGCGGCGCCTCCTCACTTTCAACTAAGCCCAACGAAGGCAACAGAGACCCGCCCACACGCGCCGCCGCCAGCAGCTCGCGCGTCACCAAATCGACGGCTTCGAGCGTGCGCATCAACTCCATCATCTCCGTCGCGACGAGCGCGCGCCCCGACAGGGGGAAGGGGCTGCGGTTGACCTCGGTCGGGCGGAAGGCGCCGGTCTGTAGGTCGCGCAGGACTTCGAGCGGGTGCGGCGCGGGCAAGTCACCGGGGCGCCGCGCCGGTTCGTAAACGCCCGTTCGGCCGAAGCCCTCGCCGCGGCCGTCCCCGTAGAGCAGTCGCGCGAGCGCGGCCTCGGCCTGCGCGACGACGCGGCCGCCGCCCGACTCGGCGCGCCGGAAATACTTGTCGAGCAGAGTCCCCGTCAGCAGCTCGCTCACCGCCTCCTTGAAGACGCGCGGCGTGACGTTGGAGGCCGCCGAGCCGCCCGCCTCGGCCACGCGTTCGAGCGTGCGCGCGACGCGCGCGAGCGCGTGTTCGACGATCTTGACCGCGTGCCCGTCGTCGCCCGACGCCCCCCGCCGTTCGAGCGCGGCGAGGAGGTCTGGGCCGGCGAGTCTCGAAGTGCTGTCGAGCACCTGCCGCAGCTCGCGCGGGAGCTGCGCGCCGCCCGACTCGCCGCGCAGGTAGGCGACGACCGAAGGGAGGTTCAGGTTGCCGCGCGCGTCGTCCAAGTGGTCGAGCGCGCCGCGCCCCTGCGCATCGACCGGGCCGCGCCCGTGCGAGTGGTCGAGTCCGTACGCGTTGCCGTTCGGGTTGTCGGAGGTCGTGCGGAAGTCACTTCGCCCGCGGTCTTCGTCGCCGCGGCCGAAGCCTTGCACGCGGTCGCCGCGGTCTTCATGGCCTTTGCCCTGAGCTTCAAGAGAGCGGCCGTGCTCGCCGTCCTGAAACTTCTTCGCCTGGCCGGGCGGGCTGTGCTCCTCGTCGCGCGTGCGCCCGTTGAGCGCGTCGCCGGTTCGTTCGAGGAGCTGCTGAACCTTCTGCTTGCCTTCGTGCAGAACGTCCTGTACGCGCGCGTGCTTGTCGGGGCTGTTGCCGTTGCCGCGCGGCCCGCGCGCGGGGTTGCCGCCACCTTGCCGCGGCACGCCGCCTTCGAGGTCGTTGATCTCGGGCACGTCTCGGGACGCGTGGGTGTCGGCCGGGCCGACGCCGGTCGTGTGCGGCAGGTTGTGCTTGATCTTATCGAGACCCATCGCACAGGCTCCCGCGAGGAGTTTGGCGGACAGGAAAGACGCGCGCGCTTTCGCCTTCAGCCCTTCCGCCCCGACACGCGCGCGACGATGGCGGTCGGGTAGTTGCCGATCTCCTGGTACTTCATCTCGGCCATGCCGGGGAAGTAGCGCGCGGCGGCGAGCCCGAGCGGCGATGTCATCCCGCCGGCCTTCAGGTTCTCCCACCGCGAAGCGTATGCGCGCGCGAAGGCGACGGCCTCCGTCCCGACGAGGCCGCGTGCGCGTGCGCGCGCCATCCCCTCGCGGTAGGCGTGCCCCATCGCAAGGGTCACGGTGCCCTCGCCGCCGTTGTAGGCCGCCAGCACGAACTTCCAGAACTCGACGCCGTCGGGCTGCCCGTAGCGCGAGAAGGCGGAGGCCCCGAGCCTCTGCGCCTTGAGGTAGAGCAGGCGCGCCGCGCCGGGGATCGCCTTGTGCGGGTCGAGCCGCTCGTCCGTGGCGGTGCCGGCGAGGCCGACGCGCAGGCCGACCTCGCGCGCCGCCTCGCGGCCGAACTGCGCGATGCCCGCGTAGCCGTAGCGGTTAATCACGTCCGTGTCGAAGCCCGACTCCTGCGCGAGCAGGCTCTTGAGGATCGAGGGCGAGAGGCCGGGGCACCACTGGACGGCGTGCGCGATGACGTCGTCGAAGCGGTGGACGCCGCCGCCCGAGAGTTTGGCCGAGCCGGCGGCCGTGTGCGTCGCGCGCTCGAAGGCGGTGGCGAACTGCTGCGGGCCTTTGACCTCGCCGCCGAGCAGGTCGGCGCCGAGAAAGTCGCTCACCTCGTTCAGAGTCGGGTGGACGAGGAGCGCGCTGATCTGGTTCCACTCGTCTAAGAGCGGCTGGTTGTCCGCCGTGAGCGGCTCGCCGCGCATCTCGGGGTGGCGCGCGTAGAAGACGAGGTCGGTCAACTGCCAGGGGTCTGTCACGCCCTCCTGAATCGCCTGGACGAGCGTCTTCAACTCCTCGAACGTGCGCTCGCGCAGGAAGGCTTCGTCGGAGACGGGAGCAGTCGGTGTCTGCCTCTCCCTGCGGACGAGCGCCGAGTCGTTCGACAGGCGCTCGCCGAACACGGCGCCGCCGCGCCGCCGCGCGGCCTCCTCGGCCCGCGGCGCCTCGACGGGCGCTAAAGGCTGGTTGCCGACTCTCTCCGCCCCGGCCATCGCTGCTGCCTCCGCTTCAGACGTTCGTGTTGAGGATGGTCTTCACCCCGCCCGTGACCTGATCGACGACCTTGCTCAAGACCTCGACGTGCTGCGTCACCTGGTAGAGCCGCGCCTGTAGGCCGAGCAGCTCGGTCGTCGAGAGGTCTTTGTTCGAGCGCATGATGGACTCGACCTGGTTCCACTCGGTCTCGATCTGCCCGAAG
>JAFAVK010000127.1 GCA_019242475.1 Acidobacteriota bacterium | reverse complement strand
TCTATTCGATATGCGAATGAGTCAGTTGAACAATTGAGCCTCTCATATTTACTAAGCTCACTTCCTCCCCCCTCAGACAGATCAGTCGTTTTTGTATTTGGGTTAGACGACTTACCTACAGCACAGCGTGATATCGCCATCAATGCGCTTAATTGGGGACGTGAACGGCTGCGATGGACCGGATATTCTATTGTTCTATGGGTGCGTCCGAGAACACCTAGCGATATAGGTAATAAAGCGCCAGATTTTTTTTCTTGGCGCAGTAATGTATTCGAATTCGATATACCCGCCAACCAAAATGAGCGAAAGCTAGCGATAGCTAAGCTTAAAACACGATCGGCAAACTCGTTAGGTAATCTACGCCAGCTTTATTGCGCATATATATTACGTACTTATGAATGGGTGAGCTATCGCGGAATTCTGCAACTTCGTAACGTCATTAAGCTACCTTTAGAAAATATTTTTGTTCCACTGAATGTGGTAGTTGGACCAAGTCTGCATCCGCGGCAGTCTGAATTATTAGATGATATTTATGGAAGTTCGGAATGGGAGATACCTTCAAACTACTCACCAGAGCAACGTGTCTCATTCAATAAAATTATCAGTCAGTATAAGCGTGTAGTAATACTGGGAGACCCGGGAGCAGGTAAATCCACAGTGCTGCGTTATCTAGCAGTCACCTTTGCAAAGGGTAAACTCCATAGCCATAAGGTATTCAATATTAGTGAAGATCTCCTACCAATAATAGTTCCCCTTAACACGTTCTCTGAGACACTAAGGAAATTGAAAAGCGTATCGATTAACAAGTTCCTGACAGAATATTATATCGAGCAGGGGCTGCCTGACCTTTCGAACTTATTTGAAGAATCACTAATTAATGGTCGGGCACTACTCTTATTAGATGGGTTGGATGAGATGCTCGATCCTAAGGATCGAACCGCCGTTGCTCATTCAGTATTAGAACTTACCAGGTCATTTCCGAATTGCCGCATTATTATCACCAGCAGAATTGCCGGATTTGTTCATACAACATTAGAGAGCGAATTCATCACCACCACGCTTGAGCAACTAAACGAGCCAGAGATTGAAACATTTGTTAACAAGTGGTCGCTTGCCTTTGAATCAATAGGACTTGCAAACGAGCAAGAAATTTCGCCAGATGTCCGCCGTCGCGCAGAACTCCGTGCCCAGAATCTTAGCGCTGCTATAACAAGTCATGAGGGTGTGAGGAAACTTGCTAAAACCCCACTCCTACTTACATTACTAGCATTAATACATTACCAAGGCACCCGATTACCGTCTCGCCGCGTGGATTTATATCGCCTTTGCGTTGAAGCCCTTGTAGAAACTTGGAACCTAGCTCGGAGTTTAACGGGTCGGCCAATAGATTTACGTCTCGGTGAGCGCCATCTTGATGATGAATTTGTTATACGTATATTAGGTCCTATTGCCTATAACTTGATGGAAATTAATCAGGGATTAGTTAAGCGAGAGGAATTAGAATTACGCATCGTTGACCAGTTGATTAAGCATGAGGACCTCTCTCAGGAAGGTGCCGCGGAACTGGCACACGATTTTATAATATTAGCGCGGGAACAGATGGGTCTTCTAGTGGAGAGAAGTCCCAATGAATTCGGTTTTGTTCATCTCACTTTCCAAGAGTATTTTGCAGCAAGATATTTGAGCGAGCGGATGAATGCATTCGACTTTTTAAAACCTCATTTGCATCAATCTCGTTGGCATGAAGTAATATTACTTACTGCAGGCTGCCTGCGAGGGGATTACTCAACTGCATTTGTTGAAAATATTCTGAATGCTCACACTCCATTTAACCTCATCCTTGAGAAGATTTCACGATTAAAAGATGAAAGAACAGAGAATGGAATTGTCTCATCCTTGATGAGCATATCAGATATGCTACTAGCAGTACGTTGTGCTGGTGACAATGTACAGATTCCATCGACTATGCTCTTTAAAATTCATGACGTGATAACTGAGCTTTGGATTCAACCTCCTTTTATAAGGCTGCGTTCAGAGCTTACTGGAATTATGGGCTATACCGATTCAACTATACTTGGCACTCGCAGTCGGAACTTTCTGTTGCAAATAGTTGAGGAAAGAACGTGCGAGCCCCAAACGCTTATTGACGCAGTATCAGCATTGGGGCGGGAATGGGGTGAAGACGTCAAAATTCTTGACGTCTTGAAGCAGATTACAGTTAACCACGAAGCATCTCTAGGCTTACGTAGAGCAGCAGCAACCGCTTTAGGCAATGCTCGTGCAAATGTTGGTGATATTAATCAATTTCTGCTTGACATACTTTGGGGAAACATAAAGGCACCCCTTCCTATCCGTAGATCTGCAGCAGTTGCACTTGGCCGCGTAGCGCAAGACGACGTTCATATAAAAAGTACTCTTGTGAATATCATTCGGGATAAAAAGCAAGACGTAAGATTGCTTGTGGCTTCGGTCGATGCCTTAGCAAATATGTGGCTAGGTGAAAAAGAGATATCAAAAGCATTATTAAACATTTTGAGGGACGGAACACAACAAATTGGGTTGCGTCGGCAAGTTGCTGCCGCTTTAAATAGGGCGGGGCAGGATGACGGGGAAGCAATATACTTGTTATTGCAGATAGTACAGGACAGAACTGAAGATCCGTATTTACGTATGAATGCGGCATTCACCCTCGGGCAGATTGCACAAGGCGACAATGAGGTTTTAGTAACTCTGCTGAATATCGTTCAAGACAAGAGTGATGTTGTATGGGCCCGAAGGGGGGCGGCAGGAGCATTGGGTTATATGGATGGCAATAGAGGCGATATAACAAAGGCGCTTGTAGAGATTTTACTTAACCGGCAAGAGAAAAAGTATGTCCGTAGAATGGCTGTCTTTTCTCTTAGACAAAGAGAGCCGGACAACCCGCAAACAGAAAAACTATTTCTAACGCTCCTAAAAAATAGGCAGGAAAGTCACTTTATTATACGGGGAGTGATAATTGCCTTAAGAGATATAGGCACTAACAGAGATAAAATTTTACGCTCGCTAATTCAAACTTCGTGGTTGACGATATTTACTGACATTGCCTTAGATACATTATGGGAAGTTCTCAAGCGAGAAACAGGGCGGTGATCAGACTTGCGCTTACTGTATTCGCGTGCGGGGAATAGGTTGTCATTAGATGCCCTCCAACTATTAGCCTGACATCCTTAAAATGTAAGTTGCTTTTCCTTGAGTAGCAATTTCGTGGAGGATCTCATTGAGAGAAGCGACAGTCCATTTCTACGATTGGACTTTTAAGGTTATATCTTTCACAAACACGGTATTTTCGGCTCTTATGATTCCTAGGGTTCACCTTTATTGGTTCATTAATTACCGTAAGCTGTTGAAATTGGGTTCGATAATTCAGCCTTTGTGCTGCACCCTATAGGGAGTGTGTCTGTGTGTGTGACTGGAAGCATAACTTTGCCGCTCCGGCAAGCTTATGCTTCCAATAACGCGCGGCAAGCTTATGCTTCCACTAAAGAGTGGCGAGTTTGTACAAAAAAGTGTCTGGAGAGAATGCGAGAAGGGTTATGCCAGTCCTGACTCTGCTTTCACTTCCCGCAGGGCTTGTTTGAAGAGACTATCACGGCCGAGGTTGGGTAGGGTTGGTTTGACGAGCGCTTTTACTCTTGCTTCCGAAGCGTTCAGGCCAGCAGCCGAAAGTTGCGGTATCGCCTTCCTGATCTCATGTCGAAGCCTATCCGCTTTCTCTTTGCGTAGGACTTTCATGTAATGCAGATAGCGAGAAGTGATTATCGTCGATAGCTCAGGAAACTTCCGCCGCACGAACTCTCTTTTATGTCCAAGCCGCCTAGCTATCTCTGAAAATGAAGGAGGCGGCTCCTCATCGAGAGCGGCTTTCAGTCGCCTCTGACCCTTACCTTTATTAAAAGGCTTATTTCTGTACGCCTTGTACCGCTTGGCGACTGCGAAGCATAAGTCTACATAATTAACATAGTAGTAATAGCCGGTATCCTTACATCCTAAGCGTCTAAACACCCGTTGTAATGATGGTGGAGGCTCTTCCTTGAGTGCAGCTTTTAATGCGCCGATTATTGTCTCTTGGGGAGGGCGCTTATTTTTCTGATTTTCCCAGTACCGATTGATAATCTGCTTACAAAGCTTTGGGTAGTGCTTTTTAATTTTAGGGGGATAGTATCCCATATGACGCGCAACGGCTTCCATAGAAGGCGGCGGGCTCTCCTTTAATGCTAACTGTAGCCTCCCTTTCACCTCCTCCCAAGGGACAATTTCTTTAACCAACGGTATGTCTCTTTCTAGTAAGAGATGCCGTTTTCGAAGAGCTTCGTCATTTCCTCTATCAAGCAGCAAGTCAAGTGGGGAAGCGTTCAGGCGGGAGCAGAGCTTACATAGCACTTCAAGCCGGAGTTTGGTTTGCCAGACAAGTAAGCGTCGTATCGTACCACTCCAGATACCTACAAGGTCGGCAAAGAAATTGATGTTATGACTTGCCTTTTTGGCAATAGAGTCTGCAAGGTTAGCAACGAAGCTTTCAGGAGATAAGATGGATTTCATATTTGGTGAACAAGACAAAAGTTCGCCGACTGAAAGAGCTATATGAGCCTGCCCAGACACATCTGTCTGTTCATTGCCTTTAAAAGTCCTCTGCTTCAAATATGCTTTATTGGTAGCGCCTAGCCATGTTTGGCACCATGAGCAATAGCCGGGAATGGAGTGTCTATCTAGGAGGGGTAACTGGCGCATACATTCCGGGCATCTTTCGCACAGGCGCTTATCGTGCCTTGGACAGTTTGTGATGATTTCTATTGCCCAAACAAGTGGGTCATATATAACTTGACCATCGCTTAGCCAATCTTCATAACAAATTGCGCACCATACTTTTTTTCTCCGTAAAAGTTGACTGGCCGAAATAACAGTCCCCCAGTTAAGTAACGTCATATGGCGTAGATCATCACGGAGCGTTAGACGCTCGAGTACTGATGTTGCGATATCAGCGATCTCCTGTATACCGTTGAGCCTGTGGGCTGCGAAGAGTGTGGCATTTGAATAAGTAGCTTTCCCCTCGGATGCTAAAACTTCATTTAGCAGTAGTCTGCGGGGAGAAGTGCAATGCTCTGCTCCAAGGCGAGAGAGATAACTCGTAAGGCTTTCTACCTCAGCGGTTCCTACCTTGATAGGTTCTAACTTGAAAAGCCGGGAGCGTGCAGGAAACTCGGGCGCATGGGTATCCCAGAGCCGATAGGTCACTCTCCCATCATGAACAGAAATTCCAGTTGTCACGCAGCTCCTACACCAATTTTGTCACGCTTTGGGTTTCGCTTTCCTACACGACCTTTGCGGCGTGGTTTACTATTTATCATGGGCTTTATAGAAGCTTGAGGATCTTGTTCCGTAAGAACTATTGGCATTGTCGGGAGTTTCAGATTTTGTCGGAGAAACGATCTGCTTTCCTCACTTTCTTCAAACTCTTTCTCTCCTACTAATGTTTCACGAAGCATGTTCGTGCATTGTGTAACCGAGAGCGCGCGCCGCTCGATGTACTCCATTGATAGGGTTTCGCTGTTATCTCCTATTGCCAAAGATAGTGCGCGTGTTAGCCAATCTTTTAAGACGCCGATACAACCGATGCTCCGTTCGTAGAAATAATCCCAACGGGAAATCAAATCAGATGTTTTGGGCAGCGGGATGTGCTGTTGGAAGGTGTATAGCACGTTGATGAATTCATCTCTTTGCGCTACGTCGTTAGCATGGTAACGCTTAAAGTGTATATCGAAGCTACGGCGACTTAGCTGACCATTTAAGTTGCGGAGAGGAGCGAGTTCATATGTGCCGCAGAGGACATGTGTAACTAAGGATTTGCTGGCCTGTGTTTTGATCGCGTTTAATTGATCGCTCAATTTGCGCCCCGAACTTACAATTCCAAGGTGTTGTGCATCATCAAGTAATACGGCTAACGGTTTACGATGCTTGAGAGTTTGGAATGAAGCTAATCGCAACGCGCGAACCCCTGGTCGTTCACTATTGAGTAGTCGCATGTTACTTTGAAAGCGCGTGTGGCTCCTTTGGCGAATATCTTGCAGCGCTTCTATATCTTCTTTGTAATCTATAAGCGGTTCCTCCATCTCCGCTAAGAGTTCTTTGAAATACTCTATCCAGTCGAAACTGCCATGAGTAGGCGAATTGAGTTGAACCATGACAACTGGAAGACGTTCCATATTCACTCTTAACTCTTCTAACATCGCTTCCGTAAGCCGCGCCCTTGTTTTCTCTAGCAGAGTAGACTTACCTGCACCCGGTGGCCCTAGAAGGAAAATTATGGAACCCGGGTTGGAATCTCTTACGGCGCTCCATAGTTCGTTGTAGGCGCTAGATAGTAGAGGGTGTTTGACCTTAAGCTCCCTGAAATACTTAAGGCGGGTCGCGCCAGGTTCATTGAGGAGATGGCGGGGGAATCTATCTTTAGCGTCGCCATCCATAATTAAAACTCCTCGTATATTTTGAGGACCGTTGGATTGTGAGACTTTTCCACAGGATTACGCTGTTCAGTGTTCCGCGGAACAATCGCGTAAAGGTTGCGCGATTCCCGATCAATCATCCTCTGTCTTAACAGGATTTCCTCTGACTCAATCGACTGAAAAAAACTTGCCAGTTTAGCTGCTGTAACATTGAACTCTTTGGAGTGTAGTGTACGACGCGTACGCAACTCAGCTGTAGCAATCATTAACTCCAGTTCGGAGCGATTGCGAAGTATGGCGTGATGTTCCGAGTAGCATTCGACCCACTGACCACGGGCATATGCGTAGCTCCGCCCTATGTCGAAAGGCTCATAGCGAATTTCAACTCGCTCCCCCTGGATCTTTGGGTCACGAAATGCCTCGCAAAAATAATAGATGTAGTTGATCTTAACGCCCCGGCTTGGAACCACCTTGGCAGTTGATTTAGCGGTTGTGGGAAGTGTGAGTATTCTGAATTCTTCATTATATGTTATTAGGCGAGGAGCGCGTTCTCCTGTGTTGGCTAACCCTCTGGCATACGCATCGCGGGGGCATAATCCCAAGGCGGGATGTTCGATAGTTTCATATACTTCATAAGCCCATTTGCAGAGGTAGATATACAGCTGTTCTAATGTCCATATAGCATTCTCCTTTGGATTGACGGCTTTCGTCACCTGTCGAACATTCCGCATTACTTGGGTGTTGCCTTGAAGATTGTAAATAAATTGAGTATGTGCTGTGCCGAAAAGCCTCTCGCTTACTGAGCCAAACCGGCCCTCTGACGGAGGTCTAGTCTTTTTTGTGCATTCATAGCGGGCTAATACAGTCTCGAAGTAGGTGCTTGAAAAGTCTCGCCCGCCGTCAACTACAATGATTTGGGGCAGCCTCCCAAATCGTCTGACGCATTCGCGTAAAATCATCATGTTGGAGCGATAGCTTGGGGGATCGTAAGTTAAGTAGACGGCCATTCTTCGTGAGAAGGCGTCGGTTAGGAATGTGGCCCACGGCCTGCCAAGCTTTCTCCCTGTCTCTGAACAAACCAATTCTTCATCAAGCTGTGTATGATCTATATGTGCTATGTGGAGTGGATATTCTCCATGTCTTGGAGTGGTAGGCGTTAACTCCTTGTACGATTCCTTATAATCGTATGCTCTCTTATGACCCTGACGTTTTAATGTCTGGATATAACGAGAACGTTGTTTTACGGCACGGCAGAACGTTTTGTAGCTCGCCGGTAATACTCCACGTTGTATACAGGCTTGTCGGTAAATTGAATAGACTGAATGCTTGGATTTCTGCTTATGGGTTTCATATTCGTTATCTATAAATTCATCCATTAGAGCGTGTGATTGTTCTGGTAGTTTCTTCATAGTATTCCCAGTCTTCCTTTGCGAGAGAAGTCCTATATATCCATTGCCGTAAGCCATCTGGGCCGCGCAATATTTTGACTTCCAATACCGAATCGTGCGCTCGGCAACTTTATTCCCCTTGGGAAGAGGATCGCCCTGCATAAATGCGCGAACGATATGGTATCGATGATTAGCCTCTATGAAGATTTGTTGGTTAGCTTGACTAAGACGCCTCTTAACTTCTGGATGAATGGTTTGCTCACTTGGCGTGATTCCAGATATGCGCCCCTCTTGCACGAGTTTTTCAAAGGCGGAAATAGGAATTTCAGTAAAAGCGTCGGCTTCTCCGACAAGACTGATTGCTGATTCACAGACATTCACAATCGTCCATCTCTTGTCTCCCCAATAAACGACGCTATTTACCTGTAGCTCAATGTAACTTCTACCGCTTCGCCAACTTGGCGACGTTGTATGTATTAAGGTTTTATATGCATCGGCCGTTTCCTCGTCAGGAAACACACGAACCTCATCTTGTTTCGTTAGCAGCTCCAACCGAAGATTAACGTACAACTCACCACGCGCAATCAGCATGAAAACATCATCGTAATCAGCTGTCCCTTGCGTTCTTCTAAGTAGATCCTTCAAGGACAGACCCGGCTCTCCTATGACCTCAGAGCGTAGCGAGGTGAGGGCAGATTCCCTTATGGCGTGTCCATCGTTACGATAATAGTCATCTAAAAATTCAAGGTTCCTTTGGTACGTCCAGTTAATTTCTTGCATTGACCGAAGACGGTAATAAAAGCCGTACGCGGCGGCGTATCGCTCCCCTGGACTACATCGCCACCTGCCGTCCTGATCCTTAAAGTACCGATTCGGACTCTTACCAGATAGTTCTACAAGTTTCTCTTCAGTCTTACACTCCTCCCAACCAGCTTCGTCAGTTCGGAGTATGAAAAAGTCGGGAGTGTGTAAAACCCCAACGCGCCGCCCATTTGCTGCCTCATAGTCCAATTTGATAGTGTTAGGCTGGTCATAGAACTCCAAAACATCATCATCACCATCATGTTCACGAATGAATGCCAGCTCATTTTTGTGGCTCTCTGCTTGAATAACTGCTCCCATTTTCCGGCTCGGAAATCGCGCTGTGACATTACCCGTCATGCTATTCACAGAGCGTGCGGGAGGGGTATTACGGATTTGACTGATGAGAATTTGTGCCTCTTTAGAGAAGCCGATTCTCTTGCACCATAACTCAAACTGTTGATTGGTAAGCATTGTTTGATCCCCCGATCTAATTTGAACTCTGCAAACCAACAGAATTCGCTGTTTGGCAAATCCCCAGAAGCAAAAATTAGGTAAACCTAGATTAGGGTGAGCAAAGCCCTTGACAAGGGGGCAAACGTGAGTAGAATGCACAAAGGCGCATTCGGATACACGAAGAGCCGCCCGCCGCAAGGCAAGCAAAAACGGTTGACCTGGAGCGACTCGGGGGCCAAGCCAAGCACGCTCTAGGTCGATTCGTTTATGAGTACCAAAACCTCAAAATAGGCACTCAAACACCGTCCTTATACACTATCTTGTGACTGTTGTAAATACTTGTAAGGATTAGGTTTATATACACGCACGGGTGTATATTTGTCAAGCTGTGTGTAGGCATCAAGCCGCTAGTACATCTATTGATTAAGCAGAGTGAAAGTCTTGGTCAATTATCCATTCAATCTTAGACAAGAGTGACTAATCCCCGTTTCAAATTCTTCTAACTTCTTTCCTAAATCAGCCAGATCATCAACTCTACCGAGCACCATGTCTCTGCCACAGAAGGCACAAACTTCCTTCACGATTATTGCTAGCGAGCAGAAGAAATCATCTTCATAAAAGTCTGTTGTGAATCGCACATCCTCGACCTCAGCAGTGATAGTGCCGGCAGGACTCAGCCCCAACTTGATGTTAGACTCCGGGCCAAATATCTGTTCTAGCTTTTTCTGAACCGCCTCCAACTGTCTCGCTTGCTTCTCTACTCGAGCAGCCTCCCGCAGAGGACGCTCATGTTTCCAAGCTTGGGCGGCCCTCTCGCGCAGGGTCAGTCTGCTCCCGCTCTCCATATGAATTTGCCCTTACCTATGAATTTGCCCTTACCTACTGCGGTGGCCCAATAATACGGAATGAGTTAAGGAAGCGACGGCACAAATCTTTGTTGACCTCTTTGCCTATGGTTAAAGAATTGCAGCCATAGTGATACTGCCGTCCCTTATGGATGACTCCGCGCCTCAGCCCATGTTGGTATTCGCCGGGGCTCAGGGCTGGAAACCATAATTCCATCTCGAAGCTACCCTTTGACAGTCGCCGTATTTGGACGATCTTGGTTCCGTCCTCAGCTAGCTGCCTTGCCATATTCTGCTCGTATTTGTGACTAAGCTCGTTAGCTTCCGGGCTATCCGGTGAGCCTCCTGTATCTTGAATGCTGATCTCAAAGTAAGTGTCTTCAGTGGAGGAGGCATACCGACGCAGGACCGTTACTGGCCCCTGCACATCCTCTACTCGTTTTGGCTTACGGGGAAAAGCGAGGGTGAAGTCACCATCAGGACCAGTGAAGGTGTACCAGCCCGTTTTGACTCCTTTAGCTGTAGATTTTGTAGGCGATGGGCTCCTATGGCTTTGATGTGTCTGTTGAGCCAACACTATAGGTGATGAGAGAAAACAAATTACGAGCGCGCCATAAACCATCTCCCATATAATTAATCTAGATGGAGACATTATTTATTACTCACAGGGGGCGTATTTTCTTGCTAATAAAATAATCAGGTAGCCTGCAAACGATATCGTTTGATATCTTACGCAAGCTCGAGTTTGACAATTGTTTGCCTTAGCGCATGTCCGGCCCGATTAACAGCACGGTTAATGTGCGACGCTAGGGAGCATGATGGTTTTTTGCTCCCGGCGACACAATGCAATTTAGATGATATTTGCCTAAATAGGCAAGAGCCGGGAATTAGACTTTGCGCGCGCACCCCATCAGGGAGGTATTACTGATGGGACGCTCACACCGCCCGCGACCTGCGCGCTTAGGCGAAAAGCTTCGGAAGATTCGTGTTTCGCTTGGGGTGACGCTTGAACAAATGATTGAGCGACTGGACTATAAAGATTCACCACTTTACCCGACTAATATATCAGGTATGGAGCGAGGTGAGCGTGAGCCGCCTCTATTACTCCTGCTTGCTTATGCTCGTCTTGCTGGGATATCTACAGACGTTTTAATTGATGATTCACTTGAATTGCCAAATAGATTATTCCGGAAGAGAAATGCTGCTGTTGAGCTTGATATCAAGAATCGTAGAGGTCTTCGAGGAAAGTGATATAGCTTTTATGCTTTCGGCGCAAGTATTACCCAGAAGCATGGAGTGAAATTTACGGAACATGACTTGGAGAATTTCACCAATAGCTTTTATGGTGTAATTACTTTATGTAACCGGGTAACTAAATTAATGTTTGTAATTATCAAGAAAAAATTGTTCAATAATCATGCTCAGCAGGTTGATCGGTCAATGAAAGTAAAGGGACCTAGTGCCATCATACGTTAATGGTTTCCCTCTGAAAGGGTGAAAGAAATGTTAGACCAAGCCGCATTTTAGGCTCAAAACAGGCGGCAGTGGGGCATCGAATCTTCTCACCGCAACTTCGCTAACTATATGCCAGATAAAATCGACCTCACATCACTGAGTACTACGTTCCCGGAGTTACTTGAACCTCAGGTCTCACGCGATAATCTTATAAGTTTCTTGAGGGATAGGTTTACCCCTGAAAGAAAGGTCATATTAGTTCAAGGGCCGTCTGGGTCAGGTAAATCAGTATTACTAGCACAATTTGTCAAGAGTCTTCCCTATCAATGTTTTAGCTTCTTTGTTGGCACGACAGTTATAACGTCTGATCCGAGGTACTTTTTATTGGACTTGTGCGAACAAATGGGTCAAGTCCTAGGAAGACGAACCGAGCAGTTAGAAAACCTAAATACCTCTCAGCTTAAACAGCTATTTAATGATTACCTGCGAAAAGTGGCCCAACAAGCCCGCAGGGATAAAATACCTTACTACTTTGTTATCGACGGCCTTGAAGCTATTCCTGTAGAGAATCAAGAACAGACGATTGTTGAATTGCTGCCGGCTGAGCCTCTGCCAAACATTTATCTGTTGGCTAGTTCTGAGCCTGGTAGGGAACTGCCTTTCTCTTATTTTGGTTGGGATGTTTTATTCTTTTCTGATAGAGAAAGCATTTTTTATCTAGAGGGACTGGGGTTAGATATTGATGATATCAAGCAGGTACATAATGTATGTGGGGGAATGCCTGGTTACCTTTCTGCTATCAGAAGATTACTTTCAGACGGTGTTAGTTTCCAAGACATATCTTCTAAACTGCCTAAAGAGCTACAAGCACTCTTTGATATAGAGTTTTCAAGGATACAGCCAATTGGTGATGCTCTGCTCCTCACGCTTTCTGTGCTCGCGTACGCAAAAGAAAAATTATCAGTTCAACAATTGAGCAGTATAACTTCCTCAAATCCTGAAGAGATTGATAGGTTAATAACAAAAGCATCCTTCCTTAAGCTGACATCTGATGACCAAACAGTAGTGTTTGTCTCTGATGCGTATAAGCATTATGTAGCTCAACGCTTACGACGGCTTCAGGAACAAGCTGAGGACCTTTTGATTACTTATTACGCCCGGGATCCTTACTCTAAAAGCTCTTTGTTACTTCTCCCCACTTATTTAGCTGAACCACGCCGATACGAGCAACTAAAAGATCTTGTTAGTACTGATTACTTAATCGGTGCTCTTGACCGTAGTCGTGATACATCTTTGTTAAGACAGACGCTAAGAGTAGTTGGTGATCAGTCTTTTAAAAAAGAAGACTGGCAACTTCTTATTAAACATGTTCTAGTCAGTTCGCTTCTGAAAAACATTTCTGAAGGTCAAGTAGCTGAAGCGGAGATAGGAGCGCTGCTTGAGCTAGGCGATTATGAGCAAGCTTTTGAGATAGCCTACCAAGCCCTGTTGCCGGCAGACAGGTTGGAGATCCTAGCGCAAGTATGTAGTCGGATGCAGAAAGAAGGCCTGAGAATACCAGAGAATGTGCTTACTGAATTAGATCAGATGGCAGCTAACATAGATGCCTCTAGCTTAAAAGAGAGAGCGGTCAAGATCGCAGCATCCTTGTTTGAAGTTCTTCCCGTATCTGCACTGAGTCTGGTGGAAAAAAGCGTCGGAGAGGATGCTGGTGAGAACGCGCTAGACATAGCCCGAGCTACTCTTGCGATAAATCTCCGCCCAATTTCAGATGAAGATATTAAATCTCGGATAACGGATCAAAGTATAAGAGATTTTGCTAGTGCGCATTCCTCAAGGGCGGGTAAGTTAACCGTTGAAGAAGTGCTATTAGAGGTAGAAAAGATTAAAGATACGTCCGGTAAAGTATTACTACTTCGTACATGGTGTAATTCTAATAGAGGCAATACTCAAGCATTCCAAGTTGTCGAAAAGGCACTAGAGATTATTACAGTAGACCCGAGTTACGCTGCACCCATACGATCTCTTAGGCAATTTGCAGAACCGCTAAAAGCTTGTTCTAGTTCTGAGGCCGTTAGGCTGATAGAACGGCTAGATCTGCTGAAGTCGAGTTCCATCACCGAACCCTTTGAAGAATTAACCAGATTAGAGCTCGTCCTAGCGGCATGTGAGGAAAACTATTCAAGCGGATTGGGTATTGAACGTTTCCTCAAGACATATTTCTCTTTTGATGATGTAACTGATTTGGACGTGCGGTGCGCTTGTTTGGTTCGGGTGCTTATTAGCTTGCCAGAAATAGATAAGACTCAATCACTAAATGTAGAGACTGAAATAGAGGAGAGGTTAATTAAAGAATTCGATGAGCTACTAGGAGGAGCAGGTGAGCACTTTCAAATCACCAGAAACATTATTGGAACTTTAACAAGAGTAAGACCCGATTTAGCAGTTAGTTTTGCCGCCAAGTTAAACGCAGTGGATAGGCGGGATCAGGCTTTACAAGAAATTCTATGGGCTTATTCTGACCGCGCTATCGATGATGTGGATTTATCGTTCATTGAATCTACTTTGGGTAAGATAAGCGAAGACATGAAGAGGGAGTATTCGCTACTTCGGATAATTAGGCGTTTCTCTCAAGGGGATACATTTACGCGGTTGCCTAAGGCTAAGCGATTTATTAATGAAATCGGTAGGATGCAAAGTGCAACTAATCAATGTTACGCATATGCTTATGCTATCAAAGCGCTAGCGACTGCCGGTGAAGCTAACTCGGCGAGAAGTTATTATGAACAATTACAGAAGGCGCTAACGAAAGTTGACATATTATGGTTTAAGGTTGGTCTTGAGTTTAGCTTAGCCACCATATTTGCCAAGAGTTCTCCAGACCTAGCCCGCCATCTTTTTGAACAAGCTATAGCAGATCGGAAGATCTCTCCTCTTGCAGAGGAATCATTCGCGGAAATTTATCTGAACAGCGTGCGCTTAACTCTAAGAGCATTCTCTGGGGTTATTCCTGTTGATACTGAATATAAGGTGTACAGGGATAAACTCGATAGAATGATTGGCATAGTGCCTTCTGTTAGTTTGCAGTGCCAGCTGTTCTCGGATTTGGCATTACGACATTATCTGGCTCGGAGAGAGGATGACTTCAGAGAGATTCTTGATAACAGAGTAATACCCTATCTTGAAACCTGTGCCGATCAAGAAGATAAAATAAGAATTATAGTACAAACAGGTGCATCACTATTTGAATATCACTCTGACTGGGCCTTCGAGTTGATTGCGAAATTGGCTCCGTTTGATCAGGATCGGGCTTTGGACAATATACTTAAATACTTAATGTCTCAAAAATTACCCGACGATCCAGTTGAGTGGTCCACAATAGATAAAAAAATTGATCTGCGAACAGCAAGAAGATGTTGTCAGGTTCTAAAAGCAATGAATCGTGACGCTACTTTAGTTTGGGCTATGGAAGATTTTGTCGCAGCTTTAGTTCAAAAAGACCCAATCAATCCAAATAAAGAAATTTGCCGTTCCTTAGTTGAAAAGGAGGCTCTCGACATAATTCAGCGGCTGGATGAAATTGCTTCCAGTAAGCTGCCGAATCCTGAATACATTCAACATAATGGCTTCCTAATAGCAGCTCAAGCAATTATCACTAGATTAAAAATGGCAGCAGCTAAAAGAGTTACTCCTTCTCCTTCTTGGGCTGACATAATTCAAGACGCTCGTACGATACCAAATATGGCAGATAAAGTGTTTGTTCTGTCATTTATCGGCGAACAAAGTTATCGTAGTGATATGAAGTTTGGGCATGCCTGTATTCAAGAAGCCGAAAATCTTCTACCACAAATTACAAACGTCTTAGACAGAGCCAATCGCACTTATTTTATCGCTAGAGCTTGGAAGTCTGTGAATGTTAAGGAAGCTGCGAGAATGCACCTGCAAACTGCTATGACTTTATTGCGGGTGAATTTCTGGGATAAGGCAAGAGATGATCTTGCTGGCCAGATTTTAAAGACTGCTCATGCATTAGATCCTGATTTTGCTGCCAGCTTAGTTACTCTTATTGAAAATCCTCTTGCTGAGCACAATGCCAGACTCAATATATTAGTAGAAGATTTAGAGCGAAATCCTACCAAAGTAAAAAAAGACAAAACTACTTCTGTGGAGGAATTGCAGTCCAGTATGGGTAAGGCGGCTTGGCAACTGTTAGGGGCACTTAATTCAGGTTCAGGACCTATACGACATCCTAAAGATGCTGGCCAATGGCTGAATAGTATGATTGATGCATCTTTCTATGATACTTACCCAGTAATAGCTTGGTCTATCGAGAATACCCAACGGCAAACTAAGCAAAGCACAGTACATACAAATATCTTCAATAATATTATTGATTCACTACAACTCTGTCTGGCGATAGGGCAGTTTTTGACCGGTATAAGAGAACAAAATTTCCTCATCATTAATGATATGTCACTACCCGATAATATTCTTTTTTTTAGAGCTGGAACGCGTAAAGATGCCCTGTTAACTTTACAAGGTTGGTTGGAAACAGAGGCCACAGGTTATCTTAAGATTTATGACCCCTATTTTAGCCCTTCGGATCTCGAACTCTTAAAACATATACACCCAGATGTCCAGGTTTATATTCTTACCACTTGGAAGGCACATAAAGGGATATCACCAGGTGATCGGAACATAGAAAATTTATATCGTGCAGCTTGGAATAACATTTCACAGTCTCCGGCACCTTGGACTCAAATTAAAGTTGTTGGAACTGCTACCAATAATGATAGCCCTTTACATAGCAGGTACATTGTTACCGAGGGCGCGGGGATAATACCAAGTACTTCACTTAGTGGATTAGGGCTTAAAGATGCAGATGTTCGTATTCTTGATGCCGAGGAATCGGCACGAATTGAAGCAAGTATAATAGATCCTGAACTAGGACCACAGTTGAGGATATTCAAAGGTGAAAAGCTGCTGGTACATGTATTCCTTCTGTAAGGTATCTAGAAGCAAGCTTATAAAACCTCAAACCCGTCATGCCTGATAAGGCTGACTGCTTTATGTGATTACTTGTCAGGCTAGTACTGACACTTCATTAAACTCTGACTCGTACTCTCGGCAAACTTTTGGTTCCGATTTGCACTTTCGGCAAAAGAATGCTTCCAATTTAGAAATATTCGGTCTTACCTATCGCTGGAAAGGAAAGACTTTTACATCATCTGCGGCAAAGGAATGATTCCAGTTGCGGCAAACTGATGGGTAAAGTCACAGTGTGACTGGAAGCATAAGTTTGCCGGAGCGGCAAACTTATGCTTCCAATTGCGTCCGGCAAACTTATGCTTCCAGTGTTTCAAAGGCTGGTCAGCGCGGAATTGTGGGTGAGGCAAAGGTATTTCTCTAGTCAGGCCCGAATCTGCTGGCGAATTCCTCTCACGCTGCGACAGGCCCCATCGCGCGGGCGAAGGCGGAGCATCGTGCCCCTGCGGCGACGTGGCGTTCACCCGGAACCAGAATTGCGCCACGTCGCCGCAGGAGCACGGTCAGATCGACAGTCCGACGTCGCCTTCGAGCACCGACGTCTTCAGTTGCGGGCGCTCTCCGCTCTTCCACAGTGCAGCAGTGTGCAATACCCGATACCTGATTGGCCCGCCGTCCGGTCTTTCGCTCCGTGCAATGGGCCGCGGAATGCACACGAACTCCGTCCGCATTTCATTGCCCGCGAGCCGAACCTTCGCATAGCCATGGCCGCCAAGATCGACGAACTCGAGGTGCGGGGCAAGGTTGGGGTTCGACAGGGAACGCGCGCGCTGTAGGTCGAAGCTCTTGGCATATTCAAGGCACGAGCGGACGCCGTGCTTCACCAGCATGTTGTGCGTCCAGTCGGGCTTCGCGCCGTCCGGCCGGTCGGCGAGGAACAGCGGGCGCAGCGGATCGGTCTTGGGAAAACTGTGCTCCTCGGCTTCCATTGTTCCTGCGCTTGATAGCGAGGCGCCGACGAAGCTCAAGCCTACGGGATCGAACTTGCCCGGCGGCAGTTCCGAGGTCGCGTAGCCCGCCCAGAAGCTGTGGCGGTCGCCGGAAACGATTGCGAAGCCGGTGATCTTTGCGTCGCGCACGAGGTCGTAGATCTCGGCGCGCTCTCTGTAGGCCATGCCGTAATCGCCGATAACAAACGTGGCATAGGTGGTCTTCGGCCACGTTTCCTTGGTCAGGCCCGGCGGCAGATTTTGCGGGTCGGCGCGCGCGTCGAGTGCGCCTTCTGAATTGCCCCAGATCTTCCACGTCGCGGTTGAATTGCGGAGCCGGTCTTTGAACCAGGCTTTCTGCTCGGCGCCGAGGATCGTGTGCGGCGGTGCGTTGCGTTGCGAATTGGGAACATGCGCGCCGTTGAAGCTGACTTCCGCCGGCGGATTCCCGCCGTTGAACGCACGGCCGCCGTCGAGAACCTGCGCCACGTCCTCCGGAAACATGCCCGGGAACTCCGGCCCGAAAGCTCCGGCCGCCGGGTCGCTGAACGGGTCGGCGCTGCGATAGCTGTGCTGATCGGTGATGATGAGGTCGAGGTGTTTGCCGTAGCGATAAGAGCGGTAGCCGATCAGGCTGTTGATCGCGGCCAGGTTGTTCGGCTCGTCGCCAAGGCCGTTCTCGTCCCACTTTTCGATTGCGACATTCGTCACCGCGGGCGGATCGAAGCTTTCGAGCGAGGGCCCGCTGACCTTCTTGCAACGCGACGGCAGATATTCCCACCATGCCTGGTTGGCGGCGACCTTGATGCTCTGGCCGGGCCGCGCCTTGCCGGCCTTCTGGATGCTCTGCCAGCCTTGCCACGAGAATTCGTGGTTGTCCCAGATGGCGACGAACGGCCAGCGCGCGCGAGCGTCCTGGAGGTCGGGGTCGGCGAGATAGCCTTTGTAGACGGCCCGGTAGCCATCGACGGTCAGCGGTATGTGGAAGGGGCCGACCTTTAAGCCATCCGGGATGCGCGCGACCTCGTAGATCGTGCGGTCATACCGCGTCTTCACCTCGTCCGGATATTCAACCACCTCGTAAATGAAGTCGCCGAGGTGAAGCACGAAATTGAGCTGGTCGCCCGGGGCGGCGCGTTCGTCTTCGAAGATCATGCGGCGATAGGCGTTGAGCGTGCCTTCGTTGACGTCCTGGCAGCTGACGAAGGCGAAGTTCACCGGCCGCGGATCATCCGCCGACGGAGCGGTGAGGGTGCGGCCGATGCGGCTGCCGTTTCCGTCTCGGTCGGTAAAGCGGTACCAGTAGGCCCTCGCCGGCTTGAGGCCGCCGACGAGCACCCGGGCCGTCCAGTCGGTCGCCGGCGAAACCGGAGCGCGCGCCTGCGCCACGACCCGGCGGAACCGCTCGTCTTCGGCGACTTCGACCGTCAGCATCTGGCGCTCGCCTTTATCGAAGGGCCTGCGGGTCCACAGGAGAACGCTGCCGGAGTCGGGGTCGCCCGAAGCGACGCCTTCCGGGAACAGGTCGCGTCGCTCCCGCCAGTTTACCTTGGAACGCGCGCTCGCCGTTCCGCCCAACGCCAGAGTCGCGCCGTAGCTCGCCGCGAGCGCGATGAACTCTCGTCGTGTGATCACAGTCGTCGAACCCCTTTCTCCGAAAGGCGTGCTCTCGAGCACCAGGACTTCTCCCAGAGGCGCTCGTAGAACATCCGTGTGAACTCCCTGCCGGCCTCCAGGCTTTGGTGCTGCCGGGGGCGCCCGCCCGCCGCACAGACAAACAGGAGCGCGGCCATCATGAGGGGGCGGGAGCCGACGCCCCAAAATTTTTCTTAGCGCACATACCTGCCCGGCGCGCCTCCCTCACGCGGCATCTACAGCCACCGAAATAGATTTATATGGCCCACCGCCCGGAGGGAAGACTTTTGTGATGAAGTGCCCGTTTTCTGTGATAAAGAGGCGCCCAACCGTGGGAATGGTGAAAGGGGCGGGTGTTGTAGAATAAGGGCTAAGTGGTTAGCCGCGGCAAAGTTATGCTTCCAGGCGCGGCAAACTTATTGGTAAAGGAACATAGAACATGATGCCGCCGATACCGGCTGGGTGGCGCAGGCAGGTGGGGGGCGAGGTCGAGAAGCCTTACTTCCGGCGGTTGGAGGAGTTCGTCGGGGGGGAGCGCGAGCGGTTCGAGGTCTACCCGGCCGAGGGCGAGACGTTTCAGGCGTTGGAGCTGACGCCGCTGCGGAAGGTGAGCGTGGTGCTGCTGGGGCAAGACCCGTACCCGGGGCCGAACCAGGCGCACGGGCTCTGCTTCTCGGTGAGGCCGGGCGTGGCGCCGCCGGGGTCTCTGCGGAACATCTTCAAGGAGTTGAAGAGCGACATCCCCGGCTTTCGCGTCCCGAACAACGGCTACCTGGCGAGCTGGGCGAGGCAGGGCGTCCTGATGCTCAACACCGTGCTGACGGTGCGCGCCGGGGCCATCGGCTCGCACAGGGGCAAGGGCTGGGAGACCTTCACCGACGCCGTCATCGAGAAGGTCAACGCGAAGAAGGACGCGGTCGTCTTCCTGCTCTGGGGGCGCGACGCGCAGGGCAAGGCGGGCATGATCGACGAGGGCCGCCACGTCGTCCTCCGAGCGGCTCACCCCTCGCCGCTCTCGGCCAGGCACGGCTTCTTCGGCACGCGCCCCTTCTCCTCCGCCAACCGCGCGCTGCGCGACGCCGGCAGGCCCGAGATCGACTGGCAGATACCCGACATCTGAAATTTCAACTCGCCAGCCGCCGCCCCTTACGGCCGCTTCAACTGCCCGAGCAGGTCGGCCGCTTCGTAAAACTTCGGGTCTAACTCCAAAGCCTTCTCCAGGCTCTTCGACGCCTGCTCCTTGTTGCCGAGGCGGAAGTGTGCGACCCCGACGGCGTAGAGTGCGCGGGGCGACTGGGGATTCTCTTCGGCGTCGAGCTTGAAGAGGGCGAGCGCCTGCTCTGGCTTCTTCTCGTCGAGCATCCGCTCGCCCGCGACGAGGAGCGGCTCCTCCGTCTCGGCGTACTTGTTGACGTAGTCGGCCCTGAACTCGCGGAACCTCTTCAGCGCCAGCTCCGCCCCGCCCTCCGTCAGAGCCTCGTCCAGAACCTGCCCCAGGGGCTTGCGCGGGGCGTAAGCGAGTGCGGCCTTGAGCGCCGGGTCAAGACCCGCGCGGTAGTCCTCCGACGACAGCTCGGCCGTCACGTCCGGCGCCGTCCACTGGCGCGCGTCCCTCGGGTGCCAGTCCTGCCAGTAGTAGACCGAGACGCGCGCGGTGAGCTGGCTGTTCGGGAGCGTGATGCGGCGCGAGTCGCCGTAAGCGTTGCCCTTCGAGCCCGAGGGCTCGCCGACGAAGACCACGTCCGTGTACTCCTCCAGGCGGTTCAGGAAGAACTGCGCCGCAGACCATGTGCTCCGCCCCATGAGCACGAAGAGGTGGCCGCGCCGGTTGATTTTCGACTTGATGAGCCCGAGCACGAACGGCTTGAGCAGTCCGCCGTTGCCGCCGCGGTCGAGCCGCAGGTCGAGCACGAGCCTGTCAACGTCGTTCGCCTCGACGAACGAGAGCAGGCGCTTCGAGAAGTCCGCGAGCGTTTCGTCCGGCTTGTCGTTGACCTCGTTGACCTGCGCGTAGACGACCTTCGAGTTCGGCAACTGCTCGAACCAGAACTTGTTCTTCGGGTCTTTGAGCCAGAGCGGCGTCGCGGCGCCGTCGCGCATGTCAACCCAGCCCTCCTTCGGCAGCCAGCTCAAGTCCGAGTCGGGCGGGAGCATTTCAAACGGGCCGGCGGGCTTGAGCGTCGAGGTCTGCCGCCGCCCGCCCTTCTCGAAGGTGAAGCGCGCGGCCTCGGGGCTCTCGGAGAGGCCGAGCGCGTGGAGCACCTCGGGCATGGCGAGCAGGAGGGGCGCGTAGAAGCGCACGTCCATCTCGTTGTCGCGCCCGACGACCTCGCGCGCGCGGGCGACCGCCTCTTCCACTTCGAGGTCGCCGATCTGCACGACGCGCGCGCCGAGCAGGTCGGCGTGGCCGCGCTCGGCGGCGCGGACGAACATGCCGTCCTTGAAGAGGTAGAGCTTGACGGGCAGCGTGCGGAAGCCGACCTTCGGGTCGCGCGTCGGCGAGAGGTTGGTGTGGCCGTCGCCGACCAACGCCACGATGCGCATCAGCTCGACGACGATCTGGTGGCGCGCGAGCGAGGGGATGCGTTCGTCCAGCCTGCGGACGGCCGTCTCGAACTGCTCGCGCGTCATCGTGTGAAAGAGGTTCTTGTGGCGCAGCTCCATCTCGCGCGCCATGTACCGCAAGTCCTCGCGCCACTTCTCGGCCTCCGCCTGACTGACGGCGGCGCTCCCCGGCCCGACGCCCTGCGCGAACGAAGGCGCGGCGCAGAGGAGCAGGCAGAGCAAGACCGTGAGCGAGGGGGTGGAAAATCTACGCATGCATGTTGACCTCGGCCGTGTTGGATTTTGAGGGCACAGAGAAGCCGAAGCTTCGCCCTACGAATAGAACACCGCCCGCCGCGTCTCCGTGGCAGAAGTATTCCGTCGCCGACGGCCGTGTCAGTTTACGCGGAGGTGAAGTGGACTCCGGAGGCGTGCGTGCTTCGCCGCGCGGGCGCGGGCGAATCGGGTGGGTTGCGGATGGTGGCGGCGCGTCGAGGCGCCGCCACACGCATTTCATGGGCGCGCGGGGTCGGGGCGCGGGGCTTACTTGTACCTGTAGGTGATGCGGCCGCGCGTGAGGTCGTAGGGCGACAGCTCGACGCTGACGCGGTCGCCGACGAGGATGCGGATGCGGTTCTTGCGCATCTTCCCCGAAATCTGCGCGAGCACGACGTGTTCGCTGTTGTCGATCTGAACCATGAAGAAGGCGTTGGGCTGCTTGTCCACTACTACGCCGGATGCCGGGACGAGGTCTTCTTTAGCCAATCGTTAGTCTCCTTGAATCTCTGGGTTGGGGTTTCGGCCGCGCGTCCTTCGAGAGAGCCGCGCGGCCGTTCGTTTGAAGTCGAGCTTACCTGCCCGCGCGCCGCGGGCGGAAACTGCGGCGCGAGCTGCTGCCGGCGCCGCGCATCGCGCGGAAGGGCTTCGCCGCGCCGACCGCCGCACGCTGCGCGACGGCGGGCGCGCCGCCGAAGGAGGGGAGCACCACGCGCTCGACCGCCTGGCCCGTCAGGCGCTCGATGGCGCGCATCGAGAGTTCGTCCACGGGCGTGACGAGCGTGATGGCGCGCCCGGTCTTGCCGGCGCGACCCGTCCGCCCGATACGGTGGACGTAGTCCTCGGGCGCGGTCGGCACGTCGTAGTTGATGACGTGCGAGATCGACTCCACGTCGATGCCGCGCGCGGCGATGTCGGTCGCCACGAGCACGCGCGTCTGCCCGTCCTTGAAGCCGCGCAGGGCGGCCTCGCGCTGGGGCTGCGTGCGGTCGGCGTGGATGCGGTTCACCTTGTGGTCGCGCGCGAGCAGGATGTGCGAGAGGCGCTCGGCCCCGCGCCGCGTCCTGGTGAAGACGAGCACGCGCTCGAAGTTGTCGCGCTCGCGCTCCAACAGGTCGAGCAGCAGAGCCGTCTTCGACTCCAGCGCCACGGGGTAGGCCGTCTGCTCGACGGTCACGGCCGCGCGGCCGCGCGGGCTGACCTCGACCATCTTCGGCTGCTTCATCGTCGAGCGCGCGAGGCTCTCGATCTCGGGCGACATCGTCGCGGAGAAGAGGAGCGTCTGGCGCTTCTCGGGAAGCTCCGCGAGGATGCGGCGGATGGCCGGCAGGAAGCCCATGTCGAGCATCCGGTCGGCCTCGTCGAGCACGAGCACCTCGACGAACGACAGGTCAACCGTGCGCCGCTCGACGTGGTCGAGCAGGCGGCCCGGGGTGGCGACGACCACGCCCGCGCCGCGGCGCAACGCGTCCGTCTGGTTCGACATCGAGGCGCCGCCGATGACGGCCGCGCACTTCGCGCTGCCCTTCGGGGCGAGCTGCTTGTAGCTCTCGTGAATCTGCGTCACAAGCTCGCGCGTCGGCGCGAGCACGAGCACGCGGACGCCCGGCCGGGGCGCCTCGCTCATCCTCTGCATCGTCGGGAGGAGGAAGGCGGCGGTCTTGCCCGTGCCGGTCTCGGCGCAGCCGATGAGGTCGGCGCCGGTCAGCACGACGGGAATCGCGCGCTCTTGAATCGTGGTCGGCTTCTCATAGCCGAGGGACTCGCAGCGGCGCGCGTAGGCGGGCCGGAGTCCGAGTTCAGAAAAGTTCATTCAGTTCCTTCTAACGCCGCCCTCTTGCGGGGCGGTCTCTTGAAAATTGAGAAAGCGCCCCCGGCGGTTGCTTGTGCCGGGGGCGCTTTCGCGTGTCAGTCGCCGGCTGTTGGCTCCGGCTTACCAGCGGGGCTCGCGGTTGCCGCCGCCGCCGTAGCCGCCACCGCCGCCGCGATTGCCGCCGCCGCCGCCGTAGCCGCCACGACCGCTGCCGCCGCCGCCGCGGTTACCGCCGCCGCCGAAGCCGCCGCGCCCGCCGCCGCGATCCTCGCGGGGCCGGGCCTCGTTGACGGTGAGGTTGCGGCCGCCGAACTCCTTGCCGTTGAACTGCTGGATGGCGGCCTCGCCCTCTTCGCGCGAACCCATCTCGACGAAGCCGAAGCCGCGCGAGCGGCCCGTGTCGCGATCCTCGACGACCGAGGCCGACTCGACCGTGCCGGCCTGCGAGAACAGGTCGCGGAGGTCTTCGCTCGAAGTCTGGAACGAAAGGTTGCCGACGTAAAGTTTAATGGACATTCAGATGTACCTCTCCCTCGAAAGGAGTATCAAGAGAAGCTTCCCATTGAAGTTTACTTCGGCGGGACGGTGGCAACGAAGGCTCGCGTCTGGGGTGCTCAACGTTTGAGCGGCTTCCGGTCTGTTAACAACTGCCTCACTCTCGAACCCATCCAGAACGCCGCCGCCATTCACGAGGCGCGGGGCGCATCACCGTCGATGCGCGAGAGAAGGAATGACCGCACTATGATGCACTATTGCAGTACGAAGTTGCAACACCCAAGCGCCATCCGGCCGCGCCCCGGGTGTTTTTTTAGTGTGTCGGCGCCGGCTGACGCCGAGGGTCGGTCGAAGATTTCCGGGCACGTTTTGCCGGCGCGCCACCCTAATTGAAGCGAGAGGCGTAACCCTGACGTTTCGGCGTGAGGGCGGGTGAGAATTTCGTTGACAATGATTTTGAACGGGAGTAAAAGTTCTGCGCCACGACGAAAACTGCTGCTGCTCATCAAGCAATCGTCCTTCCTCGCAACCGTTCGCCTCGCACGGAACCGTCCTAGCTAGCGATAGGAGAAGCCTCATGAAATACGGCACACCTTCCACGGCCCGGCTAAGCTTTTTCGCTTTCCTAATGCTAGCGGCTGTCTCGACACTTTCCCCTTGGTCGATTGCATCCTTACGCGGCCACACTGAGGTGACTTACCAGGAGGGGGACACGGTTCTCGAAAAAGCAGACGACTTCAGCCCGCCCGTAGAGATTACCCTGACGAAATCCCACATCGGCGTCATTAAACCTGGCAAAAGGTTTTCTGCCGGAGAGGACTGGTTTAAAGGGCTGACGGTCAGTGTTCGCAACGACTCAGACCGGCCCATCACGCACTTGTCCATCAGACTCCGTTTCCCACGCCCTAAAGGACAAGAAGGTGAGTTGGATTTTGTCGAGCCGCTCGACTACGGCGAAAGCCCTATACCCGACGCGGACGGCATAGTTCCTACCAACACGGCGCACCCCGTCATGCCCGGGGAGAGTGTCGAGATCGGATTGTCCGACGAGGACTTCTACGCCGTGAGGGAGCAACTGAAAGCATCAAAATACCCGCCGAACATTAAAAAGATCAGGTTCTCCGTCCAGATGATAGGGTTCGACGACGGGACGGTGTGGATAGCCGGTAAAAGGTACGTGCCCGATAAAGAACATCCGGGGAGACTGACTCCCCTGGAAAAAAAAGTGGCCGCAGCACCGGCACGGCGTTATTCTCCAGGTTCATCCCAACAAGCTTCAACCTCAACACCCCGAACGCAAGCTACCGCGCCGGCATCAGGCTGGGTGTGGCGGATGAGGCGGGGACGTGCGGGGATGAAATTCAACGCATCGAAAGGCGGGACTGTCTCGGATACTGCTATGCCAGTAACATTACGGTGGGCGGCTACACCACCGGCAGAATTGCCACCGAGCGGGTCGAGGTGCGTTGTAAGCCCACCAGCGTTGGCGGCGCGTGCTCGTCGAAGCTGGTCGTCAATGACCTCACTACCTGCCCGACGCCGACTCCCACGCCGACGAGCGGCGGCGCTTGCACCACTTACGCCATTAACGGGAGTTGCCCGCCGGGGACGATGCCGGACGGCACCGGGATGTGCTGCTCGGCTGGCGACCCTGCGAGCTGCGAGGCGCTCGGCTTCTTCTGGGACTCCGGCGAGCAGGTCTGCCGCGACCTCCTCGGCGGCCTCGCCGGCGACTGCTCCGGCTCCCTGGGCTTCGGCTGCGACGTTCCCTTCGTCGGCGGCTGCGAGAACCCTTACTACGGCGACCCACTCTACTGCGGCCCCTCGCCGCTCGCCGTGGACGTTAACGGCGACGGCTTCCAACTGACGAGCGCGGCCGACGGCGTGAGCTTCGACCTCGACAACGACGGGGCGCGCGAGCGCGTCTCCTGGACGGCCGCAGGCTCCGACGACGCCTGGCTGGCGTTCGACCGCAACCACAACGGGGTCATCGACAGCGGGCGCGAGCTGTTCGGCAACTACACGCCGCAGCCGCTCGCCGACCCGCCCAACGGGCTCCAAGCGCTCTCGGTCTTCGACGCGCCGGCGCGCGGCGGCAACGCCGACGGCGTGATTGACGCGCGCGACGCGGTCTTCGCCTACCTCCGGCTGTGGCAGGACACGAACCACGACGGGGTCTCGCAGCCCTGGGAGCTGCACACGCTGCCGGAGTTGGACGTGGCGCGGATACACCTCGACTACAAGGAGTCGAAGCGTACGGACGAGCACGGCAACCGCTTCCGCTACCGGGCGAAGGTGGACGACGCGAAGGGCGCGAAGGTGAATCGCTGGGCCTGGGACGTGTTCCTCGTGCCGGGACAGTAGGCGCCGGCCGGGGCGAGACGCACGGCGTCAGTTCCCCCAACAACTCGACGGCCTTGAGCACGCGCGCGACGCCGCGGCTGAAGTGGGCGACGAGGAAGGCTTATTGCTCCGCGGCGTCTTTCGCGCGCCTACCCGCTCCGCTCCAGACGCCGCTCGCGCAGGTAGAGGAAGAGCGGCAGCCCGAGCGAGACGCCCACGGCCAGGACGGCCAGCAACACCGGCCAAAATGCACGAAAGCTCCCGCGTCGCCCCTCGGCCCACGCGAAGACCAGCAGCGCCGCGGCCGAGACGAACACGTCCATCCCGAAGAAGGCGCCCACGCGGTTCGCAAAGAGCTGCCGGAAGAAGAGCGGCAGGTTCAGACCGTTCTCGGCCAGCCAGGGGCCGATCTGCCAGTAGGGCAGCAGCGCGCCGAGGAAGCAGAGCACGAGATAGACCGTCTTCAACCTCATCTCGCCTGACACGTCCCCAAGACTACTCCACCCAACGGACGCGGACTCCGGCGGCGAGGAGCGTCTCCTGTAACTGCTTGTTGGGCGCGACGCGGGCGAACTGCGCGGTGCGCGCGCGCACGGTGAGGTTCTCTTCGTTCAGGTGGAGGTCGATGAAGACCTCGCAGTCGCCGGGATGCGCCAACAGGGCGTCCGCGACCGTTTCACCGGCGCGCAGCACGTCGTCGCAGGTCGGGAACTCGATGACGAGCGCGTTGGCGCGCAGGCGCCCCGCGTAGGTCGGTTTGCCGTTCGTCATCGGCACGCGCGCGCGGTCTAACGCCGTCACCTCGTCGCAGACGACGGTCAGGCTGCCCTCGCCCTCGCAGCGCCCGACGGCGACGAGCATCGCGTCGTCGGCCGCGTCCGACCCCTTCGTCTTGAACGCCTCGGGCCAGAGCACGCACTTCACGCCCGCGCCCGAGAGGTCTTCGAGGCGGAACATCGCGTAGCGGTCGCCCTTCTTCGTGTTGCGCACGACGAAGTCCGAGGAGATGCCGACGACCTTCACGCGCGAGTTCGGCTCGACCGACGAGAGTTCCGAGATGGGGACGCAGTTGAGCTGCTCGATCTTCTCGGTGAAGTCTTCGAGCGGGTGGCCCGAGACGTAGAAGCCGACGGCCGCCTTCTCGCGCGTCAGAAGCTCCTTGTGCGTCCACGGCTCGACGCCCGTGACGGGGAGCGGCGGCTCCTCCGCCTCCTGCGCGCCGGCGTTGGCGAAGCCGAACATGTCCACCTGCTTGCTGTCGCGGTCGCGCCGCGCGGTCGCGCCGCGCGCCAGCGCCCTGTCCACGCACGCGAAGAGGCGCGCACGCCACGAGTGGATGTCCTCGCCCTCGGGCCGGAGCGAGTCGAAGGCGCCGGCGCAGACCAGGCTTTCGAGGACGCGCTTGCCCGACCCCTTCTCGCCGACGCGCTCGGCGAAGTCGAAGATGGAGCGGAAGGGCTTCTCCTGCCGCGCCGCGATGACGGCGTCCACGGCCGTCTGGCCGATGCCTTTGATCGCGCAGAGCCCGTAGCGCACCGCGCGCTCGACGGGGGTGAAGCCCGGCCCCGACTGGTTCACGTCGGGCGGCAGCATCTTGATGCCCTGCGACCGCAGCTCCGACGCGTACTTGAAAATCTTCGCCGTGTCGTCGGTCACGTTCGTCATGACCGCCGCGTAGAAGTGCTCCGGGTAATGCGCCTTCAGATACGCCGTCTGATACGCCACGTGCGCGTAGGCCACCGAGTGGCTGTTGGCCGACAGCAGCCCGTTGACAAAATAGTTGTGGTGCGGCGCCCGCATCTCCATGTTGTAGGTCTTCTCGACCCCGACGGGCGTCACGCGCACGATCTTCGTCTTCTTCACGTTCATAGACATTCCCTGAGCAGTTCGTATTTCCTCGACAGGCGCGGCCCGCCGCCGTAAAGGTAGCGCGCGATGCGCCGCACGTCCGAGCGGTGCGACCACTGGACGTAACGTATCGTGCCGTTTTCGTGGACGCGGTTGTCCGAGACGCCGAGGCGGCAGATGAGCCACATCCGCACCTCCGCGACCAGCCGCTCGCTTCCGCAGAAGCCGACGAGCAGCTGGCCGTCCGCGCGGCGGCTCGCCGTCCCGTCGCCGTCGAACAGTCCGCGGAGGAGGTGCGGCATCAACCCTTCCGCGAGGATCGGCAGGAAGGTGCTGTGACTCTTGCGCGGGATGACGCCGAACCGCGCGAGGTCGCGCGCCAGGCGGCGGGAGTGACAGACCGCGCGGTACATCGGCTGATGGCGCTCCCCCTTCGGCCCGATGCACAGCACCGGGTGTTGTAGCCCGAGAAAGCCACGGAACCCTTCGGCCGCCTCGCGGTCGATCATCTGCAATCCGACGACCGGCGAGCCAGTCTGTTTCGACGCAACCACGTAACCATCCGTGATGAGTACGCCAAGCCAGTACGCCTTCTCGGCCGTGTCGATGACGGCGAAGGCCGCCTCGTCGAAGCCCTTCTTGTAGTCGGCGACGCCGCCGCGCCGCCGCACGCCGTGACGTTCGAGCACGTCGTAGACGGTCTTCTTCGTCTTGAAGGGGATGCCCCTCAGAATCTCGCCCGCGCTCCGGCCGCCGCGGTACTGCTCGACGATGAAGCCCTCGACTTCCGGCGTCAGCCTTTTAGTCCACGCGGGATGCGGCATACTCCGCGACCTCCGGCGAGAAGCTGAGTTCGAGCCCGCGCTCGATAATCTCCCTCAGCGGCAAGTACCCCTCGTCCGTGTGGAACTTGTGGTCGAGCGTGCAGCGGATGGTCGTGCCGTCCTCCGTCTCGATCTCGACGACCTCCTTCTCGCCCGTCTCGAAAGCCTCGACTATTTCGTTAACGAAGACCCGCTCGCCGTCGAAGCCGTACGTGCGGGAGATGTCGGAGCGTCCTTCGGCGATGTCACGGATGGCGACCATCTCGCCCGTGTCGGCGTTAACCACCTCGGCGTCGCCGGTCAGGCAGCGGTTGAAGCCGTAGTCCGCGAACTGGGCCATGAGGCGGAAGATTTCGCGGGCGGTCTTCTTGGGGATTTTGTTCTTCGAGCAGCCCGAGATGAACTTGTCCTCGTGGACGGCCATCTCCTCGCGCTTCTTCTTGCCCATCGCGCGGCGCATGAGGTCGGCCTCGCCTAAGCTGTAGCCGCCGAGCTTCTGGGCGAGCTGCATGATCTGTTCTTGATAAACCAGAATGCCGTAGGTGTTGTTGAGGATGTCCTGCATCTCCGGCACGAGGTACTCGACCGGCTTCTTGCCGTGGTAGCGGTCGATGAAGTCGTCCACCATGCCGCCGTCGAGCGGCCCCGGCCGGTAGAGGGCGTTCAGGGCCGAGAGGTCTTCGATGGACTTCGGCCCGAGCTTGCGGCAGATTTCGGCCATCCCCGAAGATTCGAACTGGAAGATCGCGTCCGTGTGGCCCGTCGCGAACAACTCATAGGTCTTCGGGTCGTCCTGCGGAATCTCCGACCAGCGGATGTCGCGGCCGTGCAGCTCCTTAATCGTCTTGCAGCACTGGTCGATGATGGTCAGCGTCGTCAGCCCGAGGAAGTCCATCTTGAGCATGCCCGTCTTCTCAAGGTCGGACATCTCGAACTGCGTCGTGAACTCCTGCTTGTTGTTGACCGCGACGGGAATCAACTCTTCCAGAGGCTTCGGGCTGATGACGACGCCCGCCGCGTGCACGGACGAGTGGCGCGCGCAGCCTTCGAGCCGCTTGGCGATGTCGATGACCTTCCTGACCTGCGGGTCTGACTCCACCGCCTGCTTCAGCTCGGCCACCGTTTCGAGCGCCTGGTCGATGGAGACGTTGCGGCCGCGGACGGGGGGCGGGATGAGCTTGGCGATCTTCTCGACGTCGGCGTAGGGCATGTCGAGCGCGCGCCCCACGTCCTTGATGGCCGCCTTTGAGGCCATCGTCCCGAAGGTGATGATCTGGCAGACCGAGTCGCGGCCGTAGAGCTGCGTGACGTGGTTGATGACCTCGGCGCGGCCGTTGACGCAGAAGTCGATGTCGATGTCGGGCATCGAGACGCGCTCGGGGTTGAGGAAGCGCTCGAAGAGGAGGTCGTACTGCAAGGGGTCAACGTCCGTGATCTCCAGGCAGTAGGCGATCAAACTCCCGGCGGCCGAGCCGCGGCCGGGGCCGACGGGGATGTGCCGGTCTTTGGCGAACTTGATGAAGTCCCAGACGATGAGGAAGTAGCTGGGGAAGCCCATCTGCTTGATGGTCGCGACCTCGGTCGAGATGCGCTGCTGGTACTCGGCGAGCGAGTGCTTGAGCGTGCCCTCCGAGAGCATCCTGTCCCAGAGTGTCTCGCGCCGCTTCTCGTACCCGTCGCGCACGACCTTCTCGAAGTACTCGTCAACGCCCATGTCGCCGAACTCGCGCGGGACGGGGTAGACGGGGAGCTGGTTCTCGCCCAAGGGCAGCTTGAGGTCGCACATCTCGGCGACCTCGACGGTGCGCGTGACGGCGTCGGGGATGTGCTTGAAACGCTCGGCCATCTCCTCGGGCGAGCGCACGTACCACTCGGGGCCGCCGAAGCGCATCCGGTTCGGGTCGTTGACGGTCTTGCCCGTGCCGATGCAGAGCATCACGTCGTGCGCCTCATAGTCTTCTCGGTAGAGGTAGTGCGCGTCGTTCGTCGCCACGAGCGGGATGCCGGTCTTCTTCGAAAGCTCGACGAGGCTCTGGTTTATTTTGATCTGGTCTTCGAGCTGGTGGTCTTGAATCTCTAAAAAGTAATTTCCCCTGCCGAGGATGTCCTCGAACTCGCCGGCCGCCTTCGCCGCCTCTTCGAGCCGGCCCTCCTTCAAATGCTCCTGCGGCACGCCCGACAGGCACGCCGACAGCCCGATGAGCCCGCCCGAGAACTGTGCGAGCAGCTCGCGGTCGATGCGCGGCTTGCGGTAGAAGCCCTCGCGGAACGCCTTGGACGTGAGGCGGACGAGGTTGTGGTAGCCCTCGCGGTCTTTCGCGAGGAGGATCATGTGGTTGTAGGGCTTGCCCCCTTTGCGCACCTCATTCTTGTCGAAGCGGCTGCCCGGGGCCAGATAAATCTCGCAGCCGATCAAAGGCTTCACGTCGTGCGCCTTCATCTCCTTGTAGAAGGAGACCGCCCCGTACATGTTCCCGTGGTCGGTCATCGCGCACGCCTTCATCCCGAGTTCCTTGACGCGCTCGGCGAGCGGCTTGATCTGGATGGCGCCGTCGAGAAGTGAATAGTCCGTATGAAGATGCAGATGTGCGTAGTCTATGTTCGACATGTCTGATGATGAATTCTGACGGGATGGAAACTCGACCCCTTGACTCGCCGGCGCGGGGGGCGCTCCGGCGCGCTCACGTGGTTTACGGTGCGAGAGGATAGCACAAAGCAGGCGGGGGAAAAGTCGCGCGGCCAAATTTATTTTTTCCACAGGCGGCGTTTCTGTGGAAAACTTTGCGGTAAGGTAAAATGGGTCAGAACCACCCGCGGTGGCGGGGTTTGGAACCAGGAACGAGGAACGCTGAACTGAAAGGCAGAAGGTTTTTAGTTCATCATTCATCGTTCATCATTCATCGTTTGGAGGTCGGATGCTCGCGCTCCTCAACATCTCGAACTTCGCGCTCATCAGCGAGCTGCGGGTCGAGTTCGGCCGCGGACTGAACCTTTTGACGGGCGAGACCGGCTCGGGCAAGTCGATCATCGTGGACGCTTTGGGCGTGCTCATCGGCGACCGCTTCCCTTCGGAGCTGGTGCGCGCGGGCGCGAGCCACGCCTTCGTCGAGGGGCTCTTCACGCTCGGCGCGCACCCGCAGGTCGAGGCGCTGCTCGAAGAGGCGGGGGTGGGGAGCCGCACGGCCCCCGGCGACGTGGAGCTGGTCGTGCGGCGCGAGCTTTCGGCCGAGGGGCGCGGCCGCGTCTTCGTCAACAACCGCCTGGCGACGCTCTCGCTGCTCAAAAGTTTGCGGCCGATGCTCGTGGACATCCACGGGCAGGGGACGCAGCAGACGCTCTTCGACCCGGAGACGCACCTCGAACTGCTCGACGCCTTCGCCGACACGGGCGCGCGCCGCGAGGAGGTCGCCGCCGCCTTCCGCCGCTGGTCTGCGCTCAACCGCGAGCTTGAGGCGCTCAGGCGCGACGAGGCGGAGAAGTTTCACCTGACGGACGCGCTCCGGTTCCAGGTGAGCGAGCTTGAGGCGGCGCGACTCTCCGCGGGCGAGGACGAGCAGTTGGAAGCCGAGCGGCGTCGGCTCGCCAACCTTGAGAAGCTGACCGAGCTGTGCTCGGACGCGTACAACACGACGTACGAGGAGAGCGACTCGACGGTGGCGCGCCTGAAACGCTTGGAGCGGCAGGTGGACGAGCTGTCGCAGTACGAGGCTTCCTACAAGAACTACACGGAAGGCATCGGGACGGCGCGCGTCGTGCTCGAAGATTTGAGCACCTCCCTGCGCGACTTCCTCGACGGGCTGACCTTCTCGCCGGAACGCCTGGCGGAGATCGAAAGCCGTCTGGCCGAGATAACAAGACTCAAGCGCAAGTACGGCGGGACGATCGAGAGCGCGCTCGAACACTTCGGGCGCTCGCGCGAACGTCTGCGCCAGCTTGAGCGCACGGACGAGCGCGCCGAGGAGGTCACGCGCGAGCTGGCCGCGGCGCGCGCCGCTTACGTCGAGGTCGCCCGGCGCGTGCACAAGGCGCGCGTGAAGTCGGCCGGCGAGTTCCGGTGCGCCGTCGAGTCCTCTTTGAAAGAGGTCGCGATGGAGCACGCACGTTTCGAGGCGCGCGTCGCGGCGCCGGAGGATTTGGAGTCGGACGATGCGGCGCGGCAGTTCACGGCCGCGGGCTTCGACCGCGTCGAGTTCTACTTCTCGGCGAACGCGGGCGAGCCCCTGCGGCCTTTGGCGAAGGTGGCGTCGGGCGGCGAGGCTTCGCGCATGATGCTCGTCCTGAAGACGAGCGCGAGCCCCGCGCGCTTCCCACGCACCATCGTCTTTGACGAGGTGGACGCGGGCATCGGCGGGCGCGTCTCGGAGGCGGTGGGCCTGAAGCTCAAGGCGCTCTCGCGCACGAACCAGGTGCTCTGCGTGACGCACCAGGCGCAGATCGCGCGCTTCGCCGACACGCACATCCTCGTGGACAAGCACGAGCGCGCCGGCCGCACGGAGGTCGGCGTCCAACCCCTCGACCGCCGCCGCCAGGTCGAAGAGATCGCGCGCATGCTCACCGGCGCAGAGATCACCGAGGCCGCGCGCCGCCACGCGCGCGAGATGCTGAAGACGGCTTGACGATTTGAAATTCGAGATTTCAAATTTGAAATAAGGAGAAGGATGGACAGAGTCTTTTACTTAATCGGCGCGGTGTCGGCCTTCGTCGGCGTGGCGGCGGGGGCGTTCGGGGCGCACGGGCTGAAGGAGCGCCTGAGCGCGGAGATGCTCGCCGTCTTCGAGACGGGCGTGCGCTACCAGATGTACCACGCCTTCGCGCTCTTCGCCGCGGCGTGGGCGGCCTCGCGCTGGCCGGGCGGCCTGACGAGCGCCTCGGGCTGGCTCTTCGTCGCGGGCACGGTCATCTTCTCGGGCAGCCTCTACGTCTTAAGCCTGACGGGCCTGCGCTGGCTCGGCGCCGTCACGCCCATCGGCGGCCTGGCCTTCTTGGCAGGATGGCTGTGCCTCGCCGCCGCGTGCTGGAAAAGCTGAAAGACAAGTGATGAATGATGAATGATGAATGATGAATATTGCTACGGTCTTAATTCATCATTCATCATTCATCATTCATCACTTCCTTTTGCTCCACAGGAAATAGACCGGGACGCCGGTGGCGAGGATGGCGAGGCCGAGGGCGCTGTTGAAGGCGTCGTGGTAGAAGGTGGCCGCGACGATGAGGGCGCAGGCGGCGGCGAAGAGCGCGGTCGTGAAGGGGTGGCCGGGGACTCGGAAGCCTGCGTCGCCGTTGTCCCGGCGGCGGAAGACGAAGAGCGAGAGGGCCGTCAGTCCGAACCAGATGAAGTCAACGGAGACGACGTAGTTGAGGATCTGCTCGTAGCGGCCCGAGGCGGCGATGACGGCGGCGAAGAACCCTTGCAACGCGATGGCCGCGACGGGCGCCCGCGTCTTCGAGTTCACGCGCGCGACGCCGCGGAAGAAGAGTCCGTCCTCGGCCATCGCGAAGTAGACGCGCGGCGCCGTCAGCATGCTCTGACTCAAAAAGCCGAGCGTCGAGACGGCGATGCCGGCCGCGATGAGCAAAGCGCCGCGCTCGCCGAGCACGAGGCGCATCAGGGCGGTCGCGGGCGTCTTCGTCCCCGCCAGTCCTTCCGTGCCGAGCGCGCGCAGGCAGGCGACGTTGACCAGCACGTAGAGCAGGATCACCCCGCACACGCCGAGGAGCAGCCCGCGCGGCAGGTCGCGCCGCGGGTCGCGCATCTCGCCCGAGACGAAGCTCGCCGTCTGCCAGCCGCCGTACGCGAACATCACCGGCGTCAGCGCCGCGCCCGCGGCCGCGAGCAGTCCCGGAGAGGCGGGACGGTCGAGCAGCGGCCCTCCCGTCAGCGCGTGCGGCTCCGCGACCGCGAAGAGCCCGCACGCGACGAGCGCCGCCACCGCCAGAATCTTCAAGACCATCAAGAGGCTCTGCACGTTGCTGCCCGCGCGCACGCCGAGGCAGTTGACGAGGGTGAGCAGCAGGAGCGTGAGCGCGGCCGTCACCCAGTCGGGCAAGTTCGCGCCGGTCAGCTCGGAGAAGTAGCGCGCGAAGGTGACGGCGACCGCCGCCATGCCGCCCGTCTGCACGACGAGCAGCAGCGCCCAGCCGTAGAGGAACGCGACGCCCGGGTGGAATGCCTCGCGCAGGTACGCGTACTGCCCGCCGACTTCGGGGCGCCGCGCGGCCAGCTCGGCGTAGACGAACGCGCCCGCGAGCGCGACCGCGCCCCCCGCGAGCCACGCGCCGAGGATGAGGAAGGGCGTGTGCACCTGCCGCGCGACGACGTAGGGGTTGATGAAGATGCCCGAGCCGACGATGCCGCCCATCACGATCATCGTCGCGTCGAACAGACCCAGCCGCCGCGCGAGCCCGCGACTTCCTACCGCATCACTTTCATGACGAGTCATCGCGCGCGGTTATACACCAGAATTTGAAATTTCAAATTTGAAATTTCAAATCTTCTTCAAGGGTTCCAGTCTTCGGGGATGAACTCGACGGCGACGGCCTCGCCGTCGAAGGGCTGCTTGTCGTCGCGGGGCGAGCGGTAGGTGATGAGCACGTGGTCGGCGTGCTCGCGCGGGCCGCAGGAGACGGTGCCGGTCTTGACCGCGGCGGTGTAGGTGACGAAGCGCACGCGGCGCATGTCCTCGGCGCGCAGGCGGAGCGTCGCGCCCGAGGCCGTCTCGACGCGGAAGACGACGCCCGGGTCGGCGCACTCGATCTCGGCGAGGTGGCCGCAGACCTGCGCGCCCTCGAACCGGAGGCGCTTGTACTGCGGCCCGCCGCGCGCGGGCATGTCGCAGGGCTGCGCGGGGGCGTCCGAGCCGGGCGGCAGCTCGTTGGCCTCGCGCGTGGCGGCCGCGGCCTGCTCGCGCCGCGCCTGGATGCGCTTGACGAGCGCGGCGGCCTGCGCGCGCAGGCGCTCGTCCTGCCCGGCGGCCGCGTAAGGCTCGGCCAGGCGCTGCGCCTCTTCGAGGCGCCCGCCGAGCATGAGCGCCTGCGCGCGCAGGAGCGCGAGGTCTGCGCGGTGCGGCGCGAGCGTCTGCGCGCGGGCGAGCAGCGCGGCCGCCTCCTCGTAGCGGTCGCCGCGCTCCGACTCGACCGACGCGAGCAGCTTGTAGCTCTCGACGAAGCGCGGCGCCAGCTCTATCGCGCGGCGCAGCTCCGCACGGATGGCCTCGGTGCGCTCCTCGAACTCCTTGGGCGTGAGCTGCCCGGCGTCCGCGGCGCCCTCGCGGTTGAGCGCGTCGGCGAGGAGGTGGTGCGCGAGGTGGTCGCGCGGGTCGGACTCGACGGCCACGCGCAGGTGCTCGCGCGCCTCCGCCTCGCGGTTCTGCCGCAGGCGCAAGGCGCCGAGCGCGACGCGCGCCAGCGCGAGCTTCGGGTCTAAGGCGACGGCGCGGACGAGGTAGGCTTCGGCGTCTTCGTCGCGGTCGGTGTGCAGCAGGAGGTCGCCGAGCCGAGCCGCGACCTCCGCCTCGGAGAGCGTGCGCGCGCTCGTCTGCGCGTCGAAGTCGAGCGGCCGCCCGAACTCTTCGACGCCCGCCCTGTAGCGCCCGAAGCGCACGTAGGCGGCGAGCCCTGCCTCCAACTCCGCGACGCTCAGGTTGAAAGCCTGGCGCAGCGCGTCTTCGACCCCGGCCCCTTCGGCGAGGATGTCCGTGAAGCGCGCGAGCGCGCCGCCGCGCCCGCCGCGTGCCTCGGAGAGGTAATGCACGAGCGCCCACGACTGCGCGTAGAAGAGGCCGCGCTGCTCCGGGTCTTGGTAGACGGGCGAAGTCTGGTCGAGCGTGAGGAGCGTCTTGAGCGGCAGCAGCTCGCGCGTGCGCAGCTCGCGCGGCCGGCGCGCGGACGCCTCGCCGAGCGTCAGGCGGCGGCCGTCCGCAGAGAGGCGCGCGGTGCTGTAGAACTCGGCCAGCCCTTCTTTGAGCCAGAGCGGCGCGGCGCTGAAGTGGTTGTTGACGAGCAGGTGCGTGTACTCGTGCAAGAGCGTCGAGGGGTCGCGCGCGAGGTCGCCGTCGCGCGCGAGCGTGATGTAGTTAACGTCGGTGCCCGGCTGGAAGTAGCCGGCGACGCTGCGCGCGACGTGACCGCCGATGCGCGGCTTGAACGGCGCGTAGGCCGCGTCGTCGGGGAAGACGACGACCGCCGTCGGCACGCCCGCGTCGAAATACTCGCCGGAGAGCAGACGCGAGAAGGCCGCGCGGTACGCTTCGAGTTGTGAGGCCACGCGCCGCAGCTCCGCCTCGTCGGCGCCGCCCTCGACGAGGAAGTTCCCCGTGCGCACGCTCACCCACCCCGCTTGCCGAAGACGCACGGCGCCCGCCGGCCGATTCAAAAGGACGAGCGGCGCCGCGAACGCCAAAAGGAAGAGCAGCCGGGGGAAAAGCCTTTTCATGTCTCGGAGAGCAGTAGGCAGATGGCAGATGGCAGTAGGCAGTTCAGAGGATTGAGCCCCGGAGGGGCGGCATCTTTATAGCCCGACGTTCTAATTCAACCCCGAGCCCCGTCAGGGGCGACATCCACATGCCGCTCCTAACGGAGCTTAGAAAACAAATAATCAGGCTTGAGCTATAGACATGCCGCCCCTCCGGGGCTCAACTGCCATCTGCCTTCTGCCTACTTCTTTAAAACAGCGACTTCAAGAGGTAGACGACGCCGACGATTGCCGCCAGGACGGCGAGCGCGGCGAGCAGGCCGCAGCCGTAGAAGGTGAGCCGGAGCTTTTTCGCGGTCTTCTCGTCGCCCGGGGAGAGCGGGTTCTGCGGGAAGTAGGGCGGCGGGGTCTCGGTCGGCACGTCCGGGTCGGTCTCCTCTTCGGCGCGGGCGATTGTACCACAGGCGCTTGCTTGCCCGGCCCGCGGGGCGCGTGCTACCGTTTTCGCTTTCGAAGAAGGGGGCGGCCCCGCCGTTTTCGTCCGTATGATTCGACCGTTCCGCGGCATCCACCCGCAGATTCACCCGACCGCGTTCGTCGAAGAGAGCGCGCAAGTCATCGGCGACGTGCACATCGGCGCGCACTCGTCGGTCTGGTTCGGCGCGGTCGTCCGCGGCGACGTCTTTCACATCCGCATCGGCGAGCGCACCAACGTGCAGGACGGCACGGTCATCCATGTCTCGAACGGCACGCACGCCACGATCCTTGAAGACGAGGTGACGGTCGGGCACAACGTCACGCTGCACGGTTGTCACGTCGAGCGCGGGTGCCTCGTCGGCATCGGCTCAATCGTGATGGACGCCTGCCGCGTGGGCGAACACTCCCTGGTCGCGGCCGGCGCGCTCCTGAGCCCGGGAACAATCGTCCCGCCGCGCTCGCTCGTGATGGGCGTGCCGGCGCGCGTCAAGCGGCAGTTGAGCGACGCGGAGGTGGCCGACCTCGACGTCTTCTGGCAGAACTACGTCGGGTACACGCGCGCCTACCGCGAGGAGTACGGTATCGAGGGCTGAAGCCATGCGCCTGAAGAGGAGTCCCGCCGCCGCCGTCGCTCTCCTGCTCTGCGTGTGCTCGGCGGCGAGGGCGCAGGAGGTGGCGGGTCTGTCCGAGCCCGAGGGGGCGCAACAGCGCGGCGTCTACGGGATGGAGCGCGCGGCCAACGAGTACGGCGTGTGGGGCGGGGGCTCTTTCGGCAGCCCGACGCTCATCGGCTCGACCGAGCGCGTGCGGCTCGGCCTCGTCGCATTTCGTTACGCGAGGGTCTTCGCGCGCGGCGAGAATCTGGTCTTGAAGTACACGCTCGACGCGGTGCCGGTCGCGTCGATGTCGTTCCCGTCGTCCGAGGCGACGGCGGGCGGCTCCCGCGGGGTGCGGAAGACGATCACGGGCGCGGGGCTCTCGCCCGTCGGGTTTCAACTCAACTTCCGGCGGCGCGAGCGCGTGCAGCCCTTCGCGCAGGCTTCGGGCGGCTTCCTCTACTTCGGCGAGCGCGTGCCCGACGAGCGCGGCGCGCAGTTCAACTTCACGGGCGACTTCGGCGGCGGCGTCCAGTGGAAGACCGGCGCCCGCCGCGCGTGGACGGTCGGTTACAGGTATCACCACGTCTCGAACGGCTACCGCGCCGACGTGAACCCGGGCTTCGACTCGAACCTGTTCTACGCCGGGTTCTCCATCTTTCGTTGAATCGGTCAGTAGTTAGTTGTCAGTTTTTTTATGCCTGCAAAGACACAGCCCGCGCGCGGCATGCGCGACTTCCTCCCGGCCGACCTGCGGCGGCGCGAGTACGTCATTCGCGTCATCAAGGACGTGTACGAGCGCTACGGCTTCGAGCCTTTGGAGACGCCCGCGGTCGAGAACATCGAGACCTTAATGGGGAAGTACGGCGAGGAGGGCAACCAGCTCATCTTCAAAATCCTCAAGCGGGGCGAGCACGAGAAGACGGGCGAGGCCGACCTCGCGCTCCGTTATGATTTGACGGTGCCGCTCGCGCGCGTCGTCGCGGAGTACGGCGAACGGCTGCCCAAGTTTTTCAAGCGCTACCAGATTCAACCCGTCTGGCGCGCCGACCGCCCCGCGCGCGGCCGCTACCGCGAGTTCTACCAGTGCGACGTGGACTGCATCGGCACGCGCTCGCCCGTCGTCGAGGCGGAAATCTGCGCCGCGGCGAGCGACGTGCTCCGCACGCTCGGCTTCGACAACTTCACGATTCGCCTGAACCACCGGCAGGTGCTGGCGGGCGTGCTCGAAGCGGCAGGCGTAGCGGCGGACAAACAGGGGGATGCGCTCGTTGCCATCGACAAGCTCGACAAGATCGGCCGCGAAGGCGTCGCGCGCGAGTTCGACGCGCGCGGCCTCGACGCCGATGCCGGCGGGCGGTTGCTCGACTTCTTCGAGACACTGCCCGAATTGGAACACGCAGCAGAATTAATCGCTGATGAAACTCTAGACATCAAAGGCGGAACGCGTGCCGAAGCCTACAACCACGCCGCGCTCGGCCGCCTCGTCGAGTTCGTCAGCGGCCACGACGCCGGCGCGCTCGGCATTGAGAACCTGCGCGCCATCGTCGAATACGCTGATGCCTACGGCGTCGCCGACAAAATTAAAATTGACCCGAGCATCGCGCGCGGGCTCTCTTATTACACGGGCGCGATTATGGAGATTAGCGTGCCCGACCTGGCCGGGTCTTTGGGCGGCGGCGGGCGGTATGACAACCTCGTCGGGATGTTCTCCGGTAAAGAGATCACGGCGTGCGGATTCTCGCTCGGGCTTGACCGCATCGTCCTTGTGATGACCGAGCGCGGGATGTTCCCCGAGAAGGTGGGCCGCGCGTCGGCCGACGTGCTGGTGACGGTCTGGAATGAGGAGTCGGTTAAAGACTCGCTCGCCTTCGCCGCCGAGTTGAGAAAGAGCGCGCCGGCTCTGCGCGTGGGCGTTTACCCCGAGGCGGACAAGCTCGGCAAGCAGCTCAAGTACGCCTCCGCGCTCGGCGTGCCCTTCGTCGTCGTCATCGGCGACGACGAGCGCGCGCGCGGCGAGGTCGCGTTGAAAGATATGAAGACCGGCGAGCAGCGGACGTTGAAACGTGAACAGGCCGGCGCAGAGTTAAGTGAAGCTTTGAACGGTGCCGCGAAGTAGTTGAAGGTGACGTAAAGGAATCATGCCAATCAATCTTGACCACCTGGGAGAGTTGGAGCGCACGCACTCGTGCGGGGAGCTGCGCGCGGGGGACGCGGGCAGGGAAGTCGTGCTGATGGGCTGGGTCGCGGTGCGCCGCGACTTCGGGCCGCTGACGTTCGTTGACCTGCGCGACCGCGATGGGCTAACGCAGATCGTCTTCGACGCGGAGGACGCGCCCGACGCGCACGCGCGCGCCAAGGAGGTGCGCGGCGAGTACGTCATCGCCGTGCGCGGGCGTGTCGAGGTGCGCGACTCGGCGGCGCACAACCCGAAGCTGCCGACCGGCGAGATAGAGGTGCGCGCGCTCGAACTCCTCGTGCTGAACGAGGCGCGGACGCCGCCCTTCCAGCTCGACGCGAGCCCCGACAAACTCGCGGCCGAGGAGACGCGGCTCAAGTATCGTTACCTCGATCTGCGGCGCCCGTACTTGCAGCGCAACATACGGCTGCGCCACCTGTTGGTCGCGGAGATTCGCGGCTACATGAACGAGCAGGCGTTCACCGAGATCGAGACGCCCATCCTCATCAAATCCACGCCCGAGGGCGCGCGCGACTACGTCGTGCCTTCGCGGCTGCACCACGGCAAGTTCTACGCGCTGCCGCAGTCGCCGCAGATTTTCAAACAGCTCTGCATGATTGCCGGGCTCGACAAGTATTATCAAATCGCGCGCTGCTTCCGCGACGAAGACCTGCGGGCCGACCGCCAGCCCGAGTTCACGCAGTTGGACGTTGAGTTCAGCTTCGCCACGCGCGAGCAGGTCTACAGGCTGATTGAGGGGCTGTACGTGCGCGTCTTCCGCCTCGTCGGGGCGGAGCTGCCGCAGCCGTTCCCGCGCCTCTCGTACGCGGAGGCGATGCGGCGCTACGGCGTGGACAAGCCCGACCTGCGCTTCGGGATGGAGCTGCAAGACCTGCGTGCGGCGGTCGAAGGGACGACCTTCGCGCCGTTCGCCGCGGCGCTTGAGAAGAGGGGCGAGGTCAAGGGGCTCGTCGTTAAGGGCGGCGCGCACCTTTCGCGCAAACAGCTCGACGAGTTGCAGGAGGTCGCGAAGCGCTACGGCGCGGGCGCGCTCGCGTGGGTCAAGCTGGGCGACGAGCTTTCCTCGTCGCTCTTGAAGGCGCTGGGCGAAGAGGCCGTGACGCGCATCGCCTCGCAGGCCGGGGCGGAGAAGAATGACGCGGTGCTCGTCGTCGCGGGTAAGGCGTCGGTCGTCGCGGCGAGTTTGGGCGCGTTGCGTAATGAAGTCGCGCGGCGCGAGAAGTTAATCAAGCCGAACACGTTCGCGCCGCTGTGGGTCACCGAGTTCCCGATGTTCGAGCACAACGAGGACGACGGCCGCTACTACGCGATGCACCACCCCTTCACGTCGCCCGTGGACGAAGACCTCGTCAAGTTCGAGCGCGCCGTCGAGGGCGGCGAGACGCACCTCTTCGGCGAGATTCGCGCGAAGGCTTACGACACCGTCGTCAACGGCATCGAGGTCGCGGGCGGCTCGATCAGGATTCACCGGCGCGACGTGCAGCGGCTCGTCTTCAAGGCTCTGGGGCTGACCGAAGAGAAGGCGCGCGAGCGCTTCGGCTTCTTCCTCGACGCGCTCGAATACGGCACGCCGCCGCACGGCGGCATCGCCGCCGGCATCGAGCGCACGCTGATGGCCTTGACGGGCATCGAGAACATCCGCGACCTGATGGCCTTCCCCAAGACGGCCTCGGCCGCCGACCTGATGATCGACGCCCCCGGCCCCATCGACAACCACCAGCTCGACGAGCTGTACATCCGCGTCGTCGAGGAGTGAAGCTGACGATGAGCGACGACAGAGACCGCTCCTTGCGCGAGCACCTGCTCTACCTTTTGCGGGGCGGGGGCGCACACATCAAGTTCGAAGAGGCGTTGAAGGACTTCCCCGTCGAACTAATCAACGCGCGGGCCGAGGGCGTGCCCTACACGCCCTGGCACCTGCTCGAACACATGCGCATCGCGCAGCGGGACATCGTTGAGTTCAGCCGCTCGGCCGCGCACGTCTCGCCCGACTGGCCCGAGGGCTACTGGCCCGACAAGGGCAAGGAGGCGGGCGAGGACGACTGGCGGCAAACGGTCGAGCGTATCCGCGAAGACCTGCGCGCGTTGGAGGCCCTGGTCGAGGACGAAGCGAACGACCTCTACGCCGCGATTCCGCACGGGACGGGGCAGACCTTGCTCCGCGAGGCGCTGCTCGTCGCAGACCACAACGCCTACCACCTCGGCGCGCTCGTCACCCTCCGCCGCGCCCTCGAAGCCGCGCGCGACGCCTGAACGAATTTGAAAGTGACGCGGTCTGATTTCAAGATTCCGCAGACACTCGTCGAAGAGATGTTCGCGCACGCGCGCGGGTGTGCGCCCGAAGAGTGCTGCGGGCTGCTCGGCGGAGGGGGGAATCGGGCCGCGACCGTCTACCGCCTGCGCAACGTCGCGCCGCAGCCGGAGGTCGCCTACGAGGCCGCGCCCGGGGAGTTGTTCGAGGCGCAGCGGGGCATGCGCGCGCGCGGCGAACGACTCGTCGGCGTCTACCACTCGCACCCGCGCTCGAACGACCCCGAGCCCTCGCGGACGGACGTGCGGCTCGCCTTTTACCCGGAGGCTTTCTACTTCATAATCGGCTTCGAAGACGGGGGCGGATGCGTCCTGCGCGCCTTCCGCATCTCGGAGCGGGAGGGGCGCTGGGAGCCCGCGCCGTTCTCGACGGAAGGCTGAAGGGGAGAACCCGCGCCGCGCGCGGGACGTAGAAGCAGACATGACGGAGAAGAGGAGCAAGTACGACACCGACCCGCTCGACCCGGACTTCGTGCGCCGCACGGAGGAGAATTTGTGGGGCGCCGCGCGCGCGCCGCGCCCGGAAGAGGCCGATCAGTCCCGCCGCGACTCAGTCACGGAGGAGCCGACGCGCCGCTTCGACGAGCAGCCGGCCGACTCGTACCCTTCGGTCTTCGTCCCGCCCGCGTACCAGCCGCCGAGACCGTCGCAGCCGCAGCCCTTCACCACCTTCGGCGCCGGCCCCCACCAGCCGCCCGCGGCCACTTCGGCGCCGCCGCCCGGCCCCTCTTCGCCATACCCCGGCCCGCCGCACGCGCCGCACGGCGCCGCCCCCACCTCGCGCCCGGTCGCGCGGCTGGGGATTCCGGAGAACTTCGCGGTGATGCTCCCTTACGCCCCCTTCTACATCGGGCTGATCGCGTCGCTCATCGAGCTGGCGATGGTGCCGAGCCAGGAGGCGCGCGTGCGCTTCCACGCCGCGCAGGGGCTCGCGCTGCACCTAGCCATCATCGCCATCTCGGTGCTCTTCAGGTTCGTCGCCCTCGCCTCGGGCAGCGGCTTCGGCAGCGTGCTCTTCGGCCTGGCCGCGACCATCTTCCTCGTCGTCTCGATGATCCGCGTCTGGCAGGGTAAGCCGCACCACATCGCCCCCCTCGACGAGCCCGCCCGCTGGCTCCGGGAAAAAATAGCCCCGACGGAGTAGGCAATCGCCGCTGACGCGGCCGATTTACGCACACCCTTCAATTAATGTGACGCGCGACATTGGCGATGCGGCGCGCAACAACGCCATTGCGACGCATGACAACGCCAGTGTGAAGTGTGACAACGCCATTGTGACGCATCGCAACGCCATTGGGACGCGTTACAGTGGCGTTGTCATGCATCACATTAGCGTTGTCATGCGTCGCAATGGCGTTGTCATGCGCCACAACGCCATTGCGACGCGTCACAGTGGCGTTGTGGCGCGTCACAATAGCGTTGTCATGCGTCACATCAGCAGTTGCGTACGTGTAATTGACGATTGCACGCGTGCTTTTCTTTTATGCTAATCTTGCTCCCGCTCTTCGTCTCCCTTCAACGGGCGTTTGGCCTGCGCGCCCGGCTCTTCCGAGGGTGTTCCGCTTCATGAGAAGGAAGCTTCCCGCGTTTCTCTGCGCGCTCGTCGTCTGCGCGTCGGTGTGGCCGTGCGGCGGTGCGGCGGCGGCGCAGCGGCGCCGGCGCCCTTCGGTCGCGGGCGCGTCCGCGGCGAACCGCATGTCCGACGCGCGCGTCGCGCAGATCGGCGAGGCGTACCTGCGCGGCTACTACGCCTTCAACCCTTCGGAGGCGACGGCCGCGGGCTTGCACGAGTTCGACTCGAAGCTTGAGGAGCGCGACTCCGCGGCGGTCGCGGCCGAGGCGCGGCGGCTGCGCGGCGTGCTCGCGGAGCTGGCGCGCGTGCCCGAGTGGCGCCTGTCGCCCGAGGCGCGCTACGACTACCTCGTCATCCAGTCGCACGCGCGCGCGCAGCTGCTCGAACTCGAAGACGTGCGGATGTGGCGGCGCGACCCGAACCTCTACAACCGCCTCGTCGCCTCGGGGGTGGACAACATCCTCAAGCGCGCCTACGCGCCCGTCGAGCAGCGCCTGCCCGCGGTGCTCGCGCGCGAGCGGCAGATTCCGCGCCTGCTCGCCGAGGCGCGCGCCAATCTCGACAACCCGCCGCGCATCTACACCGAGACGGCCGTCGCGCAGGTCGCCGGCAGCGTCGATTTCTTCGAGCGCGTCGTGCCGCAGATGTTCGAGCGCGCCGGCGGCAGCCAGCTCGACGCCGCACGCCGCGCAGAGTTCCACGAGGCGAACGCGCAGGCCGCGGCCGCCCTCCGTGCTTTCCGCGAGTGGCTCGTGGGCGACCTGCTCCCGCGCTCGAACGGCGACTTCGCGCTCGGCGCCGAGAACTTCCGGAAGAAACTTCTCTACGAGGAGATGATCGAAACGCCGCTGCCCGCGCTCCTGCGCGAGGGCGAGCGGCAGCTGCGTGAAACTCAAGACCAGATGCGCGCCGTGGCCGAGGAGATCGCGCCGGGCCGCGGCGTGCTGGCCGCGCTCCAACTGCTCGCGCGCGAGCACCCGACTTCGGACGGGCTCGTCGGCGAGGCGCGCGCCGACTTAGACCGCATCCGCGCCTTCGTCCGCACCGAAGGGATTCTGACGCCGCCGGCGCGCGAGAACCTGCGCGTGGCCGAGACGCCCGAGTACGCGCGCTCGCTCTCCTTCGCCTCGCTCGACGCGCCCGGCGCCTTCGAGCGCGCGGCCGACGAGAGCTACTACTACGTCACGCCCGCCGACCCCTCCTGGACGCCGCAGCAGCAGGAGGAGCACCTCGGCCACTACAACCGCTACGGCCTGACCATCACCTCCATCCACGAGGCGTACCCCGGCCACTACTACCAGATGCTCAAGGCGCGGCAGTCGCCTTCGCGCGTGCGCGCGGCGCTCGGCTCGGCCAGCTTCGTCGAGGGCTGGGCGCACTACTGCGAGCAGATGATGTTGGACGAAGGCTTCGGCGGCAACAACCCGAAGCTGCGGCTCGCGCAGCTGGACGCGGCGCTCCTCCGTCTGTGCCGGTACGTCGTGGGACTGCGTCTGCACACGGCGGGGATGAGCTACGAGGAGGCCGTCAACTTCTTCATGCGCGAGGGCTACCAGGCGCGCACCAACGCCGAGCGCGAGGCGCGGCGCGGGACTCTCGACCCGACCTATCTCGTCTACACGCTCGGCAAGATGGAGATTCTGCGCCTGCGCGAGGAGTGGAAGAAGCAGCTCGGCGACTCGTTCCGCCTCGGAGACTTTCACGACCGGCTGCTCAGCTACGGCATGCCGCCGGTCAAGATTCTGCGCATGGCGATGCTCGGCGGCGACGCCGCGCGGGCGTCCGAGACGGGCCCCCAGGGCTCGACCGAAGAGGCGAAGCCCGTCGAGTTCTCTCTGCTCGCCACGGGGACGATGAGCGCGCGCGAGGGCGGGCGCGCGGTCGAGTTAATCACGGACGAGGCCGCCTGGCGCCGCGCCTGGGAGGTCGTCGGCGCGGGGCGCCCGCTGCCCGAGGTCAGCTTCGATACGCGCGCCGTGGTCGTCGCGTACCAGGGGCAGAAGCCGACCGGCGGTTACAGCATCGAGATCACCGGCATCAACCGGATTGGCACTGTGCTTGCAGTCACCGTGAGCGAGCGGCGGCCGGCGTCCGGAAGCTTTACAACGCAGGCTCTGACTTCGCCCTTCGTCGCCGTCTCGATACCGCGGCCGCCCAGCGGCGCGACCGTGCGTTTCGCGGACGAGGGCGGCGCGGGCGCCGGGCCGCAACAGGAACGCAACAGAAACGTCAGACCTCGCGCGCGCGGCGCGCGGCGGCGCAGGGGAAGGGGTTAAAACGCGAGGCCACGACCCGCCCGCGCGGTTCATCTAAACGGAGTCCGGCCCGGCGCGGATGAAAAAGTTAAAAACTCTCTCCTTCGCTCTCCTCGCGTCGTGTAAGGCTTTGACAGCGAGTGTTCAGGGGGACGGAAAAACACCGTACGAGCGGCACGCCCCCTGAAGTAAAATAGGGGACGTGCCGCTCGTCGCTTTTGCGTCATGACTTTCGGCCGCGACTTCATAAACGGAGCGATGGCCGCGGGGGAGATTAAGATGAAGACTATCGGGAGAAACAGTTCGAAGGGCCTGTCGGCGCTGCTGCTGGCCTGCGCCATGTTCCTGATGCCTCTGGCCGCGCTCGGCCAGACGCGCATCACGATGCCGAACAACAAGTACAGCGTCAGCGACGACGTGAAGCTCGGGCAGCAGGCCGCGCAGCAGGTCTACCAGCAGATGCCCATCCTGCGCGACAGCGCGGCCAAGGACTACGTGAACGGGGTCGGGCAGAGACTGGCCGCGGCCATCCCCGAAGAGTTCCAGCACCCGGAGTTCCGCTTCTCGTTCGACGTGGTTGACGCGCGCGACATCAACGCCTTCGCGCTCCCCGGCGGGCCGATGTTCGTCAACCGCGGCATGATCGAGGCGGCCGACACCGAGGGCGAGATGGCCGGCGTGATGGCGCACGAGATGAGCCACGTCGCGCTACGCCACGCCACCGCTCAGCAGACGAAGGCCACGAGCGCGAAGAGCACCATCGTCGGGCTCGGCGCCATCCTCGGCGGCGCCATCCTCGGCGGGCAGGCCGGCGCGCAGGCGGGGCAGGTCGTCGCGCAGGGCTACTTCCTGCGCTACAGCCGCGAGTACGAGAAGCAGGCCGATATCCTCGGCGCGCAGATTATGGCGCGCGCCGGCTACGACCCGCGCGACCTCGCGCGCATGTTCCAGAAGATCGAGGCGCAGGGCGGCTCCGGCGGCCCCGAGTGGCTCTCCAGCCACCCGAACCCCGGCAACCGCTACCAGTACATCATGCAGGAGGCCGCGATGCTGCGCGTCGAGCCGGGCTCGGGCAACGACTCGGCGCAGTTCCGGCAGATACAGTCGCGCCTGCGCGGCTACCCGCGCGCGCGCTCGATGGAGGAGATCGCGCGCTCCGGCCAGCGCTACCCGAACCAGGGCGGCGGGCAGCAGTACCCGAACGACGGTAACTACCCGAACGACCAGGGCGGCGTCTACGCGCGCGGCGAGCGCGTGGCCTACCCCTCGACGCGCTACCAGACGCAGCGCACGAGCCTCTTCAGCGTGGCCGTGCCCTCGAACTGGCGCAGCCTCGGCGGCGACCAGGCTTCGGTCTCCTACGCGCCCGAGGGCGCCTACGGCGCACAGGGCATCACGCACGGCGTGATGTTCAGCGTGGCGCAGTCGAACTACTCAGACCTCCAGCGCGCGTCGCAGGAGGTGGTGCAGGGGCTGACGCAGTCGAACAACTACCTGCGCCAGACGGGCGGCTTCCAGCGGACGACCGTGGACGGCCGCGCTGCGCTCGCCACGACGCTCACGGGCCGCTCGCCCATCACGGGGCAGAGCGAGCGCGTGACCGTCGTCACGACGACGCTCGGCAACGGCCAGGTCTTCTACATGGCCGCCGTCTCGCCGCAGACCGAGTACACGACCTACCAGCGCGCGTTCAACGACATCCTGCGCTCGCTGCAACTCAACAGCCGGTACTGAGGGCGCCCGGCTCTTAGACGGCTTCAGACACGGCGGGCGGCCTTTACTCGAAAGAGGCAGGGCCGCCCTTTGACCTTGAAGAGAGGTGACGAAGTTGGCGCGCGGTTGGGAGAGCAAGTCGGTCGAGTCGCAGCAGGAGGAGAGTTTCAGGGAGTCCGAGCAGCGCGACTTTCAACAACTCTCGCCCGAGGAGCGCGAGCGCCGCGTGCGCCGCGCCTCGCTCGAACTCTCCCGCGCGCGCACGCTCGACCAACTGGAGCACGCCACCGGCGCCGCCCACCGCGCCATGCTCAAACGCACCCTCCTCGCCTTAGAGCGCGACATCGCGGAACTGGGCTAAGAATTAACCACAGAGACACAGAGGCACGGCTTGAAGTCTTAATGACTTCAAGCCGTGCCTCTGTGGTTAAATTCGGTGAGCTTGACTTAACTCGTGACCGACATCTTCGCGCCGCACTCGGGGCAGAACTTCGGGCTGCCTTCGGGCTGGTGGCCGCAGCCGGTGCAGGTCAGTTTCGGCGGCGCGGTCGGCGTGCCGCACTCGGGGCAGAACTTGGCCTTGCCGACCTCGACGCCGCAGGCCGAACAGTTCGCCGCCGCGCTCGCCGCCTCCGCGGCCTTCTGCTGCTGCGCCGGCGCCGGCGCCTTCACGGTCGAGCCCGCGCTCATGTCGATGCCCGAGACGTAGTCGGTCTGCTGCGCCTTCTCGTAGAGCTGTGTGCGCGTGGCCTCCGCCTTGGCGTGCGCGTGGGCCGAGGCCAGCTCCTCCTGGTAGTCGGGCGCGCACTCCTCGCACTGCCCGGCCGAGGCGTTCCAGCAGACCTCGGGGCAGACCCAGCGGCCGCACCGCGAGCACTGGTGGAAGTGGGTCTTGCCCTCCTCGACCGCCTTCTGCAAAGCCTCGTCGTGCGCCTTCCCGCCGACGGCGCGCTGAATCTCGTAGGCCGAGTCGCCGGCCGAACTCAGCCACCCGCCGAAGAGGTCGCCCGCCGCGCGCAGCAGCGACCCGCCCGTCCCCGTCAGGGACGCCTGGTACCGCGACATGTAACCGTTCCCGCACTTGTCGCAGTAGAACTTGAACTGGTAACCCTTGTCCGTCGAAAGGTCGTCGTAGTTATTGACGAACTGAATCATCCCCATCGTGCGAAACCTCCGAAAGCGCTGACGAATGAAAAGTGGAGAGTTAAAGAACCGGGCGGGCGGCGCCCCGGCGGGACGCGCAGGAAAAGATAGCAGTTGGTAATTCTCTTGTCACCTGTCACCGCCCTTGCTATTGACTTTACCGGAGCCGCGGATTTACCGTCGGATGCTGTTGGAGAGGGTCGGAGATGCTGGACAAGAAACAGGCCGAAGAGATTTTGCGCGCGCTCAGCGCGCTACCCGCGGACAAGGTTTCCGAGGCACAGGACTTCATCCTCTTTCTTCGCGCGCGGTACGGACAGCAATCGCCGGTTGACGAAAGCGACGCCTGGTCGGAGGAGGACATGCGCGACGTAACGGCGGCCGCTGCGGCATACGCGGAGCAGTCTCTCTCCGAGTAGGCACCCTCATGATTCAACCCGGCGCGGTGGTGACCGTAGACTTCCCCGGTGCGACGGGCGTGAAGCGGCGCCCGGCTCTCGTCGTCTCAACGCCGACATACCATGCCACGCGACCCGACGTGGTGCTCGCCGTCGTCACGAGTCAGACGGTGTCTGCCACGGCCCCTTCAGATTACGTCCTCCAGGACTGGCAAGCGGCCGGATTGCACAAGCCTTCCGCCTTCCGGGCTTTCCTCGTCACGCTGCCGGCCGCGGCCGTCGGTTCAGTCATCGGCCAGTTATCCGGCCGCGATTGGCATGAAGTTCAGGCCCGCCTCCGCGTCGCCCTCGCCGTCTAATCGCCGCCGCTTTTCGCCTCCTGCCAGAGTTCTTCCATCTCGTTAATCGTGGCCCGGCCGAGTTCGCGGCCTCTTTCTTTGAGGCCGCGTTCGATGTGGCGGAAGCGGCGGCGGAATTTGCGGTTGGTCAGTTTGAGGGCGGCCTCGGGCTCCGCGTCGAGGTGGCGGGCGATGTTGGTGACGGCGAAGAGGAGGTCGCCGACCTCCTCGCGGACGCGCCGGTGGGCGGACTCCGATGCCGATTCAGATTCTTGGCCCGCCGCGCGCGCGGCGCCGATGGCTTCACGCAGCTCCTCAACCTCCTCTTGAAGCTTGTCGAAGATTTCGTCCACGTCGCGCCAGTCGAAGCCGACGCGCGCGGCCTTCGTCGTCAGTTGGTGCGCCTCCATCAGCGCCGGCGCCTTCGACGAGACGCCGTCGAGGAGCGACGCGTCAACCTCTTCACTGACTTTGCCCGCGGCGCGCTTCTCCTCGGCCTTCAATACCTCCCAGTTCCGCAGCAGCTCCTCGTTGTCGCGCACCACGACATCGCCGAAGACGTGCGGATGGCGGCGCACCATCTTGGCGTGAATCTGGCCGGTCACGTCGTCCATCGTGAACTCGCCGCGCTCCGCGGCGACCTGCGCGTAGAAGACGATCTGGAAGAGCAGGTCGCCCAGCTCCTCGCAGAGGTTCGCGGGCCTTCCCGCGCGCGCCTCCTCGACGGCCTCGAACGCCTCGTAAGCCTCTTCGAGCAGCATCGGCGCGAGCGTGGCGTAGGTCTGCTCGCGATCCCAGGGGCAGCCCTCGGGCGAGCGCAGGCGCGCCATCAGCGCGACGAGGTCTTGGAAGTTTGCAGGCATAGGTCGTCCCTTGAAGTTTGAAAGTTGAGAAAGGATTATGGCAGAGGTCAGGTGATTTGTTCATTGATTCGTCGATTGATTTTTCCATTTCAACTTTTGAGTCAGTGACCCGATGAGGCAATGAATCAATCCCTCAATCCCCCCTACCGCGGTCGGCTCGCGCCTTCGCCGACGGGCCACCTGCACCTCGGGCACGCGCGCACGTTCTGGGCGGCGTACGAGCGCGCGAGCGCGGCGGGCGGCGTGCTCGTGCTGCGCGACGAGGATTTAGACCCCGCGCGCTCGCGCGACGAGTTCGCCGCCGCGATGTTGGAGGACTTGCGCTGGCTCGGGGTGGGGTGGCAGGAGGGGCCGGACGTGGGCGGCGCGTTCGGCCCTTACCGGCAGAGCGAGCGGCGCGGGCTCTACCTCGAAGCGTGGGCGCGGCTCGTCAGGAGCGGGCACGTCTATCCCTGCGTCTGCTCGCGCAGGGACATCGCGCGCGCGGCCTCGGCGCCGCACGAGGGGCAGGCCGGCGCGCGGCAATTACAGGACGACGAGCCGCACTACACGGGCACGTGTCGCCCCGTCGCCGGGGCCGAGCCCCGAGCGCCCGCCGCGCCCGCCGGCCTCAACTGGCGCTTCCGCGTGCCCGACGGTGGGGAGATTGTCTTCGAGGATTTGAAGCAGGGGCGGCAGGGCTTCGTCGCCGGGCGCGACTTCGGCGACTTCGTCGTCTGGCGCCGTGACGACGTGCCCGCGTACCAGTTGGCCGTCGTCGTGGACGACGCGCTGATGCGCATCACGGAGGTTGTGCGCGGCGCCGACCTGCTCAAGTCAACCGCGCGGCAGATGCTCCTCCAGCGCGCGCTCGGCTACCCGACGCCCGCCTACTTCCACTGCGACCTCGTCACGGACGAGCGCGGCGAGCGCCTCGCCAAGCGCCACGAGTCGCTCTCGCTCCGCGCCCTGCGCGCCGCGGGCGTCACGCCCGAAGAGGTGCGCGCCCGCTTCTGAAGCCTTTCTTGCGACGGCGCGGGCGCAGGTGCTACCATCCGGCTTTCAGCAAAACGCACAACTTCAAACCTTACGCGCACGCTTCGCGACAGCGTCGCGCGCGCAAGCGAGAGAGAGATGAGCGAAGAGAAGCCTACTTTCAAAGTCACAGACCGCAGACTTTTCAACCCCGACGGCACGCCCCGCGACCTCCCGCACGAGGAGGAGCCGGCGCCGTCCGCGACCACCGAACCCGAGCCGGAGCCGGCCGCCCCCCGCGCGACCGAGCCGGCCGCCGCCGAAGCCCCGCGCACGGCCACGCCCGCCGAGGCGGCGACCCCGCGCCCCCCGGAGCGTGAAGCCGCGCCCGAGGCGGAGGGAGAGGCCCCGGGCGACGAGGGCTTCCTGATGCTCGTCGAGTTCCTGGCCTCGTTCGCGGCCGACGCGCTCGGCATGGTCAACCACCCGGGCGGCGGCGGCGTCAACCTCCAGCTCGCCAAGCAGTGCATCGACATGCTCGGCACGCTCCACCACAAGACGCGCGGCAACCTCGTCGGCGAGGAGCAGCAGTTCCTCGACATGATCCTCTCGCAGCTCCGCATGCAGTACGTCTCCCTGACCAACGCGCCGCGCCCGCCCCAAGGCGGCGGCCCCCGCGGCTTCTCCGGCGGCGACATCACGGGGGGGAGATAAAGCGGCGCGAACCGTGAACCGTAAACCGTGACAAGAAGGAGCGTGTTCTTTCTTGTCACGGTTTACGGTTTACGGTTCACGGTTCACGGCCTTATGAAGTTCACCCTCCTCGGCACCGGCACCTCGACGGGCGTGCCTTCCATCGGCTGCGAGTGCGAGACGTGCACGTCGGACGACCCGCGCGACAAGCGCCTGCGCGTCTCGGTGCTGGTCGAGCACGGCGGCCGGTCGGTCTTGATCGACACGTCGTCCGACTTCCGGCAGCAGGCGCTGCGGGCGCGACTCAAGCGCCTCGACGCCGTGCTCGTCACGCACTGCCACGCCGACCACATCTTCGGGCTCGACGACATCCGCCCCCTCAACTTCCGCCACGGCGCGCTGGGCGTCTACGCCAACGAGCGCGCGTGGGTGGACATCCGCCGCATCTTCAAATACATCTTCGAGCAGTCGTACTTCGGCGGCGGCCTCCCGCAGGTCGTCGCGCACACGGTCGAGCACGGCGCGCCCTTCTGCCTCGGCCCGGACTTCGAAGTCACGCCGGTCGAAGTCGTCCACGGCCGCCTGCCCGTCACGGCCTACCGCTTCAACGACTTCGCCTACGCGACCGACCTGAGCGAGATTCCGCCCCGCTCGCTCGAACTGCTGCGCGGCCTCGACGTGCTCGTGCTCGACTGCCTGCGGGTCACGCCGCCGCACCCGACGCACCTCTGGCTCGAGCCCGCGCTCGCCTACATCGAAGAGCTGCGCCCGCGCCGCGCCTACCTCACCCACATCGCCCACGACGTCAAGCACGCGCGCGACTCCAAACTCCTACCCGCGGGCGTCGAGTGGGCGTACGACGGACTCGAAATAAGTGATGAATGATGAGTGATGAATGGTGAATATGTCTTCGTCATCATATTCATCATTCATCACTCATCATTCATCGTTCATACTTCACATATGCGACTGTTCCACGGATACGAGAACGCGGAGATCGGGCGGCCGGCGGTGCTGACGCTGGGCGTGTTCGACGGGCTGCACCTGGGGCATCAGCTCATCATCAGCCGCGTGGTCGAGCGGGCGCGGGTGTTGGGCGCCGTCCCGACCGTGCTCACCTTCGACCCGCACCCGCGCGCCGTGCTGCACCCGCAGTCCGCGCCCCCGCTGCTTCAGACCTTCGACCAGAAGGTCGAGGCGTTCGGCGTGCTCGGCGTCGAGCAGACCATCGTCGTCAACTTCACGCCCGAGTTCGCCAGGGTGCGGGCCGAAGATTTCCTGCGGGACGTGGTGCACGAACGCCTTCAGGCGCGCGAGGTCTACCTCGGCCGCGGCTTCGCGTTCGGCCGCGGCCGCGAGGGCGACATCAACCTGCTGCGGAGGGTGAGCGGCGAGCTGGGCTTCGCCGCCTTCGAGGTGCCGGAGGTGCGCCTGCGCGGGCAGCGCATCAGCTCAAGCCGCATCCGCGAGCTGCTGGCCGCCGGCCGCGTCAACCTCGCGCGGCGGATGCTCGGCCGCCCGTACGGCGTCGAGGGGCGCGTCGTGCGCGGCCACGAGCGCGGCCGGACGATAGGCTTCCCGACGGCGAACCTGCGCCCCGCCAACCGCGTCATCCCGCGCGGCGGCGTCTACGTCACGGCCACCCTCATCGACGGCACTTGGCGGCGCAGCGTGACGAACGTCGGCGTCCGGCCCACCTTCGAGGATACGGCCGAACCTTCCGTCGAGACGTTCGTAATGGACTGGGGCGGCGATTTATACGGCGACGTGGTGCGGGTGCGCTTCCTGCACCGCCTGCGCGACGAGCGGCGGTTCGCCGGCGTCGAGGAGTTGAAGGAGCAGATCAACCGCGACGCCGCGCGGGCGCGAAAATATTTCGAGAAGGCGGGCGTACGGCGCTCGCTCTCGGTCATCTAAATTTGAACGGTAAGTCCCATGTTCGACACAAGTTTTTCCTACGGTTTCATCGGAATGGCAGCAATCGAACGCGAAGAGATTGAGCGGAGGGAAGAGCGGCAGAACGGCTCGCGCTTAGCGCTGGTGAAGCCCGGCGCGGCGGCCGTTAACGCAGACGTGCGCGCCCTGCCGCCTTCGTCCGTCGAGCAAGTTGAGAAGGTTGACGAGTTTGAGACGCGTGCGCGGAGCTGGCGCGGCCTGTGGCGGACGTTTCAGGTCGCGCGCGTGCTCGGCACGATGTCGCTCTACCTCTTCCTGAACGACTACGACATCCGCGCGGCCTTCAACGCGCGCGTCGCCTCCAGGAGATTGGAAGAGGCGAAGGGGCGCGGCCGTTCCGAATACTTCAAGGCGCGTGCGCGCGACCTCTTTCTGCACCGGGGGCTCGACAAGCTCGTCCGCCTCGTCAGGCACTTCGTCTACCGCGGCGCGGAGGGGAGCGAGTCGAAGGAGCGGCAGCTCGAACGGCAGGGCGTGTGGCTGAAGGAGAACCTCATCGGCCTCGGCCCGACCTTCATCAAGATCGGCCAGGCGCTCGGCACGCGCGCAGACCTCCTCCCGCTCGCCTACATCAAGGAGTTGGCGCTGCTGCAAGACCAGGTGCCGCCCTTCCCGAACGCGGAAGCCTTCGCGCGCGTCGAGTCTGAACTGGGCCGCACGATCCCGGAAGCCTACGCCGAGTTCGACTCGGAGCCCATCGCCTCGGCCTCGCTGGGCCAGGTCTACCGCGCGCTCTTGCACACGGGCGAGGAGGTCGCGGTCAAAGTCCAGCGCCCAAATCTGCGCGAGACGGTCGGCTTCGACATCGCCGTGCTCGCGCGCATCGTGCGCCGACTGTCGCGCTACCCTTCGTTCACCGAGAACGCCGACTGGGAGGGGATGCTGCGCGAGTTCCGCGAGACCATCGGCGAGGAGATGGACTACGCGCGCGAGGGGCGCAACGCCGAGCGCTTCCGCCAGAACTTCCGCGAGTGGCGCCCCGTCCGCGTGCCGCGCATCCACTGGACGCACACCACGGCGCGCGTCATCACGATGGAGTTCATCCGCGGCACGAAAGTCACAGACCTCGACGGCCTGCGCGCGCGCCGCATCTCGCCCGTCAAGGTCAACCGCCTGCTGGTGCGCGCTTACCTCAAACAGCTTTTGGAAGACGGCTTCTTCCACGCCGACCCGCACCCGGGCAATCTGCTCGTGATGGACACCGGCCACCTCGCCTTCTTCGACTTCGGGATGGTCGGCCGCATCACGCCCGGCTTGCAGTCGAAGATGATCGACTCCTTCTTCCACGTCGTCGGCCGCGACACCGAAGGGCTCGCGCAGGACTTGATCAACCTCGACTTCCTCAAGCCCGGCGTAGACCCCGAGCGCATCCGACCCGTAGTCGAAGGTCTCTTCAAACACTATCTGAACCTGAAGCTCGGCGACGTGAACTTCAAGGAACTGACGTATGATTTGGCGGAGGTGATGTACGAGTACCCGTTCCGCCTGCCGTCGAACTTCACCTACATCATCCGCGCGCTGATGACGCTCGAAGGTATCGGGCTCGTCACCGACCCCGGCTTCAGCTTCTTCGAGACGGCCCGCCCCTACGCCAAGGAGTTCATGCTCAAGCGCGAGGGCAGGCAGTTCCGCCGCCTCCTCCTCGACAAGATCACGGGGCGCGACGAGGGGCGCATCAACTGGTCGAAGATGTGGAAGCTCGCCAAGCTCGCCGCCAAGACGTACCTGGAAGACGGCAAGAGGAAGTGACGAGTGCCGTGTGACAAGTGACGATTAAAGACGGCTTCTGACTCGGCACATGTCACACGGCACTGTTTTCCCCTTTCCCCTCCTTGCCTTCGTCCTCCTCGTCCTCCTCGTCCTCCCCCTGGCCTATCGCCTCGTTCATCGCCTCGTCGGCGAGTTCGGGCGTGCCTGTGTCGTCCTCGCCGCGCCTGGCCTTCTCACGCGCGTCACTGGCTAGCTTCTCGTAGACCTCATAAATCTTATCGAGCTGATCATTGTCCAGCTCTTCGAGGTCGAGCAGGACGAGGTGCGCGCCCTCGGTCACGCGGATCAGCTCGTCGAGTTTGACCTGCACAGCCTCCGTGTCGCGGTTCTGCGTGTTCTGGATGAGGAAGACCATCAGGAAGGTGACAATGGTGGTGCCCGTGTTGATGACGAGCTGCCACGTGTCCGAGTAGTGGAAGAAGGGGCCGGTGACGGCCCAGACGATGACGATGGCGGCCGCCGCCACGAAGGCCGTGGGCCGGCCCGTGGCCCGCGCCGTCCACTTGGCGAAGCGAGTGAAGAGGGATGTCGATTTAGTCGGTCTCACGAGTTTGCCTCCGAAGCGGTTGGAAAGCTAAGGGTCTTCGCGGCCGCGGGCGTCGGTCGCGAATTTCCCCTGACATGAAAAGCTGCGGCCGAGTATACTCGAAGAAGTAACGCGTTGGGGGAGGGAACTGAAGCAGGGTGATTACGACGACGTGCCTCGACAGCAAGTCGAAGGAGTTCACGCAGGACTTTCCGGCCGAGGAGTTGAGCGACTACTGCGAGGTCGAGCGCAACGTCGTGTGGGCCGACGTGTCCGACCCGACGAGCAAGGACTTCGACGAGCTGGCCGCGGAGTTCAACTTCCACCCGCTCTCCATCGAGGACTGCCGCAACGCGCACCAGCGCCCCAAAGTCGAGGAGTACCCGGGCTACTACTTCATGGTGCTCTACGAGGCCGAGCTGGTCGGCCCCGACGACGACCTGGAGCTGCGCGAGCTGAACATCTTCCTCGGCAAGAACTTCCTCGTCACCGTCCACAGCCGCCCCATCCGCGCCATCGAGACGGCGCGCCGCCTCTGGGGCGAGTGGACGGACAGGTCGGAGCAGGGCGCGGGGCTCCTCGCCTACCTTTTGACCGACGCCATCGTGGACGACTACATGCCGCTCCTCGACGTGCTCTCCGACCGCATGGACGACCTCGAAGACAAAATCTTCGGCGACTTCCAGCCCGAGGCGATTCAGGAAATCTTCCGCATCAAGAAGCAGCTCCTCTTCCTGCGCCGCACCGTCGCCCCCCTGCGCGACGTTTTCAACACGATGCTCCGGCGCGAGCAGCCCATCTTCCCGCGCGAGACGCACGTCTACTTCCAGGACGTGTTCGACCACATCATCCGCGTCGCCGACACCATCGACACCCTGCGCGACATGCTCGGCTCGACGATGGACGCGTACCTCTCGATCCAGGGCAACCGCATGAACATGATCATGAAGCGGCTCACGTCGGTCGCCACGGTGCTCATGTCGGTGACGCTCGTCGCGGGCATCTACGGGATGAACTTCGAGTACATGCCGGAGCTGCACTGGCGCTTCGGCTACGTCTTCGCGCTGGGGGCGATGCTCGTCATCGGGCTCGTGCTCTACTTCTATCTGCGTAAGGTGAAGTGGCTGTGAGCAAAGGGAAGCGGAAGGGCTGGAAGACGGGGCGGCTCCACTGGCCCGGCAGCGGCCACCGGCACGGCCGCGACTCGCAGAAGGGCGAGGAGGCGGCGCGCCTCACGCCGCTCGAAGAGACCGACGGGTTCAAGGACTCGCCGCAGAGCGACGCGCGCCCCGACGCCGCCGACGACACCATCCGCGTGGACAGCAAGAGCGTGCCCATGCCCGAGAAACTCTTCGACGACGACGAGCGCGAGGGCGCCTCGATCTTCAGGCTGGAGCCCGTCGTCCTCTTCATCTTCGTCGTCATGCTCGCCTTCATCGCCTTCGTCGCCTGGCAGATCACGCTGATGCCCGTGAAGATGGAGTAGACAGTAGTCAGTAGGAAGACAAAGCGGCGCGCTCTGGTTGAAAGCCGAAGCGCGCCGCGTCTGCTTTTCTACTGGCTACTGGCTCCCGTCTACTCGTTCAAAACACGCCGAGCCCGGCGCCCGTGAGGGCGACCGTGCTGATGAGTGGCAGGAGCGCTTCGAGGGCGGCCTGTGCTTTGCCGTGGACGGTCTCGGGCGGGGCGGGGGTGAGTCGCACCGTGCGCAGGCGGCGGCGCTCGACGCGCTCGACGCGAAAGGTGGCGCCCTCGTGCTCGACCGTCTCGCCGGGCTTGAGCAGCCGGCCCGCGCGCGCCAGCAGGAAGCCCGCGACCGTCGTGTAGTGCCCGTCCTCGGGCAGGCCGAGCCGGAAGCGGCGGTTGGCGTCGCGCACGGCCAGCATCCCGTCGAGCAGGAAGGTGCCGTCGGCCTCGGCGACGATCTGCTCGCGCACCTCCTCGTCGTACTCGTCGTTAATCTCGCCGACGATCTCTTCGAGCAAGTCCTCCAGCGTCACGATGCCTTCGAGCCCGCCGTACTCGTCCACGACGCAGGCGAGGTGCGTCCGGGCGTCGCGCATCTGCCTGAGCGCCGCGCCGAGCCTCGTCGTCGCGAACAGGAAGAGCGTCGGGTGCGCGAGCCGCGCGGCGTCGAACTCCTCGGCGGGGCGCGTGCCGTCGAGGAACTCTTCGAGGTCGCGCCGGAAGAGGACGCCGACCACGTCGTCCAGGCTGCCGCGGTAGACGGGCAGGCGCGAGTAGCCGTGCTCGCGGAAGACGGCGCGCGCCTCCGCGAGCGTGGCCGAGGCGGGCAGCGCCGTCACGCCGGTGCGCGGCACCATCGCCTCCTGCACCTGCGCCTCGGCGAACTCGAAGACGCCGTGGATGAGCTGCTGCTCGGCCTCTTCGAGGTGGCCGCTCTTGCGCGAGATGTCCACCAGCCGGCGCAGCTCCTCCTCCGTGTAGGCGGACGCGTGCTCGCCCGAAGGGCGGAGGCCGAAGAGGCGCACGGTGCGCGTGCCCGCCCAGTCGAGCAGGCGGATGGGCCAACTGAAGAGCTTGTAGAAGACGAGCAGAGGCCAGGAGACGGCGAGCGCGACCCTCTCCGTCAGCTCCAGCGCGAGCGTCTTCGGGGCCAGCTCGCCGAGGACGATGTGGAGGAAGGTGATGATCGTGAAGGCGACCGCGAACGAGATGGTGTGCAGCGCCGCCTCCGAGACGCGCCCCGCGAGCGGCCCTTCGAGCAAATGCGCGAAGACCGGCTCGCCGACCCAGCCCAGCGCGAGCGAGGCCATCGTGATGCCGAGCTGCGTGGCCGAGATGTAGGCGTTGAGGTTGTCGAGCAGCCCGAGCAGGCGCGCGGCGCGTCCGTCGCCGCCCTCGGCCAGCGTCTCGACGCGCGAGCGGCGGACGCCGACCAGAGCGAACTCGGCCGCGACGAAGAAGCCGTTGGCGCAGACCAGCAGGAGCACGGTCAGAAGGTACAGGGCTGTCAGCATGCGTGCATTTTACAACGGCGACGCGCTAGACCCTCTCCTCCTCGCGCGGGCGGGCGAGCGCCTTCTCGAGGCGTTCGAAGCGGCGGAGCATCTCCTCGTGGATGTGGTCGGTCTTCTCGTGGAGGTGCGCGATCTCCATCTCGGCCTTGATGTTGACCTCGTACTCGATGTCGGCGCGCACCTTGTCCTTCTCGACCTGCCGGTTCTGGCTGATGAGGACGAAGGTCGAGAGGAAGATGGCCTCCAGGCTGACGATCATCGTCAGCAGGCCGAAGGGGAAGGGGTCGAAGCCGGAGAGGCCGGGGACGTGGACGAGCCCGACGTTGAGCGCGATCCACGCGCCGAACCAGACGGCGTGGATGAAGAGGAAGAGCATGCTCCCCGAGAACCAGGCGAGCCAGTCGGCGACGCGCTGGACGACGGTCGTCCGATCCTCGACCTCCTCGTTGACGTTGCGCGAGACGCGCTGGCGCAGCAGCGCGTCGGCCTTGCGCGTCATGCGCCCCATCGCCGCCAGCATGTGCAGCGCTGCGTCGGGCTTCTTGCCGAAGAGCAGGAGCAGGTCGCCGCGGTCGAGCTCGATCAATTCCGTCTCGGTGAGCGCGACGGCCGTCGCCGTGCGCGACTGCTCGTCGAGGAGCGCGATCTCGCCGAAGAAGTCGCCGCGGGTCGCCGTGTCGAGCGTGATCTTCTGCCCGACGTTGTCCTGGATGGAGAGCTCGACCTCGCCCGCGCGCACAAGGTAAAGACTCTCCCCCGGGTCTCCGGCCCGGAAGAGAGTCTCGCCTCCACCCAACCTCACGAGGTCTACGACCTCGGCCAGCGCCAGGCGGTCTTCGCCGCCCATCAGCTCGAAGAACTCGATGCCGTCGAGCGCGGCGGGGTCAACACTCATTCAGGGTCTCCTGTTGGCGGGCGTCGTGCTGACGGACTTGTTCGGCGTCGCGGGCGCGGGCGTCGGCGGCGCGGCCTGGCCGGACTTGGACGTGTAGCCGGAGCGCGTCACGGCGATGCGCTTCTCGCCGCCGCGGCCGTCGGCGACCGAGACGCGGACGGGGCGGAACTCGCCGGGGCGCCCCTGCGTCACCGGCCGGTAGCTGACGACGTACTGCGTGCGCAGGTCTTTCGTAATCTCCTCGGCGATGCCGGGCAGCTCCGAGAGCGAGGTCGGGTAGAAGGTGCGCCCGCCCGTCTCCTTCGCCATGCGGTCGAGCAGGGAGACGGCCTTGTCGCGCTTCGACTTCGAGATGAAGCCGCGCTCCTTCTCCAGCTCGTTGACGAAGCCGATGACGTAGATTTGCACGTCCTCTTCCTTGAGCGATTCGAAGAGCTGCTCGGTCTTGTAGAAGCTGTTGCGGTCTTCGCCGTCGGTGACGAGGATGAGGGCGCGGCGGCGCTTCTCCTCGGCCGGGTCGTTCGACTTCACGCGCCGCTCGGCGGCGTGCTCGGCGGCGAGGTAGACGGCGTCGACTACGGCCGTCTGCCCGCCCTCGATGAACATGTCGTCGAGGGCGTCGCCGAGCGCCTGCTTGTCGGCGGTGAAGTCCTGCATGATCTTGATCTCGTCGGAGGAGATGAAGCGGACGACGAAGGTCTCGTCGCCGGGCTTGTTGCTCTCGACGATGGTCTTGGCGGCCTCGACGACCTGCGCGATCTGGCTGCGCAGGGAGCCGGAGTTGTCCACGACCAGCCCGTAGGTGATGGGCACCTCCTCGCGCGTGACGAACTGAATCTGCTGCGGGACGCCGTTCTCCGTGACGCGGAAGTCCGTGTTGGACACGTCGTTGATGGGCTTGTTGTTGCGGTCGATGACGCGGACGTGGAGGTTGACGAGGCTCGTGTCGATGGTGACGACCTCGTCGGGGTTGACCTCCTGCCCCGACGCGTCCTGCTGCGGGGCGTCGGGCTCGGCCGTGGGCTGCGTGCGGAGCTTCGGCGGGGCGGGCGGCGGGGGCGGCGTGTCCTGCGTGACGACCGACGGCCCCACGGGCGCCGCGGGCCTGGGGGTCGGGGTCGGCGTGGGCGTCTGGCGCGGCGCGGACTGCTGCGCGGGCGCGACGGCGTTGCGCGTCTGCGTGCCGACGCGGCGCGGCCGCCCCACGCCCTGCCGCGCCTGCGCGGCCGGGAGCGGCGAGCCGGCCAGCGCCAGCAGGACGAGCAGCGCGGCAGTCCCGCGCGATGAGTTGGAGGACTTACTTCGTCTCATCTTCTTCCCTCAAAAATCAGCCCCGCGAGTCCCGCCCTTGTGAGGCGGGGCGCGGGGCTTCCAACCTTCCGGGCCTGTTGCTCAGGCTCCGCGTGGCCGGGGCAAAGAGCAGAATTGCTTGGGTCGGCGCAAGTCGCGCTCCGGCCACGCGCGACGACTTTAGAGATGCCCCGGCCGGGGCGACGGTTGCCGGAAATGAGGAGGGGGAGACTGGGCGACGGCGAGACGGGGTGAAAGAAAATGCCTCATCAAACGTCGCCACGTCGCCCAGTCTCCCCTTCTCCCCGTCGCGCTTACTTCGGCGTGGCGGTGGCGAAGTAGCCCTCGCGGCCGCGGACGAAGAGGCGCGGGAAGCCGCGCGGCGGCTGCACCCTGATCTTGAGCTTGTGCCAGCGGCCGTCGTTGGCGAAGGCCGTCGGGCGGTAGCCGATTGAGTACTGCGTGCGCAGTTCGAGCGCGATGCGCTCGAAGGTGTCGTTCATCTCGGCGCCCGTGGAGGGGAAGAACGCCTTGCCGCCCGAGACGCCCGCCAGCTCTTCGAGGATGGCGCGCCCGCCGTAGCCGAGCGAGGACTCGTCGTTCGGGCTCACGATGCCGATGGCGTAGATGATGACGTCCGATTCCTTGAGCATCCGCTTCAGCTCGTTGAAGGTGTAGCGCGAGCTGTTGTCCTGCCCGTCGGAGATGAGGAGGATGGCGCGCTTCGGGTGCACGCCGCGCGTCACGCGCTCGACCCCGAGGTAGGTCGCGTCGTAGAGCGCCGTCTGGCCCCGCGTCTGGACGAAGGTCAGCTTCTGCATCAGCGCGTCGCTGTCGCGCGTGTGGTTGAGGAGGAGCTGCGCGCGGCTATTGAAGCCGATGAGGAAGTACTCGTCGCGCGCGTGGCTCGTGTCGATGAACTTCGAGAGCGCCTCGCGCGCGCGCATGATCTTGTCGCCGCCCATCGAGCCCGACACGTCGAAGACGATGCCGAGGCTGACCGGCGCGTCCTCGTCCGAGAAGAAGCTGATCTCCTGCTCGGTCTTGTCGTCGTAGATGCTGAAGGCGTTCTTGTTGAGCCCCGTCACGAAGCGGCCGTAGGTGTCGGTGACGGTGACGGTGAGCGTGATGAGGTCGGAGTGGATGATCTGCGGCTTGTCGTCGTCCACGAACGGCTGGACGATGGGGCCGTCGAGGATGGCGGTCGGCGACTGCGAGGCGCTGCTGGCGCGGCCGTTGGCGGCCGGCACCGGCGGCTTCGGCGTCGCCGGCTGCTCGGGCGTCGCCGCGGCGGCGGCCGGCTTGTCGCCCGCCTGCGTGTTGGCGGCGCCGGCCGGGGCGGGGGCGGGCGGCGCGGTCTTCTGCGCGGCCGGCTTCGGATCGGGCTGCTGCGCGGGTTGTGCGCCGGCCTCGGGCGCGGCCGCTAAGGCGGCGGCGAAGAGGAGTGAGACGAGCGCGACTCTGGAAAAACTCTCGGAGCGCCGGGCCCTCATGGTAAGCCTCCTGCGGAAGTGTCTTGCGCCAACTGGAAAAGGAAAACTGCCGACCCGGGGCCTTCTTCGGCGCCCGCGGGCCAGGCTCGGGGTTGCGTGCTTGCCTGCTTGGACGGCGGCGCGGGCCCCTTTGGTTGTACGCGGTAGCGTGCTGGGAAGACGGGGAGACTTCCTCTTACCTTCGCGCGGGTATTGTAGGACACGCCCCGCCCACGCGCAACAGACATCTCGTTTCGACTTTCTCACGATTCCATTTCCGTGCAACTTCGCACAATGACGCGCGTGTAAGCGACGCGGGCGGTGGGAGGGCGCCGCGCCCCCGTGCTACAATCAACCGCCTTGAGTGTGGCGCCGGTTCCCCCGCCGAACCTCGTGCGCCGACCTTCCGGGGAAGAAGTAAAGAAAAGACATGGCCGAGTTCATCTGTCGTTTGGGGACGCCCGCGGGCGAGGTCGTGACGCGCACGGTCGAGGCCGTGGGCATGCAGGAGGCGCGCGTGCGTCTGGAGGCCGAGGGCTTCCGCGTCTTCTCCGTCAACGCGCCGCGGGCCGCGGGCGTGGCCGCCATCACGCGCGGCGGCAAGGGCGGCACCGCGCCCCGGGTCAAGCCGGGCGACTTCCTCATCTTCAACCAGCAGCTCTCGGCCATCATCCGCGCCGGCATCCCCATCCTCCAGGCCATCAACATGCTCCGCCGCCGCGCCTCCTCCTCGCGCCTGCGCGCGGTGCTCGCCGACGTGGAGGACAAGATTCGGTCGGGGATGGCGCTCTCTTCGGCCTTCGCCGCGCAGGGGCCGATCTTCCCGCGCATCTACACGGCCTCGATCCTGGCGGGCGAGCGCTCGGGCGCGCTCGACGACGTGCTGGCGCGCTACGTCCAGTACATGCGGCGCGGCGTCGAGATTCGCCGGAAGATTCGCGGGGCGCTGGCCTACCCGCTCTTCCTGCTCGCGGCGTCGATGGGGATGGTGATGTTTTTGACCGTCTACGTCGTGCCGAAGATGTCCTCGCTCTTCGAGGGCTTCAACCGCGAGCTGCCGGCCGTGACGAAGACGGTCATCGCGATTTCGCACTTCGCTTCGGGGAACTTCTGGTGGCTGGTGCCGGCCATCTTCGTCGGCGGCGTCGGGCTCTACCTCTGGACGCGGACGCCTTCGGGCGCGCTCAACCTCGACCGCTTCCTCCTGAAACTCCCCATCGTCAGCCAGCTCATCAAGCAGCTGGCCGTCGCGCAGATGACGCGGAGCCTGGCGACGCTGCTCGCGGGCGGCATCACGCTCGTCGAGTCGTGGGAGATCGCGGCCGAGTCGATCACGAACAGGGAGCTGCGGGCCAGGAGTTCCGCGACGCTGCCGATGATCCGCGAGGGGCGCTCGTTCACCGAGAGCCTTGAGTCGGCGGGGTGGATTCCGCCCCTGGGGCTTGATATGATCGGGGTGGGCGAGCGCTCGGGCTCCTTGCGCGAGATGCTCGAAGAGGTCGCCGACTTCCACGACCGCGAGTCGGAAGTCCGGCTCGAACAGTTGACCACCGTTTTAGAGCCCGCCATCCTGCTGGTGATGGGCGGGGTCGTCGTGACGATCCTGCTCTCCATCTACCTGCCCATCATCCAGTCCATCTCGAATTTGAGTTTCCGCGGCTGAACCACAGGCAATCCCCCGCCAGTCCGAGGCATCTGAAAAACGATGAGTCAAACGGAGAACCAGGCCGACACGCCCACGATAGTCAACCCGGCGCCCCCCGCCGCCGTCCTGAACGACGACGACGGGCACACCCCGCCCGAGGTGCGCGCGGCGCTCTCGCTCGCCCGCCGCTACCGGCTCCCGTACGTTGACCTGCTCCCGCCCGTCGGCGAGTCGCCGATTGACTACGCGCTTTTGGGCGAGATTCCCGTTGACCTGATGCTGCGCCACCTCTTCGTGCCGCTCAGGCGCGAGGGCCGAAGGCTCCACATCGCGATGGCCGACCCGACCGACCTCGAAAGGTTGGACGAGATCGCCTCGGCGCTCCACTCGCGCGTCGTCCCGCACGTGGCGACCGCGGGCGCGATTGAAGTTGTTCTGCGGAAGGGCGACGCCACGCAGCGCGTGTTGCAGGAGGCCGCCTCGGGCTTCCGCATCTCGCTCGTCAAGGAGACCGAGCAGGGCGAGGAGGTCTTAGACCTCGACCGGCTGGCGACCGACAGCGAGATGTCGCCCATCATCAAGCTGGTCGATACCATCATCTACAACGCGATGGAGTCGCGCGCCTCCGACATCCACATCGAGACCAGGGACACGGCCGTCCACGTCAAGTACCGCATCGACGGCGCGCTCTACGAGAAGGTCGAGCCCATCGACATCTCCTACCACCAGACGCTCATCTCGCGCATCAAGGTCATGTCGGAGCTGGACATCGCCGAGCGCCGCATCCCGCAGGACGGCCGCTTCCGCGTCCGCTACAAGGGGCGCAACGTGGACTTCCGCGTCTCGATCATGCCGACCGTCCACGGCGAAGACTCCGTCATCCGTATCCTCGACAAGGAGCAGATCAACGAGCAGTTCCGCAACCTGACGCTCGACGTGGTCGGCTTCCTCCCGCGCGACCTGCGCGACTTCCGCCGCTACATCGCCGAGCCCTACGGGATGGTGCTCGTGACGGGGCCGACCGGCTCGGGCAAGACGACCACGCTCTACGCCGGCCTGAACGAGATTCGGAACGAGGAAGACAAGATCATCACCATCGAAGACCCCGTCGAGTACCAGCTCCACGGCGTGACGCAGATTCCCGTCAACGAGAAGAAGGGTCTGACCTTCGCGCGCGGCCTGCGCTCCATCCTGCGCCACGACCCCGACAAGATCATGGTCGGCGAGATCCGCGACAACGAGACGGCGCAGATCGCCATCCAGTCGGCCTTGACCGGCCACCTCGTCTTCACCACGGTGCACGCCAACAACGTCATCGACGTCATCGGCCGCTTCCTCAACATGGGGGTCGAGCCGTACAACTTCGTCTCGTCTTTGAACTGCGTGCTGGCGCAGCGCCTGACGCGCATGCTCTGCGGCGTCTGCAAGCGCCCGTACCACCCTTCCGACGAGGAGTTGATGGAGTCGGGCCTGCACCCCGCGGAGCACGGCGGCCGCGTCTTCTACATGAGCGTCGGCTGCGACGCCTGCAACCACACGGGCTACCGGGGCCGGACGGCCATCCACGAGCTTCTGAACATGTCGGACAACATCCGCGAGATGATCATCGAGCGCCGCCCCGGCTCCGAAGTCCGCCGCGCGGCCGAGACCGAGGGGCTGCGCTCCCTGCGCGAGTCGGCGCTCGAAAAGGTCTTCGCCGGCGTCTCGACGCTCCACGAGATCAACCGCGTCACCTTCGTCGAAGAGGTGAAGATGAACGGCGACGAGATCGTCGCGGTGAACGGGAAGTAGACAGTAGACAGTAGACAGTGGCTCCGCTGGCCGACGCTGAAGTTGACAGCCGCAGGGTTCGAGCGGCAACGGGTTTTCTACTGTCTACTCGCTTGTCCCTCTGCTTTTAAGGAACTATTATCTACGCCCCGGCGTGTACGTGCTGAAAGTCGTTCTGGGGCGGCCACTCCCCGATTAGTCCTGTGGAAGTCACGCGGCTGGCGGCAAGCCGACTTAAACCCAACAAGGAATCAAGCAAGTGAGGTTCGAGATGAAGTCTAAGCCCCTGGCGCGACCCTTCGCGGCGCTCCTCATGGCGTGCGTGCTGCTGGCCGCGCCCGTCTCCGTGCTGGCGAAGAAGGGCGAGAAGAACTACAACCGCGGCCTGGACTACGAGAAGGCGCAGCAGTGGGAGAAGGCCGCGCAGGAGTTCGCCCTCGCCGTCGCCGCCGCGCCCAACGAGACCGAGTACCAGCTCCACTACCGCCGCGCCGTCTTCAACGCCTCGCAGATCTACATGACGAAGGGGCGCGCGCTCTCCGACCAGGGCGACTACGTCGGGGCCTACAACGCGTACCGCCAGGCCTACGGGCTCGACCCCGTCAACGACCTCGCCGCGCAGGAGATGGATCGCGTGCTCCGGCTCCAGCGCGAGAAGGAGGGCACGGCCAACCCCGACCGCACCGCGCCGGCCGTCTACCGCGGGCCGGCGGGCACCGTGCCCGTCCCCGCCACCCCCGACGGGCAGGCCGACGGCACGGGCGCCCCGGGCCGCTCCGAGCAGCTCCAGAACATCCAGTGGAACGGCGACCTCGAAGGCTTCATCCGCAAGCTGGCCGAAGAGATGAACCTCAACGTCGTCTTCGACCAGGCGTTCTCGCAGGTCAAGCGGACGATCAACATCCGCTGGAAGGACATCACGCCCGCGCGCGCGCTCGACTACGTCTTCCTCGCCAACGGCCTCTTCTTCCAGAAGCTCGACCGCCGCACCATCCTCGTCGCCGACCAGTCGAAGCGGCCGATGTACCAGCAGCTCGTGCTGCGCACCTTCTTCCTCTACAACATCACGCCGGACGACGCGCGCCAGCTCCTGACGGCCGCGCTCCCGGCCAACGCCGGCCGCCAGCCGCAGTTCATCGCGAACAAGCAGACCAACTCGATCACCGTCCGCGACACGCCCGAGAACATGCGCATCATCGAGAAGGTCTTGCAGAGCGTTGACAAGGATCGCGCCGAGGTCGTGATGGAGGTCGCCATCTACGAGATCTCGCGGGCCGACCTCCTCCAGGTCGGCAACCAGGTCGGCACCTCCACCTCGCTCAACAACCTCGGCGGCATCGCCGCCGGCTCGCTCCTCTACCGCGGCACGCCGGCGCTCAGCCTCGGCACGTCCACGGTCGGCCTCGGCTCCGGCCTGGGGCTGCTCATCCCGCCCTCGACGCTCTCGCTCTTCCAGAGCAGGACGAACACGCGGCTGCTCTTCCTGACGCAGGTGCACGCCTTCGACGACGAGAAGTCCTCGACGCGCGTCGGCTCGAAGGTGCCCGTGCAGACCGCCTCGGTCTACAACGGCATCACCGCGCCGACGAGCGGCAGCGGCACCGGCACCCAGGCCGGCGTCGGCAACGTCTTCGGCGGCAGCGGCTACCCCGTCATCCAGTACGAGGACGTGGGCCTCAACCTCGACTTCAAGCCCAAGGTCTACCCGAACCAGGACGTGCAGGTCTCGATGAGCATCGAGTCGAAGGACAAGGCGGCCGGCCCCGACCCGCTGACCCCGGTCTTCACGCAGCGCAAGATCGAGGGCGTGGCGCGCATCCCGAACGGGAAGACGATGATGATCGCCTCCATCGCGCAGGATCGCGAATCGAACGGCCGCGCCGGGCTGCCGCTCGTCGGGCTCGTGCCCATCCTCGGCCGCCTCTTCACCACGCCGACGAAGGACAATCAGAACAGCGACATCGTCATCACGATGACGCCGCGCGTGCTGCGCGCGCCCGAGATCACCCCGGCCGACCTTGAGCCGAGGGACACCGGCACGATGCAGACGCCGCAGTCGCCCTCGCTCGAAGCGCTGCTGCGCGACGCCGAGCGCGAGGAGCAGTTCGCGCGCATGCGCAGCCTGCCGACCAACGTGACGGCGCAGCTCCCGACGCCCGCGACGGCCGTCACCCCGACCCTCGGGGCCTCCGAGGAGGCGCTGACCTTCGTGCCCGCGCCGAAGGCTCTGGCGCAGGCCGAACCGCCCGCGACGGCGGCGGCGAACAACGCGGGCGTGCGGGCCGTCAACGTCGGCCTCGACCCGGCCGCGGTCGCCGCGCCCGTCCCCGCGGTCTTGAACAACGCCGGCCCGGTCGTCCCGGCGTCGGAGTCCCCGGCCGCGCCCGCGGGGCCGGCCGAGAGCACGGCCGAGCTGATGCTGATGACCGACAGGCAGGAGTTGAAGGTCGGCGAGCGCGGGCGCCTGATGGTCTTCATGAAGACGGACGCGCCGCTCGGCCTGGCGACGGCGACGCTGCGGTTCGACCCGAAGGCGCTGGCCGTCCGCTCGGTGACGCAGGGCGGCCTGGGCGGCGACAAGTCGGGCGCGCCCGTCGTGACGCAGTCGGTTGACCCTTCGGGCGTGCTCGTCGTCTCGGTCGCGCCCGCGGCCGGTGCCCCGGCGCTCACGGGCGAGGGGCTGCTGCTCGTCATCGAGGTCGAGGGGCTCGCGCCCGGCGAGACCGGCCTCCAGTTCGACGCCGACAAGGTGCACCTCGTCGCCACCGACGGCCGCACCGTGCGGCCCCGGACGACCCCCGGCCGCTTCAAGGTCACGCAGTAAAGCCGACGGGGAGAGTGGGGGAGTGGGAGACGGGAAGAAGTCGAGAGGAGAAGTTGAACGCATGACTCATTCAGCACACTCCCCGTGCCCCCGTCTCCTCGTCTCGCCTTCGTCTTCCGCCCGCGGGTGGACGCTCATCGAGCTGGTCATCACGCTGACGGTGATGGCCGTCCTGACGATGGCCGTCATCCCCATCGTCCGCACCTCCATCAAGCGGCAGCGCGAGACGCGCCTGCGCGAGGCCCTGCGCGAGATGCGCGGCGCCATCGACGAGTTCCACCGCGACACCGTCAACATGCAGTGCGGCCCCACGGGCGCCCCCGCCGCCGTCCCCGCCGCGCCGGTCGTCCCCGGCCAGCCGGGGGCCAACGGGGGGCTCTGGGTTGACCCGCGCAGCCGCGTGCGCATCGCCGACTGCACCATCTTCGGCGTGGACAACCCCGAGCGCTACCCGCCCAGTCTGGAGATGCTCGTCGAGGGCGTGGACGTGCTGCCGCGCACCGCCGGCGCCGCGCAGCAGCTCGGCAGCCTCCAGGGCAACATGACGGAGACGAACGCGCCGCCCGTCCCGAAGAAGAAGATTTACCTGCGGGAGATTCCCGTAGACCCGATGACGGGCAAGGCGGAATGGTGCCTCCTCTCGAACTACGACGACGCCGACGGCGGCTGCTCCGGGAGCCCGACCAACGTCTTCGACGTGCGCTCCAAGTCCGACGAGACCTCGCTCAACGGGAAAGAGAAATACAATGAGTGGTAGAGGAATCGAAGGGGAGAAGGGGAGACGGGGTGACGGGGCGAGGGCCGGCTTTTTCTCCCTGTCCCCCCGTCTCCCCGTCTCCCCTTCGCGACAGAGAGGCTTCACCCTGCTGGAGCTGATGATCGTCATCTCGATCCTGGTCATCCTGGCCCTGATCGCGATGGCGCAGTACAACAAGTCGGTGCTGGCGGCCAGGGAGGCGACGCTGCGCGAAGACCTCTTCACGATGCGGAAGATGATCGACCAGTACGCCGCCGACAAGGGGAAGCTCCCGCAGTCGCTCTCGGACTTGCAGACGGCCGGCTACATCCACGAGATTCCCATCGACCCGATGACCGACGCCGCCGACTGGCAGGTCGAGTTCGGCGAAGACCCCGGCTCGACCGGCGGCGAGCAGGGCGTCACCAACGTCCACTCCGCCTCCGGTGATGCCTCCTCCGACGGCTCAAGTCGCTACAGCGAATGGTGACGAGCAGTAGGCAGATGGCAGTAGGCAGTTAAGAGCCTTGCCGTATAAGATTCAAGACTAATCTTTCAACGTCGAAGACGCGGGGCGAACTGCCTACTGCCATCTGCCTACTTTCTTATGAACCCTTTCCAAAGACTCATCTCGCCCCGCTTGCCGCAGGCGGCCGTGGGGCTGTCGGGCGAGGCCGCGAGCGTCGTGCAGTTGGAGCGGCGCGGGGGCGGGCTCGCCGTCAGGAGCGCGGGGCTTCTGCCGCTCCCCGCCGGGCTCGTGCGGCCGAGCTTCGACGAGCAGAACGTGTCGGACGGCGCGGAGCTGGCCGGCGCGCTCACGGAGCTGCTGACGAGCGCGGGGCTCGCGCGGCGCAGGCGCTGGTCGGTCGCGCTGCCCGAGGCCGCGACGCGAACCTCGATCCTGACGATGGAGACCGCTCCCGCCTCGCGCGCAGAGGCCGAGGAGATGCTGCGCTGGAAGACCGAGCGCGCTTTGGGAGCGCAGCTCGACGAGCTGCGCATCTCGCGCGAGCGCCTGAAGTCGGACGCGCAGGGGCGCCTGCGCTATCTGGTCACGGCCGTCCGCCTCTCCGTGCTCGCCGAGTACGAGCTTGTCTTCGCGGCCTTGGGCTGGAACGCGGGGCTCATCCTGCCGCGTCACATGGGCGAGGCGTGGTGGCTGATGCGCGACGGCGGGCGTGAGGCGGCGGGCGCCGACTCGCTGCTCGTCAGTTCGCACGCCGAGGGGTTCACGGCGGTCGTCCTGCGCGCGGGCTCCCCGCTCTTCGTGCGCGGCGTCATCTGCGAGACCGAAGACCGCGCCGACGAACTCTACCGCTTCCTGCTCTTCTACCGCGACCGCACCTCGCCGCAGGCGGCCGAGGGCGAGGCGGCGCCGGCCCCGCTCTACGGCGCGGGGCTCGGGCGCCTGCTCGTCGCGGGGACGGGGCTCGAAGAGTCGGAGGCGCGCGCCGTCGTCGAGGAGACTTTGAGCACCGCGCCGCGCGCCGTCCTGCCCGCCGACCTGCGGCTCACGTTCCCCGCGGCCGGCATCGACTTCCGCCAGATCGCCGCGCCCGCCGGCCTCGCCGCCCTCGCCTGGGGCTGAAGAAGGCAAAGGGCAAAAGGCAAAAGGCAAAAATGAAGACAAGGCGCAAAAACTAATGAAAGTTCTTCGCGCGTCAGCGCGTCCACACTTTTGCCTTTTGCCTTTTGCCCTTTGCCTTCTGCCTTTCATCCTCTGTCTGTCGTCGCACGCGACGGCGCAGACGGCCGCCACGGTCGAGGCGCCGAAGTTCCTGCCCGAAGAGGTGACCGGGCGCGAGCTGCGCGACCTGTCGGGGCGCGCGTTCCGCCTCAGAGACTTCCGCGGGCGCGTCTACGTCGTCAACCTCTGGGCGACGTGGTGCGGGCCGTGCCGGCTGGAGATTCCGGGCTTCAACAAAATCTACCAGGACTACCGCGCGCGCGGCGTCGAGTTCGTCGGGCTGACGGCCGAAGACCCCGACGAGAGTTCGGAGACGGTGAGCGCGTTCGTGGGCGAGCTGGGGATGAGCTACCGCGTCGGCTGGATCGACAAGGAGACGGTGTTGGCGCTCGCGACCTGGAACACGAACCCGACGCGCCCCGGCTCCTTCCCCATCCCGCAGACGTTCGTCGTGGCGGCGGACGGCCACGTCGTCCTGCGCGTGCGCGGCTACAATCAGCACGTCACCGAGATGATCCGCGCCGGCGTCCGCAAGGCGCTCGAACTCTCGCCCGCGCAGCCGGCGGCGCAGCCCGGCGCGGCGGCGGCGGGCCGCCCCTGAGACGCCCGCCCCGAGCTTTCCGCCCCTGAAACTTCCCGGCCTTCGCGCGCGTAAAACTTTGGCGTCATGATCGCACACGCTGTTTCCCCTAACGCAGCGGCCCCGGCCGACACGGAGCTGGTCATACGCGCCCTCGCGGGCCGCGAGGACGGATTCGAGGAGCTGGTGCGCCGCTACCAGCGCCCCATCGTCGCCTACGTCTACCGCATGGTCGGCGACTACGACGCCGCGCTCGACCTCGCGCAGGAGGTCTTCATCAAGGTCTACAACTCGCTCGGCCGCTACCGCCCCGAGTTCAAGTTCTCGACCTGGATTTACCGCATCGCGCACAACGCGGCCATCGACCACCTGCGCCGCCTCGGCGCCGCGCGCACCGAGGAGATGGAGGTCGAGGGGCACGAGGGCACGACCTTCGAAAAGCCCCTGGCGAGCAAGGCGCCGAGCCCCGAGCAGGAGACCGAGCGCGGCGAGCGCCGCGCCGAGATCGAAGAGGTCGTCGCGCAACTCTCGCCCGCCTACCGCGAGCTGATCGTGCTCCGGCACTCGCACGACCTCAGCTACGACGAGATCGCGGAGGTGACGAGTCTCCCCCTGGGCACGGTCAAGAACCGAATCTTCCGCGCGCGCGAGGCGATGCGAGAGCTGCTCGTGGCGCGCGGCATCACGGGGATGTAGAGGGCATGGCGGACATGGCAGAAGCCGCGCGCGAAGGGCTGCGGTGCCCGCGGACGAGCCTCACGGCCGCCTACCTCGACGGCGAGCTTGAGACGGCCGCGTCCGACGAGTTCGACGCGCACGCCCACGGGTGCGCGGATTGCTCGGCCGCGCTGCTCGAACAGCGGCGCCTCCTCTGCCTCCTCGACACGGCCTTCGACGAGACCTTTGAAAAGAAGTTGGAGCTGCCCGAAGGCTTCACGCGCCAGTTGAAGGCGCGCGCGCAGAACGACCTGAGCGGCGTGCGCGACGCACGAGAGCGGCGGCGCGCCCTGAAGATTTGCGCGGCGCTGGGCGCGGCGGCCTTCGCGCTGCTGGGGTTTGCGGCGCTCGACGTGGTGGTGCGGCCGGCGCTGCGCGCTCTGGGCACGGCCTCGGGCGTGCTCGGCGTGGCCGGGCGCGCGTCGGCCGAGGCGGGGTCGGGGGCGGGCGTCGTGCTGCGCGCGGTCGCGGGCCGGATTGTGGCGGTCTCGGAGTCGGCGGCCGTCCTTATGGTGCTGCTGCTCGCCGCGGGCGTGCTGCTGCTGTTGCGTCTGGTGAGCGGCTACCACCGCGCTTCGGCGCGCGACTGAAGGAATTGTTGAGAGACAGAGCGGCGGCCAGCCCTCGTCACTCGCGGGAGGGACGGGCGCTGGCCGCAGTTGTTATGAAGGCAGAAGGCAGAAGGCAGAAGGCAAAAGGCAAAAGTGAAGGCGCAGTCTTTCGCGCCCCGCGATGCCTCACCCTTTTGATTTTTGCCTTCTGCCTTTTGCCTTTTGCTTTCCCGGCGGTCGTCAATGGGCAGGACGCGGCGAAGGGCGAGGAGTTGGTGATCGAGGGGCGGCAGGCGGGCGACGTGTTCGGGTTGGGGCGGAGCGTGCGCGTGCGCGGCGACGTGCGCGGCGTCATCGCCTTCGGCGGCGACGTGATTGTGGAAGGGCGCGTCGAGGGCGACGCGGCGGCCGTCGGCGGGTCGGTCGTGCAGCTCAACGGCTCGCACGTCGGCGGCGACGTGATCGTCTTCGGCGGGGAGTACCGCAACGAGGGGGGCGGGCGCGGGCCGGCGGGGAAGACGCTGATGTACGCCGGCTACGAGGAGGAGCTGCGGAACCTCGCGCGCAACCCCGCTTCGATTTTGACGCCCGAGTTTTCGCTCGCGTTCCTCGGCTGGCGCCTGATGGCCGTGCTCTTCTGGTTCATCGTCTCCATCGCCCTGACGGCCATGAGCCCGGGCGCGGTCGGGCGGGCGGCGGCGCGCTTGCAACTGACGCTCGGGCGCGTGGCGCTCATCGGGCTGGTCGGCGCGCTCTTGTTGGGGCCGGGCGTGACCTCCGCGCTGCACTTCCTGCCGCCGGCGCTGGCGGCACTCGTCGGCGTGACGGCGCTCTTGCTCGTGCTGCTCTCCTACCTCTTCGGCCGCGTCGTCATCAACGCCGCCACGGGGCGCTGGCTCCAGCGCGTGCTGCTCCCCGAAGACCGGCGCTCGGAGTCGGTCGCACTCCTCCTCGGCGCGGCCTCCTGGGCGGCCGTCCTCTCGCTCCCTTACGTCTGGCCCTTCGTCGTCTTCGCCCTCGTCGTCCTGAGCCTCGGCCTCTCGCTCACCGCACGCTACCGGCTCGCCTTCGGCGGAAGGCAAAAGTAAAAAGGCAAAAGGCAAAAGTGAAGACATGGGGCGCGCCCTCCTTCACTTTTGCCCTTTGCCCTTTGCCTTTTGCCTTTCCTGCTTCTCCTGTTCGGCCGCGCGTTGAAGGCAGAACTCCGCCAGCGCCAGCGTCGTCCGCGCGCGCAGCGCCTTGTCCGCGAGCGTGCCCGCCAGCGAGAGCGCGCCGTCGAAGTCAACCTTCGCCATCTCGCGGAAGGCGTTCTCGGGGTCGAAGCCCGGCGTCCTGAAGGAGGCGTAGTACCCGAAGTTCTTCCCCTCGATCTTCCTGAAGATGTCCTGTTGGGAGAAGTCCGCGGCTTCGACGCTGTTGACGGACTTGACGGCCTCGGCCATGACGGCGAGCGCGCGGTTCGTGTCGAACTTCGAATACATGTAGGCGGCCGCGAACAGCGCGCGGGCGGCGACGACGCTGTCGGGCCTTTTCGCCGCCGTCGCGACGATCTCGTCGAGCAGCACGCGCGCCTGGTTCTGCGTTTCGAGTTTGGGCAGGGACGCTTTTGCAATCTCGGAGTAGAGGTAGGCGCGCTGATCCATCTCCTCCACCTTCGACGCGAGCCGCGTGGCCTCTTCGAGCTGGCCGCTCTTGACGGCCGCCTGCGCGCGGCCGAAGTAGAACCAGTCGAGCAACTGCGCGCGCGCCTGCGCGTCGCCGATCTTGTCCGCGGCGGCGGCCACGCGTTCCGCATTCTCCGCGGGGCCGGCGTCGAGAATCGCCTCCGACAGGAGGTAGTCGCGCTTGCTCGCTTCGCGCTCGGCCGCCTCGACCCGCTCGTCGAACGTCTGCGGCGCCGGAGGGGTTTGCGCGGGCAGAGACCTCTGGAACGCGTCCCGTTCGGGCTGCGAGAGGGAACTCAGAAGGTTGTTGCGCGCCTGCTCCGACGCGCCCGCGAGGTCGGGCAGGTCTCTGCGCACGAGCGGCTCAAGACGGGTCAGGACTTGGAGGATGTGCCCCGTGCCGGGGAAGCCGTTGTAGTTGTCGCCTTCGTCCGGGGGAACCTGTAGCGCCTGGTTGGCGCGGCGCAGGAGCGTCTGGACGAAGAGCCTCTTCAGCGCGGGGTCGGGCGCGAACGCGGGAGGGACTAGGTACCCCCCCGACCAGGGCATGTCGCCCGTCTCGTTCAGGCCGAAGGGGTAGGCGGAGAGGTAGAGGAACTCGCGCGCGGGCCTTTCGCCGTAGGCGGCGAGCGCCTGCCTGTAGAAGCGGTCGGCCGTCTTCTGGTCAACCTCTGCGAGTCGGTACATGAACATCGTGAGGGGCATGCCGGCCGGGAACTTCAGGCTGTTCGCCGCGAAGGCGGCGGCCCCCTGCGGGTCTGCGGGCAGGAGCGCGTAGGCGGCTTCGAGCAGCTTCGCGGCCGTCCGCAAGTCCGCCTCCTCGCGCGCGGCGGCCGAAGTCGCCTTCGAAGTCTCCGCCTCCTGCGCGTCCGCCTTCAGAACCTCTTCGGTCAGCCGCTTCGCCCACGCCTGGTCGCGCCTCGCCACGGCGCGGATGACGACGTAGCGCTGATCGGGGACATCGACCAGGAGCCCGAGCCCCTCACGCCGCGGCGCGTCGCCCTTCTCTTTGAAGTCGCGCTTCGCCGCGTCGAAGGCCGCGGAGAAGACCTCGCGCGCCTCGTCCTGCCGGTAGGGCCAGAGCAGGTCGGCCGCGCGGAGCATGACGGCCACGCGCCGTGCGTCGTCGTTAAGAGCCTTCGAGGCGTCGAGCTGCTGCCGCACCAGCGCCAGCGCGTTGTCGCGCCCGCAGAGCGAAGAGGGCTCGGGCGACCACTGCACGCCGGTCTGCGCCGGCGCGCGCGCGCCGGACGTTAACGCGACGCACAGCGCCGGGAGTATGACGACCCACAGGTGAGATAAGGAACGCATCGGCTGAAACTCCTCGTGAAGCTAACGTCGCGGGGGCGGTCGGGTTCAGGAAAGTTAACACGGGAACTTTGAGACGCAGAGGGATTTGAAATTTCAAATCTGAAATTTCAAATTAAAAGGGGCGTGCTTGTCGGCTTCGGGGGCGCGTGTTAGCATCGGCGCGTTTCGCCACTGGGAGGCTTTCGGCTCATACTCTTGCGCGCTTACGTTCCTGAACACAGGCGAGGCCCTGCGCCGACGTTGCTGCTCCTGCTCGTCTGCGCGGTTGTCTCTTTGGCCGCGCCCGCGCGCGCGCAGCAGCAGACCAACCCCGTAGACCGCAAGGTCGAGAATCCCGTCACCGACACGCCCAACGTCAACCCGCTCTCGCAGGACAGGCCCGTCGTCCGCCCGCGCCCGCGCACCCGGCCCGAAGGCTCGCAGGGGACGCAGCCGTCCGACGTGATCGACATCCGCTCCGACCGCCAGAGCGTCACCGGCGCCGAGGGCAGCCACGTCACCGTCTTCGAGGGGAACGTGGACGTGCGCGTCGGCATCTACCGCCTCCAGGCCGACAAGGTGACCGACTACGAGGCGAAGAGCCGCGTCGTCGCCGAGGGCAACGTCGTCTTCGACCAGGGCGAGTTCCAGCGCATCACGGGGTCGCGCGCCGATTGGAACTACGCCACCAAGACCGGCTCGTTCGAGAACTCGACGGGCTTCACCAACCAGACGCAGGACGGCACCATCATGTACTTCACCGCCGACCGCGTCGAGAAGCTCTCGTGCGACACCATCGTCATCATCAACGGCGAGGTCACGGCCTGCGGCGACGACGAGACGCCCAAGTGGAGCTTCAAGACCGCGCGCGCCACCATCAAGCTCGCCGACAAGGTGAAGCTCTCGAAGCCGCGCCTGCTCGTCAAGGGCGTGCCAGTCTTCTGGCTCCCGTACGCGTCCGTCTCCATCAAGCAGCGCGACCGCGCGTCGGGCTTCCTCACGCCGACCTTCTCCGGCTCGGGCGAGAAGGGGATGCGCTTCTCGAACGCCTACTACCAGACCCTCGGGCGCTCGGCCGACATCACCTTCCGCAACGACATCTACACGAAGCGCGGCCTCGGCTTCGGCGCGGACTTACGCACGCGCGCCAACTCGCGCTCGTTCCTCAACCTCGGCTTCTACACCGTCAAGGATCGCGTGCTCGGGCCGAAGCAGGACGCAGACCACCCCAACCAGGGCGGTTCGAGTTTTTACGTTGACGGCGTCCACTACTTCCCGAACGGGTTCCTCGCCGCCGCCGACATCAACATCACCTCGAACCTCGCCTTCCGACAAATCTTCTCCGACTCGATCCAGCTCGCCATCTCGCCGGAGGAGCGCTCGCAGGTCTTCGTCAACAAGAACGTCGGCGCCTACTCCTTCAACTTCATCGCGCGCACGCAGGTCACAAGCATCCCGACCATCCGCGTGCGCACGCGCTCCCTGCCGGGCATCTCGTTCGAGAAGCGGCCGGGGCTCGTCTCCTGGCTGAAAGATAAGCTGCCCGTCTACTTCTCCTACGAGAGCAGCGTCGAGGGCATGAGCCGCAAGGAGACGGTCGAAGACCTCGGGACGTTTCTGGCCGAGGGGAATCAGAACCCGATCATCACGCCCTCCATCGTGCAGCGGCTCGACTTCCGCCCGGGCGTGACGCTGCCGCTCGACGTGGACGGGTGGGGCCTGACGCTGACGGCGCGCGCGCGCGCGACCTACTACTCGAACTCCATCGACCCTTTGACGCGCCTCGTGCTGCCGAAGGACGTGACGCGCGGCTACGGCGAGTTCGAGTTCGACCTGCGCCCGCCGGCCCTCGCCCGAAACTTCCAGCACGGCGACGGCTCCTTCTGGTTCCGCCACGTCGTCGAGCCCTACCTGACCTACCGGAAGATCAGCGGCATCTCCGACGTGTTCCACGAGCTCATCCGCTTCGACGAGACCGAGGCGGTCGCCGACACCAACGAGTTCGAGTACGGACTCACCAACCGCTTCTTCCTCCGCCGCTCGGCCGAATCGGTCGGCCGCCGCACGGCGCGCGCGGGCGAGACGGGGCGCGTCCGCCCCGAGGACGCGGGGCCGCGCACCGCCGGCGAGCGCTCCGAACGCGAGGCGCGGCGCGAGCGCGAGGCCGAGGCGAAGGAGAAGGAAGGGAAGGAGAAGGAGGAGGAAACGGCGGACGCGCGCGTGCCGAAGAACACGCGCGTGAGCGGCCGGCTCACGGCGCTCAAGGAGAGCCAGTCGCCGCTGACGCGCCAGCCCTTCGAGTTCCTCTCGGTCACGGTCAGGCAGAAATATTTCTTCGACCCGACCTTCGGCGGCGCGCTCATTCCGGGGCGCCGGAACCAGTTCTACCCCCTCAACAATTTCTCCGGCTTCACCTACGGGGGCGTGCCGCGCCGCTTCTCGCCCATGAACGTCGAGGCGCGCCTGCGCACGCCGACGCGCGCCGACTCGGAGCTGTTCACCGACGTGCGCACAGACATCGACACGCTCGGCGAGGGCGGCGGCCTGCGCGACCTCGCCATCTCCTTCGGCCTGCGCCGCCGCGTGGCCGTGCTGCACGCGATAGAGGCTTTCCAGACCTTCTACTACACGCGCGCCATCACGCTCGCGCCCTCCTTGAGGCAGTTCAGCAACGCGGCGGGCAACGAGCCGGGCACCTTGCAGGGGTCGCAGTGGAGCCCCTCGGTCTTCCTCGGCGACCGCAACCGCGGGACATTCGGCGGCGCCTCCTTCTTCTTCGACTTCCAGAACCGGCCGGGCAAGGGCAGCTCCTCGCTCATCAGCTCGACCGTCACCTTCGGCCACGCCTGGGACTGCTGCGCCGTCGTCGCCCAGTACTTCACCTTCAACGTCGGCCTCCGGAACGAGAACCGCGTCGTCTTCAGCTTCCGCCTCAACGGCATCGGCACCTTCGGCACCGAGCAGATCGGGCAGAAGTTCAGGTAGAGCCCTCCCCGCTCGCGCTTCCGTTTTGCCCTATGCTAAAATCCCGCGTCCGCTTCGCCAGAGCGTTAACCCGCCTCTGAAGTCCAAAATTAATAGCCCGATACTCCCCGTAGAGGTCTTATAGGAATGAATCGTAGGAAGTACCCCCGCGCCGTGTTGCCGGCGCTCGCCCTTTGCCTGTGCGCCGCCGCCGCGATGCTCGTCTCGCCCGCCGCCTCGGGCCAGAAGGGGGGCCGCGCCGCCGAAGAGATCGGCCAGGTTCTGACCAGCTTCGAGACCGTGACGCTCGACCCGGCCGAAGTCCTCCGCTCCGTGCGCGAGGAGGGCTCGGTCACGTTCCAGACCGCGCGCGGCGACTTCGACCTCGTGGTCGAGCCGTTCGACGTGCGCACGGACGACTACCGCGCCGTGGCCGTCGGCGAGGGCGGCGTCGTGACCGAGCTGGCCCGCACGCCCTCGAACTCCTTCCGCGGCCACGTCCGCGGCCAGGAGGGGACGGTCGTCCGCCTCTTCCTCGACGGGTCGAAGGTGCAGGGCATCATCATCACGCCCGCCCAGACCTTCTTCGTCGAGCCCGCGCGCGACCTCTCGACGGCCGCCGGCTCGAAGGATTTCGTCGTCTACGAGGAGTCGAGCCTGAAGCCGACTGACGCACACTGCGAGGAGGTCACGCTGGGCGGCAAGGTCGCCGCCGAGGCGGCCCGCGCCGGCGTGACCTCCGCGGCGGCGGGCACGCCCCCGGCCGACGACGTGTTCGCGCCGATGCCCGAGGCGAGGATCGCCACCGAGGCCGACTTCGAGTTCTACAATAACTTCTTCGCGCCGACCGGCGGCACCGCGGCCGATGTCAATAACGACATCAACAGCATCATGACGCAGGTAGACGGCATCTACGAGCACGATCTCGGCGTCAGCCTGCGGGTCGTCTTCCAGCGCGTCTGGACGACCAACACCGACCCTTACGTCTCCACCTCGCTCGACGCCAGCACTCTCCTCGAAGAGTTCGCTAACAGCTACGACGCCTCCTTCGGCGTGGGCGGCCCGCCGTCGCGCGACATCACCCACATGTTCACGGGCAAGGACTTCGCCGGCTCGACCATCGGCATCGCCTACCGCGGCGTCGTCTGCGACATCCCCGACGCCTCCTACGGCATCTCGCAGAGCAGGTTCGTCAACCAGCCCCCCACCGACGCGCGCCGCGTCGCCGTCACCGCCCACGAGATCGGCCACAACTTCGGCGCGACCCACACCGACCAGGAGAGCCCCGTCCCGTCCGGTTGCAACCCGTCGATCATGAACTCTTTCGTGCAGAGCACTTCGTCCTTCTGCCAGTTCTCGCGCGACCAGATCACCAGCCACCTGACGGGGACGGGCGGCTCATGCCTCGCGCGCCTGACCTCGCCCGGCTGCAACTACGCCATCACGCCCGCCTCGCAGTTCTTCTCCGCGGCCGGCGGGACGGGGACGGTCAACGTCACTTCGAACTGCGCCTGGGGCGTGGCCGAGGGCGCTTCGTGGGTCACGTTCGGCAGCGAGGCGGGCTCGGGCAACGGCTCGACCGGCTACACGGTGGCGGCCAACAACGGCACGGACGGCCCGCGCCGCGCCTTCGTTGACATCGGGGGCAAGCAGTTCGCCATCTCGCAGCAGGCTTCGCCCGCCTGCGCGGCCGGCGCCACGCAGATCAGCATCGGGCAGACGCTCGACGGCTCGCTCTCGACCTCCGACTGCACCGCGGCGCAGCCCAACCGCCTGACCGCCTTCGAAGACCTTTACACCTTCACCGCGCGCGCCGGCCAGAGCGTCCGCGTCGAGATGTCCACCACGGCGACGCCCGGCATCGACACCTACCTCTACCTCTTCGCGCCCGACGGCACGCTCGTCGCCGAGAACGACGACATCGTGCTCGGCACCAACACCAACTCGCGCATCCCCGTCAACGGCTTCCTGTCGCTGCCGCAGACGGGCGTCTACACCATCGCCGCCACCACCTTCGACAACGCCACGACGGGCAGCTACACCATCAAGCTCTCCGACAACGCCGCGGCCAGCAGCGTCTCGTTCTCCTCTTCGGCCTACAACGTGAACGAGAGCACGGGGGGCGGGCTCGGCACCGACGGCAACGGCTTCCGCGTCGTCACCGTCACGCGCACGGGCGACGTGTCGGGCACGGCGACCGTGGACTACGCGACCTCGGACGGCGCGGGCAACCCGGTTAACTCGGCCAGCCGGCTGAAGGACTACGAGCAGGCGCTCGGCACGCTCGTCTTCGGGCCGAACGAGACGAGCAAGACGTTCACCGTCTTCATCGTCGATGACGTTTTCGGCGAGCCGGTCGAGACCCTCGGGCTCACGCTCTCGAACCCCGTGGGGACGACGCTCGGCGCGACCCCGACGGCCACGCTCACCATCAACCTGGACGACTCCGTCACGGGGTCGAGCCCCGTCCGCGCCCAGAGCTTCAGCACGCCCTTCTTCGTCCGCCAGCAGTACCTCGACTTCCTGAACCGCGAGCCCGACGCCTCGGGCTTCCAGTTCTGGCAGAGCAACATCACGGATTGCGGCGCGGACGAGGGGTGCAAGGAGGTCAAGCGGATCAACGTCTCGGCCGCCTTCTTCCTCTCGATTGAGTTCCAGAACACGGGCTACTTCGTCGAGCGCGTCTACAAGACCGCGTACGGCGACGCGACCTCGCCGAACGTGGCGGGCACGGTGCCCGTCATCCGGCTCAACGAGTTCCTGCCCGACACGCAGCGCATCGGGCAGAACGTCGTCGTCGGGCAGGGCGCGTGGGAGGCGCAAATCGCGGCTAACAAGCAGGCGTACGCGCTGGAGTTCGTCCTGCGCCAGCGCTTCCTGAATGCCTTCCCGCTCACGTTGACGGCCGCGCAGTTCGTGGACAAGCTCGTCCAGAACGCGGGCATCACGCTGACGGCGGGCGAGCGCGACGCGCTCATCGCGCAGTTCAACGCGACCGCCGACGTGGCGGGCGCACGCGCCTCCGTGCTCCGCGCGGTGGCCGAGAATCAGCAGCTCCAGAATAACGAGAAGAACCGGGCGTTCGTGCTGATGCAGTACTACGGCTACCTGCGGCGCGACCCCGACACGGGGCCGAACACGGACTTCTCCGGCTGGAAGTTCTGGCTCGACAAGCTGAATCAATTTAACGGCGACGCCGTCGCCGCGGAGATGGTCAAGGCGTTCCTCTCCTCGGACGAGTACATCACCCGCTTCGGCAACTAACAGCCGCCGGACGCCGCCGCCCGACGCCACAACGCCGCGCCCCGTGTTCTCAGAGCCCGGGGCGCGGCCTTTTTTGCCGCCGGGCGTGTGCAACTGGCGGGCGGGGCGAAACGTCTAAATGCGGGAGTTAGGGCCGACGCCCGCCCTCCCCGCGTGGTTCCCGCACCCCGCGAGTCAGTCCGCAATCCTTAGTAAGGCCAGTCGAAACATTCTTCCCGGCACGCCCGCGCGCGCCGTTGACGAAAAGGTGCCCGGCGCTTTCGGCCCCGCGGCCGAGTCTGCCAGCCGTTCGTGTGTCTTAAAACAGAAGGGTAGCCATCATGAAGAAGTCGAAGAGAGTCTCGAAGCCCCTGCCGGCCGCGCGCAGAGCGCGCGCCTTCCGCGTGGGGCTCTTCGCGTGCGCGCTGCTCGTCGCGGGGGTCGCGACGGCCGCCGCCACCTACGCGTCGCGCAGCGCCCAACAGCCGCCGGCCGTCCGCGCCGCCGCGGCCGCCGACCCCTTCGTCACGGTCGAAGTGGGCGGGAAGAGGCTGCGCGTGAACGCGCAGGCGTTGCAGCAGGGGCCGCTGACGCAGGCCGAGGCGCAGCAGCTCGCCGAACAGCTCGAAGGCAACAAGGCGACCGACGGGCTCGTGCAGGAGAAGCAAGAGGACGGCACGGTCTCGGTCGATCTCCAGGGCCGCTTCCAGAACGTGACGATGGCCCGGCGGAACGACGACGGCACCGTCTCTGCGTCCTGCGTGGACACGCCCGAGGCGGCCTCGGCCTTCCTCACCGGCGCGGACAAGGCGGCGACGACCACGGGCACGGGCGTTAACAGAAAGGCGGCGTCGAGCAAGTGATGAAGAGGAATTTTATCTCGAAGCTCATCGTCTTCGCGTTCGCCTTCGCCGTGGCGGTCTCGGCCGCCTCGGAGGCGCGCGCCGCCGCGACCATCGTCATCCAGAACAACGACTCGGCCAACACGGGCTTCAACGACCCGACGCCCGCCGCCCCCGTCGGCGGCAACAACGGCACGACCGTCGGCCAGCAGCGGCTCAACGCCTTCCAGTTCGCCGCGAACGTCTGGGGCGCGACCATCAAGAGCGACGTGCCCATCACCATCTCCGCGAGCTGGGCGCGGCTCTCGTGCACCACGTCGGGCGCGACGCTCGGCGCGGCCGGCTCGGTCAGCATGTTCCGCGACTTCACCGGCGCGCCGGTCGCCGGGACGTGGTACTCGGCGGCGCTCGCCAACGCCATCGCGGGCCGAGACCTCAACCCCAGCCAGCCCGAGATCAGCGCGCAGTTCAACTCGAACCTCGGCAACACCGGCTGCCTCGACGGCACGCACTTCTACCTCGGGCTCGACAACAAGCACGGCGACGACGTTGACCTCGTCTCGGTGCTCATCCACGAGTTCGCCCACGGCCTCGGCTTCATCTCCTTCACCAACCCGAGCACCGGCTCACAGCCCAGCGGCTTCCCGACCGCCTACGACCGCTTCCTCTTCGACGACACGACGGGGAAGAGCTGGGCGCAGATGACGAACGCGGAGCGGCAGGCTTCGGCCATCAACACCGGCAACCTCGTCTGGACGGGCGCGCAGACTGTCTCGGATTTGCACGGCGTGCTCGGGACTCCGCGCGCGCGCGTCAACGCGCCCTCGACGATAGCCAACAACTACGCGGTCGGCACGGCCGAGTTCGGCCCGCCCGTCTCGCCCGGCGGCACGACCGCGAACGTCGCGCAGTCGGCCCCGGCCGACGCCTGCTCGGCGCTCACCAACCCTTCGGCGGTCGCGGGCAAGATCGCCCTCATCGACCGCGGCGGCTGCAACTTCGTCGTGAAGGTGAAGAACGCGCAGAACGCGGGCGCGGTCGGCGTCGTCATGGTCAACAACGTGACGCCCGGCGTCATCCAGATGGGCGGCGGCGACGCGACCATCAACATCCCTTCGCTGATGGTCTCGCTGACCGACGGCGCGACGCTCAAGAGCCAGTTGACCGCGGGCGAGAACGCGACGCTGCTCCTCGACAACTCCGCGCCCTCGGGCGTGGACGCGCAGGGGCGCGCGCTCCTCTACACGCCGAACCCGGTGTCGGGCGGCTCGTCGGTCTCGCACTGGGACACGAGCCTCTACGCGAACCAGTTGATGGAGCCGGACATCAGCGGCGACCTGATTCACAGCGTCGCCGTCCCGGCCGACCTGACGGGCTCGGAGCTGCGCGACGTCGGCTGGGCCTTCAACCCCATCGGCGACGCGAACTTCTTCGTCCGCCAGCACTACCTCGACTTCCTCAACCGCGAGCCCGACGCGAACGGCCTCGCCTTCTGGCGCGACGACGTGCTCGGCTGCGGGGTGGACACGGCGTGCGTCGAGGTGAAGCGCGTCAACGTCTCGGCGGCCTTCTTCCTGTCGATTGAGTTCCAGCAGACGGGGAGCCTCGTCTACAAGATGCACAAGGCGGCCTTCGGCAACCTCGCGGGCAAGCCCGTGGCCGTCCTCCGCGCCGACTTCGTCAACGACACGCGCACCGTCGGGAGCACCCCGGCGCAGCTCATCGTCGGGCAGACGGGCTGGGAGGCGCAGCTCGAAGCCAACAAGCAGGCGTTCGCGCTCGCCTTCGTCCAGCGCGCGGCCTTCCAGTCGGCGCACGGCGGTCAGGCGGCCGCCGCCTACGTCGATTCGCTCTTCGCCAACGCGGGGACGAATCCGACGGCGCAGGAACGTCAGGCGGCCTTGGGCGCCTTCGGCGCGGGCGGCGCGGCGGGGCAGGCCGCGGCCTTGCGCTCGGTGGCCGAGAGCAGCTCCGTCACGGCGAACACCCGCAACGAGTCCTTCGTCCTGATGCAGTACTTCGGCTACCTGCAACGCGACCCGGACGACGCGGGCTTCAACTTCTGGCTGACGAAGCTCAACCAGTTCAACGGCGACTACATCGCGGCCGAGATGGTCAAGGCGTTCATCACCTCGACCGAGTACATGGATCGCTTCGGCAGCAGGCTCTAGCCCGCCGCCGGGAGATTAAACACAGGGACGCGGAGGCACGGCTTGAAGAGTTATTGCTTCAAGCCGTGCCTCCGCGTCTCCGTGGTTAAATGCCACGTCGTTGCAAACGCCCGCGAAGCAACGGGCGGGGCGGGCGGGGCGTCTAAATACGGGCTTTTTCAAGACGGCCGGGCAAAAAATCTACGCGCGGCGGTCTCGACACCTCACGACGCCTGCGCGCAGTTTGCGCCAAATGAAGACACGAGAACTTAAACGTCCGGGCGCACCCGAGCCGCCCTCCTCGTAGCTTGGAGTAGGAATTTTGCGTAAAGAGATAAGCCTTGCCGCCTGCCTCATGGCGCTGGTGTTCGCCTTCGCCGGCACCTTCGCCGGCCCCGCCCGCGCGCAGACGGGCGGCGGGACGGAGTACGCCGGCGTGCTCGAAGACTCCTTCGTCCTCTTCCAGAACGAGCAGGGCGAGACGGTCTGTCGCGTCGCCACGCCCGAAGAGCGCGAGCGCGTCCGCGCGGCCGCCGCCACGCACGTCATCTACCGCGGCGCGCCGACCCGCCGCCAGGTTCTCGACGACAACCAGGAGGTTCTCGTCCCCAACTCCGCGCAAGATGTTTCGGGGCTCGCGCTGCTCCCCTCGGCCGGCCTGACCATCGTGCTCCAGGGCACGGCGCAGCTCGAAGCCAACCCGGCGGCCAAGAACGCCTTCATCGCCGCCGCCAACCGCTGGGAGTCGATCATCTCGACGCCGGTCACCGTCACGCTCAGCGTTGACTTCGGCCCGAACTTCTTCGACCAGGGCGCCTACCCCAGCCCCGGCATCCTCGGCCAGACCGGCTCGTTCGTCATCAAGAGCAACGGCAGCGACCCGACGCTCGCCACCGTCCGCCAGCATCTCATCGAAAACTCGAACCCGACGGCCGCCGAGCTGGCGCTCTACAACGCGCTGCCCGCCTCCTCCGTCCCGGCCGACTTCAACGGCGCGACCGTCAACGTCTCGAACGTCAAGGTCAACACCGCGCAGGCGCGCGCCCTCGGCTTCAACGTCGCCGCCGGCCCCGACGCGCAGATCGGCTTCAACTCGAACTTCGGCCCCAGCGGCAACCCCGGCCAGTTCGACTTCGACCCCTCGGACGGCATCACCGCCGGCTACACAGACTTCGACGCGGTCGTCGTCCACGAGATCGGCCACGCGCTCGGCTTCGTCTCCGCCAACGGCACCGGGAGCAGCGCGTCGCTCTCCGTCTGGGACTTGTTCCGCTTCTACCCGGGGCAGGCGAACGCCGGCAACTTCGGCACGGCCCTGCGCGTGCTGACGGCGGGCGCCTCGCCGCAGGTCATGTTCGGCGGCTTCACGAGCACCTACGCCTCGCCGGAGCTGGCCGTCTCGACGGGCGGGCCGAGCGGCACGGCCGACGGCGGCGACGGCCGGCAGTCGAGCCACTGGAAGGACGACCAGCTCTACTCGACGCGCCCCTTCATCGGCATCATGGATCCGACGCTCGCGCGCGGCGTCCGGCGCACCATCACCGAGAACGACATCCGCACCATCGACCTGCTCGGCTACTCGGTCGCCTTCGACCCGCAGCGCCCGGTGAACGACAACTTCGCCAACGCCGCTTCGCTCTCGGGCGCCTCGGGCACCTTCACGGGCACGAACGCCTGGGCCACGCGCGAGCCCGGCGAGCTGGCCTCGCAGCTGGACGGGGCGCAGGCCGGGTTCTTCAGCGACAAGTCGGTCTGGTTCAACTGGACGGCGCCCGCCAACGGCACGGCCACCTTCAACACCGCCGGCAGCAGCTTCGACACGACGCTCGGCGTCTACACGGGCGGCAGCGTCAACACGCTCGGGCAGACGGCGTGCTTCCCCTGCACGAACGACGACGCGGGCGGCCTCAAGACCAGCGCCGTCCAGGTCAACGCCACGGCCGGCACCACCTACCGCATCGACGTTGACGGCTGGAACAGCGAGAACGGCACGGTCGTCCTCAACTGGACTTTTACGGCGGCGCCGACCCCGACGCCCACGCCGGTCGCGACCCCGACCCCGACTCCCATTCCCACGCCGACCCCTTCGCCCAGCCCCACGCCCGTCGCGGGCCGCTTCAACGTGGTCGGGCGCGTGGCCGACGCCGGCGGCCGCGGCGTGGCGGGCGTGCGCGTCGGCATCAGCGGGCCGACGCTGCCCAACGGCCTCCAGTACCCGGCGGTGTTGACGGACGCCAACGGCAACTTCACGATCTCCGCCCTGCCCGTCGGGGCTACCTACACGGTCGCGCCGCTCCGCGAAGGGCCGTACGCCTTCAGCCCCGCGAGCCGCACCGCCTTCAGCGACTTCGGGCAGAACATCGGCCTCAACGACTTCGTGACCTCGCCCGGCAACCCCATCGACGGCTCGGCGGCCTTCGTCGAGCAGCACTACCGCGACTTCCTCGGGCGCGCCTCCGACGCCTCGGGCCTCCAGTTCTGGACGAGCGAGATCGAGAGCTGCCTGGGCGACCTCGTCTGCCGCGAGGTGAAGCGCATCAACGTCTCGGCGGCCTTCTTCCAGTCCATCGAGTTCCAGAACACCGGCTACCTCGTCGAGCGGATGTACAAGACGGCCTACGGCGACCGGATTGAAGGCTCGACGGGGCTGGTCGTCCCCGTCATCACGCGCGAGGAGTTCGCACAGGACACGCCGCTCGTCGGCGCGGGCGTCGTCGTGAACACGGCCGGCTGGGACGCGAAACTCGAAAGCAACAAAGTCGCTTACGCGCAGACCTTCGTCCAAAGGCAGCGCTTCACCGACATCTACGGCGCGCTGACGCCGGCGCAGTTCGTTGACCGTCTCGACGCGAACGCGGGGCGGGTGCTGACGGCCGCCGAGCGCTCCGCCCTGATTGACGAGCTGACGGCGAACGACACGGCGGCCGGGCGCGCCTCGGTGCTGCGGAAGGTCGCCGAGAACACGGAGCTAGACCGGCGCGAGAAGAACCGGGCCTTCGTCTTGATGCAGTACTTCGGCTATCTGCGCAGGAACCCGAGCGACGCGCCCGAGGCGAACCTGAACTACGCCGGCTGGAACTTCTGGCTCGGCAAGCTCGACGAGTTCAACGGCAACTACGTCCAGGCCGAGCTGGTCAAGGCGTTCCTCGACTCGACCGAGTACCGGCAGAGGTTCGGGCCGTGAAGAAAGGGTAGATGTTAAATGCCGGATGCCAGATGTCAGTCGAAGACAGCCTTCTGACTGACATCTGGCATCTGACATCTATCTACCTCGGCGGTTGCGCGGGCGCGAGGCTTCCGCGTAAAATGCGTTTTCTTTACTCCAGCGGCGCGCCACACTCGAAGGGGTTCGGCCCGCCGGGGCCGCACGGCCGGCGCCGCCGCTTGAGCCCGCGCCCGAACCGTCTCCCTTGGGCTTTATACGTCAGCGATTTCATATGCTCCCGTCCGGAGGACTTTTCGTGAAGCACGCTTTCCGTCTGTCGCGCGTCCGCGCGGCGCTCGTCGCGCTGGCCGCCGCCGCCGTCCTGACCGCGGCCGCGCGGGCGCAGACGCTCTCGCCGTCGCCCGACACCGCCATCTTCCAGATCACCTCGACGGCCCCGAGTCCGACGCCCGCGGCCACGGCCACGCCGACGCCCTCGCCGACCCCGACCCCCACGCCGACCACCGTCCCCATCATCCGCAACTCCTACGCGGGCGACATCAGCGGCAACGGGCGCTTCGTCGTCATCGAGTCGAACGCCGACATCGCCACCAACCGCTCGGCGGCGCGCAACAACGCGGACGGCAACCAGGAGATCTTCCTCTTCGACTACGCGCAGCGCCGCGTCTACCAGATCACGGACACCAAGAGCGCGCTCAAGGACACGACCAAGGCCGCCGACGAAGCCACCAACATCGACGTGGCGGTCGTCAACCTCATGCCCGTCATCAGCCACGACGGCAAGTTTATCGTCTTTATCTCGAACGCCTACAGCGACGCCAACCCCTCGCTCACGCCGAAGCAGTTCGTCGGGCAGGATAACGCCGCCGCGCTCAAGGCCGACGGCAACACCGAAATCTTCATCTACGCGCTGCCGTCGTACCCGGAGGTCTCCGACCTCTCGCAGGGGACGGAGATTCCCGAGGTCGATCTCTCGACCGGCACGATGACGCGCGTCACCACGACGCCGGCCTCGACGCTGCCGCGCGCCGCGACGGCCATCCTCCCGGCCTTCTTCGCGCGCGACAACGACAACCCCGTCGTCAACGACGACGGGTCGCTCGTCGCCTTCGTCTCGAAGGCGCGCTCGGGCAACGTCGGCGCCGGCAACCCCGACGGCAACAAGGAGATTTTCGTCGTCAAGAACCCGGCCTCCTCCTCGCGCGCGTTCACGCAGGTGACGGCGACGGCCGACATCATCCCGGCGGGGAGCGTCATCCCGACCACCTTCGTCTTCAACGAGGCGCCCACGCTCTCGGCCTGCGACGGCGTGCTCCCGTGCCGCCTCGCCTACGTCTCGAACGCCGACCTCGGCACCGACGAGGCGACGGCCAATCGCGGCAACGGCGAGCTCATCGTCGCCACGCTCAACAGCGCGACCGGCGCCGTCCAGAGCACGCGGCAGTTGACGAAGACGCCGCCCGAGACGCGCGCCCAGATCGCGGGCGCCAGCGTCAACATCCTGAGCCCGGGCCGCCGCCTCACGCGCGACGGCAGCCGCCTCGTCTTCGAGTCCTCGGCCCCCTTCAACGCCGACGGCACGCTCAGCGGCGCGCTCGCCAACAGCTTCGGCATCTACATCGTCAACGTCTCGGGGGCATCGCCCACCTTCGAGCAGGTGGGCCAGCGCCCGCCCTCCAACCAGCTCGACCTATCGACGCGCTGGCCGACCTTCACGGGCGACAGCACGCGCGTCGTCTGGGCCTCGAACCTGAACTACCTCGCGGACGGCACAATCGCGACGGCGACGGGCACGGGGCTCAACCAGTCGAACCTCGCGCAGGTCTTCTCGGCGCCCGTCGCGGCGCTGACGACAGTCTCGCGCGTCACCAACCTCGGGAACCCCGGGAGCCTCACCCTGCACGGCTCGTTCAACCCGCTCCAGCCCTTCCCGGCCGACAACATCCGCCGGATGGCGCTCTCGCTCGGGAGCGAGCAGGGCGGCGGCAACGCCGACGCGTCGAGCGAAGCCTTCTACCAGCTCATCCCCGTCGCGACGAGTGAGACCCCGGCGCCGAGCCCGACCCCCGCGACGAGTCCCGCGCCCGTCTCGTTCTCCACGGGCGCGAGCGACGAGGCCGTCGTCGCGCCGAGCCCCTCGCCGACCCCGCCCGACGTGACGGGGCTCGCGCCGGGCATGCTCGGCATCGCGCGCTCGACGCTGGCGCTGGCGCCGGCCTCGGTCGAGGTGAACAAGACGGCCGCGCACGACACGCTGCGGCGGCCGCCGTTGCCGCTTGAGCTGTCGGGCGTGTCGGTGACGGTCTCGGGCGCGGCCGCGGGGCTCTACTTCGTCTCGCCGGGCCGGATCAACTTCGTGGTGCCGAAGGGGCTCGTCAGCGCGACGACGGCGGCGCCCGTCGTCATCTTCAACAACGGCTCGCTCATCCGCACGTCGCTCCTGCTGAACTTCGCGCAGCCCGACATCTTCACCACGACGAACGGGCCGGGCGGGCGCGCGGCCGCGCTCAACGTCACGAACATGTGCGTCATGGGGACGGCCGAGCCGTTCACCATCACCTCACCGCGGCCGACGAACAACGACTGCACGTCGGCGACGACGGAGACGGTGGCGACGACGCTGCAATTCTTCGTGACGGGCATGCGGGGCGTGCTCGCGCCCGCCACGGTCACCGTCCGCATCGGCACGACCGACATCGTGGGCACGGCCGACCCGACCACGAGCCCCATCGCGATCAGCCCGACGAACACGCCCGGCATCGACCAGGTCACGGTCACGCTGCCCGCCTCGCTCGAACACGCCGGCGACGTGCCCGTCATCATCACCGTCGCGGCCACCGCCGGGACGGCCTCCAGCCGCCCGGCCGACACCGCGCCGCACATCACGATTCAGTAGGCAGTAGGCAGATGGCAGTAGGCAGTTCAGAGCCGGGGGCCGCGATGGTTTATCACCTCGTGGCCCCCGACGTTTTAGACTGAACACCTGCTGCCTACTGCTATCTGCCTGCTGCCTACTGCCCTATGCTCATCGGTCTCGACGCCATCCCGCTGACGGAGCCGCGCGCGGGCGTCGGCCATTACACGTACGAGCTGGCGCGGGCGCTGGCGGAGGCCGCGCCGGGCGACGAGTTCGAGCTGGTCTATCCTTCCTCGTATCCTTCGATCAATTTCGGAGGGCGGGAGCGCCCGCCCGCCAATCTGAAGGAGGAGCGCGTGCGCGTGGGCGCGCTCGGGCGGCGCTGGTGGTCTGCGGGGCTGCCGCGGTACGCGGCGCGCCGTGGCTTCGGGCTCTTCCACGGGACGAACTACGAGGTGCCCTTGTGGGGCGCGACGACGCGCGTGGTGACAGTCCACGACCTGTCGCTCTTCAAGCACCCCGAGACGCACGAGCAGCGGCGTGTCTGGCGCGCGCGGCGGCGGCTGCCTTTGATGACGCGCGCGGCCGCGGCCGTGGTCACGCCGACCGAGGCCGTGCGGCGCGAGCTCTGCGAGTGGCTGCGCGTGGCGCCCTCGAAGGTCTTCGCCGTGCACGAGGCGGCGCGCGCGTGCTTCAGGCCGTTGGAAGGGGGCGAGGCCGAGGGCGTGCTGCGCGGGCTGGGCGTCGGCGACGGCGAGTTCCTGCTGGCCGTGGGCACCATCGAGCCGCGCAAGAACCTCCTGACCCTCCTCCGCGCGTTCGAGGAGGTCTTGCGCGCGCGCCCTTCATCGAATCTGCGGCTGGTCGTCGCGGGCGGGCGCGGTTGGCTGAGCGGGCCGCTCTTCGAGTTGTTAGAGAAGTCTCCGTTCAAGGGGCGCGTCGTGCTGACCGGCTACGTCTCGGACGAGCAGTTGCGCGCGCTCTACGCGGCCTGCGCCCTCTTCGTCTACCCTTCGCTCTACGAGGGCTTCGGCCTGCCGCCGCTCGAAGCGATGAGCTGCGGCGCGGCGGTCGTCGCGGGCGACACGCCGGCCGTCGCCGAGGTCACGGCCTTCGCCGCGCGCCTCTTCGACCCCCTTGACGTGGACGGGCTCACGCGCATCCTCCTCGAACTCCTCGACCACGAACCGGCCCGCCGCGCCCTCTCCGAAGCCGGCCTGCGCCGCGCCGCCCAATTTTCCTGGACACGCACCGCCCGCGCGACCCTCGACGTGTACGCGGAGGCGTTGAAGAGGAAGGAGAAGGGGTGACGGGGAGAAGATGAGCCTTTCTCCCCGTCACCCCTTCTCCCCGTCATTCCACCCTCACCGGCACGCGCAGCGTCTTGGAGCCCTTCAGCGCGAACCAGGAGGCGCCCTCCTGAAGCATGTCTATTTCGAGCAGGTAGTCGCCGGGGCCGCGGGGCGCGTTGACGGCGAAGTTGATCTCCGTCTCCTCGCCGGGGCGCAGGTCGCGTGGGAGCGCGCCGCGCCCGTCGTCGTTCGTGACGACGTTTCCCAATGCGTCGAGCCAGTGGTTGGCCGCGCTCAGTTGGAGCGGCGAGAGGCCGCGCTCGCGCGCGAGCCAGACGGCGCCGCCCGCGTTGCGCACGGCGACGCGTATCTCGACGCGCGACTTCGCCGCGACGCGCGCGGGGATGTCCAGCGCGCGCAGCTCTGCGCGGAAGTCCGCGTCGGCGAGCGGCCGTGGGACGCGCGGCGGGCCTTCCGTCGCGCAGACGGCGTAGGGCTCGCTCTCGGCCAGCAGGCGGCAGCGCGGGCGCACGTCTTCGGTCGTGACGACGACGGCGCCGGCGGGCGCGGGCTCGTCCGCGCGCAGACGGACGAACGTCTCGGGCGGGAGCCCCCACGCCGCGCCGTACCAGAGCGCCTGCACGTAGCCGGGCACCGAGGTCGAGTCCGCCAGATGCACCTCGCGCGGCGACGCGGCGAGCGCCGCCGGCAGGAGCTTCGAAGGGTACTCGGCGTCGTACATGTGCCGCCGCCAGGGCGAGCCAGCGAATCGCTCGAACTGCCAGCGGAAGACGGCGCCCTGCGCGAGCATCAGCACAACCAAGACGACGAGCGTCTTGCTCCTTCTCTCAACCAGCCACGCGAGCGCGGGCGCGCAGAGCGCGACGAGGAAGACCGGCAGCGCCGCCAGCCGCAGCATGTGGAAGTAGTCGTTCGTGAGCGACGCGGGCACGACCGACGCGGCCAGCCCGTAGAAGAAGAGCCGCCACCACGCGTCGCGTCGGACAGCCCTCAACGCGAGCCACGCGCCGAACAGCGCGAGCGCGAAGGAGGCGAAGGCGACGGGCGCCGCGCCGGGCACGCTCACGATCTGGTAATTGTTCACGTCGCCCGTGACGAGCAGCCGCCAGGGGTTGAGGTTGCCGGCGAAGTGCTTGACGAACTCCCACGCGTCCTCCGCGTAGCCGCTCTCGGGCGTGACGTAGGTCAGGTAGTTGAAGCGCTTCGTGAGCGCCTCGGGGTTGCGTTGGTGGTAGACGTAGAGCGGGACGAGCGCGAGCCCGTACAGCGCCCACGTCGTCAACAGCGGACGCACGCGCGCCCGCGTCGTCAAGAGCAGGGCGAGCCCGAGAGCGAGCAGCGGCCCGAACAGGCGCCCCGTCGAGTACGTGTACGTGACGAGCGCGAGCGCGGCCGCGACGAAGGCGGAGTCGGCGAGGCCCCACGCCTCTTTACTCGCGGCGCGCCGCGTCGCCAGCAGGAAGAGCGCGACCGCGAGCGGGTAGGCCGCGACCTCCACGACCACGCGGCTCAGCTCGAACAGCCACGGCGTCAGCAGCGCCGCGAGGAACGTGAGCAGCCCCGCCCGGCGACATCCCGTCAGTCGAACTCCGAGCAATCCCAACGCGAGCGCCGCCAGCACACCCAGGGTCGCGCTCAGATAACGCGCGGCCGCCACATTCGGCCCCGTCACGCGGAAGACGGCGGCCAGCAGGTAGACGTACGTCGGGTTCTTGTAATCCCCGAACGCGCGGAAGTAGAGCGGCCACGCCTCGCCGTGCTCGTCCTTTCCTGTCTGGGCGATGGCGTGCGCGTTGTAGGCGACCGAGGACTCGTCGATGAAGAAGCCCGGCGGGTTCACGGGCGCGCCCCACGCGTAGAGGGCGAGGCCGGCGGCGGCGAGCAGGAGCCAGAGCAGAATTTGAGATTTGAAATTTGAGATTTGAAATTTCAAATCGGTTCAGGGGCCGTCCTCGCGGAAGAGATAGATGGAGCCGCCGAAGATTTTTTCGGGCGTGCGGCGGCGGTACTCGTCGAAGACGTTGACGCGCTCCTCATCGTTGGCGGGCTTCCAGGCGCCCGCGTTGTCGGGCACGGTCGAGCCGTTGAGGAAGCTCGCGCCGATGGCGGTGTAGCGCGGCGGCGGCCCCTTCGGGACGGCGAGCGCGTCGAGGTAGTCCACGCCGTAGTGGTGCAGCGTCAGGAAGCCGCCCAGGGTCAGCGCGCGCACCTTCGTCTCGCCCTTCGCGCGGAGGTATTCGGCGAGGTCGCGCACGTCGTCGCCCCACTCGACGTTGGAGTCTGACAGGTACCACCAGTGCGGCTGCTTGTAGGCGAGCTGGTTCATGTAGCTCATGTGGTCGGGGTAGGCGCGCGCGGCCTCGACGCACACCCACGCGAGCAGCGCGCAGGCCACGACGGCGCCCGCGCGGCGGAACCTCATCGCTTTCAACATCCTTCCGAGCAGCGCGCCGCCCAGGATGAAGAGGAACATGTAGGCCGGCAGGAAGTAGCGCACGCCGAGGTTGAGCGCGCCCACCATCGAAGCCAACGCGTAGAAGGCGAAGGGCACGAGCAGGAAGAGGAAGCGGCGGTCGCGCCCGCGGACGATTCTTTCTAAACCCCAGCCGAGCGAGGCGAGCGAGAGGAGGAGGAAGGGAATCGTCGTCTTCAAAGCGAAGGCGACGGGGAAGTAGTACCACCAGCCCGTGCGGCTGTACATGCCGAGCAGCCCGGCGTTGTGCCCCGCGCGGTTGTGCCAGATTTGCCAGAGCGCGCCGAGCACGAAGTCGGTCGGCAGGACGTACGTGACTGCTTCGACGAAACGGACGACGGCGTCGGGGTGGTCGGGCGCGCCCTCGTGCAGCCACTTCACGCCCTCGAAGCCGAGCGCGCGGTGGTCGAAGAAGTACGCGGCGTTGATGACGAAGAGCGCCGCGAGCATCGTCAACAGTGCGTGCAGGGCGAACGTCTTTGCCGAACCCTGTGCCCTCCGCCCGCGCCAACAGAGCGCGAGGTAGGCGGCGCCGACGGCGGGCGCGACCATCAGCATCGAGAACTTCGTCAGACACGCCACGCCGCCCGCCGCGCCGAGCAGCAGAGCGCGTCTGAGTGAAGGCGCGCGAAGATATTTATAGAGCGCGTACGTCGTCAGCAGGTAGCCGAACGCGGCGGGCACGTCCGTCTGCACGACGCGCCCGTGCGCGAGAACGGTCGGCTCAAGCGCGAAGAGCGCGACGGCGAGCACCGCCGCCGTGTCGCCGAACAGGTCGCGCGCGAAGGCGAAGACGAGGACGCCGGTCAAGACCGTCAGGAGAATCATCGGCACGCGTGCCCAGAAGGAGATCGACTCGAAGAGGCGCGGGTTCTCCTCCCAGAACCTCTCCTCGTAAGTCCACTTGCCGATGGGCGAGTCGGGCGCCTGATCCCACTTGCGCGGGTCGGTCTCGTCGGGCTGGAGGAGGACGAGGGGCAGGCCGGCGAGGATTTTGGCGAGCGGCGGGTGCTCGTGGACGAGTTGGCAGTTGCCGGCGGCGAGGTGGTAGTATGCCGCGGGAATCATCACAACCTCGTCCACGGTTATGCTCTTCCGCCAGACCACCGCGAGCATCTGGAGCGACATGCAGGCGAGCAGCGCCGCGCACGCGAGCCCGGCCGCGCGTTCACGCGCCCACGCCGACGCGCGGGCCGCAGCACGCCGCGGCTCGAAGACGACGAAGCCTTCCGCCGCCGCCTGATTCAATGACTCGTCCATCAAACCCTCGCCCGCCCGGCCGTCGCGGCTTCGCGTTCGCGGTCAGCCGTGACCGCCTGGCCGCCGCCGCCGTCTCGCTCGCGCCGGTGCTCTACTTCCTGCCCGCCCTGCTGTCCGGCTCCGTCCCGTGCCCCGACGACGGGACGATCTTCAACACGCCCCTGCGCGTCGCGGCCGCGAACATCACCCTGTCGGGGAGCCTGCCGCTCTGGAACCCGTACATCTTCGGCGGCATGCCGCTCTTCGCCTCGGCGCAGGGCGGGCTGCTCTTCCCGCCGAACTGGTTCTACCTTCTTTTCAGCCCGCAGACGGCGACGAGCCTGATGGTCGTCACGTCCTACATGATTGCCGCGCTCGGCGCTTACCTTTACGCGCGGCGCGCGGGCTCGTCGGTGGCGGGCTCAATCGTGACGAGCCTCGCGTGGCAGTGGGGCGGCTTCCTCGTCGGGCAGATCGGGCACATCAACGTCGTGCAGACGGGCGCGTGCCTGCCCTGGGTGCTGTGGGCGCTCGACGGTTACGCCGCGACGGGGGGACGGAGGTGGGGAGTCGCCCTGGCCGCCTTCGTCGCGCTCCAGACCTTCGCCGGCCACCAGCAGACGCTCGCCTATTCGCTCCTGCTCGTCGCGGCGTACACAATCTTTAACGCGTACTCGTCGCGCGAGAGGCGCGCCCGCTACCTCTGGTCTCTGGCTTTGCTCGCGGCCGGTGTGCTGCTCGCCGCCGTGCAAATCCTACCGACCTTCGAGTTGCTGCGCAACAGCCTGCGCGCAGACTCTTCGTACGACTTCTTCACCTCCTTCTCTTTGCCGCCGCGGATGCTCGCGACGCTGCTCGCGCCCTACGTCGCGGGCGGCGGCGACGGCCGTCTGTTCCGCGCGCCGTACGTCGGCCCGCCCTACTACGGCGAGATGGCCGCTTACGTCGGCGCGCTCGGTTTGATGCTCGCCGCGTGCGCGGTCGTGTTCAGGCGGGATGCGAAGACGAAGTTCTGGGCGGCGGCCGCGCTCGTCTGCCTTACGCTCGCGCTCGGCCGCTACGCGCCTTTGAAGTTCTACAAACTGATCTACTACGTGCCCGTGCTCAACCTCTTCCGCGTGCCCGCGCGCCATCTGATGGAGGCGGAGTTCGCGCTGGCGGTGCTGGCGGGGAGGGGTTTGACGGCGCTGGCCGCGGCGCGCGCCGAAGGGCGTTCGGTGCGGCGGGCCGCGGTGGTCGGCGCGTGCGTCGTGTTGTTGACGTTCGCGGTCGTGACCCTGGGCCGGCCCGGCGATTTCAAGCTGGCGCGGCAGGCGCCCGTGAGTTTCATGCGCGCGCCGGAGCTGTTCGTGCCCGTGCTCGTCGCATCCTTGAGCGCGTGGGCGCTGTGGGCTTTCGCACGCGGGCGGCGCGGGGCGACTGTGCTGCTCGTCGCGCTGCTCGCGTGCGACCTCGCGCTGTGGGGTCAGTCGAGCGGCTGGCGTTTGTCGAGCCCGACGCGGGACGGCGACCTCTGGCGCGAGCCGGAGACGGTCAAACTCATGCGCCTGTACGGCGCAGACGCCTACGGCCCTTACAGAGTCCTGACCGCGCCGCACCCTTTCGACCCGGCGGCGGCGCCCGTCCCGCCTTCGGTCTCGCACTCGACGGAGTGGACGCTCTGGACGCAGCCCGACATCTACATGATGCACGGCGTGCAGAACGCGGCCGGTTACGACGGCTTCGGCCTGGCGCGCTACAGCCGCCTCGCCGGCGAGATGAAGGTCTGGGGCGAGCTGACCGACCCGGAGGCGTCACTGCGCGGCGCGGGGCGCGAGATAGATTTACTCAACGTCCGTTACCTCATCTCGATGCGACCGAAAGGAGTCGGCGCGACTGCTTCGGCAAATGACGACGGTCGAACGACCGACGCCGCGCCGGCGCCCGCCGCGACCCCCGCGCAGGATTTTCCCGAGGCGACGCAGAAGTACGGCGACTTCAAGTTCGCGGGAAGCGACCTCGGCCTGCCGAACGTCGGCGCGGGCAAGACGCTCCGCTTCAACGTCCGGCCCGTGGAGTCCGACCGCATCGCTCTCGTCACGAACCTCTCGTGGTCGGAGGACGTGCCCGACGGCGCGACGGTCGGGCGCGTGCGCCTGAAGACGCAGGACGGCCGCACGTTCGACTTCGAGCTGCGCGCGGGTGCGGACACTGCCGAGTGGGCGCACGACCGCGCCGACATCCACGCGCGCGTGCGGCACAGGCGCGCGGCGGTCGCGTCGAGCTACCCCGTCGCGGACGACAAGGGGAAGTACGAGGGGCACACCTACTTGACCTCCTTCGCGCTGCCCGAGCGCGCGGTCGTCACGGGCGGCGAGATCGTCGCGGAGGTGACGCCGAAGTGGCCCGACCTTCTGCTTACGGTCTTCCGCGTCTCGCTCGCCGACGCGGCGGCCGGGAAGGCGTACCCTCTGCGCCGCGAGTGGTTCAGCGTCGAGAGGGTGGCGCGCGCGGCAGCCGCGTCAGTCGCCGCGGGGTCGGTGGAGAGCCTGCGCCCCGCGGAAATAAAGTTGACCGAAGAGGACTTGAAGGAGCTGGAGCGTGCCGCGCGCTGGCGTCTGCTGGGGCGGACGGCGCGGGAGGAGGTCTACGAGAACACGCGTGCGCTGCCGCGCGCGTGGCTCGTGACCGATGCGCGCGCGCTCGACGAAGAGGCGACGCTGAAAGTTATTCGCACGGGTCTTCTTCCCGACGGCTCGGCATGGGAGCCGGAGCGCACGGCGCTGGTCGAGTCTGAGCCGGGCGCGGCCCAGGCGTCCTCGCCTGAGCCAGGGAGCGCGGAGATTGTCAACTACGAGCCGAACCGCGTGGACGTGAGGACGAAGGCCGGCGGGCCTGCCGTGCTCGTGCTCGCCGAGAATCATTACCCGGGCTGGCGCGCGTACCTCGACGGACGGCCGGTCGATGTGCTCCGCGTCAACTACAACCAGCGCGGCGTGCTGTTGCCCGCGGGCGCGCACGAAGTGCTTTTCGTCTACCGGCCGAAGTCCGTGCTTATCGGCGCCTTCGTCTCGCTGCTCGCGGCGCTCGGGCTGCTGCTTTGGTGGCGGAGGCTTCTGCCGGAGTCGAGGCTGCGCGCGCTCTCGCTGCGCGTCCGCGAAGAGGTAAAGAACAGGGCAAGGGGGTGAGGGTGTGAGTCAACCGGTCGAGTTCGCAAAGCCGCGGCGCGTCGAGAGCCCGGAGGGGTGCTTCTTCTACCACACGGTGGAGCTGCCCGGTTTCGGCGTCGTGCACGGGCAGTGGGACTTGCGCGGGAAGTTCGAGGAGTACGTGGGCGGCGTCGAAGTCGAAGGCAAGAGCGTGCTCGACGTGGGGACGGCGACCGGGTTCCTGAGCTTCGAGGCCGAGCGGCGCGGCGCGGCGCGCGTCGTATCGCACGACATGAGCGACGTGCGGCAGCAGACGCTCCTGCCGTTCAAAGACAAGCTCTACTATCAAGACCGCGAACGCTGGGCCGAGATTTACGGCGCGGAGATGGAGCGGTGGAAGGACGCTTACTGGCTCTGCCACAGGCTGCTCGGCTCGCGCGCCGAAGTCTTCTACGGGAGCGTCTACGAGCTGCCGCCGGCGTTGGGTCGGTTCGACGTGGTGGTCGTGGGTTCGGTGCTCGAACACCTGAGCGACCAGGTGTCGGCGCTCGCCTCCATCGCGCGCCTGGCGGGCGAGACGCTGGTCGTCGTCACGCCGCTTTTAGAGACCGAGGAGCGCGTCGCGCGCTTCGAGCCGCTGGCGTCGAACCCCGGCTACGACTACACGTGGTGGACTTACTCGACGGGCGTCTACCGCGAGGTCTTCAAAATGCTCGGCTTCCGCCTGGAGCGGGTCACGCGGGGGGGCTACTACTACGACTACGCCGGCCGCTGGGAGGAGCGTTTCACCATCGTCGCCGTGCGCGAGAGTGAGTGAGTGAAAAGAGGGGACGCGCGAAAAGAGGAGGGGCGCCCGGCGGTCGGGCGCCCCTCCTGATTTTTAGACTGCCGCGCGGGTTAGAAGCGCGTGCGGTACTCGGTCGAGTTGATGAACGCCTTGACCATCTCGGCGGCGACGAAGTTGCCGTTGAACTCGTTGAGCTTGCCGAGCCAGAAGCTGTAGCCGTCGAAGTTCGTGTCCGGCAGGTCGTCGGGGTTGCGCTTGAGGTAGCCGAAGTACTGCGCCAGGACGAACGCGCGGTTCTTCTCGGCCGCGTCGAGCGTCTGGCTCTCGACCACGGAACGGAGCGCCGCGGCGCGGCCCGCCGTGTTGCCCGCGCCGAAGGCGTTGACGGCCGCGTTGCGCTCGTCGGCCGAAGGCTGAACGCCCGCGGTCGAGAAGAGCTTGTCCACGAACTGCGCGGCCGTCATCGACGCGGGGAACTGCGCCGCGAAGTCCGAACGCTGGACGAAGGACTGCTCGTAGGCGTTGATGTTGTTGTCGAGCGTCTTATCCCAGTTCGTCTCGCCGACGATGACGCCGTTCAAGACCGTGCGGGTGTCGGGCACGAGGTTCTCGCGGCGGACGGGGACGGGCTTGCCGGGCAGGTTGCCGAAGGCGGCCTTGTAGGTCTTGTAGACGAGGTAGCTCGACCGCTGGTACTCGATGGAGAGGAAGAAGGCCGCCGAGACGTTGACGCGGTGCACCTCGATGCACTGCGCGTTCGAGCCGCACTGGTTGATGTCGTTCTGCCAGAAGACGAAGCCCGACTGGTCGGGGAAGCGCGAGAGGAAATCGACGTAGTGCTGCTGGACGAAGAAGTCCGAGTCGTCGATGGTGATCGGCACGTTGGTGCCGGGGCGCAGGCGCAGCGGCTTGACCTTCGTGTTGCCGTACATCAGCTCCGAGGGCAGGCGGTTGCCGTCCTCCGAGACGATGCGCAGCGTCGGCGCTTGGCTGCTCTGCGCGAGCGCGGCGGAGGCCGTGAAGGCCACGGCGAAGACTGCGGCGATAAACTTACGCATCTGCTTGCTCCAAAATTACGGGAAAGCTGCGGCGAGTTCGTGACACGAGCCTGGCGGGGCGTCCATGTCGTCTAACTCTCGTCGGGAGCGGGGCTGCTCCCGTCACGACCAGGGGAAGTTTAGACACCCCCCGAGACCTTTGTCAACTTCAACAAACTTGAAGATTTAGTACCCGCCCGGGCTCAAGAACGTACGTTGCTTTTGACGCCCGGGGCGGGCGAAAAGTTGACAGCCGTTCGAGGCTTTTAAGGAAATTCTTCCGACGCTTATTCGACGGTCAGCTCGTGCCTGATGACCTCCGAGCCTAAATCCTCGAACCAGGCGAGGTGCTCGGAGACCATGTCGAATTCGAGCCGGTAGCGGCCGGGCGCGGCGGGCGCGCGCATGGCAATCTCAATTGCGGCCGACTCGCCGGGCGCCACGTCGCCGGGCAGGTACGCGCCCGCGTGATACCACGACACGGGCTCCTCGCCCTCCGCCGCGAAGACGTGCGCGACGAGGTGGACGGAGCCCTCCTGCACGCCTGTGTCGTCGCCGCGCAGCCAGCGCGCGAGGCCCGTGTTCTCGGCGCGGACGCGGAAGGTCAAGACCTCTTCGGCGCGGCAGCGCGCGGGGCCGTCTTCAATATTAAGAGAGGCGCCGAGGTAGGCAATCGAGCGGCTGTCCGGGTAGGGCTCGCGCTTGCGGCAGGCGAAGATGGCGCGGTCGGACTGCGTGGCGGGGAAGACCTCGACCTCGTCGAAACCGACGTTTTTAAGTAAGGCGATGAGCGCCTCGACGCCCGGCAGGAACCAGTTGTAGATCGCCTCCTTCGCCTCGCCCGGGTTCTCGACGTAGGCGAGCGGGTGGAGCAGGGGCCGCAAGCCCCCGACCTCGTACGCGAACGAGCCGGGCGAATGCTCCGGCGGGTAGATGGCCGTCTCAAGTATTAAAAGCTCGCGCGTGACGGCGAAGAGCCTTTCGAGCGCGAGCACGAGGTGCTTGCAGTGGTAGACGAGCCCGAGCGCGAGCGTCACGTCGAACTGCCCCAACTCGCGCGGGTCGAGGTCGTAGACCGACATGCGCCGGTACTCGATGTCGAGCCCGAGCACGTCGCGCACGAAGACGGCCTGCCGGACGAGGTTGCGTTGCGAGTCTACGCCGAGCACGCGGCCCGCGCCGCGCCGCTTCAACTCCACCGCGTAGAAGCCGGCGTTGCAGCCGACATCAAGAACGCTCTTGCCGTCGAAGACTTCGGGCAGACAAGCCTTCACCTTCTCCCACGTCGGCCGCGGGTGCTCGACCGGCTCGCCGACGGCGCTCCGCGTCTTGGTGACGAGGCCGCCGCCCAGGTCGATACAGTGGAACCAAGGCCCCAGCCGCTCCACGCGCTTCTGAATCTCATCCCGCGTCATCGTCGTCATCATCTTCAAGCGACCCGAAACTGAACTTTGAGCGGCGTCGAGCCGCGCTCCTCGAACCAGCAGACGTGCTGCGCGACCATGTCGAGCTTGAGCGTGTAGAGGCCGGGCGCGTGCGGCGCCTTCAGCTCGAACTTCAGGGCGGCCGACTCGCCGGGCGCGAGCGCGCGCGGGAGCGGCGGCGTGCCGTGGCGCTCCGAGACGAGCGCGCCCGCCTCGTCGTAGAGGCGCACGCCGAGCATGCACGAGCCGGCGCGCTCGGCCGCGCCCGTGAGCCAGAGCGTGTCACCCGTGTTCTCGACCAGAAGCCGCGCGGTCGTCTTCGAACCCGGCGCGACCTCCTCCGGCCAGCCGCCGGGGAAGCTCATGCGCGCGGCGGGCGCCGAAGGCTTGCGCGTGTCGGGGACGGAGGAGGCCGGGAGCCCCGGCTCGTCCGAGACCTTCTTGCAGAGAAGATAGTTCACCGGCGGCGGCTCGACGCGCAGGCGCCCGCCTTCCAGCGAGTCGCGCTCGAAGAGGCCGTTGACGCTCACGTAGTCGCCGACGACGGCGAAGCCGCACGCGTCGAGGAGCGCGCGCAGGTATTCGCGGTTGAAGGGCGACTCGAGCGTGCCGAAGTTGCGCATGACTTCGAGCAGCTCTTCCTCGTTCTCCGAGCCCTCCTCGGGGTGGTCGCCTTCGAGGATGAAGAGCGAGCCGCCGTACTTCGTCATCGCCGCGAGGTTTTTAATCACCGCGCGCTCGTCCTCGAAGTGGTGGAGCGAGTCGTAGCAGACGACGGCGTCGAACTGCTCCCCGAGCGGCGCGCCTTCGACGTCGTGGACGAGGAAGCGGCAGCGCAGGGGCGTCTCGTGGTCGGCGCCGTAAGGGACTTTCTCGACGCGCTCGCGCGCGACTTCAATCAGGTCGGGGCTGATGTCAATCCCCGTCACGTCGTAGCCGAGGCGCGCGAAGTATTCGCTCAGCCAGCCGGAGCCGCAGCCCACGTCGAGGACGCGCCGGTCGGGCGGGAGCGCGAGCGCCTGTGCGACGTTGGCGAAGTCGCAGAAGTGCCGGAAGGTGTCGGCGTCGATGCCGTCGCCCGCGTAGCGCTCGGGCTTGTTGGCGAGGTTGTAGAAGGGTTTCGTGCGCAGGTGGTGCAGGCGCTCCGGCGTGATGCGGCGCGGGTACTCGACGGCCGCCTGCTTGTAGTCCACGCCTTCGAGCTTGCGGCCGCGGCCGTTGCCGTTCGAAGCGTGCGCGCCGTCGTCCGAATCGTCGGCGGTCTGCGCGAAAGGGAAGGGCGTGTCCGGCTGCATCCACGAGCCGTTGGACGCAGCGGGCTCGGGGGCGAAGATGCCTTCGGGCGCGAGCGCGGCGAACTCCGCGGCCACGCCGCGCACGAGCGCGTCGTCGAGGTCGGGCTCGACGCCGAGCGCGGAGAGTTCGTCGGAAAGTCCCGCGAGCAGGCGGCGGCGCGGGCGCGCGGCGACAACCTCGCGGATGAAGTCGAGATAACCTTCGGCGCTCTGACGAATGTCGTGCTCCGCGACGACGTGACGGCGCGCGTTCGCGCCGAGGCGCGCGCGCAACTGCCCGTCCTCGATGAGCCGCGCGAGGTAGGCGCGCAAAAGCTCGTCCGCGTGCCCGCCGGGCTCGACCTTGACGACGCAGTCGTTGGGCAGCTCGCCGAACCAGCCGACCGCGGAGACGACCGCGCAGACGCCCGCGGCCATGATGCGGCACAGGCTCCCCGAGGTCTCGCCCACCGTGCGCTCGCGCAGGTTGAGCGCCACGTCCGTCTCGGCAATACGACTTTCAAACTCTTCGAGCGTGACATGGCCCGTGATCTCGACGCGGTCTTCGAGGCCGCACTCGCGCACGAGCGCGCGCACGTCGAAGTAGCTGTTCGGGTCGCCGACGAGCGTGTAGCGGAAGTCGTAACGGTCGCGCAGGGCCGCGAGCGCACGCAGCGCGCGCTCGACCCCTTTGTCCGGCGTGATGAGTCCGAACGAGGCGATGTTGACAGTCTCTCTCCCGTCGCGCGTCCCGCGCGGGAGACTCGCGGCGGCGGCGGGCGTGATGTGGTGTCTGACGCGGCGGACGGGGACGCCGGGCGCGATCCTCTCGAAGCGCGCGCGGCTCCAGTCGGAGTGGACGAGGATGCCTTCGGCCTCGCGGGCGAGGCGGCAGTTGAGCGGGAAGTCCAGGGGGCGCGCGAAGGCGGCGGGCGTGGCGCCGCGCGATAGGGCCTCCTCGGCCTCGCGCCGCGCCTCCTCGCCGTGGCAGGCGGCCACCTCTTCGAGGTAGACGCGCATGTCGCCGCGCTCGCGCGCGAGCCCGAGGAAGAAGTCTTGCAGCGCGAAGTCGTGGAAGACGACGACGCCGGGGTGTTCGCGCATCGCGTCGAAGACGCCAGCGTGGTAACGGTGGTCGTTGCCCATGTGGTAGACCACCGCGTCGAACTCGCTCAGAGATTTTAAGGCTTCGGGGTCGCGGCGGTAGTCGCGCACCTCGAAGCGCGCGGCCAGCGCCTCGCTCGCGGGCCGGAAGCCCTCGACGAACAGCGTCAGCTCGGCGCCGGCCGCCGCCAGATGCGGCAGCAGCTCCTCGCTGTAATCCGCGATCCCCGAGCGCTGCGGGCCGAGCGGGCTGAAGTAGGCGAGACGCATAAAACAGTTTTCAGTTTTCAGTTTTCAGTTTTCAGTTCAGAGCAAAATCGCAAGCGGCTTAGCTGAAAACTGAAAACTGAAAACTCACTACCGAACCACCGTCACCTTCGCCCGCGCGGTGGGCGAGCCCTTGTCGCTGAACCAGGCGACCTGCTCCTGGACGAGGTCAACTTCGAGGATGTACTCGCCGGGCTCCTTCGGCGCGGTGACGGCGAGGGGGATTTCCGTCTCCTCGCCGGGCTTGAGGTCTTTCGAGATGCCGTAGCGGCCGTCCATGTCGGTGAGGAGCGAGCCGTCGGCCTTGAGCCAGCGGTTGCCGGCGGCGATGTAGAACCAGTTGTCGGTGCGCTCGTTGACCTCGCCGCCGCGCGACCACCAGAAGACGGGGCTGTCGTTCTTGATGTGCACCTGCACGGTCTCCTTCTGCCCGGCGCGCAGCTTCGTCGGCGCGTCGGGCAGAGTGAGCTGTGCCTTGAAGGCCGCGTCCGGCAGCGGCCCCGGCGTCCTGGCGGGCGCGGGCGTCGCCGCCGTGTTGGCCGTGGAGGGCGACTTGCTGCATCCGGCGGCGGCGAGCGCCAGCAGACACGCGACGGCGAAAAGTTTTCCTGTCGTCTTCATCCTGTTCATCCTGTCCATCCCTGTTAAGTCTTCCGCACATTACCACGCGGCGGCGGTCTCAAGGTTCAACCTTTACGTTCAAGCGCAGGGTCTTCGAGCCCTTCTCGAAGAAGAAGGTGACGCCCTCGTGAATCATGTCGATCTCAAGCACGTAGTCGCCGGGCTCCCTCGGCGCGGTCACGGGAAGTTGTAACGACACCTCGCCGCCCGGCGGCACGTCCGCGGCGAGCGCGGTGCGGCCGTCGAGGTCGTTGACGACGCGCTTGCCTTCGCGGTCGAGCCAGCGGTCGCCGGCGTTGACCTGATACATGCCGCGCTCGCCGAGCGCGGGCCAGGCCACCGGGCCGAGGTTGCGCACGCGCAGATTCAGGACGGCGCGCTCGCCCGGGCGCATGTGCGTCGGCGCGCCGGGCGCCTCGATTGACGCGCGGTAGTCCTGGTCGCGGAAGGCGGCCGCGCGCCAGAACCTTTCGAGCGTCGCGCGCCCCTCCTCGCCCTCGGGGAGCGCGGCCTCGACGAGCATCATACCGAGCGGGCGGCGCTGCGAAAAGAAGGGCACCTGGACGGGCCGCGCCCCGACGAAGGTGAGCCCGCGGCTCTTGACGTACTCGCGCGCCTGCGCGAGGTCTTCGGGCATGCAGAGCGAGAGCATGCGCGGCGGCCCCGACTCGACCGTGCGGACGAATTGCTGCCGCGCGTCGCGCGTGGCGAAGTATTCGGGGTGGCTGGCGGTGACGATGGGGAGGTCGGGGTCGATGAGCGCCTCGACGCCGTTCGACTTCGGCCCGCTCTCGACCCAGCCCCGTAAGCCCTCGAAGGGGGCGCGCGTCTCCGCGTTCATGAAGTCTTTCAGACGGCGGTCGCGGAAGAGGTAGCGCGCCTCGTGCCGGTACGAGCGCCAGTCCGAAAGCAGCGTCGGCCGCATGCTCCACTCGTACTTGAGTGCGTAGACGCACGCCAGCGTTGCCTGCGCGCAGAGCGCGAGGATGAACAGCGCCCTCGCCCGACGCCTCCATGCCGCGGGCGCGCGCCACTTCACCCCCAACGCGGGCGTGACCTCCAGGTCGCTCATCCTCCGCTTCACAATCGCCGCGGCGATGATGACCACCGTCAAGCCCGCGAAGACTTCGAGGTAGAGGCCGTAGCGACTGTACCCCATCCCGCCCACGCTCCAGACCAGGCACGCGAGGATGAAGTGCCAGCCGTACTCCATCGCCCACACGCGCTCGCGGTCTTCCAGGAGCCAGCGCCCGACGAAGACCGCGGCGACGCCGAGCGTGATGCGGCCCGAGTAGACGGCCAGCTCCGAGTGGCGCGCGGGCTCGAAGGTCACGAGCACGGGCCACGCAATCTTCTCGAAGATACCCCTCGGCCCCCAGCGCGCGTCCCAGCCGCCGTCGGTCGGCCAGTAGGCCGACTTGAAGAAGGTGTTGGCGAGCGGGAAGAAGGGGTTGCCGGTCAGTCGCCACAGGTAGACCGCGAACGGCACGAGCGGCGCGAGGAAGGCGAAGAAGGAGAGGACGGCCGTCACGCCCAGTTGTCGAAAGTTGATGAACTTCCGACACGTGAGCGCGGTGTAGGCGCAGAGCAGAACGATGGGCAGTATCGCCGCCGCGTTCGTCAGCTTGAGCGCGGCGGCGAGGCCGAGCAGCAGGGCGGCGTGGACGTAAGGCGCGTGCGGCCGCTCGTCCCCGTGGCCGCGCAGGCCGAGGCGCACCGCTTCGAGCAGGAGCGGCAGCGAGAGGAGGTCAACCATGTACTCGTTGACCTGAAACAGAAGGTGCTCGGAGAGCACGACGAGCAGCACGCAGGCCGCCCGCGGCCACGCGCGCTCGACGAACGGGCGCAGCGTCTTCTCCACGACGCGCGCCGTCCAGACGAGCGCGAGCAGGTTGACGACCGTGCCGAGGCGGTAGCCGAGCGCGTGGCGGAAGAGTCCCGTCACGGTGTCGGGCGCGGGGTTGTAGGGCGCGGGCGTCGGGAAGTAGTCGCCCGGCATGAAGAGCGTGCCGCGCAGACTGCGCTCGGCGTGGAGCAGGTGGTAGTTGAGCACGTCCCAGGAGAGGTCTGGGAAGGGGAGCCGCAGCAGGTAGAAGAAGAGGAGGGGCGGCAGCACCACGAGCCAGAACGCGCGCCCCGCCGGCTCCGAAGGCTCGGGCTTCGTGACGACGTAGAAGTACAGGGCGACACACGCAAGCGGGACAGACAGCGCCCACGCGAGCGCGTTCGAGTCGAGCGGCCAGAGGTACTGGCGGGCGAAGACGAGCAGGTAGAGAAAGACGAGCGCGTCGCCGAACTCCGCGCGCTCGCGCAGGCGCGCCAACGCGCCGGAGGCCGCCGCGGCGCGGCGACCCAGGGGCGCTTCGGGCTGGACGGCGGCGCTCGTCATGCTCGCCTCAACGCCCCGCCGCGCCGCCGTTGCGCTCTTCGTCCGCGTGCGCGCGGCCGGCGCGCAGCTCGTCCGTCAGCACGCGGACGTGGTACTCGAACTCCTGCGAGCGGCGCGCGATGGAGTGGAGGATGAGCCCGGCCGTCAGCGACAGCAGCCCGCACACGAAGAGCCCCGCGGCGGCGGCGATGACGAGCGCGCCCGGCACCGCGCCCCCGAAGCCGAAAAGCCCGGCGCCGCCGGCCGCGCACGCGAGCAGCAGCAGGAAGAGCCCGACGCCGCCGAAGAAGGTCAGGGGCTTGTAGTCGCGGAAGAGCGCGAGCGTCGTGTTGAGGATAAGGAAGCCGTCGCGCAGGAATTGAATCTTCGAGTGGCTGCCCTCGGGGCGGTGCGTGAGATCGACGGGGACTTCCACGAGGCGGAAGCCGCGCTCGACGGCCTTGATGGTCAGCTCGGTCTCGATCTCGAAGCCGCCGCCGAAGAGCGGCAGTCCCTTGACGAACTCGCGGCTGAAAGCGCGGTAGCCCGAGAGGATGTCGGTCAGCTCGACGCGGAAGATGAAGTTCAAAGTCGAGCGCACGAGCCGGTTCGCCATGCGGTTGCGCCGCTTGAACTGGCTCTGCGAACGTTCGTGCAAACGCGAGCCGACGCTCATGTCGGCCTCGCCCGCGACGACGGGCGCGAGCAGGGCGTGGACGGCCTCGGCCGGGTAGGTGTCGTCGCCGTCCACCATCACGTAGAAGTCGGCGTCCACCTGCCGGAACATCGACTGGACGACGTAGCCCTTGCCCTGCCGCCGCTCGTTGAAGACCTCGGCGCCCGCGCGGCGCGCCTCTTCGGCCGTGCGGTCGGTCGAGTTGTTGTCGAAGACGTAGACGCGCGCGCGGGGCAGCTCCTCCCGGAAGCGCGCGACGACGCGCGCGACCGTCGGCTCCTCGTTGTAGCAGGGGACGAGGACGGCGACGCCGCGCCCCCCGGCCACCACCGGTGCCTCCGCGAGAGTCACGACCTCGTTGGCGTGCGTTCTTGACATCAAGGTTGCGGGAAAGTGATAAGAGAGCGGTCAACTGCGACTTGCTTATCCCGATCGCTAATCACTCATCACTTGGAGAAGGGGCAAACTAACATTTCGCGTCGGAAAATGCCAAGCGTGCTGGCCGCGGCGTGGCGCGCGCGGCCGCTGCGGGAGCTGGCGGTGGTGCTCGTCTTCTGCCTCTTCACGGCGGCGCTGACGTGGCCGTACGTCGGGCGGCTGCGCGACGTGGTGGTCGATACGGGCGACCCGTACCTCATCTCCTGGATCATGTGGTGGGACTACCACCAGACGTTCCGCGACCCTTTGAACCTCTTCCAGTCGAACACGTTCTACCCGCTGCGCTACACGCTGGCCTTCAGCGAGCACTGCTACGGGCTGGCGCTCCTCCTCTTCCCGCTCTACGCGCTGGGCTACGCGCCGCTGACGGTGCACGCCGTGGCCGAGTTCTTCGCCTTCGCGCTCACCGGCTACGGCGCGTTCCGCCTGGCGCGGACGCTGACGGGCTCGCAGGGCGTCGCGTGGGTCGCGGGGATCGTCTTCACCTTCGTGCCCTTCCACTTCCACCTGATGTCGCAGGCGATGTACCTCTTCGCGGCATGGATACCGCTGACCTTCGAGGCGCTGGTGCTCTTCGCGCGCGTCCGGAGCCGCGGGCGCGCGGCGTGGCTCGGGGTCGCGTTCTTCATGCTCGGGCTGACGACCATCTCCTGGTTCGCGCTCGCGCTCGTCCCGCTCGGGCTGGCGACGGCGGTGCTGGCGACGCGCCACGGCCTCTGGCGCGAGCGCGAGTTCTGGCGGCGCGGCGCGGCGGCCGTCGGCGCGGCCTCGCTCGCGCTCGCCCCCTTCATGTACCCGTACTACCTCGTCTCGAAGCTCTACAACTTCAAGCGCAGCATCCAGGAGGTGAAGGACAATTCGGCGTGGCCCATCCACTGGCTGTCGGTCGAGCGCCGCAACAAGCTCTGGAGCGGGATGGGCTCGACTCTCCCACAGGGCGACCGGCACAAGCTCTTCCCGGGGCTCCTGCCGCTGCTCTTCTCGCTAGCGGCGCTGCTGCTCGTCGAGCCTTTGAAGCGGCGCGCGCCGGCGGCCCAACCGGAAGCGCCGGACGCGCGCGCGCGGCGCTGGGTCAGGCGGCTCGACGTCGTCGCAATCGTCGCGCTGGCCCTCGCCATCCCCGCGGCCGGGCTCGACGAGACGGACGCCTTCGGCGGCCTCTTCCGCTACGTCACCTCGGAGCGCGCGCTCACGCTGTTGACGGCGGCGGTCGCGGCGCGCGCGTGCCTCGCCTACCCGTCCTTCCTGCGCGCGGCGCACGCGAACCTCGTCGAGACGTTGAAGTCCGGGCGGCGCTGCGACGCCTTCTGGCTCGGCGTGATGTTGACCGTGGTCGGCTTCTGCTACTCGCTCGGCTGGAACTTCTTCTTCTACCGCATCTGCTACGACCTGCTCCCGATCTTCCGCAGCATGCGCGTGCCGACCCGCGGCGCGATGTTCGCCTGCCTCGGCCTCTCGCTGCTCGCGGGCCTCGGCGTGCGCGCCCTCGCCGCGGCGATAACGGCGAGGCGGCCGCGCGTGCCCGTGTGGGCGGTCTACGCGGCGGCATGCGCGCTGCTGCTGGCGGAGCTGAACGGCGCGCCTTTGGAGATCGTGCGCGGCGCGGCCTACCCGGACGCCGTCACGCGCCGGCTGAAAGAGACGGAGATGCGCGGCGGCGTCGTCGTCCTCCCGACGGGGCCGGACTACAACCACGCCTACATGCTGCGCGCGGCCGACCACCAGAAGCCGCTCATCGTCGGCACCTCCGGCTTCAACTCGCCGCAGTCGGACGAGATCGAGCATTGGACGTCCGCGGGCACGATTCCGCTGGGGCTCATGAACCTGTTCGAGCAGATTCCGGCCTCCTACGTCGTCGTCAAGAACGAGTCGCTCCCGCCCGAGCGGCGCACGAACTACGCGACCTTCCTCTCGCGCGCCGTCGCCACGGGCCGCCTGCGCTTCGTCAACCGCTTCGACAACCGCGACGACCTCTACGCCGTCGTCAAGACCGAGCCCGACGCGCGCGCCGAGGCTTCGCCGCCCGCCGAGCTTGAGCTGCGCGACTGGGCCTCGATGCTCGACGAAGACACGGTCAACCTCCTCGGCCAGTACACGGACTGGAGCCGCGCCCTCTACCGCCTGCACCTCGTCGCGCGCGGGCGGATGCCGCGCTACGACGAGTTCATGCGGGACGCGCGCGCTCTCGGCCGCGGCCTCATCCCGGGCACGGAGGAGGCCCAGCGCGACTTCGACAACCGCCTGGCCGCGGTCGCGCGCGAGTGGGAGAGGCGCCCCGAGTTCGGCGAACTCTTCGGCGAGACGGACGACGCGCGCTTTGCCGCGCGTCTCTACGAGAACGCGGGCGTTGAAGTTGACCCGTCGGCGCGCGCCGCGCTCGCCTCGGCCCTCTCCGCGCAGACGGAGACGCGCGCCGGCGCGCTCCTCAAGGCGGCCGCAGACCCGCGGCTCGAACAGCGCGAGCGCAACCGCGCGCTCCTCCTGCTCCACTACTTCGCCTTCCTCCGCCGCAACCCGGACGACCCGCCCGACCACAGCCTCGAAGGCTTCGACTTCTGGCTCTCGAACCTCGAACGCACCAACGACGCGGATAAGCTCGCCCTCGCGTTCCGCGACTCGATTGAGTATAAGGCGAGGCAGAAACAGTGATGAGTGATGAGTGATGAATGAAAGGCAAGCCGTCTTTCATTCATCACTCATCACTCATCACTTCTTACCATGCTGGCGACACTCTTTCTCATCGGGTCGGCTTTGCTCGGCGCGCTGGTGGCGCGGCGGGTGGGGCGCGGCGTGTTGGAGGTTTGGGAGCAGGGGTTGTGGGGCGTGGCGGCCGGGTGGATGCTGGGGGCGCTTGCGGCTTATGCGCTCGCGCGCTGGGAGGGGCGTTTGACGTGGGCGGTCGTGGCGTGGGCGACCGTGTTCGTGTGGGCCGGGGCCGCGCTCTTGTCGGCGCGTTGGCTCGCCGGGTGGCGGCGCGGACGTTTGAAGTTGTTCGGGCCTGCCGTCTGCTTCGAGCGCGGGCACCTCTGGCTCGCGGCGGTGCTGCTTCTCTTCGCGCCGGTCTTGTGGGGGCTGTTCTCGACGCACACGTTCGCGGAGGGGCCGGGCGGCGTCTACTCGGGCGGGAGCGCGTGGTACGACCTAAGCTTCCACGCGGCGCTGGCCTCGTCCTTCGGGTACGGCGAGAACTTCCCGCCGGCCTACACGGCGATGGCGGGCGAGCCTTTGCGCTACCCGTTCCTGCCGGACTTCCACGCGGGGGCGTTGATGGCGGCGGGGCTCTCGATGCGCGCGGCGTTCCTCTGGACGGCGCTGCCGCTGGCCTTCTCGCTCGTCGGAATCTTCTACGGCTTCGCGCTGCGCCTCGCGCGCACGGCGCGGGCGGCGGCGCTGGCGGCCTGCCTGTTCCTCTTAAACGGCGGCCTCGGCTTCCTCAATCTCTACGAAGACTGGCGGAGGAGCGGGCGCACCTTCGCAGAGTTCTGGGGCGCGCTCCCCTTCAACTACGCGAACGACTGGTCGCGCGGGATTCACTGGACGAACCTCGTCACCGACACGCTCCTCCCGCAGCGCGCCGCGCTCTACGGCCTGCCGGTCGGACTAATGATCTTCACGCTCTTCGCGATTGTCTGGCAGCGCTGGCATGGCAGAGCGACGAGACGGGGAGACGGGGAGACGGGGAGACGGGGAGATAAGGAGTCACGTTGTCAAACATCCCCCAGTCACCCCATCTCCCACTCTCCCCCTCTGCTTTTCGCGGCGGGCGTGCTGGCGGGCGTGCTGCCGCTCTTTCACACGCACAGTTATATCGCGGTCGGGTTCGTGAGCGTCGCGCTCTTCCTGTTGAGGCCGCGGCGCGAGTGGCTCTGGTTCTGGGCGCCGGCTTTGGTTCTGGCATCGCCGCAGTTGTTCGAGTTGGCGCGGCAGGCGGGCGCCGGGCAGGTGGTGCGTTTGCAAGCGGGTTGGATGGGCTCGGACGCGCCCTCGTTCGCGGTCTACATGCTGCGCAACTTCGGCGTGCCGCTGGCGCTCGCCGTCCCGGCGTGGTGGGCGGCGCCGCGCGCTTGGAAGAGTTTCTACGCCGCGGCGTTGCTGCTGCTCGTCTTCGCGCTGACGGTCGTCGTCTCGCCGAACGTCTTCGACAACGGCAAGCTCACGTACTACTGGCACGCCGTCAACAGCGCCCTCGTCGCGCGCTGGCTCGTCTCGCTCGCGCGTGCGCGACGTTTGAGAGCGTTACTGGCGCCGCTCGCGGTCTTGCTCACGCTCCTCTCAATTGTGACCGGCGTCGCCGCGCTGCGTGCGGAGGCCGGGGCCTCGGCGCTCCTCTTCTCGGAGTCGGACGTGGAGGCCGCGCGCTTCGTGCGCGAGGCGACGGCTCCGCGCGCGCTCTTCCTGACGGCGCCCGCGTTCAACCACCCCGCGCTCGCGCTGGCCGGGCGCCCGGTCGTGCGCGGGCCGACCGACTGGCTCTGGGCGCACGGCTACGAGTTCCGCGCGCGCGAGGCGGACGTGCGACGCATCTACGCGGGCGCGTCGGACGCACTTGAGCTTTTGAGATACTACGGCGTCGATTACGTCTACCTCGGCGAGGCCGAGCGGCGCGACATGCGTGCGGACGCCTCCTTCTTCGACGCCAACCTCCGCGCCGTCTACCGCGCCGGCAACGTCATCATCTATCAAGTCAACCCGGCCGCCGCCGACGCCTCGAAGGCGGCGCCCGCGCCGCGCGAGCTGGCGGCGCGCGTCGGGCGCGACCCTTATGCTTTAATCGAGGAGTTCCCGCGCGTCGGCTTCTTCGTCTACCGCATCCTCAAGGCAGACCGCGGGCGCATGCCGATGAGGGACGAGTTCATGGGTGCTTTGAAGGTGATGGGCCACGACCTCTACGTCGGCGCGCCGGAGTGGGAACATCAACTCGTCAGGAGTCAGAGGGTGCTCGCCTTCGTCCTCGCGGGCGGGAACGCCGCGCGCGAAGGGGCGCTGCTCGACGCCGCCTCCGCGGACTACGACGCGCGCGAGTACGAAGAGGCGTACGTGCGCGTGCACTTCTTCGGCTACCTCGGCCGCGACCCCGACCCGGAGGGCTTCGACTTCTGGCTCGGCGTGCTCTCGCGCAACGGGGACTACCGCAGCCTGAGCCGCGCCTTCATGGAGTCGGAGGAGTACAAAAAGTCAGAAACCAGTAGTCAGTAGGAAGAAGGGTTTTCTACTGACTTCTGACTTTTCAGCCCGCGGCGTTGATGATCTTCTCGACGACGTTCTCCCACGAGAGGTTCATCGACAACAGTTTCTCGCGTCCGCGCTCGCCCATGCGGCGGGAGCGTTCGCGGTCGGCGTAGAGTTGGTCGAGGCATTCGGCGAGCGCGCGCGGGTCGGGGTCGGAGACGAAGCCTTCGGAGCCGTGCTCGACGAACTCGGTCGCGCCGCCGCCGTCGCGCGGCACGACGACCGGCTTCGAAGAGAGCATCCCTTCCAAAGTCACGTAGCCGTAATCCTCATCGAACGGCAGGTAGCAGACCGCGAGCGCGTTCGCGTACAGCCCCAACAACTCCTCCTCGGCCACGAACCCGCGCAGCTCGACGCGTCCGCCGACGCCGAACTGTTTGACCAGAGACTCGTAGTGCGACATCTCCTGCGCCGAGCCGGCGAGCACGGCGCGGACGGGCGTGCGCGTGAAGGAGAGCGCCTCGAGCAAAAGCTCCTGCCGCTTCTGCGGCTCAAGCCGGCTCGGGTAGAAGACGTAGTCGCCCTGCGCGCCCGCGCGCAGACTCCCGGCGCGCGGGGGCGGGTGGTAGAGCGGCTCGCTCTCGATGCGGTTGTAGCGGAGCATCCGCTCGGCGACCGTGCGCGAGTTGGCGAAGACCTTGCGCGCCTCCGGGATGAAGCGCTCGTCGCAGTGGCGGACGAGGTCGCGCACGCGCGCGCCGTCGGGGTAGGTCGAGAGGTCGTCGAAGGGCGTGCCCCAGAGGTTGTAGGCCGAGCGGTACTGGTGAATCACCCACAGAACCTTCCGCGGGTGCGCCACCGTGTAGGCGGGGAACTTCATCCCGACGACGAGGTCGATGGGCTTGCCGTTGGCCTCGGTCACGTCGAGCATCCGCCACGCGAGCGCGCCGCGCATGATCTCGGAGGGCGGGTACCACTTGAAGGGGAGCGCCGCCACCTCCGCGTTGTAGCCCGCGGCGACGAACGCGCGCCGCAGACCCTCGACGTGCGACTCCGCGCCGCCGGTCGTGAACGGAACCTGTGTGTTGCAGATGAGTATGTTTCGGATGGGCATCGGCGTCTGTGTCGCGGTACTGTATCATGCGGAGGTGAGCATGGGAGAGAGGCGGGAGGCATTGGTTCGGGCAGAGGGCGAAGGCGGCGCGCAGCAGCACGTGCTCGTGACGCACGCGTTGCTGACGGGGCTGACGCCGTTGATTCCGGTGCCGCTCGTGGACGACCTCGTCAAGAACTATTTTCGCAAGCGTTTGGTGCGGAGTCTGGCGGCGTCGGCGGGCCGCGCGTTGGGCGAGGAAGAGTTGGACGCGCTCGCGTCGGAGCGCGGGGGCGGGTGCGTGCGCGGGTGCGTCGGGACGGTGCTCGTCTACCCTTTGAAGGCGATCTTCCGAAAGATTTTCTACTTCCTCGAATGGAAGCGCGCGGTCGATTTGACGAGCCGCACTTATCACTTCGGTTATCTCGTCGGCCACGCCCTGCGCCGCCGCGAGGGCGCCCCGAGTTTGCTCGACGCGCACGGCGCGCGCGCCGTCAGCGAGGCGATTGACGCCGTCTGCCGCGAGGCGCCCATCAAGCCTTTGGAGTCGGCAATCGGCGGCACCTTCCGCAAGTCGAAGGGCGTGCTGCGCGCGGCGGCCGCGCTCCTCTCGCGCAGCCTTCGCCGTCAGCCGCCGCGGCCCGAGCGCGTCGCCGAGGCCATCGAAAGCGTCGAACCCGAAGAGGCGCGCAAACTCCAGCCCGTCGTCACACGCCTCCAAAGCTCCATCGCCTCCGTCCCCGAAGAGCACTTCCGAAGCTTGCGCGAAAACCTCGAAGCGCGTCTCGGCGCATCCCGACCGCCGGGATAATTCCGGCCTTCACATACACGGGACAGATCGCCAATCATCCGAGAGCTTCGAAGTTGCAGACGGCGACGGAGAGTTGGCGGTCGTCGCGGTTGTGTGGGTCGTGCGGGCGGGGCTGCCAGGTGCGCGCGGCGCGGAGTTCGAGTTCGTAGGCGCCGGCGGCGGAGAGTTCTTCGGGGACGGCGATGTTCAGTTCGAGCCAGCCGTGGCGGAGGAGGGAGAGGGCACAGAGCGTGCGGCCGTTCAGCGATATTTCGAGGCCGAGCGGGCGCTCGCGCAGGTCGGGCATGTGCGAGGAGAGGTCGAGGCGGAGCGTCTTGAGATGAGAGGCGCCGAAGCGCACGCGGCCGCGCGCCTTCATCCAGCGCGCGACGGGCGGGAGCATGTTCGGCTCGTACCAGCCTTCGTCGAATTCCGCGGAGCGGTCGAGGCAGAGCGTGCGCGGCGATTCCTCGGCGGGAGTGTTGGCGAAGAGGCCGGAGCGTTCGCGGTGCTCGTTGTAGAAGGGGCCGAGCGGCGCGTCGGAAGCCTTCAGGAGCACGTAGAGCCCGCTCTTCGGGAGCCGCACGTGGAGGTCGGAGATTTTGTTGAAGACGTAGCCCATCGCCATGTCGAAGGCGCGGCGCTCCGATTGCGAGAGGCCGCGCAGGTACTCGACGAAGTCGGGCTCGAAGGGCAGGCCGTACTCTTCGCGCTGCTTGACGAACTCCTCGGCCGAGAGGCAGAGCGCGTAGCGCGGCTCCCACGCGACTTCCCGGAAGAAGCGTTGGAAGCGCGCCGCGTGCTCCTGCTCCTCTTCGAGCCCGACGTGCCCGTCCACCGCGACGAAGCGGCGCAGCTCCTCCTCCGACATCTCCTCGTAACTCTTCTGCGCGCGCCGGTCGGTGCACTCGATGCCGTGCAGCGTGACGCCGCCCGGCCGGAGCACGCGCGCGACCTCCGCGAGCACGGCGTCCTTATCTTTAAACTCGACGTGGCCGAGCACGTCGAGCGAGACGACGTAGTCGAAGGAGTCTTCGGCGAAGGGGAGGCGGGTGAGTTCGGCCGCGCAGGTCAGGTCGTAGCCGTTGCGGCGCGCGGCGAGCGCGCACTCCGCGGAGAGGTCAACGCCCGCGAGCGTGACGCCCTTGCGCTTGAGGAGCGCGAGCATCCCCGCGCCGCAGCCGAGGTCGAGGACGCGCGCGCCCGCGCGCACGTTGTCGTAGACCCACATCGTCCGCGCGAAGCGCATGTCGAAGCGGTCGAGCGCGCGGAAGTAGCGCGCGTCGAGCACCTCGTCCGACACGAACTTCGTCCGGTAGAACTCCGAGAGGTCTTCGACCCCCGCGCGTCGGTAGAGATCGTCAGTCATAAAAGACGTGAACCGTGAACCGTAAACCGTGACAAGATTAACCGCTGTTCCTCCTTGTCACGGTTTACGGTTCACGGTTTACGGTTTTCAAGCGTTTCGAGCCGCGCCTCCAACTGTCGGCGGGCGCGGTCGTGTGAGACGGCCAGCTCGCCCGCTTCGAGCGAGAGTTGTTTGAAGCAGACGCGCTGCTCTTCGAGCAGGGCGTCCGCGCGCTCGCGCACCTCTGCGCGGAGTTCGGCGGCGCGCGCGTTCGTCTCGGCGTGCAAAGCCTCCGCCCGCCCGCCCAGCTCTTCGCGCAGGGCGGCGGCCGCGGCGCGCTGCGACTCGGCGATGCGTTCGAGCCCGGCGGCGAAAGCCTGTCGCAACTGCGCGCCGCCCGACTCGAAGCGCGCCTGCGCCTCTGCGACCTGCGCCTCGGCGCGCGCGAGCCGCGCCTGCAACTCCGCGGCCCGCGCGCGGTCGGCCTCGCCTTCGGCGCGCAGCTCGCGCAGCTCGCCGAGGAACTCTTCGCGCGCGCGCGCCAGCGCCTGCTCCTGCGCGGCCAGCGCGGCGCGCGCGTCGCCGAGCGCGTGGTGGACGGCCGAGTTGAAGTTGACCTGCTCCCAGGTGAACCAGTGAACCGCCCGCTTGACGAGCCGCTTGAGCCACAGCTCGAAGCGCGCCGCCGCGCCGCGCCGGTAGCTCAAAAGCGGCGGCAGGCGCGACCACGCGCGCGCCGTCGTGGCGAGGTTCGCGTCCATCCGCGCCAGCGCGTCGGACGAAGGGGCGGCGTGCCCGTTCGTGACCGACGCCTCCGCGCCGTTCGACGCGGCCGCGGCCGTCACGCCGTTCGCCGCCGCGGCCGGCGCGCGCCGCTGCGCGTCCGCCAGCACGCGCTCGCGTATCTCGCGCAGGGTGTTCTCGACTTCTAAGTCAGACATCTTAGTTCCTTCGATTGCGGATTGCGGTATCTAAGTCGGACGGGGAGAAGGGGGGACGGGGAGACTGGGGGACGTTCGGCCGGAAGGTCTCTTTCCCCCCATCACCCCTTCTCCCTGTCCCCCCGTCTCGCCAATCCGCATTCCGACGCGGCGCGCGGTCGCGGTGGCGTTGAGGTTGGCGATGCCTTCGACGAGGACGGGGCTCGTGACGCGGAAGAAGAGCACGCCGTCGAGCCAGTCGTAGCTGACGCCGTCGCGGCTGTGGACGGCGAGCGAGACGGAGAATTGGTCGAGCCCGAGCCAGCAGTCGAAGGCGAAGCTGACCTCGACCAGCTCGCCGCGCCGGAGCAGCCCGAGGTCTACCTGCTGCTCCTTCGTGTTCGTGCCGTAGGCGTGGACGCCGCGGCTGTCGTTGACGAGGACGCCGAAGACCGCGTCGTCCACCTCGCGGTTGATGCGCGCGCGCATCCGCACCGTCAGGGGCGACCCCGTCTCGACCACCCCGACCGGCCTCCGCGCCGCGTCGAGCAGCTCCGCGCTCACGATCTCCGCGGAGCCGTCTCCGTGCCGGTACGTGTAGCGCAAAGGCGCGAAGCCCTCTCCTACCTCAAGAGCGTCTTCCGCGTCGGTTCCGTCGGCCGCGGCCTCCTCCTCTTCGTACGCCTGCTCGCGCTCCATCACGGTCTTCTGGTAGTGGTTCAGCACTTCAATCGGCGGGCCGTCCGAAAGCACCCGGCCGGCGCTCATCAGGACGGCGCGCGTGCAGAGCGCGCGGACGGCCGCCGCGTCGTGCGAGACGAAGAGGACGGTCGCGCCGCGCTCCTGAATCTCCTTGATGCGGCGCAGGCAGCGGTGCTGGAAGACCGCGTCGCCGACGGCGAGCGCCTCGTCGATGACGAGGATGTCGGGCTCGACGTTCGAGGCGACGGCGAAGGCGAGGCGGACGAACATCCCCGAAGAGTAGGTCTTGACGGGCTGGCGGATGAAGTCGCCGATCTCCGCGAAGCGCTCGATCTCCGGGAAGAGCCGCTCGGTCTCGCGCCTTGAGAGGCCCATCAGCGCGGCGTTCATGTAGACGTTCTCGACGCCCGTTCCCTCCGGGTCGAAGCCCGCCCCGAGTTCGAGCAGCGCGGCCACGCGCCCCTCGCGCCAGACGTTCCCCACGGTCGGCTCAAGCGTGCCGGCGATGATCTGCAGCAGCGTGGACTTCCCGCACCCGTTCGGCCCGATGATGCCGGTCGTCGTCCCGGCCTCGACCTCGAAGCTCACGTTCTTCAGCGCCCAGAACTCGCGGTGGCGCTTCAGCCGCCCGCGGGTCAGAGACTCCTTCAGGCGGTCGCCCGGCCGCGCGTAGATGCGGTACTGCTTCGACACGTTTTCCACGCGCAGCGCGACTGTCATGCCCCGGAATTTAACAGAGGAGGGAAGCGCGAGGCCAGAAGCGAAGCGCGCCGCGCACGCGCGAAAGGGGCGCGCCGGACATCGCCCGGCGCGCCCCCCCTTCTTATTCACGCGCAACACTTCGGCGGCCTGCCCTACTGCTTCGGCTCGCGCTCCCAGACCGTGCCGTCCTCGTAGACGACGCGCTGTATCTCCACGCGCTCCGTGTACTGGCCGCGCACCTGCTTGTCGGACTGCGCGACGTTGACGGTCGAGGCCGGCGGCAGCGTAGACCACGCCAGCAGGCTCCTGGTCTGCCCGACGCCGATGTTGATCTTGGTCTCGAACTGGTGGTGTCCCACCTCGCCCTGCGTCTTCGGCTCGGAGAGGATGTAGTCCCACACCAGCAGGCGAATCTTCTTCGCCCCGTTGTTGCTGACCTTGGCCTCGTAGAGGTAGTAGGTCTGGTTGTCGCTCCTCTCCACCGGGGGCGCGTCCTTCTTCCCGTTGCGCGGCTCCGTGGGCGGCGCGACCGGGCTGAGCCCGAGCTGATCCAGAGCACGGTTCGTGATGATCGCGTCCTTCCGCTCGCGCTCGAGCTGTGCCCTGTCGCTCACCCCGTTCATGGCATCGAAGACGGGCAGCGGCCCGTTCACGCGCTTCTCCCAGCGCGTCTTGAGCACCGAGACGCCGTGCGGCGGCGGCGTGGCGGCCGCCTCCTGCGCGACGGCGGCCCCCGCCAGTAGAACCATCAGCGTCAACGAACCCAGAGCCTTCATGTCAACCCCCTTTGTACCCGCCCGGCGCGGGAGTTTGCTGACCCGGCTGCCTGGCCTTCACGCCCGGCTGCCACAACGACCCTTCGACGGCACGCCGGGAATAATACGTTGCCAACTATCTATTCTCCAACCCCTTTGCGCGCGAGACCCTGCGCATTGCGCCTTGCGAAAGCGGTGTGATACGCTCAGGTCTCCCCTGAAAACAGAGTTGCAGACGGGGCGTAATCCTCGATGAAGACATGCCCGACATGCGGTAGGCAGTACGCCGAGACCACGACGCTGTGCCCGGCCGACGGCGCCGTCCTCAAGCGCTCGGGCAACGACGACCGGCTCGTCGGGCAGGTGCTCGCCGGGAAGTACCGCATCGACGACAAGATCGACGAGGGCGGCATGGGCTGCGTCTACCGCGCGACGCACGTCCTGATGGAGAAGGTCGTCGCCGTCAAAGTCCTGCACCCCGCGCTCGCCGCCGACGACAAGATCGTGGCCCGCTTCACGCGCGAGGCCAAGGCCGCCTCCCGCATCTCGCACCCGCACGCCATCAACGTCACGGACTTCGGCGAGTCGGAGAACGGCATCGTCTACCTCGTCATGGAGTACCTACGCGGCCGCACGCTCAAAGACATCGTGCGCTCGGGCGGGCCGATGTCGCTCGCGCGCACGGTCGAGATCGTGCGCCAGGTGTCGGGCGCCCTGGAGGCCGCGCACAGCGAGGGCGTCGTCCACCGCGACCTCAAGAGCGACAACATCATGCTCGAAGAGCAGACCGGCGGCGACTGGGCCAAGGTCTTGGACTTCGGCATCGCCAAGATTCAGCAGACCGAGCGCTCAGTCCACGAGACAGACCCCGGCCTGACCGCGCCCAACCTCATCATCGGCACGCCGCAGTACATGTCGCCCGAGCAGTGCTCGCAAGCTTCCGCCATCGACGCGCGCTCCGACATCTACTCCTTCGGCGTCATCGTCTACGAGATGCTCGCCGGCCACGTCCCCTTCTCGGGCGACTCGCCGACGGCCATCATGATGAAGCACATCCAGCAGGAGCCGCCCTCCATCCTCGAAGAGCGGCCCGACCTGCCCGCAGGGGTCGGCCGCGTCGTCGCGCGCGCGCTCGCCAAGCGGCCCGAAGACCGCTTTCAGAAGGCGACCGACCTGGCCGCGGCGCTCGCCGAAGCGGCCGCCGAAGCGCCCGCGGCCGCCGCAGCCGCCGCCATCCTCGACACCGAGCGCATCGGCTCGCCGACCTCGCCCAACGAGCCGGCGCGCACAACGGTCGGCCGCGCCGACGACGACGAGGCGACGGTCGTCAGCGCCGGCCACAGGCCGGCCGCGTTCACGGCCGCGGTCGCCGCGGCGACGACCACGGGCGAAGAGCTGCCGCCGCCCGTCGCGCCGCTCCCCGCAGAGTCCTCCTTCAACCCCTGGCGCGTCGCCGTCCCGGCCATCGCGGTGATCGCCATCGTCTTCGCGGTCTTCTTCGCCTTCCAGCGGCGCGGCGTCTCTTCGGAGCAGGCGCAGCCGAACGCGACCCCGCTCCAGGCCGACCCGAACGGCCGGCCCGTCCAGCCCATCTCGCCGCCGACGGGTCAGGCCGAGCACAACCTTTCGGCCCCTTCCTCCTCGCCGACGCCCGCGACGACGAACGTGGGCGGCGCGGTCGGAGGCGCCGTCGAGGGCACCACGCCGGCCGGCGGCGAGACCAACCCGAAGGCCGGGGCCACGCCGACGCCCGAGGCGCGCAAGGCCGGCGAGGTCAAGGAGCCCGCCAACGAGAACGACGACAACGCGGACGCGCCGCCGCCCGCGCCCACGCCGACGCCGAAGCGCAACAACAGGCCCATCAACGTCAACGCCAACGTCGAGGCGCCGCCGCCCGCGCCGCCCAAGGACGACAAGCCCAAGCCGGACAAGCCCAAGGACGACGACAACAAGCCGCCCAAGCTCGACGATGCGCCGCCCGGCCCCGTCGTCGGGCCGCGCTGAATTCTCCGAAAAGTTAAGAGGCGCCGCGACTCGACAGTCGCGGCGCCTCTTAACTTTTCTGCCTCGCCTTTAACTAACGCTTCGCCGGCACGGCCGCGCGCAGGAGTCCGAGCAGCCGCGCCTCTTCGTCGAACTCCGACACGGTCTCGACCACGTAACAGGGGAGCGCGAAATCCAACCCGCGCAACTTCACCGCATCCTTCGCCGTCGTCAGGAGCACCTCCGCTCCCCTCGCCGCAGCCTCGCGCTCGACGCTCTCCACGTCGGCCTGCCCGTACGGGTGATGGTCAGGAAAGGCGCGCTCGTAACGAAGCCCGAACCCGCCGCGCCGCAGGTTCTCGAAGAACGCGCGCGGATTGCCGACCGCGCAGAACGCCCCGGCCGACCCTTTTGGGATAAGCTCAGCCTTGTCGTCCGCAACCGCCCTACCGTATCCCGACAGCGGCGTCAGGCTGAGCCCCCGCGCCCTCGACGTGAAGACGGCGGCACGCCCTTCGCTCATCCGCGCGACCTCCGCGCGCAAGCCTTCTATGTCCTCGGCCAGCTCTGCGCGCGTGATGACGACGCAGTCGGCGCGCGCGAGCCCCGACGCGGGCTCGCGCAGACGGCCGCGCGGCAGCATGTGCCCGCCGCCCCACGGCGCCGTCGCGTCGAGCGTCACGAGGTCGAAGTCGCGCGCGATCCGCAAATGTTGAAAGCCGTCGTCGAGGACGAAGACCTCCGCCCCCAACTCCGCGCGCGCCCAGCGCGCCGCCGCCACGCGGTCGCGGTCGCAGACGACCGCCGCCGCGCCCAGCAACCTCTCCGCCAGAAGCCTCGGCTCGTCCCCGCACTCCGAAACCTCCGCCAGCACACGCGCGCCGTCGGACGCGACCACCCGCCGGCCCTCGTCCGCGCGCCCGTACCCACGCGTCAGCACGCACGCCCTCAACCCCTCACGCGCCAGCGCCTTCGCCGCCCACTCGACCAGCGGCGTCTTTCCAGTCCCCCCCGCCGTCAGATTCCCCACGCTCACGACGGGCGCGCCCACCCGCTCGCTCTTCAGAAAGCCCGAGCGGTACAGGCGCAGGCGCGCCCGCGCCGCAGCGCCGTAGAGCATGCCGAGCGGTGCCAGTGCGAGCGACATAAAGGCGAGACGTCGGATGCTAGATGTTAGATGTCAGTGTCTTCTCTTCGACTAACATCCGACGTCCGGCATCCGACATCTGGTTCAGGAGCGGGGCGAGCAGTTCGACGGTGCGTGAGGTGGCGCCGCGGTTCTCTTCGAGGACGGCGCGCGCGCGCGCGCCCGTGCGGCGGCGTCTGACCTCGTCGCCGAGCAGCTCTCGGAGCGCGCGTGCGAGTTCGCGCGCGGCCGCCTGCGGTTCTTCGGCGTGCGGCAGTTGGACGAGGGCGTCGCGTTCGAGGAGCGCGGCGACGACGGACTTGAAGTTCGAGGTGTGCGGGCCGGTGACGATCGCGCGCGCGTCGAGCGCCGGCTCAAGGACGTTGTGCCCGCCCACGGGCGCGACGCTCCCGCCGACGAAGACCACCTCCGCCAGCGGGTAGACCGCGCGCAGCTCGCCGATGCTGTCGAGCAGAATTACGTCGCAGTCTCTGTCCGACTCCCGAGCCTCGTTCGTGCGCCGCGCCCAGGCGAGCCCCGACGCTTCGAGCAGCGAGGTGACCTCGCCGAAGCGCTCCGGGTGCCGCGGCGCGACGAGCAGGCGCGGTCGTTTTGCATCGAAGTTGACGAGCCGGAAGGCTTCGAGGACGACGCGCTCCTCGGGGGCGTGCGTGCTGGCGGCGACGACGAGCGGGCGGTCTTCGCTGACGTTGAAACGGCGGCGCAGCTCTTCCGTGAGCGGGAGGGCCGCCGTCTCCTCGATGTCGAACTTGACGTTGCCGGTGACGCGCGCCCGCTCGGGCGCGAGGCCGAGTTCGACGAGCCGCGCGGCGTCGGCCTCCGTTTGCACGGCCGCGAGCGAGAGGTCGGACAGGACGCGGCGGATGAAGGGGCGGATGAGCTTGTAACGGCCGAAAGACTTCTCCGAGATGCGGCCGTTGACGAGCGCCACGGAGACGCCGCGCCGCCGGCACTCGCGGAAGAAGCGCGGCCACAGCTCCGTCTCCATCAGCAGCACGACCGAAGGGTTCACCGCACGCAGCGCGCGCCGCACGCTCCAGGCCCAGTCGAAGGGGAAGTAGAAGACCAGCGCGGCCCGGCCCTTGAACGCCTCGCGCGCGACGCGCTGACCCGTCAGCGTCGTCGTCGAGACGACGAGCGCGTGCCCCGGGTACTCCTCCAAAAGCGCCCGCGCCAGCGGCCGCGCCGCCTGCGCCTCGCCCACCGAGACACAGTGGAGCCACACGACGGGGCGCCCGCCGGCGTCGAACTTCGGCAGAGAGCCCGCGCGCTCGCCCAACCCCGCCGCGTACTTCCCGTGCCGCGCCGCGTCCAAAAGAAACCTCGGCAGCAGCGCTAAGACGCCGATGCCGAGGAGGATGCTGTACAGGAAATACATGAGTTCAAAGTTCAAAGTTCAAAGTTTAAAGTTCAAGGTTGAGAGCCGACAGCGTCGTCTTCAACTTTGAACTTTCAAACTTTGAACTTTGAACTTAAAAGGCTACTTCGCCCGCTCCATGTAGCGGCCTTCCACCGGGTCTACGCGGATGCGGTCGCCCTCGTTGACGAAGGGCGGGACGGAGATGGTGACGCCGTTTTCGAGCTTGGCCGGCTTGTTGACGTTCGAGACGGTCGCGCCCTTGAGGGTCGGCTCGGTCTCGACCACGGTCAGCTCGATGGAGGCCGGCAGGTCGATGCCGATGGGCGAGCCCTCGTAGTACTCGGCCTGGATTTTCATGCCGGGCAGGAGCCACTGCGCCATGTCGCCGAGGTCTTCGTCCGAGAGCGCCGTCTGCTCGTAGTTCTCGGTGTTCATGAAGTGGTAGTGCGAGCCGTCGGCGTACATGAACTCCATCTCGTGCTGTTCCATCGCGGCGCGCTCGACGGTGTCGGCCGAGCGGAAGCGGTGCTCGAAGCTTGAGCCCGTGCGCAGGTCGCGCAGCTTCGTCTGCATCATCGCGCGCAGGTTGCCGGGCGTGTGGTGGCGCGCGTCGAGGACTTTGCAGGGCTTGCCCTCGAAGACGATGACCATGCCCTTCCGGATTTGGGTCGCGGAGATTGCCATAAAAATTCTGACTCCGAAGCGTTTGAAATTTCGACGTGTCTGCCCGAAAGAGTTCACGCGGCCCCACAGAGAGCCCCGCGCAGCCTTTCGCAAACCCCGTAGTCTAGCTACGGCCTCGCCCCTTTGTCCAGCGGGCGCCGCTCAGACCAACGTGCCCTCGGAGTCGGCCGCCTCCTGCGACTCGAGCTGGAAGAAGACGCGGAGCGTGACCTGGTATTCGAGCCGCCCCGCCTGTAGTCCGCCGCGCATCTCCTCGACGACGAACCAGGAGAGTTCGCGCAGCGTCTGCCGCGCGCGCTTGACCGCGACCTCGATGGCGTGGCTGAAGCTCTGGTCGGAGGTGCCGACGATCTCGACCCCCTTGAAAACCTTCTCGCTCATGCGCAGAGTCCTCCGGTGTGCGTGGATGCAAATTCGAAATTTGAAATTTCAAATTTGAAATTGTTGTTGGTTGAAAGCAGGGCGGAAGCTAGCACGCGTGTGTGTGCGAGTCAAGAAATCCGTCGGCGCGCACGCGGGTGAGAAAATTTGGACGGCCCGAAACCATTAGGGCGGGCGAGAGACATCAGAGACAACGGAGGGAGTGTTGTCATCTTCTGCCGCCCGCCCGCCCTTCCGGAGGAGCCCACCTTCCTGAGCGTGTAAACGACGGTCGGGCGCGAAAGTTCAGTAAAAAATTTTCAGGCCGCGCGGGCGCGCAGCGTGCGGCGTTGGCGCGCGACCTGGTCGAGCCAGCGCTGCGCCTCGTGGTAGTGCGGGAAGCGCTGCTCGTCGGCGCGGAACGCCTTGGTGTGGTAGTAGCGGCGGCCGTTGATGAGGCGCGCCGGGTGTTTGATGTGGAGCATCTCGTGGTAGAGGATGTACTCGACGAACCACTCGGGCACGTCCTCGCTGTCGAGCGTCTTGCTGATGACGATGGTGTCGTGCACGTCGTCGTGGTGGCCGAGGATGGTGCGCGTGCGGCGCTGCGACCAGGTGAGCGTCGGCCGTTCGATGCGCCCGTCGAAGTAGCGCTGGTTCAAGCGCTGGAACATCCGTCCCAAATCATAGACGCGACCCTGCGCCGAAGAGACCATCTTGCGCCCGCGCTGGCGGCGCGCGAGGTCGGAGGCGCGCAGGACTTCGGGCGAGAAGGCGTAGTCGCGGTAGACCCTCTCGTAGAGCGAGGGCGCGCCGCGGCGGCGCAGGAGCTTCGAGACGAGGATGAAGGCGAGCGCGCGGTGGACGGTCAAAGGCGCCGACTTGAACACGTCGGAGAGTCGGACGTAGACGCGCCCCGAGCGCAGGCGGATGGTGTGGTTCAGGCCCGCGTAAGGGTAGTAGCGCACGTCCACCTCCGGCACGGGGCGCTTGGGCGCGAGCGTGCGGAAGGCTTCGGCGAAAAGGGTGCTGAGCAGTGGTTGTGAGTCGGGCATAAGCTTATCGAACCCTGCGTTTCGGAGCGCCGCTTTTTACGACCGGGAAGCCGCCGGGAGACGCTTGGAACTGTCGTTACGGTAACCGGCGTGTGCGGTCGATATTAAGAGGGCACGGGAGGGGGCGTCAAACAGTCGTTTTTGGACATGAGATAAGCCTTTTACTTCCCGATAAATGGCCGGCCGCGGCTCTCGGCTTAATTTAAAGAGGGCGAAAACGGCCCTGGTCAACCTCTTTCTCTGCAACGGTTTAACCACGTCGGCGTGAGACTGTTGTCGAGACGACGTTGTAAGTCGAATCCGCAGAGGGTTTAAGGGGCGGCGGCGGGCGGGTTTGCGCGCGTTTTCGACGATTCGTTATAATCGGGACGGCCGCGGTGCGGTCGGCCGTCAGTCCCCGCCGGCACGGCCGGGAATTTAATTCTTGACAGTGCGGGGGATGGGCTGTAAACAATCTAAAGATGGGCGCCGGAGGCCGTGTCGCCCGCGCCCGTCCCGTTCCCCTTGCAGCCCCGCTCGCCGTCTCTAACTAAGTTAATGGCAATCCGAGCCTCGACAAAACCCACGCAGGCCGACTGGTCGCCCGACGCGCGCGGCCAGGCTGTGCTGGCCGCCGTCATCAAGGAGCACCTGCGGACGGGCGAGCCGGTGGCCTCGCGCTCGATCTCGGAGCGCGCGTCGTTCGGCGCGGGGTGGAGTTCGGCGACGATCAGAAACGTTCTGGCCGAGCTGGAAGAGCACGGGCTGGTCGAGCAGCCGCACACCTCCGCGGGGCGCGTGCCGACCGACAAGGGCTACCGCTTCTACGTCGATCACTTCATCGGCGACGCGCGGCTGTCGCGCGCCGACATCTCGGCCATCGACCGCGGGCTCGGGCTTCAGCCTGACGCCTTCGCGCAGCCGTCGAAGCTGATGGAGAAGGTCTCGCACGTCCTCTCCGAGCTGTCCGAGAACGTCGGCATCGTCGTCTCGCCGCCGGTCGCGGACAGCCGGCTCGAACACATAGAGTTCCTGCCGCTCTCGGACGGCCGCATCCTCGTCGTGCTGGTGCTCGTGTCGAACGTCGTCCAGAACAAGATCATCCGCATCGACGAGCGGCTGACCGCGGAGGAGCTTGAGTCGGCCGCGCGCTACCTGAACGCCGAGTTCTCGGGCAAGACTTTGCAGACCATCCGCGCGGAAGTCCTGGCGCTGATGGGCGAGGAGAAGGCGCTCTACGACCGGCTGTTGAGAAACGCCGTCCTGCTCTTCGAGCGCAGCGTCGAGGGCGGCGAGGGCGAGACCGGCGACGTGTACATCGACGGCGCGTCGAACATCCTCGCCAAGCCCGACTTCTCGGACGTGGAGCGCCTGCGGGAACTCTTCCGCACGTTCGAGGCCAAGTCGCGGCTCGTCAAAATCCTGAACGAGTGCATCGCGCGCGAGCCGGTCTTCGGCGACGTGCACGTCGTCATCGGGCGCGAGCACAGCGCGCCGCAGTTGCAATCCTGCGCGCTGATTACCGCGCCGTACCGGCTCGGCGAGGGCTTCGTCGGGGGCACCGTCGGCGTCGTCGGGCCGATGCGTCTGGAGTACGCGCGCACGATGGCCGCCGTCAACTACGTCGCGCGCCTCGTCGAGCGCGTGCTGCGCGAGGCGGCTCACTCTTAAATCCTTCAAGCTTCGTTTCGGCTTCGGGGAAGGGCTTCAGAAGGGATGACTCAATCGGACATGACAAACAAGGGCGGGCGGAAGCCGAATCGAATACCCGTGCGCTTCGTCGGCGACGAGGAGGGCAAGGAGCCCGCGGCCGGCGCGCCGGACGAGAACCTGACGCCCGACGAACTCGGCCGTCAGTCTTCCTACGACGACTCGACCGAGATGGGTCGCCGCATCGAAGACGGCCGGGAGCAGGAGACGGGCGAGGGGAGCGGCGACACGCCGGGCAGCACCGACCCGTCGGAATTGCCCCGCAGCCGCACCGACCAGGACACGACCGCCTCGCACGTCGAGCCGGAGGAGAAGGGCGGGGGCGGCGCCTCGGGCGCGGCCTCCGACCCCGCGCGCAACGCCGCGGGCGGCGCCGGCCCGCAGGTGGCCGAGCTGATCGCGACGCGCGCCGAGTTGAAGCGGGTCGAGGCCGAGCTTAAAAGACTTTCGGACGAGCGGCAGGAGATGAACGACAGGCTCGCGCGCCGCCAGGCCGAGTTCGACAACTTCCGCAAGCGCACCGAGCGCGAGCGGACGGAGACCTACAACCGCGCGCTCGGCGAGGTCGTCCGAAGACTTCTGCCGGTGCTCGACAACCTCCAGCGCGCGCTCGACGCCGAGCGCCTCGTCGAGGTCAAAGAGTCGGAGGAGTTCCGGCACTTCCTCCACGGCGTCGAACTGATCAACCGCCAGCTCGGCGGCGTGCTCGAAGGCTTGGGGGTCGAGGCCGTCCCCACGGTCGGCGAGCGCTTCGACCCGCACGTCCACGAGGCCGTCGCCACCGAGGAGACGGACGCACACGAGCCCGACACGGTCACGCAGGAGATGCAGCGCGGCTACCGCCTCGGCGACAAGCTGCTGCGGCCCGCGATGGTTAAGGTCGCAACGAAGGGGTAAACCGTCAACCGTGACGAGTCATTCCCGACTCCCGACTCGTCACGGTCTTAACTCTCCCTCCACCCTGCCTTTCTTGTCACGGTTTACCGTTCACAGTTCACGAGAGAAAAAGTTATGGGCAAAGTAGTCGGAATCGATTTGGGCACGACCAACTGTTGCGTGGCTGTCCTCGAAGGCGGCGCGGTGCAGATCGTGCCGAACAAGGAGGGCGGGCGCACCACCCCCACGGTGGTCGGGTTCACCGACAAGGGCGAGCGCCTCGTCGGGCAGATCGCCAAGCGCCAGGCCGTCACCAACGCCGCCAACACCATCTACGCCGTCAAGCGCCTCATCGGCCGCAAGCACAAGGAGGAGGAGGTCGTCCGCGCCCGCGAGACCTCGCCCTTCGAGATCGTCGAGGCGTCGAACGGCGACGCGCGCATCCAGGTGCAGGGGCGCGTCTACAGCCCGCAGGAGATTTCGGGCATCGTCCTGCAACGCCTGAAGGCCGCGGCCGAAGACTTCCTCGGCGAGCCGGTGACCGAGGCCATCATCACCGTCCCCGCCTACTTCGACGACACGCAAAGGCAGGCGACGAAGGACGCGGGCAAGATCGCCGGCCTGCGCGTCGAGCGCATCATCAACGAGCCGACGGCCGCGGCGCTCGCCTACGGCCTGGGCCGCGCCGGGAACGAGCGCATCGCCGTCTACGACCTCGGCGGCGGCACGTTCGACATCTCCATCCTCGAAATCAACGACGGCGTCTACGAGGTGCTCGCCACCTCGGGCAACACCTTCCTCGGCGGCGAGGACTTCGACGAGCGCATCATCAACTGGATGGTGAAGCAGTTCAGCGAGGAGACCGGCATCGACCTGCGCACCGACCGCCTCGCGCTCCAGCGTTTGAAAGAGGCGGCCGAGCGCGCCAAGTGCGACCTCTCCTCGCTCTCCGAGACGAACATCAACCTGCCCTTCATCGCGGCCGACGCCTCGGGGCCGAAGCACTTCAGCAAGACCCTGACGCGCGAGACCTTCGAGGGCCTGATCTCCGACCTCGTCGAGCGCACGGTCGAGCCGTGCCAGAAGGCCCTGTGGGACGCGAAGCTCCAGCCGAAGGACATCGACAAGGTCTTGCTCGTCGGCGGCCAGACGCGCTCGCCCATCATCGCGCGCACCGTGCGCGAAATCTTCGGCAAAGACCCTTCGTCCGAGATCAACCCGGACGAGGTGGTCGCGATGGGCGCGGCCATCCAAGGCGGCGTGCTGACGGGCGACGTGAAGGACATCGTGCTGCTCGACGTGCTCCCGCTCTCGCTCGGCCTCGAGACGCGCGGCGGCCTCTTCCACAAGCTCATCGAGCGCAACTCGACCATCCCGCTCCACAACTCGCAGACCTTCACGACGGTCGTCGATAACCAGTCGTCGGTCGAGATTCACGTCCTCCAGGGCGAGCGCGAGATCGCGCAGCACAACCGGAGCTTGGGCAAGTTCGAGCTGGTCGGCATCCCGCCGGGGCCGCGCGGCGGGCCGCAGATTGAAGTGACGTTCGAGGTGGACGCCAACGGCATCCTCAGCGTCGCGGCCACCGACCGGACGAGCGGCCGCCAGCAGCAGATGAAGGTCACGCCCACCTCGGGCCTCTCGGGCGACGAGATCGACCGCATGATCGCCGAGGCGCAGAGTTCGGCCGAGGCCGACCGCCGCGCCAAGGAACTCCTCGTCCAGCGCTCGAAGCTCGAAGGCTTGCTGCGCAACGCGCAGCGCACCTTCAACGAGTTCGGCTCCTCGCTCTCCTCGGGCGAGCGCGCCATCACGCAGGACGCCTTCGCCGAGTGCGAGGAGCTGCTCAAGAGTGAGAACGTCGAGGCGATTCAGGACGCCACGCAGAAGTTGGAGCGCATCTCGCAGCAGCTCGCCCTCGCCATGCTCAACCCCGTCGTCGAGCACAACGGGCGCTGAGCCGGCCGGAAAATTCCGGGTTCGAAGTTCAAGGTTCAAAGTTCAAAGTTGGCGTTTGCCAAACCGAACTTTGAACCTTAAACTTTGAACTTTGAACCTCTAACTCATATGGCTACTAAACGCGACTACTACGAAGTCCTCGGCGTGAGCCGGGGCGCGACCGAGGCGGAGATCAAGAGCGCTTACCGCAAGCTCGCCGTCCGCCACCACCCGGACAAGAACCCCGGCGACGCGGCGGCCGAGGAGAAGTTCAAGGAGGCGGCCGAAGCCTATTCCGTCCTCTCGGACGCCGACCAGCGCGCGCGCTACGACCGCTTCGGCCACGCGGGCGTCTCGTCGGGCGCGGGCGCGCAAGGCTCTTGGGGCGCGCAGGGGTTCGGCGGCATCGAGGACATCCTCGGCGACCTCTTCGGCTTCGGCGACGTGTTCGGCGGGGGCCGCGGGGGCGGCCGGCGCGGCGCGGCGCAGCGCGGCGCAGACCTCCGCTACGACCTGGAGATGACGCTCGAAGAGGCGGCCGAGGGGATGACGGCGCAGCTCAAAGTCCCGCGCCTGGAGGCCTGCGAGGCGTGCAAGGGCTCGGGCGCGGCGCCGGGCACGCAGCCCGAGAATTGCCCCGGGTGCAACGGCACGGGGCAGGTCAGGTACCAGCAGGGCTTCTTCTCGGTGGCGCGCACCTGCGGGCAGTGCCGCGGCGCGGGGCGCGTCATCCGCACGCCGTGCGAGACGTGCAGGGGCGCGGGCCGCATCGAGCGCGAGAAGCAGATCGAGGTGAAGATACCGGCCGGCGTCGAGACGGGCTCGCGCCTCAAGCTCTCGGGCGAGGGCGAGGCCGGCGCGCAGGGCGGCCCGGCGGGCGACCTCTACGTCGTCATCCACGTCAGGGAGCACGACCTCTTCGAGCGGCAGGGGAATAACCTCTACGCCTCGATCCCCATCACCTTCGCGCAGGCCGCGCTCGGCGCGGAGACGACCGTCCAGACGCTCGACGCGCAGGAGGCTTTGAAGGTGCCCGCGGGGACGCAGACCGGCACGGTCTTCCGTCTGAAGGGGCACGGGATGCCCGTCCTGGGCGGCCGCGGGCGCGGCGACCTCTTCGTCGCGGTCACGGTCATCACGCCGACGACCCTCACGCGCGAGCAGCGCAAGCTCCTCGAACAGCTCGCCCAGATCGAGGAGACAGACCTCTCCGACAAGGGCCTCATGGACAAGGTGCGCGACATCTTCGGCTAACGCCGCGCCTCCAGACGGAAGGGAGAGGGCCGCCCGCGAACCTGGCGGCCCTCTCCCTTTCTGCCAACTTGACCGTATTGACACGCCGGGGAATTGGTGATATTCCCCAGGAAAATTTTGGCGGCAGGAGGCTCTTATGGAGGCGAATCCGGCAGTCCCCAAGCGCGGCGCCCTTTACTACCCCTACATCCACATCACCAACGAGAACTGGCTCAAATCAACCCTCCTCTGCTTCGGGAACGTCAAGCGCATAGTCCCCGACCTCTTCACCACGCGCGACTACGAGACGATCAAACCCTACGCATCGCTGAGGGATCGGAACGACGAGCCGCTGCTCGGCGAGGCGAAAATTTACACCCCCGCCGTGCACGACGCCCAGAAGGCGCTGAAGGATAAGATTGAAGCGCACCTCGACGTCATCGAGAGGCGGTTCGGCCTGGACAACACGCCCGCGGAATACCGCTCCGGAAAAAAGTCATTTCAGATTAACAGCAGGAAGCTGCTCGAAAACCACGACGACCCCGGATTGGGAGAGTTCCTCATGCTGCACAAACTCGCGTGGCACACGGACGACAAGTGGGACAGGGACTGGGACCAGAAGAGCTGGCTGACCATGCACCCGCGGCTCGGCGCGGCGGTGATGTCCACCCTCGCGCTGGCCGTCGAAGAGGATCAGGGACTGAACATCGTGACGCCCTCGGTGCGGGCGCACAACGCCTTGCTCGCCAATCGCGAGGATCAGGTCTTTCAGGCACTGTTAGAACTTCCGACCGCCCGCGCCGAGGGCGACCTGGGCGAGACGGTGGACGAACTGGTGGAGATCGTGATTACGACCGGCTTCGACCTCACCCGGCTGGGGCCGGAAGACATACAGGGGCTGATCAAAGACGACTCCGACCTGCAACAGTTCCGCCGCGAGGTCGCCGCTCTGGCGCAGGAGATTCCCCCCGGCATGGGGCCGGAGGCCAGAGACAGGGCGCTGAGGCAGAAGGCAGACGCGATACTTGAAACGTGGAGGGAGCGCCAGCGCCTTCTGCCGCCGTCGGTCCGCGAGGCCATCACGGAGGGCGCCGTGGAGAAGATCGCCGAGAAGGTTGGTGAGCAGATACGGGCGGGGCTGGCCGGCGCGGCGGGCGGGGCGGCGGCGGCCGTCGCGACACATTCGGTGTTGGCCTTAGCCCCCGGGGTCGCGGTCTCAGTCCTGGTGATGGCCGGCGTTAAATTTTATTTCGGGCGCAAACATGGCGGCCCGCGCTACCTGAACCGGATACGTAAGGTCACCGACGCCAGCTTCGGCTCCCTTTACGTGCCCCAATGGAGAGTCTTGGCGGGAAAGTGGTGAGGAGCGCGTCTGGGCGATACCTGTTTCGATTCTTCTTCTGCACATCCAACTAGCGGCTTAAGAATTTCACCGCAGAGGCACAGCCCTTGGGCATTTCAACTTCCTAATGGCTGTGCCTCTGTGCCTCTGCGGTGGATTTACTGCCCGGGCTTGTTTACCGTCGCTCCACCTTCGCTGCCGCCTCCGGCGTCATTCGCGCGAATCCAGTAGTCGCGCGGGTAGATGCGGACGAGGCGCGCGTCGGGGCCTTCGACCGTCTTGAGGTACTGCTCGTAGGCCGTGAGCTGCTTCTCGGGGCCGATGACGTAGAAGACGCCGCCCTCGACTCCGGACGCCTTCGCGCCGAGGCCCGGCAGGATGCGCGCGTAGACGACGTTCATGCGCTTGAACAGCTCGTCCGAAAGGTTCGGCGACTTGCGCAGGTCGAGCAGGCCCTGCCGGAACTTGCGCACGACCTCGGGCGGCGTGCCGTCGGCGATGTCGTTCGCCATCTGCTCGCCGCGCGACTCGTAGCCGGAGGCCGAGCGGAACTGCGAGAAGGCGACGGCGACGGCGTACTCGACCAGCCCCGGGTCGGGCTTCGCCTTCTTCAGCTCGTCGATGACGAAGCGGAGCGTCTGCGGCAGCTCGGGCGTGCGCTCGGCGTAGTAGCTGATCCGCCCCTGCGCGGGCGAGCCGCCGAGGCCGTTCGAGTAAGCGAGCCCCGCGCCCCACGTCTTGATGAAGATGCCGTGCGCGCCGCCGCCGCCGTAGAGGCGCGAGGCGAGGAAGTCGAGCAGGGCCTCCCTGTTGTCGGCGTCGGCGTAGGTCGCCGCCGGGGCCGAGTTGAGGAAGACGCCGCCCTGCGTGTTCGGGTTGACGAGCCCGACGAAGACCGGCCGGCTCTTGTCGCGCACGCGCTCCTGCACGCGCGACTCGACGAGCCTCGCGCTCGTGTACTTCGCGGGCGCGTGCGGCGCGGTCTGGAGGCCCGCGAGCAGCTCGCGCACGCCCGGCTCAAGCGAGGCGCGCACGGGCGTCGAGCCGATCATGAACATCCGCGCGCCGCCCGTCTTCAACAAGCTCTGCCGCGCCTCGTTCAGCTCGGCGAGCGCCTGCGCGGGCGGGACGAGCAGGTCGCGCCGCATCTGCGTGACGAGGTAGTTCCAGTCGCCGCCGAGCGTCTCGTCGGGGATGTCCGCGAGCAGCTGGTCTAAGTCCTTCGCCGCGTCGGCGGCAATCGCCTTCGCGCCCTCGGGGAGTTTGGCGAAGTCGTCCGCCTGCGGCTTGAGCGAGGCGGGCGCCTGCGCGTCCTTCTTCCCCTGCAACACTGCGAGGAGCGACTTCAACTCCTCGCGGCTGCCCTTCGCGCCCGCGAGCGACGTAAGGAAGTTCGAGACGGCGTCGCGCTGCGCTGCGTCGCCGGCGTCCTTCAAAAGCCAGCGCAGCCGGTGGACGTTGTGCGCCTGCGTCATGAACGAAGAGACCGAGAGGAGCAGCGGGCTGTCCTGCCGCCAGTAGGCGTTCGCCGGGTCGTTGACCCAGGACTCCTCCGACCCCTGCGTGCGGTTGCGCATCCCGCTCAAGACCTGATCCACCACGTCGCGGATGCGCGCGAGGTTCTCGGGCCGCCAGTCGGGCGAGGTGAGCACGAGCTTCATCCACTGCAAGGCGCGCTGCGACTCGGCCGCGTCGTTGCCCGAGCCGCGCACGACCAGCTCCGCCCGGCCGTTGCTGAAGTTGGTGCTGAAGTAGCTGTTGAGCGCGAGAATCTCCTTCTTCAGCATCTCGCTCATCTGCTCGAAGGGAATCGCCTTGCCGTCCTTGACGACGCCGACCTGCGTCAGAAGCTGTGGCATCGCCGAAAGATAAAAGAGCTTCTCCTGCGGCACGCCGTCGAGGCGCAGCGCGAGCCCCGTGGTCGCGCTCGTCATGTTCTCGAAGTTCGACGCGACGAGCGGGACGCCCCCGGGGAGCTGCGTGACCTTGTAGTCGAGCTGGTCGTCGAGCGTGAGCGGCGGCCGCTCCAAGAACTTGAGCGAGGCCGACTGGCTCGAAAGCCTCTCCAGCTCGGCGGTCGTCGCGTCGTACTCGGACTTGAAGCGGCGCAAAGCCTCCTGCTCGTCCGTTAAGCCGTACTTCTTCATCAGGCGCACGGTCTCCAACTGCGCCCGCGTAGCGCGATCCTGTTCGCCCTGCGCGAGCAGCTGCGGCGACGGCTTCGCGGCGACGGCGTACGGGACGGACTCGGCCAGCTTCCAGCGCGCCACGAGGTCGCGCCAGGCGTTCTTGTCCGAAGAGATGAGCTGCTCGACCGCCACCAGCTCCGGCTTGAGCGTGACCGACTTGCGGAAGCCGGGCGTGCGGTTGAGGTCGATGAGGTGCGTCATCCAGCCCGAGTCCGTGTTGCGGAAGCCGAAGCCCGGCGGCGAGTTGACGAGCTTCGAGAGCGTGCGGCGGGTCTGCACGACGCGGCTCTTCATGCGCTCGTTGAACTCCTTCAGCTCCGGCGAGCCGTCGGCGAACGACGCGACCCGCCTGATCTCATCCATGATCTTCTGACGGATGTCCCTGATCTTCTCGTCCGTCATGTTCGCGGGCGCCACGTCGGTCAGGCCGACGTAGACCGGGTTCCCCTCGACCATCTCGTCGTCGAGGAAGGCGAAGACGCCCTTCGCGCCCGTCTCCGTGACGCGCGTCTTGGAATCGACGAAGAGCTTGTAGAGGTTCGTCGTCGGGTCGCCCGCGACGTTCGAGAGGAAGAGGTTGAGGAGCGTCTTCTCCTTCGTGTCGAGCTTGAGCTGCGCCGGGTAGGCGAACATGACCCAGCCCGGCTGCTGCTCGTTCTTGTGCGGGTACTCGACGAGCTTGATGGTGCCGGCGGGCGCCGGCTGCGGGGCCGGCAAGTCCGACTCGGTCGTGAAGTGGCGGCCCTCCTGCTTCGGCTCAAGCTTGTTGAAGGTGGCGTCGAGCCGCGCGAGCACTTCGCCGAGCGGCATCTCCTTCGGGAAGGAGGCGACCATGCCCATGTTGCCGAGGTGGTAGTTGTCCGCGTGGAACTTGCGCATGTCCTCCGCCTTCATCTCGCGGATGGAGTCCGGCCAGCCGCCCGAGGACAGCGCCAGAGGGTGCGTGGGGCCGTAGACCATCTGGTTCTCGGCGCGGAAGAGGAGGCTGACGGGGCGGTCGTAGGTCGTCCGCATCTCCTGGTAGACCGTGCCCTTCTCTTCGAGGCTCAGCTTCTTGTCGGCCGGGTTCTCGCTCACGCCCCAGTGGCTCACCTCGCGCCGTATCTCCTCGTCCGTGTAGTCGGGGTGGAGCAGGGCGTCCAACTGGCTCTCGAAAAGTTTGTAGAAGACTTCCGGCCCGGCCGCCGTGTGGAAGTGGTAGCAGGTGCGCCACTGCTGCGTGAAGGCGGACGACCCGGCGAGCGACATGCTCTCAAGGCCGGCGTGCGCGCGCCCGACGTTGCCCTTGCCGAGGAGCAGGTGCTCCTGCGTGTGCGGCTCGCCGTGCTCGGAGACGGGGAACGAGTTGACCCACATGAAGACCTGCGGCACCGACTGGATTTGCAAATAGTCGAGCGTGAAGCCCGTCCGCGCGTGGCGCAGGCGCGCGCCGAAGGGCTTGTCCGAGTCGTTGAGGTAGACGGCCTCGGCGCGGAAGCCGCCGACCGTCTGGCCTTCGGCGAGCGCGTCGAGCGAGATGGGGTTAGTTGACTGTGCGTCGGCCAAGCGCGGCATGCCCCCTGTCAGCGTCGAGATGGAGAGCACGAGCAGCAGGAGCGCCGAAGGTCGTTTGCGGTTCATAAAAGACTCCTGTCGGAAGGCGGGACGCCCCGGCGCCGAAGACACTTCGGGCGCCGCGGGCCTGTGGGTTTCCGTCTACAGTTTTTCGGATGAAATCCAATTGCCTCGGGTCGAACGCAAGAGCGGGAGCACAGATGCTAGACCGCCCCGCGCCGCCAGTCAAACGCAACGCGCCGGGGTAAGGTTTCAACCCGACCGCCGCGCCTTGTAGAGATGACAGATGGAGGACGCGCTGTTTAGAATCCACTCGCTCCCTTCTTTCCACAGCGCAATCCTTAGAGGAGTCTTATGAGCCACATTCGTTACTCGGTCGCGGCGTGCCAGACGGACTTGCCGAACCCCGTGGAGCGGCGCGAGATGCGGCGCAACACGGAGCGCATGCTGTCGATGATCGATTCGGCGGTGGCGGGGGCGGCGCCGTTTCTGCCGGTGCGGCTGGTCGTCTTCCCCGAGTTCGCGCACGCGGCGCCGGTCTTCCCGACCGTGAAGGAGTTGTTGGAGAAGTTGGCCGTCGAAATCCCGAACGAGCACACCGAGGCTCTGGAGATGAAGGCGCGCGCGCACGGCCTCTACATCCAGTCGGGGACGATGCTTGAGCGCGACGACAAGTATCCGGGCGTCGTCTTCAACACCACCTGCCTCGTCGGCCCCGCGGGCGTGCTCTATAAATATCGGAAGGTCAACACCTGGATTCCGTACGAGGTGCACGCGAGCCCGCACGACCTCGAAGGCTACGAAGAGCCGCTCTTCCCCGTGGCCGAGACCGAGATCGGGCGCATCGGCTGTGCCATCTGCTACGACTGGCTCTTCCCCGAAGCCATGCGCCAGCTCGCCGCGAACGGCGCAGAGGTTCTCGTCAGGGTTTCGGCCTACATGGATCCCTGGGGCGCGACCGCGCCGATGGACTGGTGGACGGTGGTCAACCGCTGCCGCGCCATCGAGAACACGGCCTACGTCGTCGCCGCCAACCAGGGCGCGAGCCTCAAGCACTACCCGCCCTATTCGTGGCCCGGCGGCAGCCAGGTCGTGGACTTCGACGGCCGCGTCCTCGCCGAGGCGAGCCCCGGCCCCGGCGAGCGCATCGTCGTCGCGCCCCTGGACATCTCGGCGTTGCGTCACGAGCGCGCCGCGCGCCGCGGCCACCACATGCTCGCGCACCTGCGCACCGAAGCCTACCCCGTCTACCGGAATCACATCTACCCGCCCCGCACGGAGGGAGGGCCGGACGGGCCGCACTCCTACGAGCGCAACAACGAACTGATCGACGAGTCGAAGCGGAGGCTCGGCGAACCCGTGCAGGGTTGAGCGCCGCCGGCGCGTTAGAGAAATTCGTTGACAGGCTTTTGAATCTGTATTAAAAAGACTTCGTTCGGACAGGCAACAAACGGTCAGGCAGCGGTCAGGTAATACTTCTTCTCTCGCAATTGCTTTCAAACTACAGACGGCCTTACGCCAGAGGCCGTCGCACACCTGTCAGTTCTGGTGTGAGTCTGCGGCTTTCGGTTCTCGGCAGACGGGCGCCCCTGCCCGTCGGTAATCGAGGTTTGTTATGACTACACTCCGCGAAGTCTCCCGGATATTCCTGCGCGCCGGCTGCGCTGCCATCCTCGTAGCCGCCTTCGCGCTCGCCGCGTCGGCACAGTCGAACAAGGGCACCATCACGGGCACGGTGACAGACCCCAACGGCGCGGTCGTTAAGGACGCCAAGGTGGTCGTGACCAACGTCGCCGACGGCCAGTCGCGCGAGGCGACGACGAGCGACGAGGGCACCTACGCCATCCCCGCGCTCGACCCCGGCGTCTACCGCGTCACCGTTGACGCCTCCGGCTTCACCCAGTCGGTCATCGAGCAGGTCAAGCTCGACACGGCCGCGCGCCAGGCCGTGGACGTGGTGCTGACGGCCGGCGGGGTGAGCGGCGGCACCGTCACCGTGACGGCCGAGGCGCCGCTCGCCGACACCGAGACGAGCGTCCGCGGCGACCTCATCACCGGCAAGCAGGTGACAGACCTCCCCCTCACGCAGCGCAACTTCACGCAACTCGCGGCGCTCTCGCCCGGCGTGACGCGCCCGAACCTCGGGCTCCTCGGCGGCGGCGGCAACTTCGTGGCCGGCGGCGGCGGGCAGAACAACACCGAGTCCACGCGCTTCCGCGAGTCGGGCGGCTCCGTGATGGTCGTCAACGGCGCCCGCGCCACCAACAACAACTTCACGCTCGACGGCGTCGATAACAACGAGGCGCAGTTCGGCCAGATCGCCATCTTCCCGAACCCCGACGCCATCGCCGAGTTCAAGATCGAGACGAGCGTGCCCTCGGCCGAGTCGGGGCGCGCCGGCGGCGGCATCGTGCAGACGACGTTCAAGTCGGGCGGCAACGCAGTCCACGGCACGGCCTACGAGATTTACCAGGGGCGCTTCCTCTCGGCTGCGGCCTCGCAGTTCGACGACGACGTGACGAACCGCGTCCCCAACTACGTGACGCACAACTTCGGCGGCGTGGTCGGCGGCCCCATCTACCTGCCGCGCTTCGGCGAGGGCACGCCCTACTTCTACGACGGCCGCAACCGCTCCTTCTTCTTCTTCTCGACCGAGGAGCGGCGCAACCACACGCCCATCTTCGGCGGCACGGGCGATCCGCAGGCCGTCCCTGTCCCGACGGCGCGGATGCGCGTCGGCGACTTCTCGGAGCTGCTCAAGCCCGGCACGTCGCGCGTCTACCAGCTGGCGAACGGCGGCACCGTCACCGCCCCGGAGGGGACGATCTTCGCGCCCAACGGCACGCCCATCCCCGGCAACGACCTGCGCAACTGCCCGACGTGCGGCGCCTTCTCGCAGTTCTCCCTCAACTACGTCAACGCCTTCCCGCTGCCGAACCTGCCGGGCGCCGGGCGCAACTACCGGACGAACCGCAAGGAGGGCTACAACCTCGACAGCTACGACATCAAGATCGACCACCGCATCACGGGCAGCAACTCCTTCTTCGCCCGCTACAGCCGCTCGAAGAGCGCGCGCCAGCGCGACAACTTCTTCCCGCTCGGCTCCTCGCCCAACGGCAACGACCTGCCGGCCGGCCCCTCGGCGGGCGACGAGTTCGGCAACTCGCGCGGCTTCACGATGGGCGACACGCAGACCATCGGCTCGTCCATCGTCAACGACGCGCGCTTCGGCTTCACGCGCGTGGACATCGGCATCTTCAACACCGGCGTCAACGGCACGGGCGGCTTCAGCCCGAACGTCTCGGCCAACCTCGGCGCGCGCAACATCAACCTCGGCCCCACGTCGAGCGGCATCATCCTCTTCGGCATCGTCGATAACCTGACCGGCGAGGATCGCGCCACCGAGTTCACCGGCGACGGCGGCCCCTTCTACTTCCTCTCGAACAACTTCAACTTCGCCGACGCCGTGACGGTCGTCAAGGGCAACCACACCTGGAAGCTCGGCGGCGACCTGCGCGTGCGCCAGAACTCGAACTACGACGGCGGCCGTAACGGCGGCACGAAGACCAACACGCAGTACGGCACGACGGGCAGCGGCTTCGTCTCGGGCAACTACAACGGCATCGGCCCGAACGACACCGGCTCCTCGCTCGCCAACTTCCTTTTGGGCTACCGCCCCGGCTTCATCACCCGCGGCGACCCGGGCGGCCCCTACTTCCAGTCGAACAAGGAGATCGCCTTCTTCGTCCAGGACGACTGGAAGGCGACGCCGACGCTGACCCTCAACCTCGGCCTGCGCTACGACATCTTCACGGCGCCGACCGAGCGCTTCGACCAGCAGGCGAACTTCAACCCGGCGAACCGCACCATGATCGTCGCGGGCGACAACGCGCCGGGCGGGCGCGACCTCGCCAACACCGACAAGAACAACTTCGGGCCGCGCATCGGCTTCGCCTACAGCGGCTTCAAGTCCGACCGCTCGCTCGTGCTGCGCGGCGGCTACGGCATCGTCTACTCGACGGACGTGAGCGGCCAGCAGCCTCTGACCTCGAACCCCGGCACGGGCGCGTCGAGCTACAGCTGCAACCCGATCACGAACCCCGCGGGCTGCCCCGCGGGCGTCGCCGTCCGCTACCTCTTCGACGTGGGCGTCCCGACGGCCACCGTCATCCCCGCGACGCCGGGCGCGATCTTCCCCGCGCCGACCGACCGCACGATCATCTACAACGACCCGAACCGCCGCGACGCCTTCTTCCACCAGTACAACCTGACGGGGCAGTGGGAGTTCAGGCCGAACTGGCTGGCCGAGGTGGCCTACGTCGGCTCGCTGGGCCGCAACCTGCTCGTCGTCCAGAACATCGGCACGGCGAACGACCAGGGCGGCCCCGGCTCGCGCGAGGTGCCGGGCATCAGCACCGTCATCGCCACGCGCTACCGCGGCAGCTCGCGCTACGACGCCTTGCAGACGAAGCTGGAGAAGCGCTACACGCGCGGCCTCTCGATCATTTCGAGCTACACCTGGGCGCACGCCATCGACGACTCGCCGGGCGGCGTCTGCGGGAACGGGGCGGGCGCGCGCGACTGCGGCCCGGACGACCCGCTCCGGCCCGAGCTTGAGCGCGGCAACGCCGACACGGACGTGCGCCACCGCTTCACCTTCGCCGACGTCTACGACCTGCCTTTGGGTCGCGGCCGCTCGTTCGGCAAGGACATGCCGAAGGCGTTGGACTTCTTCGTCGGCGGCTTCCAGTTCAACAACATCGTCACCTGGCAGAGCGGCCCGGTCTACACGGTGACCGCCGACGGCGGGCGCGTCGATCTCATCGGCGACCCGACGCCGACGGCGGCCGACCGCGCCGCGGGGCGCGAGCTGAACCGGCTGGCCTTCCGCCCGGCGGTGACGCCCGTCTTCGCCAGCGACCCCGGCGGGCCGAAGATCGGCACGCTCGGCCGCAACGTCTTCCGCGGCCGCCAGCAGTTCTACTGGGACGCCTCGTTCTTCAAGAACTTCCCCGCCCGCTGGATCAGCGAGGACTTCGCCGCGCAGTTCCGGTTCACGGCCTTCAACGTCCTGAACCGCGTCAACCGCTCGGCCCCGAAGAGCGACTTCAACAACCCGGGCGAGTTCGGCCGCGACCTAAGCGAGCAGCGGCGGCGGCAGATGGAGTTCTCCCTCAAGCTGATCTTCTAGCCTTCCGCGGCCTGACGGGCGCGGGACACTCTACACGGGCGGCGGGCAGGCTCTTCCGGCCCGCCGCCTCTTTTTGCGGCGCCGCCGCGGCTTGAGAAACGGGCGCGCGCAGACTTAAGCTGAACGGGTGACGGACATGAAGAAGGGACTGTCGGAGACGTCGAACGTGTTGGTCGTCATACTCCTCCTCGCGCTCGGCCCGCACGCGGGCGCGCGGGCGCAGACCTCCGCGCCGAGCGAGCACGACGCGGAGATACTCGGCGTCCGCGTCGGCATGGACGTGCCGACGACGCTCCAGGCCGTCTTCGTCAACGCGAAGCGCAAGCCGGGCGAGGAGCGCCCCGACGCGAAGCGCAACGAGGGGAAGGACGTGCGCGTCCTCTACAAGAAGCTCCCGCAGGGCGAGTTGCAGATCGTCTTCGCCGAGGGCAAGTGGGTGAAGGAGGTCGTCCTCAACTACTCCGCGCCGCCAACCTACGAAGACCTGCGCCTCGCCCCGACCAGCTCGATGGGCGGCGCGGGGACGAGCGACACCGCCGTGGGCAGCCTCGTCCTGGGCAAGAAGTACGACGACCGCTACGAGATCGGCTACACGAGCGACCGCAAGCTCGAGCGCTTCTGGTGGCGCGACGACCCCGCCCCGGACGGCTACCGCGTCCGCGTCGGCTTCATCTCAGAGAAGCTCGCGGGCAACGGCCAGCTCGCCGCCAAGACCATCGCGCGCAAGCTGGTCGGCGTCACGCCGGGCGACGAGGAGAAGTTCAAGCGCGCGATGGGCTCGCACTGAAGCCGCGCGCGCGTGTTCAGGATGGCTCTTCGGAAAGGGAACTTGCCGGCGCATTTCGGCGCGTGGGTTACGGTTGCCGCGTGCCTCTGCACGCTCGCCGTGCAAGCGGCCGTCGCGCAGAGGTCTTCGCGCCCGGCGCAGCGAACGCGCCCGGCCGAGGCGACGCCGGCCGCGGACAACTCGGCCGCGTTGAGTGAGGTCGCGGCGCTCTTGCAGGCGGGCAGGCTGGAGGAGGCCGAGGCCCGCGCGCGTCAGCTCGTCAGCTCGTCGCCGCGCGACCCGCAGGCGCGCAACCTGCTCGGCGTCATCCTCGACCAGCGCGGGCAGGCGGCCGAGGCCGAGCGCGAGTACCGCGAGGCCATCCGCCTCGACCCGAAGAACACGCCAGCGCAGGCGAACCTCGGCGTCCTGCTCGCGCGCACCGGCCGGCTCGACCAGGCCGTCGAAGCCTTCGAGACCGTCCTGCGCTTCTCGCCCAACCACGCGCAGTCCGTCTACAACCTCGGCGCCATCTACGCCTCGCGCGGCGACTATAACCGGGCCATCCCTCTGCTCGAACGCGCCTCCGGCGTGCGCGCGGGCGAGCCGCCGGCGGACGTGCGCGCCGACCCTTCGCTCCTCCTTTTGCTCGCGCGCTCTTACCTCGGCGCGGGCCGCGCGGAGGAGGCTTCGAAGTTGATCTCGTCAATCGAGCGCGGCGTGGGCGACGACCCGCGCGCTCTCTTCACGCTCGGGCTCGCGCTCGCGCAAGGAGGCGCCTACGAGCACGCCGCCCGCCTCTTCGAGCGCACCGACGCGCTGCGCCCGAACACCTACGAGGTGCTCTACAACCTGGGCGTCGCGCGCTACAACCTCGACCGTTTCGAGGAGGCGGCGCGCGCCCTCGAAGCCGCGGCGGCGCTCCGCCCCGGCGAGGCGGAGCCGCTCTACCGCCTGGGGCTCATCGCCTCCGCGCGCGCGCGCGGCGACGAGGCGCTCGGCTACTGGCAGAAGGCGCTCGAAGTCAGGCCCGAGTACCCCGAGGCGAACTTCATGATCGCCGAGGAGCTTTCGAAACGCAGGCGCACCGCCGACGCCGTCCCTTTCTACGAGCGCGCCGTCAAACAAGACCCTTCGAATCTCGTCTACTACATACGCCTCGGCGCGGCGCACTTCCGGCGGCAGAACTACGACGCGGCGCGCGCCGTCTACGAGGAGGCCGCGCGCCGCTTCCCCGACGTGCCGCAGGTGCAGTTCCTCGTCGGCTACGCGGCGCGCGGGCAGGGGCTCTACGACGACGCCGAGGCCGCCTTCCGGCGCGCGCTCGCCTTGCAGCCCGAGAGCGCCGACGTGTACGCCAACCTCGGCTACATCGCCATCCAGCGCGGCCGCGACGCCGAGGCCGAGCAGCTGCTCCGGCGCGCCGCCGCGCTCGACGCGAAGCTCTTCCCGCCGCGCTACGACCTCGGGCGCCTCCTCTTCCAACTGAAGCGCTACGACGAGGCGGTCGAGGCGCTACGTGGCGCGGCGGCGCTCAACGCGAAAGACCCGGGCGTCCACTACCAGCTCTTCCTCGTGCTCTCGCGCCTGAAGAAGACGGCGGAGGCGAAGGACGAGCTGGCCCTCTTCCAACAGCTCGACGGCGCGCGCCAGGCGGCCGAGGGGGGGAGGGAGCCGCGCCCGCCCGAAGAGCAGCCGCTGCCCGAGCCTTCGGTCAACGTGCCGGAGCCGAACGCCCCGCCGAAGCCGAACGCCCCACAAAAGCCGCCCGGCCGTTGACCGAGCGGGACGAACTTTCCCGGACTTTCGCAGACTTTTGTCGACGCGCGTCCAACTTTAGTTGGTCGCGCGGGCGCGCGGCGTGTGATAAATTCGCCCGGCTTCGCTGGATGCCACGCCCCGCGGGCCTTCGTTCCCGCCGCAGTAGAAGAAAAAGTGATGAGGTTCGTGATGAGAAAGGCGTACCCTTTTGCCGGCCGCCGTGCGGCCTTGAAGCTCGCGCTCCTCGCGCTCGCGGTCACGGCCTGCCTCTGCTCCTTCAGTGCCGCCGCGGCCAACGGCGACGGCGACGAGAAGGAGAAGGCGCAGGCCCCGCAGCCCGACTACACGCAGCTCGTGGCGAAGACCTACGACTACCGCTTCGGCCAGAATCCTTTCGCGCCTTCGAACGCCACTTCGACGACCGGCACCTTCATCCCCGGCTCGAAGTTCATCTCGGCGGCGCGCTGCGCCACCTGCCACGGCGACACGCACGCGCAGTGGCGCCAGTCGGCCCACGGCAACGCCTTCCGCGAGCCCTTCTACCAGAAGAACGTCAAGGACATCATCTCGCAGCGCAACATCGCGCACACGCGCCACTGCGAGTCGTGCCACAACCCGGCGGCGCTCTTCTCCGGCGCCCTGACCGACAAGCCCGCCTTCAAGAAGCGCCCCTTCGACGAGGAGGGCGTCTCCTGCATCGCCTGCCACTCCATCCAGGACGTGAACCGCCGCGGCATCGGCGGCTACGTGATGGGCGAGCCGGCGCTGCTGGTGAAGGCCGACGGCACGCGGCGCCTCGAAGACGTGACCGACCAGGAGATTCTGGACAACGTTGACGACCACCGGCGCGCGATGATGCGGCCGGTGCTGAAGTCGCCCGAGTTCTGCGGCGCGTGCCACAAGTCGCAGGTGCCGAAGGAGCTGAACGACTACAAGTTCCTCCGCGCCTTCATGGTCGCCGACGAGTTGCAGATGTCCTCCTTCTCGAAGGAGTCGCCGCACCCCTTCTACGTGCGCGACAAGGAGACGTGCAACACCTGCCACATGAAGCCGGAGGCCGCGCCGCTCTTCGACGTGGCGGCCGAGAACGGCACGGTCAAGTCGCACCGCTGGGCCGCGGCCAACACCGCCCTCCCCTTCTTCTACAAGTTCGGCGAGCAGCTCGACGCCGTCACCAAGTTCCTCGAAGGCGACGTGATGGGCATCGACATCTTCGCCCTGCGCCGCCAGAAGCCGGAGGGCGGCGAAGAGCTGATCGCGCCGCTCAACCGCAGCAACTTTAAGATCGAGCGCGGCGACACTCTGACGGCCGACGTTGTTCTCACGAACAAGAACCTCGGCCACTCGTTCCCGCCCGAGCTGCGCGACTTCTACGAGGCGCACGTCGAGTTCACCGTCGCCGACGCCGCCACGGGCCGCGCGCTCTTCCGCTCGGGCTACATCAAGCCGGACGGCTTCCTCGACGAGTCGGCGCACAACTACAAGACCTACCTCGTGATGCCCGACGGCACCTTCAACGACAAGCACTTCATCTGGAAGACGCGCGTCATCGCGCAGAACAACCAGATCGGCTCGGGGCGCTCGGACGTGGCGCGCTACCGCTTCCAGATGCCGAAGGACTTGGGCGTCGAGGCCGTCAAAATCACGGCCCGCCTGCGCTACCGCCGCTTCACGAAAGTCTTCAGCGACTACGCCCTGGGCAAGTCCGTGGACTTCCCCATCGTGACGATGGCGACGGCCGAGTACACTCTGAAGGTCGGCGAGAACGCCGCGGCGGCGCCCGTCAAAGGCGCGATGCCCGACTGGAGGCGCTGGAACAACTACGGCATCGCGCTCTTCGACAACCGGCAGTTCCCGCAGGCGGCCGACGTGTTCGCGCGCGTGGCCGAGCTGGACGAGGCGTACCGCGCGATGGCTTTGACGAACCGCGCTCTCGCTTTAATTGAAATAGATCGGTGGGATGATGCGTCTAAGCTGGTGGACGCGGCTCTGGAGATCAACCCGAACCTCGCGCGCGCACTCTTCCAGCGCGCGCGCATCCGGCGCCAGCGCGGGCAGCTCGCCGAGGCCGAGGCGGACATCCGCCGCGTGCTCGAAGCCTTCCCGCGCGACCGCCTGAGCTTGCAGCAGCTCGGCGAGCTGTCGAAGATCAAGCACGACCTGGAGACGGCTCGCGACTGCTACGAGAGGATTCTGAAGATCGACCCGGAGGACACGGGCTCGCACTACAACCTGATGCTCATCTACCGCAAGCTCGGGATGGGCGAGCAGGCGCGGGCCGAGGCGAAAATCTTCCAGGACTTGAAGGACGACCCGGGCGCTTTGGTCGTCGCCAGCGAGTTCCTCCGCCGCCACCCCGAGATGAAGGGCGAGAGCGTCCCCTTCCACGTCCACGACCTGACGCGGGGCGCGGGCGAGGTGGCCGGCACGGAGGAGAGGTAAGAGCTTTTCAACAACCACGGATTCAAGGGGTGTAAGTTTCTCGCATGAAGAGAGTGAAAGTCTTTGTGTCTCTGGCGGCGGTCTGCCTGTTCGCGGCCGCCGCCGCGGTCTCGAGCGTTTCGACGGCGGCCGAGACGAAGAAGGGTAAGGGGCAGTCGCCGCTCGAACGCGGGCGCGAGGTCTACGCGGCCAACTGCGGGCGCTGCCACGGCGCGGACGGCGCGGGCCACACGCGCATGGCCGAGATCGTCGAGCCGCCCGACATGACCGACGCGGCCTGGCAGCGCCAGCGCAGCACGTCGCGCATGGTCGCCTCGGTCGCCAACGGCCGCGGCCAGATGCCCGCCTTCAAGAAGAAGCTCTCGCGGCCGGAGATCGCCGCCGCCGTCGCCTACGTGCGCACGCTCAAGCGCTAAGGCGCGACTGCTAAACAGGTCGGGGGCGCCTGCTACCGCGGGTGGTTCCGACCTGTTAAGCTATCGCGCCATGCATAAGCTCCTCCCGAACTCGCTCGCCGCGTGCGCGTTGCTGCTCGCGGCCGCGGCGTGCGCTTACGCGCAGGCAGACTACGCGCCGACAATCGAGAAGGTCGAGCCGCCTTCGTGGTGGGCGGGGCACAGCATCAACCCCGTGCGGCTGCTGGTGCGTGGCTACGGCCTGAGCCGCGTCCGCGCGGTCGCACCTGACGGCGCCCCGTTCGAGGTCGTGGGCCAGACCGTCAACGACGCGGGCACGTACATATTCGTAGACCTGCGCGTCAGCCCGACGGCCAGGCCCGGCGACTACTACCTCTTCTTCACGATGGGCCTGGGCGGCACGCGCTTCCCCTTCCGCATCAACGCGCCGCTCGACCCCTCGACGCACTTCAAGGGCATCACGAACGACGACGTCATCTACCTCATCATGCCCGACCGCTTCGCCGACGGCGACCCGAAGAACGACGCGCCCGGCGACGCGCCGCCCGAGGCGAACGACCGGGCAAACGCGCGCGCCTGGCACGGCGGCGACCTCCGCGGCGTCATCGAACGCCTGCCTTATCTGAAAGAGCTTGGCGTCACTGCGCTTTGGCTGACGCCCTGGTACGACAACTGGAACGGCGTCAACCGCTGCGACAAGCCGTGGTGCCCGAACACCTACTACCACGGCTACCACGCCATTGATTACTACTCGGTCGAAGACCGCTTCGGGACGCTCGAGACGCTGCGCGAGCTGGTCGAGAAGGCGCACGCGCTCGGCCTCAAGGTCATCCAGGATCAGGTCGCCAACCACGTCGGCTCGCAGCATCCGTGGGTGAAAGACCCGCCGCTCCCGGACTGGTTCCACGGCACGCTCGCGCATCATCTGCGCAACCCCTTCCGCGGCGACATGCTGCTCTCGCCGCACGCGCCCGAAGAGGAGCGGCGCAAGACGCTCGACGGCTGGTTCTCGGACGACCTGCCCGACATGAACCAGGAGCAGCCCGAGGTGGCGCGCTACGAGATACAGAACTCGCTCTGGTGGGTCGGCGTGACCGGCATCGACGGCATCCGCCAGGACACCGCGCAGTACATGCCGCGCGCTTTCCTGCGCGACCTCAACGCCGCGCTCGACCGGCAGTACCCTTCGATGTGGATGGTCGGCGAGGTCTGGAGCGAAGACCCCGTCCACACCAGCTTCTTCGTCGGCGGCCGCGCGGGCTGGGACGGCGTCGATACGCGGATGGACGCCGTCTTCGACTTCCCCGCGTGGGACGTGTCGCGCAACGTCTTCACGGGGAAGCGTCCCGCGTCAGACCTGCGTTACATCCTGCGCTCCGACTCGCTCTACCCAGACCCTTCGCGCCTCGTCACGATGGCGAACAACCACGACACGCGCCGCTTCATGTCCCTGCCCGGCGCGACGCTCGAAGGCGCGATGCTGCACCTCGCATTTACCTTGACCATCCGCGGCACGCCGCAGCTCTACGCGGGCGAGGAGATCGCGTTGGAGGGCGGCGACGACCCCGACAACCGGCGCGACTTCCCCGGCGGCTTCCCCGGTGACGCGCGCGACGCCTTCACACGGTCGGGACGCAACGCCGCCGAGCAGCGCATGTACGAGTGGACGCGCGACCTCCTGCGCCTGCGCCGCGAGCACACGGCGCTGCGGCGCGGCGCGCTGCTCGACCTCTACTTCGACGAGGACGCCTACGCCTACGCCCGCCGCGATTCGCAGGAGACCGTGGTCGTCATCCTCAACCGCGGCGCGGCGCCGAAGGAGTTGAACGTCCCCGCCTCCTACCTTGGCCTGCGCGACGCCGCGCGCCTCGAACCGCTCCTCGGGGCCGCCGACCGCCCAACGGTCGCCGCCGGCACCTTGAAGCTGACCGTGCCCGCGAAGTCGGCCGTCTTCTACAAACTCTCAGCGCAATAGGTTGGCGCGCCGTGGGACGCTTCCGGTGCGCGCCAACCCCAACGGGCACGCTTGCGATCCGGTATTCACTGACGATGTCCGAGTCGTTCGACTATCCTGTCTTCAAAGGCCCGGCGACCTTGTAGGTATTGAAGATGATGCCGGACGGCATTGCCTTCGTACTGACAAGCTCGAATGAACGTGGCGGGGTTCCCTCCGCGAAGAAGCGCTTCCCCGTGCCCAGCAGCACCGGATAGACGACCAGCAGGACTTCGTCCGCGAGCCCGTGTTCGAGCAGCGTCGAGGTCAGCGTGGAGCTACCCGAGAGGATCAGGTCGGGGCCGTCCTGCGACTTGACGCGGCGAACGCCCTCGACGATGTCCGGCCCGAGGCCCTCGGACGGGCCCCATTCGAGACTCTCCGGGCGGTGGGTGGCGACATACTTCGTTGCCGCATTGAGGCCGTCCGCAATCGGACTGCTCGGCGCCTTCGGCCAGAAGCCCGACCACATATCATAGGTGCGACGGCCGAGCAGGAGATCGAAGCTCTCGCCATGCGCGGCCATGATTGCGTCCCGGCCGGCGGGGGTTCGATAGGGCGCCGTCCAGTCGGCGTAAGGGAAGCCGTCTTCCCCGGAGGATTGGATCACGCCGTCCAGCGAGATGTGTTCGATGATTTTGAGTTTTCTCATTTGAGTCTTCGTGTTCCGGGGTTGGAGTTTCTGAGGATACCTTCATCCTCGCTTGGCCGACTGAAAGCATGGTGAGCACCTGACGCCCGGCATCCCCCGCCGCGGCCGATTATCTATTGATGACAAGCGGCGTGTCGGCGGTCGGGTGCAGGCCGTTGTTAGATGCGGCGCTTGAGCATTCTTATGCGCGGCCATTAACTCGCGCGGCTCCCGATGAGCTCTCTCCCTGCTTGGGTAATCCGCCAGCCTTCAGCAGCAGGATCGTGCGGGTAGATGTAACCCGCGTTCACGGCCTTGCGATTCACGACCTCGCGCAGGGAAGCCCTGCCTGTTCCGAGAGCGCAGCACCGCCCATCTGTCGCTCCACCGCCGCGTATATGTCAGTAATTTGAGCCGTGCCCCCGCTATTGGCAATAGCTTCGAGGGCAATTCTCATTTGCTCCTCGGACGACAATCCGGCTTCAGCCCCCGTCATTGCTCGAACTTCACTCATTACACTTACCTCCGAAGCTGGTATGTTTCCTCTATACCCGAAGCATCTAACTACTATTTTGCCGAGCGATTCGGTCAAACTCCGTAATAGGGTAGCAAAAGCCGAATCATGCGGTCGAACTATGTAAGGGGGCGTGAAGAGCCGAATGATTCGGCATAAATACTTGAAGGGGAGTAAAGCCGAACTCTTTTCCGTTGCCGTCGCGGGGTATTTGTTGTAGCTTTCAGGTAACCCAAAGACGCGCGAGGTAACAGGTGAGCTTCCCAAGAGCCTGCGGCATCCTTTTGCACCCGACCTCCTTGCCCGGCCGCCACGGCGTCGGCGACCTCGGCCACGAGGCGTACCGCTTCGTAGACTTCCTCGCCGCCTCGGGGCAGAGCCTCTGGCAGGTCTTGCCGCTCGGCCCCACCGGCTACGGCAACTCGCCTTATCAATGCTTCTCCGCCTTCGCCGGGAACACCTTGCTCGTCAGCCCCGAGCTGCTCGTCGAACAGGGGCTGCTCGCGCCCGGCGCGCTCGAAGGCTTGCCTACGCTTCCCGAAGAGCGCGTTAATTACGGCGAGGCGTTCCCGCACAAAGAGGCTCTCCTGAAAGAAGCCTTCGACAACTTCAAGAGCACGGAGCCGGCCATCGTCGCCGCCTCCTTCGAGGATTTCAAGACGGCCGCGGCGGCGTGGCTCGACGACTACGCCCTCTACCGCTCGCTCAAGCGCGAGCACGGCGAGGCTTCGTGGACTGACTGGGACGCGCCGCTCCTCCGCCGCGAGCCGGCGGCTTTAGGCGAGGCCCGCGCGCGACTTTCGGAACAGATCGAGGAGGTGAAGTTCAAGCAGTTCCTCTTCTTCGACCAGTGGACACGCCTGCGCGAATACTGCAAGGGGCAGAACGTCCGGATCGTCGGCGACATCCCCATCTTCGTCGCGCAGGACTCGGCCGACGTGTGGTCGCACCCAGACCTCTTCAAGCTCGGGGAGGACGGCCGCCCTTCGGTCGTCGCGGGCGTCCCGCCCGACTACTTCAGCAAGACGGGGCAGCTCTGGGGGAATCCCTTGTACGACTGGGAGCGGATGAGCGCCGACGGCTTCCGCTGGTGGATCGACCGCGTGCGCGCGACGCTCTCGCTCGTGGACGTGATCCGCATCGACCACTTCCGCGGCTTCGGGGCCTACTGGGAGGTGCCGGGCGGCGACCCCACGGCCGAGCGCGGCCGCTGGGTGCCCGCGCCGGGCCGGGAACTCTTCAACGCCATCAAGGCGGAACTGGGCGAGCCGCCCATCATCGCCGAAGACCTCGGCTTCATCACGCCCGACGTGATCGAGCTGCGCGACGAGTTCGGCTTCCCCGGCATGAGGATTTTACAGTTCGCCTTCTCGACCGACTCGACGAACAAAGACCTGCCGCACAACTACGTCCGCAACACGGCCATCTACACGGGCACGCACGACAACGACACGGCGGTCGGCTGGTTCCAGAGCCAGCCCGGCGGCTCCTCGGTGCGCAGCGCGGAGAAGATCGAGCGCGAACGACAGTTCTGCCTCGACTACCTCGACACCGACGGCTCAGAGATCAACTGGGACTTCATCCGCGCCCTCTACGCCTCGGCCGGCGACACCGCGCTCGTGCCCTTGCAGGACGTGCTCGGCCTCGGCCCCGAGGCGCGCATGAACACGCCCGCCACGATGTCCGGCAACTGGTCTTGGCGCTTCCGCGCGGGCGTCTTAAATGAAGAGTTGGGCGCGCGCCTGCGCCGCCTGGCCGAACTCTACGGACGCTACCCGGCCGTCCCGCCCGAGCAGCGCCCCGAGCACACGGCCGAGAGCTACGAGTTCAAGCAGACGTGGGGATGAGACGGCGCGGCGCGACAACGTTGCTCGTCCTGACGCTGGCCGCCGCGGCCGGCGGCTGCGGCGCGGCGGGCGGCATCTACCGCGCGTTCACACACAAGGTTTTGAAGGTGACGACCGAAGGCATGTCGCCCACCCTCAAGCCGGGAGACGGCATCGCCGTGGACGCCACCTACTACATCGACAGACCCGTCGGCCGCTTCGACGTGGTCATCTTCCGGCCGCTGCCCGAGAACGTGCCCGACGGGTCGGGGAATGACAGGAATTCCGTCTACGTCCAGAGGGTCGTCGGGCTCGGCGGGGAGACCTTGGAGGTCAGCGGCGGCGCGGTCTACGTCAACGGGCAGCCGCTCGAAGAGCCGTTCGCCACCGTCCGGCCGGACGCGAGCGAGCACTACGGCCCTTTGACCATTCCCGAGGGCGAACTCTTCCTGATGGGCGACAACCGCCGCAACAGTTACGACAGCAGGTTCTGGCCGCGGCCCACGCTGAAAGACACGGCCGTCCTTAAAGTCGTCGAAATCATCCCGCAATGAGACGCATGGCAAACTTCGAATCCGGCCTGCGCCGCGCCGCCGCGGCCCTCTGTCTGATTGCGGCCGCCGCCGTGACTTGCGCGGCGCAGGCGCCCGCGGTCTCGAAGGTCGAGCCGCCGGACTGGTGGGCGGGCCATTCCGTCAACCCCGTGCGCGTCATGCTGCGCGGGCAGAACCTCGGCGGCGCGCGGGTCGAGGCGATGGGGCAGGGAATCAGGACGGGGCTCGTGCGCGTCAACGACGCGGGCACGTACGCCTTCGTTGACGTGTTCATCGACAAAGACGCGCGCCCCGGCAGACGGCAGTTGAGGGTGAGCACCGCGGCGGGGACGGCAGAAGCAGACTTCGCTATCTCCGAGCCGCTCCCGCGCGCCGGGCGCTTTCAAGGCTTCACGCCCGACGACGTGATCTACTTCATCATGCCCGACCGCTTCGCCGACGGCGACCGCTCGAACAACGACCCCGCGAAGTCGCCCGGCCTCTACGACCGCTCGAAGGGGCGCTACTACCACGGCGGCGACTTCCAGGGCATCATCGACCACCTGCCCTACCTCAAAGAGCTGGGCGTCACGGCCGTCTGGATCAACCCCGTCTACGACAACACCGACCGGCCCGACGAGAAGGAGATGTACCCCGAGACCGAAGGCGGCCCGAGGCGCCCGACGACCGCCTACCACGGCTACGGCGCGATAGACTTCTACGGCGTCGAGGAGCATTACGGCTCGATGCAGAAGCTCAAAGAGTTAGTCGAGAAGGCGCACGCGCTCGGCATTAAAGTCATTCAAGACCAGATCGCCAACCACACGAGCCCTTACCACCCCTGGGTCAACGACCGGCCGACGCCGACCTGGTTCTACGGCACGGTCGATAACCACCTCTCGAACAACTGGCAGAAGTGGACGACGATGGATCCGCACGCCTCCGAAGAGACGCGGCGGCGCAACCTCGAAGGGTGGTTCATCGACATCCTGCCCGACCTCAACCAGGACGACGAGGAGGTGCGCCGCTACCTCATCCAGAATACGCTCTGGTGGCTCGGCACCGTCGGCTTCGACGCGGTCAGGATGGACACCCTGCCGCACGTCCCGCGCCGCTTCTGGCGCGACTGGTCGGCCGCCATCCACGCCGAGTACCCGAGCGTGAACATCCTCGGCGAGCTGTTCGACGGCGACCCCGCGCTGCTCTCGTACTTCCAGCGCGGGAGGGTCGGACGCGACGGCATCGACACAGGGATAGATACCGTCTACGACTTCGCGCTCCACTACGCCATCCGCGACGCCTTCGCCAAGGGCGAGCCGGTGCGGAAGCTCCAACAGGTGCTCGCGCACGACTACCTCTACCCGCACCCCGAAACGCTCGTGCCCTTCATCGGCGTCCACGACATGCAGCGCTTCATGAACGAGCAGGGCGCGACCGTCGAGGGCTTGAAGCTCGCCCAGACTTTCCTGTTGACGACGCGCGGGACGCCCCTCCTCTACTACGGCGACGAACTCGCCATGCCCGGCGGCGGCGACCCGGACAACCGCCGCGACTTCCCCGGCGGCTTCCCCAATGATGCGCGCAACGCCTTCACGAAAGCGGGGCGCACCGCCGTCGAGAACGACGTGTTCGAGCACGTCAAGCGCCTGACGAAGCTGCGTGCCGAACTTCCGGCGTTGCGGCGCGGCTCGCTGGTTCAGCTCTACGACGAGGAGCAGCAGACGGCCTACGCGCGCGTGCTCGGCGGCGAGGCCGTCGTCGTCGCCATCAACAACGACACCAGGGCCGCGACCTTCGAGTTCGACGTGAGCGCGGCCGGGGTGCCCGACGCGTACAACCTCACGGACAGGCTCGGCGTAATAGGCGGCGCGACGCGCGTCGCGGGCGGGCGCGTGAAGGTGACTTTGCCCGCGCGCTCGGCGAGTCTCTTCGCCACGACGGGCAACACGCCGCCGTCTGTGAGCGTCGAGGGGATGCGGAGGGGAGCCGCGCAATGACGTTGAAGACGAAGCCCTTCTCCGAACAGGTCGCACTCGTCACCGGCGGCGGCACGGGCATCGGCCGCGCGTTCGCCGAAGCGTTGACTGCGGCGGGCGCGCGCGTCTTCATCGCCTCGCGCCGCCGCGACGCGCTTGAGACGGCGGCGGCCGAGATTAACGAACGCGTGGGAAGTGAGCGCGTGTTCACTTACGCCTTCGACGTGCGCGAGCGAGGGCAGTGCGAGGCGCTGGTCGGTCACGTCACCGAACGCTTCGGCTCGCTCGACGTGCTCGTCAACAACTCGGGGCTGGCCGTGCCGGAGACGGTCGAGGAGATAACGGAAGAGGGCTGGGAGACGGTCTTGACGACGAACCTGAAGGGCGCGATGTGGCTCGTCCGCGCGGCCCTGCCCGGCATGGCGGCGCGCGAGTTCGGAGACATCGTCAACGTCTCTTCGCAGGCGGGCAAACACGGCTACGCGGACGTGCCCTCGTACTGCGCCTCGAAGTGGGGCCTGCTCGGCTTCGCCGAGTCCGTCCGCGACCACGTGCGGAAGACGGGCGCCAACGTCCGCGTCTTCAACTTCTGCCCCGGCCTCGTGGACGTGGAGCACACCGGCGCGGACGCCGAGCCCCGCCCCGGCTTCGTCCACGTCTCGAACATGGCGAAGACCCTGATGTACGCGCTCTCGCTCGACCGCAACGTCGTGCTCGAAGACATCAACATCTACGCGAGATAAACCTTGAGGAGAGACGCATGGCCGAGAAACCGCGCCTGAGCTTCTGGCAGATCTGGAACATGAGTTTCGGGTTCATGGGCATCCAGTTCGGTTGGGGGTTGCAGCTCGCCAACATGAGCGGCATCTACACATACCTCGGCGCCAAGCCCGAGGAGGTGCCGATACTCTGGCTCGCCGGGCCGGTGACCGGGCTGCTCGTCCAGCCGGTCATCGGCTCGATGAGCGACCGGACGTGGAACCGCCTGGGCCGCCGCCGGCCGTACTTCCTGACGGGCGCCATCCTCGCCAGCGTCGCGCTCTTCTTCATGCCTGACTCGGGCCTGCTCTGGATGGCCGCGGGGCTCCTGTGGATTCTCGACGCCTCGATCAACGTCTCGATGGAGCCGTTCCGCGCCTTCGTCGCCGACAAGCTCAACACGGATCAGCGCACGGCCGGCTTCGTCATGCAGTCCTTCTTCATCGGCATCGGCCAGACGCTCGCCAACGTCCTGCCCTACGTCTTCCGCCGCGCGGGCGTGGACGCGCCGACCGCGAACGCCGCCCAGCACGCCATCCCGACGAGCATCAACTACGCCTTCAAGATCGGCGCGGTCGCCTTCCTGCTCTGCGTGCTCTGGACGGTCTTCACGTCGAAGGAGTACCCGCCCGAAGACATGGCGGCGTTCGAGCGGATGCGGCGCGCGCACAGCGGGCTGCTGGCGACGATCAAGTCCCTCCTCGCTGAGGTCGCCTCGGCCATCCGCGAGATGCCCGCGACGATGAAGCAGCTGGCGGTCGTCCAGTTCTTCACGTGGCTCGGCCTCTTCTGCATGTGGATGTTCTTCGGGCTGATGACCTCCTACCACGTCTTCGGCGCGTCGAGCGAGAAAGACCCGCGCTTCACCGACGGGCAGGCGTGGGGCGGCAACGCCTTCGCCGTCTACTCCATCGTCTGCTTCGCCGTCGCCTTCCTGCTGCCGCCGCTCGCCAGGGCGACGAGCCGCAAGACCGTCCACACCGTCGCGCTGCTGTGCGGCGCGGCCGGGCTGATGTCAACCTACTTCATACAGGACAAGAACCTCCTGCTGCTGACGATGGTCGGCGTCGGCGTCGCGTGGGCGTCCATCCTCTCGATGCCGTACGCGATCCTCGCCGGCGCGCTGCCGCCCGCGCGGATGGGCGTCTACATGGGCGTCTTCAACTTCTTCATCGTCACGCCCGAGATCGTCGCCTCGTTCGCCTTCGGCCCGGCCATCCGCGCCCTCTTCGGCGCCGACAACCCGAACGCGCCGCTCTACGTGGTGATGGCGGGCGGCGTCTTCCTCCTGCTCGCGGCCCTCTGCGTCTCGCTCGTCCGCGACGTGGCCGACCGCGTGCCCGAACGCTCGGTCATCCGCGGCGACGAACACGCGCCGCTCACGACGCAGGGCAGCGCGCAGCCCGTCCCGAGCACGGGGCTCGTGGACGAAAAGAACTAAGGAGTCGCCGCCGTGAATCGCCGAAGTCTGCTGTTAACCCTCGGGTGCCTGCTCCTCCTGCTGGCCTCGGCCGGGCGCGCCGACGCCTGCTCGTGCGCGGGGTCGAAGTCGCCGTGCGCCGAGTTCGGCAGCGCCTCCGCCGTCTTCGTCGGCACCGTGACCGGCATGCGGACGACGCAGCCGAAGCCCGGCGAGAAGGGCGAAGACGCCTGGGAGCGCAACGTCTACAGGTTCGCGGTCTTGCAGCCTTTCCTCGGCGTCGAATCCACGGAGTTCGAGGTGGCGACGGGGCAGGGCGGAGGCGACTGCGGCTTCCACTTCTCGAAGGGCGAGACCTACCTCGTCTACGCCTACGGCGGGGGCGAGGGCAAGCCGCCTTCGACGAACATCTGCACGCGCACGGCGGCCGTCTCGGAGGCGGCCGAAGACCTCGAATACCTGCGCAACCTCCCCGCGCACGGGGCGGGCGTCTCGATCAACATCGCGGTCAACCGCGAACTGCGGAGCGTGAAGGAGGGCGACTCGAAACCCGGGGGCGGGCTGCGCGACGCGCGGCTGTCCGTCGAGGGCGGGGGCGAGCGGCGCGAGGTCAGGACGGACGCAGAGGGGCGCGTGAGCCTCTCGGGGCTCACGCCCGGCACGTACAAGGTTAAGCTCCTGCTGCCCGAGGAGCTGATGACGTACAAAGAGGAGACGGAGGTGACGGTCGCCGACCGCGGCTGCGCCTCCGTCGTCTACAACGTCAGGGACAACGGCCGCGTCGCGGGGCGCGTCGCGGATACGGAAGGGCGCGCCGCCGCGGGCATCCTCGTCACGCTCGCCGACGCCGAAGACCCCGACCCGCAGCACGGCTGGGGGCTCTACGAGCGCACCGACGAGGAGGGGCGTTACTCCTTCAAGGGCGTCGCGCCCGGCCGCTACGTGCTCGCCGTCAACCTCGTGCGCTACCCGCAGGCGGGCGACCCGACCGACTCCTACCCGCGCACCTTCTACCCCGGCGTCGCCGAGGCGTCGCGGGCGGAGGTCGTGACCCTGGGCGCGGGCGAGAGCTTGAAGGATCGGGACATCGTCGTCCCTTCGCCGCGCGCCGAGTGCGCCGTCAACGGCGTCGTCGTCTGGCAGGACGGCAGCCCCGTCGCGCACGCCTACGTCGGCTTCAGGGACGTGACCTACCAAGACCCCGGCATGGATAACTCCGTGCAGGCCGACGAGCAGGGGCGCTTCCAGATCAAGTGCCACCAGGGCCAGACCTTCCGCGTCTCCGCCAGCAGCAACCGGCAGTTCGTCGGCGACTTCCGGCGCGACGGGCCGATGGAGCGCTCGGAGCCGTTGCGGGTCTCGGCGGACGCCGCGGGCGCGCCGCTCAAAATCGTCATCACGAAGCTCAGGTGAGAAGGGTTTTCAGTTTTTAAGTTTTCAGTTTTTAATGCGGGCCGGGCTTATGAGAAACAGGCAGAGTCGTGTGAGCGTCTGCGCCGTCGTCGCGGCGCTCTTCGTCTTGCTGACGTTCGCGCCCGCGCAGGCGCGGCGGCAGGGGGACGTTTCGAAGGAGCCGGCGCGCTCGACCGCGCCCGCGTGGGTGCGCGGCGGCGTCATCTACGAAATCTACCCGCGGCAGTTCTCCGAGGCGGGGAACTTCGCGGGCGTCACGGCGCAGCTCGACCGCCTGAAGGAGCTGGGCGTCAACATCCTCTGGCTGATGCCCGTCCACCCCATCGGGCAGGAGAAGAAGAAAGGCCCCGTCGGGAGCCCTTACGCCGTGCGCGACTACTACGCCGTCAACCCCGACTACGGGACGGCGGCCGACTTGAAGCGGCTCGTCGCCGAGGCGCACCGGCGCGGGTTGAAGGTCATCATCGACATCGTCGCCAACCACACCTCGTGGGACAGCGTGATGATGAAGACGCCAGCGTTCTACGTCCGCGACGCCGCGGGGAAGATCACCTACCCGCACGACTGGTCGGACGTGGCCGAGCTGAACTACGACAACCCGCAGCTCCGCCGCTACATGATCGACATGCTGAAGTTCTGGCTGCGCGACTTCGACCTGGACGGCTTCCGCTGCGACGTGGCGGGGGAGGTGCCGACCGACTTCTGGGAGCAGGCACGCGCGGAACTGGACAAGGTCAAGCCCGACATCGTCATGCTCGCGGAGTCGGACAAGCCCGAGCTGCTGGTGCGCGCCTTCGACCTGGATTATTCGTGGCCTTTGCACGGCACGCTCAACGACGTGATGTTCGGCCGCCAGCCCGCGACGGCCTTCCGGCGGACGTGGGAGGCGGACGAGGCGAAGTACCCGCGCGGCGCTCTGCGGATGCGCTTCTCGGACAACCACGACGAGCGGCGCGCGCTCGCGCGCTTCGGCGAGGGCGGGGCGCTGGCGGCTTCGGCCCTGATGCTGACGCTCGACGGCGTGCCGATGCTCTACAACGGCATGGAGGTCGGCGACACGACCGAGTCGGGCGACCCGGCGCTCTTCTACAAGCTGCCGGTCTTCTGGCCCATCGAGAAGCGGCGGCCCGAGTTCCCGCGCTTCTACCGGCAGATGATCGCGCTGCGCAAGGGCAGCCCGGCCCTCACCCAAGGCCGCGTCGAGTGGCTGCGCAACTCCGACGAGTCGCGCGTCGTCACCTTCGCGCGCCGCCAGGGGGCGGAGGACGTGCTCGTCGCCATCAACTTCTCGAACCGCCCCTTCGAAGGCACCGTCGAGGGGACGGCCGGCCCAGCCTTCACAGAGATCACGCCCGACACGCGCGAGCCGCTCAAGCCCGACGCGTCGGACGCCGAACGCGCCGCGCGCACACGCGCCGTCACGCTGCCCGCCCTCTCGCTCGACGCCTGGGGCTACCGAATTTTTAGAAGGCAGAGGTGAGCCGCCTCCTTCTTCTTAACACGGAGACGCGGAGACGCGGAGACACAGCTTGAAGCGTATAGCTCAAGAAGCTGCGTCTCCGTGTCTCCGTGTTTAATTCTTTCGCTTGCGGAGGCCGACGAGGTCGAGGGCGCGCGTGACCTCCGCGTTCGTCATGAAGTGGCGCCAGACGAGGCCGCCGCGGAGGTTCTCGGCGGCGAGGAGCGTGATGCCCTGGTCGATGCCGATCACGTCGGTGTCCACCCAGCCCGTGTTCGGGTTGAAGGCGTCGGCGAAGCCGTAGCGGCCGTAAGTCTTCTCGCCGTACTTCTCCTTCAAAGCGCGCAGCGCCGCGAGCGAGATGTCGGGCGTGAAGGCGAGCGAGCCGGCCGCGGCGTAAGGCACGACCGTCCCGTCTATCGCGGGGTCGCGCGGCGGCCCGCCCCACGCGACGTAGCCCTGCGCAGAGTCCGAGGCCGAGACGCCCCACACGTCCGGCCCGTAGGCGGGAAACTCCTTCGAGAGGTCGATGCAGAACTGACGGTGCGCGCGCGTCGCCTTCACCGAATTCTCGAAGTAGTTGACGAAGGGGTACCAGCCCTCGCGCCGCCCGCGGAAGTCAACCCAGGCTTGCGAATACTGGTGGATGAAGAGCGGCGGGTGCGCGTTGAGGTAATGGTAGCCCGCGTACGTAATCCACTTCCGCTCCCACGCGCGCCACGCGGCCGGCGTGACGGGGTGCGTGGGCGAGCCGACGGCGAGCAGGATGAGCATCAACTGCTCGCTGTAGTCGCGCCAGCGGTTCGGGATGAAACCCCTCTCGGGATACCAGCCGTGCGAGAGGAGCGTCGGGTGGCCGTTGAGCATCCATTGGAAGTCAACCCGCTCGTAAATCCGCGTGGCGAGGCGCACGACCTCCGCGTCTTCGCGGAAGCACTGGCGCGCGGTGAGCACGCCCCCGAGCAGCAGCGCCGTGTCTATTGAAGAGACCTCGCTCCGCCAGGCCCTCTCCCCCGTGCGCAGGTTCATCCAGTGGTAGAACCAGCCGTGATTCTGGTACGCGCGTTCGTCGAAGAAGCGGAGGGTCGCGCGCACGCGGCCGCGCGCCTCTTCGGGCGCGACCCAGCGCCGCTCGGCCGCGACGCACAGCGCCGTGAGGCCGAAGCCGGTCGCGGCGATGCTCGCCACGTCCCGGCCGGTCTCGCTGGCGATGGGCGAGCCGTCGGTGCGGGCGCGGTCGCGCACGAGCCCCGTCTGCGGGTCGGCTTGTTCGAGGAAGTACCGGAAGGCGCGGCGCGAGATGTCTTCGAGGAGGGCGTCGTCCGCGCGCGTCAGCGCGTAGACGCGCGGCCGTGCCGTCTCTCTTTGAACTACCCGCGGCGTCGCCTGCGCGCCGAGCGCGGCGAGCAGGAGGATGACGACGAGCAGGTTTCGAATCGGAAGGGGCATGGCGTTCGCCGGCGTCGCCGCCGCGGCTGTGATTATAGCCTCGATGACGAAGGGAGGCCCGGATTAATCCAAGCCTCCCTTCGCCCGAGTGACCGCGGCCGGCCCGCGTCTACTTGGGCAGCAGGCTGCACGGCGTCGTGTTGGGGAGTCCCAGCGAGAAGTTAGAGCCGACGACCACCGGCTGGTCGGAAGTCACCTTGACGGAGAAGACCACGTCGGTGAACGGCTCGGGGCTGGTCACCGGGTTGGAGAAAGTTACGTCGAAGGTGCTGTTGGGCGTGACGGCCTGGCCGCTCACGTCGGGGTACTGCTGAACCGGGCTGCTCGTGCCGGGGATGTTGTGGGTGGCGAGGTCTTGGCCGCCCTTGTCATAGAACCTCACCGAGACGCTGGCGTTCGACGCGCTCCCGTTGAAGACGTAGACGTCGGCGCGCGGGGTGCTCCCGAAGTTGGGGTAGCTGGCGGGCGTGCAGACCCAGACGTAAGGCCCTCCCGCGGCCGAAGCCCCCGGCTCCCCCTGCGGCCCTTGCGGCCCCTGCGGCCCCGCCGGGCCTTGCGGGCCGACCGGCCCCTGCGGCCCTTGCGGGCCTTGCTGCTGCCACGTCAGCGCCAGCTCCGAGGGGTGGCACTGGGCCGCCGACTCGACCACGCGGAGCTGGCCGTTGTTCTTCTGGTAGCAGCCGTTGACTGTGCCGTCGGCCGCGGGGATGGAGGCCGCCACGATACCGCCGGCGAGCGCGACGACCGCGAGGGAGATGACGACTACGGCGATCCGCCTCTTTGTCTGAAGCATAGGGAATGGCTCCTTTTTCGTCCTGGCTGAATCTGGGGAGTGTGTCTGTTGGGCGCGTGGCTATATACTCTGAACGGAGACGGGAGTCAACGACTTTCTGGCCGCCGCGGCCGCCCGCGTGGGAGGCAAATGGTTGATGAGAAGCCCGCTGCCCTTCAACATATTTCTGTCCCTCGCCCTCTGCGCGTCACCTCTCGCATTAACCGAAGCGCGCGCGGAGCCGCGGCAGCAGCGCGCGGCGCAGGGCGGGGAGGAGGCGCCGGCCCTGCTCGCACGCGCGTTGGAGCTTCTGCGCGCGGGGAAGGTTGAAGAGGCGGAGCCGCTCGTGCGGCGCGCGCTCGCGGCGAGCCCGCGGAGCGCGGACGCGCACACCCTGCTCGGCCTCGTCCTCGACCGGCGCGGCCGCGCGCGCGAGGCCGAAGGCGAGTACCGCGAGGCGCTGCGTCTGTCGCCGCGCTCGGTCTCGGCGCGCGTCAACCTCGGGGTGCTGCTGGCGCGCGCCGGCCGGCACGAGGAGGCGGCCGCCCTCTTCGCGCAGGCCGAAGAGCTACAGCCCGGCGCGTTCGACATCCTCTACAACCTGGGCGTCTCGCTCTACGAACTCAAACGGCTGGACGAGGCGGCCGTCAAGCTGGAGGCGGCCTCCGCGCTCGCGCCCGACGCCGCGGAGCCCCTCTACTACCGCGGCCTGATCGCCTACGAACGGGGCCGGGACGAGGCGGCCGGGGAGCTTTGGGAGCAGGCCGTCCGCCTGCGCGCGGATTACGCCCCGGCCCATTTCATGCTGGGCGAGGTGCTGCGCAAACACGGCCGCTTCGCCGCGGCCAGGGACTTCTACGAGACGGCCGTCCGGCTCGACCCTTCGAAGCCCGTCTACCACATCCGCCTCGGCGGCACCTACATCCTGCTCGTGCAATTCGAACGCGCGCTGGAAGTCTTTCAGAACGCCGCGAAGCTCTTCCCGGAGGTGGACGAGCTGGACTACTTCACGGGGCTCGCCGCGCGCGGCAAGGGCGATTACGGTCTGGCCGAGACCGCCCTGCGCAAGGCCCTCGCGCGGCGGCCGGACAACGCCGACGCCCTGGCGCTCCTGGGCGCGATCCTCTCCGACCGCGGCGACATGGCCGAGGCCGAGGCGCTGCTGCGGCGCGCGGCCGCGCGCGACCCCGGGCACTTCAACGCGCACAGAGACCTCGGCGCGCTGCTGCTGAGGACGCAGCGCTACGAAGAGGCCGTGAACGTCCTGCGCCGCGCCGCGGCGCTCAACGACGCCGACCCCGAAGTCCACTACAAGCTCTACACGGCGCTCACGCGCCTCGGGCGCAAGGAGGAGGCCGGGCGCGAGTTGGACGCGTATCGGCGGCTGACGGAGGGGCAGAAGAAGTAAGGCCGTGAACCGTAAACCGTGACAAGAAGGAATTGATTCCTCTTGTCACGGTTTATAGTTTACGGTTCACGGCCTTTAGAAGTTGAAGCGGGCCTGCAATTCGATGACGCGGCCGGCGAGGACGTCGGTGGCCCGGCCGAAGCCCGAGCGGTTGACGAAGACGCTGTCGCTGTCGGCGAGGAAGGGCTTCAGGTTCTGGATGTTGAAAATGTTGAAGAAGTTCGCGCGCAGGTCGAGCCCCGCCGACTCGTTCATGCCGAAGACGGAGCCGAGGCCGATCCTCTTCACCAGGCTGATGTCAACGTCCCGGTAGCGCGGGCCGCGGAAGGAGTTGCGCCCGATGCCCGGGAAGTTGAGGTTGTACTGCGGGAAGCCGTTGGCGTCCGTCCGCACCGTCGTGGAGAAGTAGTGCGCGCCGCCGCCGGGGAAGTTCCCGTTGGGGCGCAGGAACGCGTCGTTCGAAGTGTCGTTGAGCGCCCCGCCGAAGTACGCGACCGGGCGGATCGGGCCGAAGAAGTTCCCGTTCGGGAGGCGGATGTTGCTGTCGAGTTTCGGCGTCCAGGGGAAGCCCGAGTTCGCCGTCAGGATGGCGCTCAGCTCCCACCCGCCGAGCAGCCGCCCGGCCCAGTCCTTCCTCCCCGTCAGGAACGGCAAGTCCCAGAGCCCCGAGAGCGTGAAGTAGTGCTTCACGTCGTAGTCCGAGGGGCCGCGCTCGGTGTGGTTGTCGGCGGGGAAGGTCTGGTTGGTGAGCGCCGTCGGGGCGTCGTAGGAGACCGTGTCGAGGCTCTTGGCCCAGCGGTACTGGGCGTCAAACTGGAAGCCGCGGTCGAAGCGCCTTTGGAGGCGCGCGTTCATCGCGTTGTAGCTGGTGTTGACGTCCGGCGTGGCGAAGTAGACGGCGAAGAAGGCCGGGTTCGGCGTGTAGACGAAGTTCTCGTTGACGATGCGGACGAGCTTGTGGCCGGTGCTGCCCTGGTAGCCGAGCGTGCCCGTCAGCTTGTAGGGCAGCTCGTACTGCCCTTCGAGCGAGTAGCGGTAGACGTAGGCGTTCGGCTGGTTGGGCTCGGTGCCGTAGATTTCGACGGCGCCGGTGCGCGGCGCGCCCGTCGCCGGGTCGATGCCCTGCGCGAGCGCCGGGTGGACGGGGTAGCTGAAGGGCGACGTGTCGCTCCCCGTGGCGTAGACGATCTGCCCGTTGGCGAAGGGCGTGGCCCACTCCTCGCCCGCGGTGCCCGAGCCGCCGCAGCAGAGGTTGTAGCGCGCGAAGAAGGGCGGGTTGGCGCGCGCGTTCAAGAGCAGCGCGTTGGGCAGGCGGTTGTAGCCGATGCCGAAGCCGCCGCGCACGACCGCGCGGTTCTCGTTGAGCATCCCGCCGAAGGCGTTGCCGAAGTTCGGGCTCCACGCGAAGCCGAGCTGCGGGCCGAAGTTGTTCTTGTCGGTCTTGTGCAATTTATCGACCGCCACGACGCGCGAGTCCTGGAGCCCGTGCGGGCCGAAGACGAGGTTGCCGAACTGGCCGTCGGCGACGCTGATCGGCTGGAACAGCTCGTAGCGCAGGCCGAGGTTGAGCGTGACGTTCGGGCGGAACTTCCAGTCGTCCTGCACGAAGCCGCCGTAGTTGCCGGTGTGTATCTCGCGGGCGCCCGTCGCCGGCTTGCCCGTGTTCGGGTCGAGGTTGATGGCCTCGAAGATCGGCGTGTCGTTGGCGAGGTTCCACAGGCCGCTGAAGGAGTAGATGGGGCGCCCGCCGCCCGTCAGCCCGCCGTTGTTGACCTCGCGCCGCGCCTCGACGCCGAACTTGAGCGCGTGGGTGCCGAAGACCTTGTTGAGTGTGTCGCGGAAGTCGAACGAGGTCTCCTTGAAGATGCCCGGCGACCCCTCGCCGCGGTTCGCGCCGAACCGGATGCGGTCGAACGAGTAGCTCTCGACCTCGATGCGCGGGATGCCGAAGTTGACGTCCGGGTTCGAGGCCACCTCGTCGTAGCCCCAGCGCGTGACGTTGAAGCGCGCCTCGTTGAGGGCCGTCGCGCTCAGCGTCCGGTTGTAGATGAAGGCCGCGTTCCAGTTGAGCCGGTCGGAGTTGATGTCGGCGTCGGGCCGGCTGCGCGCGCCGGTGTCGGCGCCCAGGTTGTGCGTGGGCACGAAGATGGTCGTCACCGCCAGGCTGTCCTTCTCGGTGATGGTGTAGTCGAGGCGCGTGTGGAACTGGTGCCCGCGGAAGCTGGTCGGGTTCCCGAGCAGCGCGTACTGGATGTCGGGGACGCCGTCGAGCCCGGCGCCCGTCGGGTCGTCGAAGCGGACGTACTGGCCGCGCGCGCCCGTGGGCGAGCCGATGTCGAGCCCGCCCGCGACCGCCTGGCAGTTGGAGCCGCCGAAGTTGGCGAAGGCGCAGGTGACCGGGATGGCCGAAATGATGCGCGGCTCGATGCCGGGGTCGGCGAAGACCAGCGCGGTGGTGCTGTTCGGGCGCGCGCTGCGGACGAGCTGGCGGTACTGCGCGGTCTCGACGAACGCGCGGTACGGGGTGTTCGTCTTGTTGCGCAGGCCCTCGTAGGCGAAGAAGAAGAAGAGCTTGTCGCGGACGATGGGGCCGCCGATGCTGCCGCCGAACTGCCGGAACTTGTTCTCGACGCGGGTGGGCGTGAACGGCGACTTGTTGAAGGAGTTGAGGCCCGGGTCGTTGTACTTGAAGAAGAGGCTGCCGTGGAACGAGTTCGTCCCCGACTGCGTCACGACCTTGATCTGCGCGCCCGAGTTGCGCCCGTCCTCGGCCGAGTAGGTGCTCGACGTGACGCGCACCTCCTTGACGGCCTCCTGGCTCGGCGTGATGACGGCCGCGCCGCCCCACGTCTGGCTGTTGACGCTCACGCCGTCCACCTGGAAGTTGTTGGACGAGACGCGCTGTCCGTTGGCCGAGATCGGCACCTGGTTCTCGGTCTGGAAGATCGAGTTGTTCGAGCCGCCCGGCCCCGAGGTGTTCGGGAGGTTGACCGAGCCGCCACTGCCGCTGCGCGCGCCGGTGCCGAAGACGCCCGGGGCGAGCCGCGCCAGCTCGTAGGGGTCGCGCCCGACCTGCGGGAGCCGCAGCACCTCCTGCGTGGTGATCGCGCGGGAGACGTTCGCGTTCTCGGTCTCGAGCGCGGGCGTCTGGTCGGCCGTGACCGTCACGACCTCCGACACCTCGCCGGCGGTGAGCACCACGTCGAGCCCCTGCACCTGCTCGGCGTTGACGACGACGCTGTCGAAGGTCGTCTTCTTGAAGCCCGCCTTCTCGACCGTGAGCGTGTAGGTGCCGGGCGGCAGCTCCGAGATGCGGTAGAAGCCCTCGTCGCCGGACGTGGCCGTCTGCACGCGCCCCGTCTCTTTGTTCGTGAGCGTGAGCGTGGCCGCCGGGACGACCGCGCCCGACGGGTCGGTCACGGTGCCCTGCACGGCCGCGCGGAACTGCGCGCTCGCGGCCTGCGTCAGGGTCAGCAGGAAGAGCGCACACAGCGCGGCGCGGAGCAGACTCGTCAGTTTCCGCCTCATCTTCGAAGCCCTCCTCATCGTCTCAGTGTCGTTTACGACCGACCGGTTGAAAGGCGCGGTGCGGCCGGGCGGGGGAAGACCGCGGCACCGCTCAAGGAATTAGTTGTGCTGGCTGACAAAGGAATTCATAGCACTCGGTGCGAAAAAATACAATACAAATTTCGTCACGCCTCTGGTAATCTTAGGCGCGTTCCGAGCAGTCAATTCCGCCGATTCAAGGCAATCCAAACAGACGCCGTGGACTCGCGCGCGAGGTGTGAGTCCTCCGCGGCCTCTGCGTCTTCTCGGCGAACTCTGCGTTAAAGCGTGAGACCCTTTTTAACGCAGAGTTCGCCGAGAAGACGCAGAGGCCACAAAGGTGACGAAGGAGCGAAAACAGATGCGACAGGCGAGGGTGTTGGCTTTGGCGTTGGCCGCCGCGGGCGTGCTGGGCGCGGGCTCGTGCGTCAATAACACGGACACGAACCAGAACGGCGGCGCGGGCACGGCCTCCACGGCGGGCGGCTACCAGCACAAGCCGGCGAAGAAGGCGGGCGAGCCCGTCTACATCGGCTTCTCGATGGACACGCTCAAGGAGGAGCGCTGGAACCGCGACAAGGAGCTGGTCGAGGCGCGGGCCAAAGAGGTCGGCGCGCAGCTCGACGTGCAGGTCGCCAACGGCGACGACGCCGTCCAGACCAAGCAGTGCGACAACATGCTCACGAAGGGCGTGGACGTGCTCATCGTCGCGCCGCACAACGGCGAGATCGCCGCCTCCATCGTGCAGAACGCGCACGCCAAGGGCGTCCCCGTCATCTCCTACGACCGCCTGATCAAGAACTCCGAGCCCGACCTCTACGTCTCGCACCAGGTCTTCAAGATGGGCCAGATGCAGGGCGACTACGCCCTGAAGCACGTGCCGAAAGGAAACTACGTCCTCATCGGCGGCGCGCCGACCGACAACAACGCGAAGCTCCTGCGCGACGGCCAGATGAACATCCTCCAGCCCGCCATCGACCGCCGCGACGTGAAGGTCATCTCCGACCAGTTCGCCAAGGAGTGGAAGGCCGAGGAGGCGCAGCGCCTCACCGAGGACGCTTTGACGAAGACGAAGAACGACATCCAGGCCATCGTCGCCTCGAACGACGGGACGGCGGGCGGCGCCATCTCGGCGCTCGACGTGGCGGGCCTGGCCGGCAAAGTGCTCGTCACGGGGCAGGACGCGCAGCTCGACGCCGTCCAGCGCATCGCCAAGGGCACGCAGACGATGACCATCTACAAGCCGATCAAGCCGCTCGCCGACAGCGCCGTGGACTCGGCGGTCAAGCTCGCGCGCGGCGAGCCGCTGAACGCGCCCGACAAGATAAACAACGGCAAGGTGGACGTGCCCTCGATTCTGCAAGAGCCGCAGGCCGTGGACAAGGAGAACCTCGACGCCACCATCATCAAAGACGGCTACCACAAGTGCGAAGAGGTCTACAAGGACGTGCCGAGCCACCCGTGTCCGAAGGCGGCGGCGGGCGTAGGACACATGGACAGAGGCTCGCTGCTCGCCGTCGCGGCCCTGCTCCTCGGCGGCCTCGGCGTCGCGCTGCGTCTGCGTTGACGATCTGAAATTTCAAATTTGAAGTTTGAAATTCTGAAAGAGCATGTCTTCCACAACGAACACCCCGCTCCTTGAGATGCGGGAGATCACGAAGAGCTTCCCCGGCGTGCGCGCGCTCGACGGCGTCTCGTTCGACCTGCACGGGGGCGAGCTGCACGCGCTCGTCGGCGAGAACGGGGCGGGGAAGTCCACCTTGATGAAGGTGCTCGCGGGCGTCTACCCCTTCGGCACCTACGGCGGCGACGTGGTCATCGACGGGCAGGTGCGCCAGTTCCAAAGCGTCCGCGACTCGGAGAACGCGGGCGTCGCCGTCATCTTCCAGGAGCTGTCGCTCATCAAGGAGCTGACCATCGGCGAGAACATCTTCCTCGGCCGCGAGCCGCGCCGCTTCGGCGTCATCAAGTGGGAAGAACTCTACAGCCGCGCCCAAAAACTCCTCGACGAGCTGAACCTGTCGCTCGACCCGCGCACGCCCGTCGGCCACCTCGGCATCGGCCAGCAGCAGTTGGTCGAGATCGCCAAGGCGCTCTCGCAGGAGGCCCGCATCCTCGTCCTCGACGAGCCGACGGCCGCGCTCACCGAGTCGGAGGTCGAGACGCTCTTCCGCATCATCGAGGGCCTGCGCGCGCGCGGCGTGGGGATGATCTACATCTCGCACAAGCTCGACGAGGTCTTCCGCGTCTCGCGGCGCATCACCGTGCTGCGCGACGGCCGCACCGTCGGCACGCGGCCGGCCGAAGAGCTGAACGAGGCGCGCGTCATCTCGCTGATGGTCGGCCGCGAGGTCGGCGACATCTTCCCCGAGGCCGAGCACGAAAGGGGCGACGTGGTCTTCGAGGCGCGGAATGTGACGGTCGAAGACCCGAACGTCTCGGGCAAGCTGCTCGTCAAAGGCGTGGGCTTCAAGGTCAGGCGGGGCGAGGTGCTCGGCATCGCGGGCTTGATGGGCGCGGGGCGGAGCGAGCTTCTGATGGGCATCTTCGGCGCGTGGCCGGGGCGCGTCTCGGGCGAGGTCTACGTCGAGGGGAAGCGGATTAAAGTCAGCCGCCCGTCCGACGCCATCAAGCAGGGCGTCGGCTTCGTGACCGAAGACCGCAAGCGCTTCGGGCTCGTGCTCGACCAGACGATTCTGAACAACATGACGCTCGCCGGCCTCCGGAAACTCTCGGGCCGCTTCGTGACGGACGTGGACGCGGAGGCCGCCGCGGGCGAGCGCGCGAAGAAGGAGCTGCGGGTCAAGGCCAACTCGGTCTTCACGGTCGTCGGCACGCTCTCGGGCGGCAACCAGCAGAAGGTCGTCCTCGCCAAGTGGCTTTTAACCAACCCGCGCGTGCTCTTCCTCGACGAGCCGACGCGCGGCATCGACGTGGGCGCCAAGCAGGAGATTTACGCGCAGATCAACCGGCTCGCGCGCGAGGGCCTCGCCATCGTGCTCGTCTCGTCGGAGCTGCCCGAGGTGCTCGGCCTCTCCGACCGCGTGTTGGTGCTACACGAAGGCCGCGTCACCGGCGAGTTCAAACGCGAGGAGGCCACCCCCGAGGCCGTCATGGCCTGCGCCACCGGCCACACGCAGCGCGCCGCCTGAGGCGCGCAAACGACCCGCGGGAGCGGGCGTAAGGAGGTGACGAGACGTGCGGAGAATTCCGGGCTGAGAAGACACCGGCCGAAGAAGCCTTTCAGGTTCGAGTACGCCGGCAACAGGTACGGCGCGTTCCCGAAGGCGGAGAGACCCTTCTGGCGCGCGTTCGACGAGATGGAGAGGGAGCAGGACGGCTACCTGGATTTGGTCGAGAGGTACGAGCGGTATAAGAGTGGCCGGGGCGGTGGCGAAGAGGACGAATAAAAATTTGCCTGTCGGGGTGACGAGATGAGTGAACGAGCCAACCAACCCGCGACGAACAGGCCGCCGGTGACCGCCGACGTGGCGCCGCCGGGCGCGGTGCCGGAGGGCGTGGAGGCGCCGTCGGGGCGCTTCCGCCTGCCGACCGACAGCCTGCGCGCCTACACGATGATCATCGCGCTGCTCGCCATCTGGCTCTTCTTCCAGTGGAAGACCATCAGCCCGCTCTACCCCTACGGAATCTTCCTGCACCCGAACAACTTCTCGAACCTCTTGCAGCAGATGGCCGTGACGGGCGTGCTGGCGGTCGGGATGCTCCTGGTCATCGTGGCGGGGCAGATCGACCTCTCGGTCGGCTCGGTGGTGGGGCTCGCGGGCGGCGTGGCCGCGATGGCGCAGGGGTACGGGCTCGTGCCTTCGCTCGGGCTGGCGCTGGTCGTCGGCCTCGTCGTCGGCGCCGTGCAGGGGGGGCTCATCTCGTACGGCAACATCCCGGCCTTCATCGTCACGCTCGGCGGCATGCTCGCGTGGCGCGGCGTGGTGTTGGGCTTGACCAAGGGCGCGACCATCCCGGTACAACTGCCGGTCTTCAGGACTCTGGGCGTCGGCAAGCTCACGGAGGGCTTCGGCGTCGCCGTCGGTGCCCTCGCCATCGCGGCGGTCGTCTTCTTGACGCTCAGTCGCAACCGCGCGCGCCGCCGGCACGGGCTGACTGTGCCTTCCTTGGGCGCCACCGTCCTGCGGATCGCCGTGCCCGCGGCGCTCATCGCGCTCTTCATCTACTGGATGATTCTGGGCGGCGGGATGCCGGTGCCGGTGCTGGTGCTGCTGGCGGTCGCCGTCCTCGGCGGGTTCCTGACGCAGAACACGACCTTCGGCCGCTACCTCTACGCCATCGGCGGCAACCCCGACGCCGCGCGCCTCTCGGGCATTAACATCCGTCGCTACCTGCTCGCCGCCTTCTGCGTGCTGGGGCTTTTGGTGGGCGTGGCCTCACTGCTGCACACGGGGCGGGTGGGGAGCGCCTCGCCCGACGCGGGCACCTACATGGAACTGGACGCCATCGCGGCCTGCGTCATCGGCGGGACTTCGCTGATGGGCGGGCGCGGGACGGTCTCGGGCGCGGTCGTCGGCGCGCTCATCATGGCGAGTCTGGACAACGGCATGTCGCTGCTCAACGTCGAGAACTACATGCAGTACATCGTCAAGGGCGTGGTGCTCGTCGCCGCGGTCGGCTTCGACATGCTCGGCCGCCGGAAGAGCTGATGGGCAAAAGATTCTCGCTCTACGTAGTCCTTCTATCCCTCACGCTCTGCGTCTGCCCCGCCCCGCAGCGTGCGCAGGTGCGAGAAGACCTCGCGCCCGGCGCGCCGGGCAAAGACGCGCAGTGGCCGGGCGCGGGCAAGGAGGCCGTCGGCACCTCGAACACCGAGGGGTCGAAGGTCTGGTTCACGCTGCGCGGCGGCGTTTTGGACGAGGTCTACTACCCGACCGTGGACGTGGCGAACACGCAGACGCTCAAGTTCGTCGTCACGGGCTGCGGCGGGGGCGCGCCCCCGGGCGAGGAGGCGGCCCTGCACCGCCTCGAAATCACAGACCCGCGCGCCCTCTCCTTCCGCCAGACGAGCGAGACGCACGCCTACACGCTGAAGAAGAGTTACACGACCGACCCCGAGCGCCCCGTCCTCCTCATCGACGTGGAGTTCGACGGCCGCTGCCGCGCGTTGCAGAGGCTCTACGTCTACTACGACCCGTCGCTGGGCAACAGCGGGATGCACGACACGGCCTGGACGCAGGACGGCGCGCTCCTCGCCTCGGACGGCGACAAGGCTTCGGCGCTCGTCTCGAGCGAAGGCTTCGCCGAGACCTCGAACGGCTTCGCGGGCACGAGCGACGGGCTGGAAGAGCTGAGCCGGCAGGGGATTCTCGCCCACCGTTACGCGCGCGCGGCCGACGGCAACGTCGCGCAGGTCGGGGAAGTCGGCAGACGCACGACCCTCGCGCTCGGCTTCGGCAAGGACGCGGCCGAGGCTTTGAGCAACGCGCGCGCCTCGCTCGCGAAGGGGTTTGCGAAGACGCGCGCGGAGTACGAGCAGGGCTGGCACGACTATTTGCAGGCGCTCCGCCGCGTCGATCCGAAGTACCAGGCGCAGTACGACATGGCCGCGATGGTCTTGAAGGCGCACGAGGACAAGTCCTACCGCGGCGCGATGATCGCCTCGCTCTCCGTCCCCTGGGGCGGCGGCGCGAATGCCAACGAGGCGAACGTCGGCGGCTACCACTTGGTGTGGTCGCGCGACCTCTACCAGGTCGCCACGGCCTTCATGGCTTTAGGCGATAAGGCTTCGGCCGAACGCGCGCTCGACTACCTCTTCCGCGTCCAGCAGAAGCCGGACGGCAGCTTCCCGCAGAACTCCTGGCTCGACGGCCGCCCCTTCTGGGGCTCGCTCCAACTGGACGAGGTCGCGTACCCGCTCGTCCTCTCATACCAGCTCGGACGTTTCGACCCGGACACTTTCGTCAAGCACGTCCGCCCGGCCGCCGACTTCATCGTCACGCACGGCCCCTCGACCCCGCAGGAGCGCTGGGAGGAGAAATCGGGCTACTCGCCCTCGACCATCGCCGCCGAGATCGCCGGCCTCGTCTGCGCGGCCGACATCGCGCGCCGCAACGGCGACGAAGTCTCTGCTTCAATCTACCTCGCCGCGGCCGACGAGTTCGCGCGCAGCGTCGAGCGCTGGACGGCGACGACGACGGGGCCGCACGGCGACCGGAACTACTACCTCCGCCTCTCCTTCAACGAAGACCCGGACGACGGCGCGCCCTTCGACGTGGGCAACGGCGGCGGCACCTTCGACGAGCGCGAGATCGTGGACGCGGGCTTCCTCGAACTTGTCCGCCTCGGCATCCGCTCGCCGCAAGACCCCCTCGTCGCCAAGAGCCTCAACGTCATCGACAAAGTCATTAAGGTCGAGACGCCGCACGGCCCCGGCTTCTACCGCTACAACCACGACGGCTACGGCGAGATGGACGACGGCCGCAACTGGAACTGGGACGGCAAGTACACGGGCAAGGGGAGGCTCTGGGCTCTGCTCTCGGGCGAGCGCGGGGAGTACGAGCTTGCTTCGGGCAGACGCGCCGACGCGGTGCGACGGCTCGACACGATGGCGGGCTTCGCCAACGAGGGCTTGATGATTCCCGAGCAGGTCTGGGACAGTCCCGCGAGCCCGCGCCCCGGGTTCAAGTTCGGCGAGGGGACGGGCTCGGCCACGCCGCTCGCGTGGTCGATGGCGCAGTTCGTCAGGCTCGCGACGAACATACAGGAGGGGCGCAACCTCGACACGCCCGACATCGTCGCCGCGCGCTACTCGAAGCAGCCCCAGCCGCCGCACGCCGACGCAGACTTCTACTTCCCCGCGCAGGAAATCTTAGACCGCGCGGAGGCGGGCCAGACCTTCCGCGTCACGGGCGGCGCGCGCCGGAAGGGGAGCCGCGCCTTCCTCCTCGCCGGCGCCGAGCGCCGTGAGCTGCAAGCCGACGCCGAGGGCAACTTCGCCTTCGACTTGAAGGCCGCGCGCGGCACGAACGCGTTCGTCGTCGCCGCCGTCTCGCCCGACGGCGCCACGTCCTTCCGCCGCGTCAACGTCGCCGGCCTCACGCCCGAAGAGCTTGAGAAGGCGGAGCGCGACCTCTACCCCGCCGACGCGGCCGAGCGTGTGAAGGCCGCGCAGACTTCGCCACTCGTGGACGACGAGGGCGTGACCTTCATCTACCGCGGCGCCGCGAAGCGCGTCGAGGTCGTCGGCGACTTTACCGGCTGGGCGCCCGCCGGGCTCTCCCTGCGCGAAGTCCCCGGCACGACGAATCTCAAGTTCATCCGCCTCAAGTTCCCCGCGGCCGCGCGCCTCGAATACAAGCTCGTCGCCGACGGCGAGTGGCTCCTCGACCCGCTCAACCCGAACCGGAACGACAACGGCGTGGGAGGGCAGAACTCCAATTTCAACGGCCCCGCCTACCGCCCCTCCGCGTACGCCGCCGGAAGCAAAGAGCTGCGCGGCCGCGTCGAACCTCTCGAACTTCCCGGCGACAAACACAAGGCTCAGGTTTATCTCCCGCCCGGCTACGAACGCGGGCGCGAGCGCTACCCCGTGCTCTACATGCAGGACGGCACGCAGGCCATCGAGTTGGGGCGCGCCGCCGAGACGGCCGACCGCATGATCGCGGAGGGCAAGGTCGAGCCCTTCATCATCGTCTTCATCGACCCGCTCGAACGCATGAAGGAGTACTGGGCCGACGACGCCTTCGCCGACTGGATGGCGCGCACGCTCGTCCCGCTCGTGGACGCGCGCTACCGCACGCGCCCCGACCGCGACGCACGGGCGCTGTCCGGCGCGAGCCTCGGCGGCGTCATCTCCGTCTGGACGGCGCTCCGCCACCCCGAGACCTTCGCGCGCATCATTGGCCTCTCCACCTCCTTCCAGATCGACGAAGGCCGCGTCCTCGCCGCCCTCGCCGGACTCGACGACGAGACGCGCCGCCGCCAGCCGCTGCGCTTCTACCTCGACGCCGGCCGCTACGAGCCCCCCATCCTCGAAACCACCCGCCGCGCCAACCTCCTTCTGCGCGCCCGCGGCTACCCCGTCACCTACCGCGAAGCGCCCGTCGGCCACAACTACATCGCCTGGCGCGACCGCCTCCCCGACGCCTACGCCGCGCTGTGGACTAAATGAAACAAAGAAAAGGCGGTAGGGAATTTGACTCCCTACCGCCTTTCTTATGCCCGCTGTAGGACTTGAACCTACGACCCCACGCGTGTGAAGCGTGTGCTCTACCACTGAGCTAAGCGGGCCTGCCGTTTGTGGAAGCGTGATGCTAACAAAGCGTGCGCGCGAGCGTCAAGCGGGGTGGCTTTGACGCTCGCGCGCGTTCAGGCGTTGAAGGTTGCGGATTAACCCCCACCGGCGGGCGGGTCTTCGGGGCCGGCGGGCTTCTCGGAGTTGGTGGTCGGGGCGCCGGTGTCGGAGCCGCTGTAGAAGAAGCGGCTCCCCGTGGCGGTCATGCCCGTGGGCTTCTGCGGGTCGGCGTTGACGGAGTAGGCGGGCGGCTGGTTGCCGCTCTTGGCCGTGAGCTGGAGGCGGAAGATGTAGCCGTCCACCAGCGGCGCGTCGCCCGCGAAGCGCTTGTCGAGGTAGCCGCCCTGCGAGAGCTGGTCGAAGGTGCCGTAGCTCGTCCGGTTCTTGGTGTTGTAGTAGGTGACCTGCGCCGTGGAGATGCGCTGGAGGTGCGTGATGGCCGCGGCCTCGTTGGTCGAGCGCACGCTCGCCTGCCAGGCGGGGATGCCGATGGCGACGAGGATGCCGATGATCGAGATGACGATCATCAGCTCGACGAGCGAAAAACCCCGCTGGCTCTTGTTCTCTGTTCTCATCAGTTCAAAACCTCGCTGCCCCGTAGTACACGTGTGCCGGGGGCCGGAGTTCCATAAAGGGCGGGACGTGCGGCGTGACCGGCCGGGACGAATGAATTTTACTACACGGAACCCGCCAAGTCACACGGGCGTCAAAAGGAAGTCAAAAGGCAAAGATGAAGAGGGGGCGAGTCATCGAATACGAGTTCTGTCCGCGAGGCGCGCGTACTTTTGCCTCTTGCCTCTTGCCTTTTGCCTTTTGCCTTTTACCTTTAGAATGGTTTTAGGAATGAGAAATCTTCAAACGGCGGGCAGGGAAGAGGGCGCGGTCTCGGCGGCGGAGGCGGCCGAGCGCGTCGGGCGGCTGCGTGCGGCCGTCGAGCGCGTCATCAAGGGCAAGCCGGAGGCCGTGCGCCTGGCGACCGTCACGCTCCTCGCCGGCGGCCACCTCCTCGTCGAGGACGTGCCGGGCGTGGGCAAGACGACGCTGGCGCAGGCGCTCGCGCAGGCCATCGACTGCTCCTTCCAGCGCATCCAGTTCACCTCCGACCTCCTGCCCTCGGACGTCATCGGCCTCTCGGTCTACGACGAGCGCGCGGGCTCCTTCGAGTTCAAGCACGGCCCCATCTTCGCCAACATCGTGCTGGCCGACGAGATCAACCGCACGACGCCGAAGACGCAGTCGGCGCTCCTCGAAGCGATGGCCGAGGGGCACGTCACGGTCGAGGGCGTGACCTACCGCCTGCGCGCGCCCTTCATGGTCGTCGCCACGCAGAACCCGGTCGAGCACCACGGCACCTACCCCCTGCCCGAGTCGCAGGTTGACCGCTTCATGCTCCGCATCCGTCTCGGCTACCCCGCGCCCGACGTGGAGAAGGAGATTCTGCGCGACCGCGAGCACGGCGACCCGCTCCAAGCCTTGCGCCCCGTCATGACGGGCGAGGAGGTGGTCGAGTTGCAGCGGGCCGTCCGGGGCGTCTCGGTGGACGACGCGCTCGTCGATTACCTGATGCGCGTCGTCGGGGCGACGCGCGAGTCGGAGACCTTAGACCTCGGCGTCTCGCCCCGGGGCACGCTCGCGCTCTTCCGCGCCGCGCAGGCGTTCGCGCTCACAGAGGGGCGCGACTACTGTCTGCCCGACGACGTAAAAAGGCTCGTCCTCCCGCTCTTCGCGCACCGCCTCGTCGTCAACTCGCGCTTCTCCTCCTCGCTCCACCGCCGCAGCGAGGAGGCCGAAGAGGTGCTGCGCGAGATCATGAAGACCGTCAGCGTGCCCCTTTGAAGAAAGTGATGAATGATGAGTGATGAATGATGAATTAAAGACAGTCCTCAATTCATCATTCATCACTCATCATTCATCACTCATCACTTTATGAATCGGTTCAGGCGTTGGCGTAACACGATTCTGGGGACGCTGGTGGTGCTGAGCGGCTTGGGCGCGGCGGCGCTGACGGTGCTGGCGCGGCGGAGCGGCGACTGGGAGTTGACGCGGATGGGCGCCATCGCGTCCATCGTCTTCGCGGTGCTCATCGTCATCTTCGTCGTGCCGCCGCTGGCGCGCAGCGCGCGGGCGGAGGCGGCGCGGCTCGACCTCTCGTTCCAGGTGACGGGGGGCGGCGTCGTCTTCGTCTGCATCTACACGGTCGTCGCCTTCGCCGCGTGGAACACGGGCAACAACCTCCTCTTCCTCGTCTTCTCCGTCCTCTCCTCGACGCTCTTCGTGGCGCTCGCCGCGGGCCGCGTCTCCTTACGCGACCTCGTCGTCACCGCGCGCTTCCCCGACCACATCTTCGCGGGCGACCCGGCGCCCGTCATCGTCACCGTCAACAACACGAAGCGGCTGCTGCCCTCGCTCTCCGTCGTGGTCGAGGCGCGCGAGCGCGCCGAAGCCTCGAAGGGGCGCGGCCTCTTCCGAAGGCGCCGGGAGCGCAAGCGCGCCCTCGCCTACTTCATGTACCTGCCGCACCGCGCCAAGGTCGAGCAGCGCGTCGAGCAGACTTTCGCCGCGCGGGGCCGCGTGCTCGTCACGGGGTTTGAAATCTCGACGCGCTTCCCGTTCGGCTTCTTCCGGCTGCGCCGGCGGCTGCGCGCGCGCGACGTGGAGATCGTCGTCTACCCGAAGCCGGAGGGCCTGGGCGACGAGCTGCACCTGCTGCCCATCGACGCCGGCCAGCTCGAAGCGCAGCGGCGCGGGGCGGGGCACGACCTGCACAGCTTGCGCGAGTACCAGCCGCACGACGACGTGCGCCACATCCACTGGAAGGCGACCGCGCGCCACGGCCGCCTCGTCGTGCGCGAGTTCACGGCCGAGGACGAGCGCCGCGTCCACGTCGTCTTAGACACCTTCGTCGAGGACGACCCGGAGGCCGTGCAACGCTTCGAGCGCGCGGTGACCGAGGCCGCCTCGCTGCTCGCGCACTTCGTCGAGGAGCGCGCCGAGGTGCGCCTGAGCGACGGCGAGGGCGAGTCGCGCTACGGCGTCGGGCGCGAGCACCTCTACGCCTGCCTGCGCCGCCTCGCGCTCGTCGAGCCGCGCCGCGCCGCGCCCGACTCGCTCGCCCGCCGCGACTTCTGGCAGCACGCCGAGCCGCCCACGCCCGAGGCCGGCTACGTCATCCTCGTCACCACCGCCCCCCGCGGCACCATCCCCGCCGACCTCTGGCGCAAGTCGCACGTCATCCACCTGTAAGGGAACGCGAAAGTGAAGGGTCGGCGCGGGCGCGAAACCCACGCGCGGGCGTTCACGCGCCGCTCGCGCGTGACGCACCGCCGTTGCGAGGCGACACAACGCTATTGTGGCATGACACAAGTCAGTTGTGCGGCCTCACAAGTGAGTTGTGCGGCCTCACAAGTGAGTTGTCAGCCCTGACAAGTGACTTGTCAGCCCTCACAACTCACTTGTCAGCCCTCACAAGTGACTTGTCAGCCCTAACAAGTCACTTGTCAGCCCTCGCAAGTGACTTGTCAGCTCTGACAAGTGACTTGTCAGCCTTAACAACTCACTTGTCAGCCCTCGCAAGTGACTTGTCAGCTCTCACAAGTGACTTGTCAGCCCTCACAAGTGAGTTGTGAGGGCTGACAAGTGACTTGTTAGGGCTGACAAGTCACTTGTGCGGCCTCACAACGACGTTGCGTGCGCGGCGAACACGCCCCGCGGGCGTCGCTGCGGGAGACGCCGCGCCGTCAGGAGAGCCACTTGGTCAGGAGGTAGCGGTCGTGGTCTGCGAAGCCCGCGCGGCGGTAGACGGACTGGGCGCGCGTGTTCTCGCGCTCGACTTCGAGGTGCAGGGCGCGGACGCCGCGGTCGCGGCAGACGCCCTCGGCGAAGCGCAGGGCCGCCGCCCCCAGTCCCCGCCCGCGGTGCTCGTCCTTCACGAACAGCTCGTCGATGAAGGCGTCGCGCCCGCGGAACTCGACGCTGAAGCCGAAGGCGATGACGACGTAGCCCGCGACCTCACCTTCCAGCAGCATGAGGCAGGCGAGCCCGAGTGAGTCGTCGGCGAAGAGCTGCGCGAGCACGGCGCGCACCTCCGTCTCTTCGAAGGCGATGCGCTCGTGCGCGTTGAAGTCGCGCATCATCTCGACGAGCGCGTCTGCGTCGGAAGTGTCCGCGGTTCTGAAGGTCGGTTCCATGTCTGCCTCCCCCGAAGGTTCTCACGTCCGGATTCCTGTTACAATGCGCCCCATGATCTCGGCACAGACGGCGCGGCGGGCGGTGTGGAGGCCGTTGTGGGAGCTGCCGCGGCGCGCAGACCTTTTGTGGCCGCTGGTGCGGCGGATGACTCTGGCGCGCTACCGCGGCTCGGCGCTGGGGATGCTGTGGGCTCTGCTCACGCCGGCCGTGATGATCGCCGTCTTCACCTTCCTCTTCGCGGGGGTCTTCGGCGCGCGCTTCACGGAGAACGGCACGCCTTGGGAGTACGCGCTCTACCTCTTCTGCGGGCTTCTGCCGTGGACGGCCTTCTCGGAGACTCTTTTGCAATCGGCGGGGATCGTCGTCGCGCACGCCAACCTCGTCAAGCGCGTCGTCTTCCCGCTGGAGACGCTGCCCGTCGCGCAGGCGTTCGCCTCGCTCGTCGCGCAGCTCTTCGGCACCGCCGCGCTCCTCATCGCCACGGTCGTCATCCGCGGCCAGCTTCACGCCGCGGCGCTGTGGCTGCCCGTCCTGCTCGTCCCGCAGTTGTTGTTCACGCTCGGCGGCGCGTGGCTCGTCGCCTCGCTCGGGGTCTTCGTGCGCGACACGGCGCAGGTGCTCGGCCTCGTGCTGATGGCCTGGATGTACCTGACGCCCATCATCTACCCCGAGCAGGTCGTGCCCGCGCGCTTCCGCCACCTGCTCGAACTCAACCCCTTCACCCCGCTCGTCCGCTCCTACCGCCGCACGCTGCTCGAAGGCTTGCAGCCCGACTGGGCGGGGCTCGCCTACACGACCGCCCTCGCGCTCGCCGCCTTCCTCCTCGGCTACTGGTGGTTCGCGCGCACCCGCAAGAATTTCGCGGACGTGATATGAAAGCAGGCAGTAGGCAGATGGCAGTAGGCAGCCGCTCCGCGTGATGAACGTTGAAGGTTTAATCGTGAACTTTGGACAGCGGGGTTCTTAACTGCCTACCGCCATCTGCCTACTGCCTACTGTTCCCCCGTTTGACTTGCCCCCGCCGCTTTGGCATAAAAAGGCGTCCGACGCGCACGCCTCGAACCTGTCCCCTGGCCGGCTCGCCCGGCACGCGCCGCAGACCTTAAGAGATGGCGAAGAAAGCGCAGCGTTACCTCAACCGGCTCGGGCTCCACTTGGAGCGCGCGCGCCAGCGCTTGCGGCGGAGGGGGTTCTCGAACTTCGACGAGGAGCGGATGCTTTCGGAGTTCGTCGCCCGACTCGTCCCCGACGAGGCGGCGCGCGTCGCCGTGGACGTGGGCGCGGGCGACGGCATCCGCGGCTCGAACACCTACGCGCTCTTCCTGCAAGGCTGGCGCGGCGTCGGCTTCGAGGGCGACGAGAAGCGCGCGCGCCGCCTCGCCCGCGCCTACAAAAATCTTGAGGGGGTCGAGGCGCGCCACGCGCTCGTCACCCCCTTGAACGTCGTCCCGCTGCTGCGCGCCGCGGGCGTCCCCGCGGACTTCGGCGTGCTCAGCCTCGACATCGACAGCTACGACTACTGGGTGCTCGACGCGGCCCTGAAGAGCTTCCGGCCGCGCGTCGTCGTCACCGAGATCAACGAGAAGATACCGCCGCCCGTCCGCTTCCGCGTCGGCTTCGACCCCGACTTCCGTTTGCAGCACCACTTCTTCGGCTACAGCATCGCGAGCCTCGAAGAGCTGTGCGGGCGCCACGCTTACGCGCTGCTCGCGCTCGAATACAACAACGCCTTCATCGCCCCGCGCGAGCTGCTCGGCGACACGCCCGCGCTCGACGCCGCGACCGCCTACCGCCGCGGCTACCTCGAACGACCCGACCGCCGCGAGCGCTTCCCCCGCAACCAAGACATGGAGGCGCTCCACGCGTTGAAGCCCGCAGAGTCCCTCGCCTTCATCAAGAACTTCTTCGCCCGCCACGAAGGCAAGTACGAACTGAGCCTCGCCGAAACGCCCGAGCCCGCCGAAGCCGTCCACACATAAGAAATGATGAGTGATGAGTGATGAATGATGAATATCGCTACGTTGAGAGATTCATCATTCATCACTCATCATTCATCATTACTGTAACTCCCATCATCCACCAGACGAGCAGCGCGACCTCCGCGTCGCCGAAGTTGTAGTTGACGAGCGAGCTGGCGAGGAAGCCCGCGAGCGCGCCCGTGACGCCGAGGGCGAGGCCGTGCGCGGCGGCGTCGGGGGCTTCGCGCCAGAGGCGCTCGGCGCGCGCGGCCAGGCGCCAGAAGACGAACATCAGCCAGAGCCAGAAGAGGAGCGCGGGCAGGCCGCGGTCGAAGGCGAGCTGCACGGGCGTCGAGTGCGCGTGGAGCATGTCGCTGCCGGGGAAGCCCCACTCGGCCCAGTGGTCGTGCACGGCGTCCATGCCGTGGCCGAAGAGCGGGTGCGCGGGGACGCGCCCGGCGGCCACGCGCGCCACTTGAAAACGCAGGGACGCGCTCGGGTCGTTCAACTGGAGCGCCCCGCTCGCGCGCGTGCGCCACACGGCCAGCGCGCCGAGCAGGAGCACGACACACACGGCCGCCGCCACCAGCGCGCGCTGCCGGCCACGCGCCGCCGCGCGCCAGGCCAGCACGCACGCGCCGCAGGCGAAGGCGACGAGCGTCGTCCTCATCGCCGTCAGCGCGATCCCCGCGGCGAGCACCGCGAAGGCCGCGCCCGCGAGCCGGACGCGCAAACGCGCCCGCCTGACTTCGCCCGAAGACTCCCCGAGCCCTTTCCCCCTCTCGCGCAGCCAGCCGGCGAGGGCGAAGCCGAGGGCGAGCTGCGCGACGATCTGCAAGACCTCCGCGAAGGTCTCGTAGTGTCTCGTCCAGCCCGAGGCGCGGAAGCTGTGCGTGCGCCCGCCGCCTTCAAGGATGCCGGAGGGCGACGGGGCGGCGCGCATTTCGTCCGTGACGACCGCGCCCGGCCACTCGACGTGTTCGCCGCGCGAGACGACGCTCAACTTAACCTTCTCTCCCGCGGGCGTCCGCCGGATGGCCTCGTCGATCTCTTCGACTGTTGAGACGCGGCGTTCGTTCACGCGCCACACGGCGTCGCCCTCGCGCAGAGGGGTCGCGCGCCGGAGCGGGCTGTCAACGCTCAGACGCCGCACGACGACGCCGCGCCCCACAATCAACTCGCCCGCGCCCCACAGCGCGCCCGCCGAGCCCGAGACGACCAACAGCACCGCGAGCAGCACCGCCGCCCTGCGCGTGACGAGCGCCTGCGTCAGATAGAACAGGAGGAGCGTGCTGACGTTAATCAGCTTCGGCACGCTCACGCGCGGCTCCTCGGAGAGGAAGCACGACAGGGCAGTCCACGCGAAGAAGAGCCAGAGCGGCAGGTCGAGCGGCGTCCGCCGCAACCCCAGACGCCGCGTCGCCAGCGTGCGCACGAGCCAGCCGAGGACGGCGAAGGAGAGCCCTATCCAGGAGACTGCGATGGAGTGCGGCGCGGCCAGCGCGTAGAGCGCGAAGCCCGCCAGCCCGAGCCTCTCCGCCGCGCGCGCGGTGCGGCCGGAAGCGGCTCCGGGCTCGTCGGGCGAGGGCGCGCCGGCCGTCGTCGTCTCCGCGTTTTCGTCCGTCTTTTGGGGCATAAATCCTTGCGGAAGGAGTTGGTTGACACCCTTCGCGTGCGGGTGCTAACGTACAAAATTGCCCGTCCTCGGAGGCAGGGGCTGAAGAGCCGTGGACAAGTAAGGTTACCGCCGGGCCCGGAAAGCACCCTGTCGCTGCTCTCGCCGCCCTCGCGTCACTTCCGTCCACTTCCGCAGACCGTTTACAATATCCCTGATGGGTTTCGACAAGGCAAAAGCCATCCGTGCGGCTGAGAAGTACCTTGCCTCGGGCAAGATTCCGTCGGCCATACAGGAGTACACCCGCATCGTCGAGCACGACGCGGAGGACTTCAACGCGCTCAACACGCTCGGCGACCTCTACGCCCGCACCGACAAGCGCGCCGAGGCCGCCTCGTGCTACCGCCGCGTCGCCGAGCATTATCGCGAACAGGGCTTCACGCTCAAAGCCGTCGCGATGTACAAGAAGCTGACGCGCTTCGCGCCCCAGGATCAGCACACGGCGCTCGCGCTCGCCTCGCTCTACGAGCAGCAGGGTTTGATGGTGGACGCGCGCCAGCACTACCTCATCGCGTCCGAGGCGCTCGCGCGCTCGGGCCAGTCGCGCGAGGCGCTCGACGTGCTGCGCCGCATCGCCGACCTCGACCCCTCGAACACGGAAGTCCGCCTCCGCCTCGCCCAGAGCTTCGCCAACGAGAACCTGCCCGACCTCGCCGCCGAGGCTTACACCGAGGCCGGCGCGCGACTCGCCGCGCGCAAGGAGTTCGAGCCCGCGCTCGACGCCTTCAACAAGGCTCTGGCGCTCCGGCCCGCCTCGCACGCCGCCCTGCACGGGATGCTCTCGGCGCACGCGGCGCTGGGGACGGCCGACGACGCGGCGGAAGTCCTTGAGCGCGCCATCAAGGAGAGGCCGGGCGACCTCGAAGTCCGCGCCATGCTCGCGCGCGCCTACGTGGACGCCGAGGACGCGCAGCGCGCCGAGGCGGCGACGCACGAACTCGTCAGCCGCGACCCTTCGAGCTTCATGCTCCTCTTCGACGTGGCGCGGCTCTACCTGCGCCAGGGCGGCCCCGACGACGCGGCGCGCCTGCTCGACTACGTCTCCGAGCCCGCGCTGGCCGCGCGCCAGGAGTCGGCGCTCGCCGAGCTTCTCCAGGAGGTGCTCGCGCGCAACCCCGAGCAGATGGACGCGCACCGCCTGCTCGTGCGCTGCTACTCTTCGATGCACGACGAGGCGAAGCTGCGCTCCGCGCTCGAACGCCTGGCCGAGGCGGCCGAGGTGACGGGCGCGGTCGAGGACGAGCGGCTCGCGCTCACGCGGCTCGCGCGGCTCGCGCCCGACGACCAGGGCAACCTCGCGCGCCTGGAAGAGCTGGGCGGCCCGCTCTTCGAGGAGGGCGGCCAAGGTTTGCAGTCGCAGTCGGCCGACGAGCCCCCGAGCTTCGAGCGCTTCATGGTGAACGACGGCGACTCGGCGCCGGGCCCGACGGCGGCCGCGCCCCCGAGCGCTCCCCCGGCCGCGGAGTTCGAGTGGAACTCCGTATCGGAGCCCGCGCCCGCGCCACCCGCCGCCGACGCCAGCGCCTCTTTCGCAGACCTCAACGAGCTGACCGACGGCGGCGCGGGCTTCGACGCGGCGGCGCAGGCGCCCCCGCCCCCGCCGCCGCAGACCGGCTTCCAGGAGTTCGACTTCACGACGCCGGTCGAGGACGCGCCGCGCGAGCAGGCGTCAGGCCCGAGCGTCGAGCGCATGCTCAAGCAGGAGCTTGAGAGCGTCGAGTTCTACATCGAGCAGGGCTACGCCGACATCGCGCGCGACACGCTCGACATGCTCGAACGCCAGTACGGCCAACACCCGGAGATCGGCGCGCTGCGCGCGCGCATGGCCCCGGCGGCGGCCGCGGCGGCGGCCGAAACGCCCGACCCCGCGGCCGCCTTCGACGCGAGCGCGGCCTTCGACACGAACCCCGCCGCCGGCGCGGCCGACACCTACGCGTTCGACCCGACGGCCTTCGAAGTGCCCGTTACCTTCGAGGAGCCCGCCGCGCCCGTGACGTTCGAGACGCCGGCGGCCGAGGAGCCTCCGCGGCGTGCGGCGACTAACAACTCGCAGCCGAAGGGCGCGGGCATCGACCCCGGCCTCGCCGCCATCTTCGACGAGTTCCGCGAGGCGGTCGAGGACGACGACGAGGTGGAGGAGTCGGGCGGCGACTTCGACACGCACTACCAGATGGGGTTGGCCTACCGCGAGATGGGGCTGCTGGATCAGGCGGTCGAGGAGTTCCAGGTGGCCGCGGGCCAGACCGCCGCGGGCGACGGCACGCCGCGCTTCCTGCAATGCTGCAACATGCTCGGCCACTGCTTCATGGAGAAGGGCATGCCGCGCCCCGCGGCGCTCTGGTTCAAGCGCGGCCTTGCGGCGCCCGGCCACACCGAGGACGAGTACCAGGCCATGCGCTACGACCTCGGCACGGCCTACGAGCGGATGGGCGACCACGGCCGCGCCATCGAAGTCCTCTCCGAAGTCTACGCCATCGACGTCTCCTACCGCGGCGTCGCCGAGCGTCTGCGGGAACTGCAAAAGGCAAGTAAATAGTAAATCGTAAATGGTAAATGGAAAGCGGCCGGCGCCGACGTTCGCCATTTACGATTTACGATTTACCATTCACCAGATATGGCTTCAAGGCTCACGGTCATCTTCTACATCCTCCTCTGCCTGGAGGCGGGCGTCTTCCTGACGCTGCTGCCCTGGTGGCAGCCTTGGGGGATGGGCGACTGGGGTGACAACTTCTTCCTCGTCATGGTCGCGCAGAAGACGGGCTTCGTCGTGCTTCAGCGCGCGGTCGCCTCCGGCTGGGTGCGCGGCGCGGTCTCCGGCATCGGCCTGCTCAACCTGGCGATGGCCTTCTGGGAGATTTTCCACTTCAACGAGACCGTGCGTAAACTCCAGGGCGCCGACGCGCCCGCGTACAAGCCGCAGACGGAAGCCCGCGCGGCCGTCGAGCCGCTCCCGACCGCCGACACTCTCCCGACGACGCCGCCAGCACAGGATGTCCCGAGCGCCCGCGCGACCGATCACGTACCTCATCACGGGCGGCGAGACGAGTAGCGCGGCCGGCCCGGAGTCCGAAGAGTTCCGCCGCCTGCTCGCGCTCGTCCGCGCCGCCGCCGCGGCGCGCGTCACGCTCGTCCAACTGCGCGAGAAGGGTCTGACCGGCCGCGCCCTTTTCGAACTGGCCTCCGCCGCCGCGCAGGTCGCGCGCGGGAGCGGGACGCGCGTCCTCGTCAACGACCGTGCCGACATCGCCCGCGCCGCCGGCTGCGACGGAGTCCACCTGACGACCAACTCGCTCGAAGCCTCCGCCGTGCGCCGCGCCTTCGGCGAGGAGTTCTTGATCGGCGTCTCGGCGCACACGCTCGAAGAGGCGCGTGCGGCGCGCGAGGGCGGCGCGGACTTCGCCGTCTTCGGCCCCGTCTTCGACACGCCTTCGAAGCGCGCATACGGGCCGCCCGTCGGACTCGGGGCTTTGACGAAGGCCGCGCGCGAACTCTCCCCGTTCCCGCTCGTGGCGCTCGGCGGCGTCGGGTGGGACGAAGTTGAAAAGGTCTTGCGGGCGGGTGCGGCGGGCGTGGCCGGGATTCGGCTCTTCGCGGACGGACAAAACCTCGCGCGGATCGTGCATCACATCGGCCGGGCACACGGCCCCGAAGGGCGCGATGAGTGACGAAACGCAGATGCCGGTGGCGCTGACCGTGGCGGGGTTCGACCCGTCGGGCGGCGCGGGCGTGGTCGCCGACGTGAAGACGTTCAGCGCCTTCGGCTGCTTCGCGACGGCGGCCGTCACGTCGCTCACCTACCAGAACACGACCGGCGTCTTCGGCGCCGCGCACCAGACGGCCGAGGCGGTGCGCGCGCAAGTCCTGGCCGTCGCCGAAGACTTCCGCGTGGCCGGCGCGAAGACCGGCATGCTCCCGACGCGCGAGATCATCCGGGAGGTCGCGCGCCTCTTCCGCGAAGCCTCCTTGCCCGCGCCCGTCGTCGATCCGGTCGTGCGCTCGACCTCGGGCTTCGACCTGATAGACGACGCGGCGCTCGACGCACTGAAGAGGGAACTGCTGCCGCTCGCGCGCGTCGTTACGCCGAACGTGCCCGAGGCCGAGCGCCTCACGGGGCTCCGCGTACGCGACCGCGCGGGGATGCTCGGGGCCGCGCGCGCGTTGCGCGAAATGGGGGCGCGCGCCGTGCTCGTCAAGGGCGGCCACCTCGCAGGCGACGCGGTCGATCTGCTGCTCGACGAAGATGGTCGGGTCGAGACGTTCACCGCCGCGCGCATCGACACCAACTCGACGCACGGCACCGGCTGCACGCTCGCGGCCGCGATAGCCGCGTGCCTCGCCCGCGGACTTAACCTCGAAGACTCGGTCGCCGCGGCCAAGCGCTTCGTCACGGAGGCCATCCGCCGCGCGCCGGGCCTGGGGCGCGGTCACGGCCCCGTCAACCACTCGGTCGCGGTTACGTTCTAAAAACCCCTTGAAGCCATGAAACAGAGAAGCAGACAGACCCTTTGCGCCAAGGCGCGCGCGGCCGCCGTCGCCGCCGCGTGCCTCTCGTTGCTCTCGGCTTTACCAGCCGCCGCGCAGGGCGACCTGACGGGCGGCGTCGGGCAGTTCGCCATCCAGCCGAAGAAGCCGAAGGCGGTGGTCACGGCCAAGCCGAAGCCGCCGACCGTCGTGCGCGGGCCGCGCGCGACCAGGAATGACAAGCTGCTCGACGCGGCCGGGCGCGGCGACGCGGCGGCCGTCGTGGGCTCGGTCAAGGCGGGCGCCGACGTGAACACGAAGTCGAAGGAGGGCTGCGCGGCCCTCGTCTACGTGGCGGCGGCGGAGGACGCTTCGGCGGCGCAGGAGCTTTTGTCAAAAGGCGCGGACGCCAACGCGCGCTGCGAGGACGGCGTGACGGCTTTGATGGTCGCGGCCGAGGCGGGCAACGAGGCGACGGCGCACGCGCTCATCGAACGCGGCGCGAACGTGAACGCGCAGACGGCGGACGGCCGCACGGCCCTGATCTTCGCGGCGTCGAACGGGAACCTGCCGATGGTGCGCGCGCTGCTGGCGGCGGGCGCGAACCCGAACGCGCGCCACAAGGACGGGCGGACGGCGCTCACCTTCGCAGCGGCCAACGGCTACGCGGCCGTGGCGGAGGAGCTTTTGGCGAAGGGCGCGGAGGTTGACGCGCGCGCCGAGGACGGTTGGACGCCGCTGCTCTGGGCCTCTTGGTTCGGGCACGCCGACGTGGTGAGTCTGCTGCTGGGTAAAGGCGCAGACGTGCGCGCGCGCGACAACGACAAGGACACGGCGCTGATGAAGGCAGCCACGCAGGGGCACGTCGCGCTGGTGAAGATGTTTTTGGAGCGCGGGGCGGAGGCGGACGCGCGCGGCAACGGCGGCGGGACGGCGCTCCTCTTCGCGGCGCCGCGCCCGGGCGGCTACGACATCGTCGAGGCGCTGATGGCGAAGGGCGCCGACGTGAACGCGCGCAACGACGCGGGCATCACCCCCGTCATCAGCGCCGCCGCCAACGGCCGCGTCCCGACGCTCGACCTGCTCCTCAATAACAAGGCCAACGCCCGGGCGGCCACGCCGAAGGGCTGGACGGCGCTCATCGCCGCCGCGAGCAAGGGGCTCAAGGAGAGCGTCAAGCTCCTCCTCGAACACGGCGCCGAAGTGAACGCCGCGTACGAGGACGGCCGCACCGCCCTCGACTTCGCCGAGCAGAACGGCCAGACGGCCGTCGTCGAGATACTCAAGGCGGCCGGCGGCAAGTCGGGAATAAAGCCGTAAGGCACGTGAACCGTAAACGGTAAACCGTGACAAGAGGAAGGCAAGCCGTCTTTCTCTTGTCACGGTTTACCGTTTACGGTTCACGCGTCTTTTCACGGTTTACGGTTCACGCTTCCTCAATCGTGACCTTCTCCATCACCACGTCGCTCTTGGGGCGGTCGCCGGGCTGCGTGGGCGCGGAGGCGATCTTGTCCACCACGTCCTGGCCTTCGATGACGCGGCCGAACTTGGTGTAGGAGGGCGGCAGCGGGTAGTCCGCGTGCATGATGAAGAACTGCGAGCCGTTGGTGTTCGGCCCGGCGTTCGCCATCGCCACGGTGCCCTTCGTGTAGGCGCCGCGGTAGAGTTCGGACGAGCGGTCGATCTCGTCGTTGAAGCGCCCGCCCCAGGCCGAAGCGCCGCCGCGCCCCGTCCCCGTCGGGTCGCCGCCCTGAATCATGAAGCCCTTGATGACGCGGTGGAAGATGACGCCGTCGTAAAAGCCCTTCTCGGCCAGCAGGCGGAAGTTCTCCGCCGTCTTCGGCGCGTCCTCCTCCAACAGCTCGAAGCGGATCGTCCCCATGTTCGTCTCGATGCGTGCGATGCGGTTAGCCATGATTCTCCTTTGGAAGGAATGATGAACGATGAATGATGAGTTAAGAGAATTCAAGCAGCATCATATTCATCATTCATCATTCCGCATTCATCATTTCTTAGAACGTATCTCTCAATCGCGTCGGCGACGCCGGCGTCGTCGTTGGCGGCCGTCGAGTGGAAGCGGCCCGCGGCGTGGAGCGCGGGGTCGGCGTTGCCCATCAGGACGCCGGTGCCCGCCCATTCCAGCATCTCCAGGTCGTTGAAGTTGTCGCCGACGGCCATCACCTCCTCGCGCGTGAGCGCGGCTTCGGCCGCCACGGCCGCGAGCCCCGCGCCCTTCGAAGCCTCCGGGTGCAGCACGTCGAGCAGCGCGAAGTCCATCTTCGGGTAGAGCGTGAGCAGCAGCCGCACGCTGCCGTCCAACTCCTTCCGCATCACCTCCGACAGACGCTCCATCGCCGCGCAGCCGCCCGAGAAGGCGACGTGCAGCGGGTCGTGGTCGAGGTACGCGTCCAGCGACTCGACGCGCCGGATAGCCGCGGCCGCGTCCTCGCCCACCACGCGGCGCGACCACTCGACGTACCTGGCGAGCGCGGTGTTGCCGGGGCTGATGTGGTCGTAGACGAGGAGGCCCGCCCCGACGTGGTCGTCGCTGACGAGCGCGTCGGCGCCGTGACCCCTCCCGACGCGTACGACCGCGCGCGCGGCCCCGACCGGCATCAGCACGGCCGCCACCGTTTCGAGCGACTCGGCGTGCTTCGTGAGCGCGCCGTTGTGCGCGATGACCGGCACGTCCAACCCCAGTTCCAGGGCCAGCGGCCGCGCGTCGCGGAAGCGCCGCCCCGTGACGAGCGCCACGCCGACGCCGCGCGCCCGCGCCTCGTCGATGGCCGCGCGGTTGCGCTCCGACACACGCCCGCGCGAGTCGAGCAGCGTGCCGTCCAGGTCGAGGGCGATTAAGCGGATTGCCATCTTCGGTGGCACGACTCTAGCACCCGTCCGGGGCGCGCGCAAACAGTCAAGAACTGCGGCCCGCGGCCTCGCCCTGATCCCCGACGCGTCCCGTTTACGCGTTAGCGGGGTGAGGTTTGGAGCGAGCCCGGGGGCGACATCCTGTGGGTGCGGGAGGGGCGATGAACGCTGAGCAGGTCAGGCTGGTGCAGGAGAGTTTCAAGAAGGTCGTGCCGATTGCCGACGCGGCGGCGACGCTCTTTTACGGGCGGCTGTTCGACCTCGACCCGGCGCTCGAAGCGCTCTTCAAGGGGGACATGGTCGAGCAGGGGCGCAAGCTGATGCAGATGCTCGGCGTGGCCGTCAAAAGCCTCGACCGGCTCGAACAGGTTCTGCCGGCGGTCTGCGCGCTGGGCGCGCGCCACGCGGGCTACGGCGTGCGCGAGCGCGACTACGACACGGTCGGCCGCGCCCTCATCTGGACGCTGAGGAAGGGCCTGGGTGAAGACTTCACGCCCGAGGTGGAGGCCGCGTGGGTCGAGGTCTACGCGGCGCTCGCGGGCGTGATGAAATCGGCGCAGGCCGAGGCCGCGCGCTCCGAGGCGTTCATCCTCGCACGCTAATCAACGCTTTGCTCAAAGGTTAGTTGAGGGTCGTTCGTCGGGCCGCTGTGCCCGGCGGCGGCCCTCGCGTTTTGCACCGCAGGGAGGTGCGCAGCAGCGACGCTCCACCTGACAGGTCGAGCGGCGTTGTGAGAGACTTGAAAGTGTCACAGACGGGGCGTCAGGCCGGGCGAAAACGCGGGAAAATTCCGCGCGCCGTCCGTGCGCCCCGGCCACAAAAGGCATCTAATTCTTCGGAAAATCAGGCGAATCGGAGGGGCCGGGACGGATGAACGTCACACATCTGGAATGCGCGCTGTGCGGCACGGCTTACGAGGCACGGCGGTTGCACAACCTCTGCACCGAGTGCGGCCGGCCGCTGCTCGTGCGGTATGACTTGGACACGGCGGCGCGCACTCTGACCCGAGAGAGTTTGAAGGGGAGAAGGGCCGACCTATGGCGTTACGCGGAAGTGCTGCCCGTCGAGCGCGAAGAAAATATCGTCTCGCTCGGGGAAGGCTGGACGCCGCTGCTCAGGGCCGAGCGCCTGGGCGCGCGACTGGGGCTGCCGAACCTTTACGTCAAGGACGAGTCGCAGAACCCGACGCAGAGCTTCAAGGCGCGCGGGATGACGGCCGCCGTCTCGATGGCGAAGGAGTTGGGCGTCAAGAAGCTCGCCGTCCCTTCGGCCGGGAACGCCGCCGGGGCGCTGGCCGCCTACGCCGCGCGCGCAGGGCTCGAAGCGCACATCTTCATGCCGAAGGATACGCCGCGCGCTAACGTCGTCGAGTGCGAGCAGACGGGCGCGCACGTCACGCTCATGGAAGGCTTAATCACCGACTGCGGCGCGGAGGTCGGGCGGCGCAAAGAGGCCGAGGGCTGGTTCGACGTTTCGACTTTGAAAGAGCCGTACCGCGTCGAGGGCAAGAAGACGCTCGGCTACGAGCTGGCCGAGCAGTTCGAGTGGGAGCTGCCCGATGTGTGCGTCTACCCGACGGGCGGCGGCACGGGGCTGGTCGGCATGTGGAAGGCGTTCGCAGAGATGGAGGCGCTGGGCTGGATCGGGTCGAAGCGCCCGCGCATGGTCTCCGTCCAGTCCGAAGGGTGCGCGCCGATTGTGCGTGCGTTCGAGGAGGGGAAGCGCTTCGCCGACGAGTTTGAAAACGCGGCGACCGTCGCTTCCGGGTTGAGAGTGCCGAAGGCCGTGGGCGACTTCCTCATTCTCGACGCGCTGCGCGCCTCGAACGGCGCGGCCGTGGCGGTGAGCGACGAGGAGTTGTTGGCCGCGGTCGGAGAGATAGGCGCGGCCGAGGGGCTGTTCGTCGCGCCCGAGGGCGCGGCGTGTCTGCCGGCGCTGCGGAAATTGATCGAACGCGGCGAAGTGAAGAGGGACGAGCGCGTCGTGCTCTTCAACACGGGCGCGGGCGTGAAGTACCTGGAGAGTTTCGGGGGCGGCTCCGGATGAGCGTTCTTTAAATTTGGGCGGAAGGTTTTTATGAACTTCAAGAGACTTTTGGCGACGATGTTGGCGACGGCGGCGGTGGCGACGGCCGCGCCGGCTCAGGTTAAGAAGACGAAGGCGGCGGCCGCGGCGCCGGCGGCCGAGCGTGAGGCGGCGGCCGTTCCCTTCGACCAGAAGCGCCTCGACGCGATGCGCGCCGAAGGGTTCGACGCGCTCTACAACCTCGACTACGAGGCCGCGCGCCGCCACTTCCGCGAGATCACGACCGTCTTCCCCGACCACCCCGCCGGCTACGAGCTGCTCGCCGCGAGCCTCTGGCTCAAGACGCTCAACGAGTCGCGTAGACTTCAGGCGTCGCTCTACAACAACGAGGGCTTCTACAAGGAGAAGGACGACCAGGTTGACCCCGAAGTGCAGACCGTTTTCCGCGACCTGACGCGCAAGACGAAGGAGCTGTGCGAGGCGCGGCTCAGGGGGAACCCGAAGGACACGGACGCGCTCTACTACCTCGGCGCGGTCGAGGGGCTCAAGGCCGCGTGGGGCAGCATGGTCGAGCGCAGCTTCATGTCCGCCATGACGAACGGCAAGGACTCGGTCGGCCACCACCGCGACCTCCTCAAGATCGACCCCACGTACACCGACGCGAAGGTGACTATCGGGATGTACGACTACGTGGTCGGGGCGCTGCCGCCCATCGTCAAGCTGGGCGCGACCGTGATCGGCTACCGCGGCTCGAAGAAGCGGGGCATCGCCACGCTCGAAGAGGTCGCGCGCGAGGGGCACTACGCGCGCGACGACGCGAAGACGCTGCTCATCGCGCTGCTCAAGCGCGAGCGCCGCTACCGGGAGGCTTACAACTACGCGTCGGAGCTGGCGGCGAAGTACCCGCGCAACTACCTCCTGAAGATGGAGGCGGCTGACGCGCTCGTCTCGCAGGCCGAGGAGGAGCGCGCCACCAACCCCGAGGCCGCGAAGAAGACCGAGGCGGAGGCGTTCGCCGTCTTCGACTCGCTGCTCGCGCCCGCCCACGGCCCGAACGCGCCGAAAGTTCCGCTCGACCTCGTCCACTACAACTACGGCGACGCGCTGCTCGTCGCCGGCCAGCCCGAGCGCGCGGCCAAAGAGCTGGCGGCCGCGGCGGCCGTGCCCGGCGCCGAAGCCTCGATGGTGACGCGCGCGCGTCTGCGCCACGCGCAGGCGCTCGACCTCGCGGGCCGGCGCGAGGAGGCGGTCAAGCAGTACGAGGCCGTCCTCGCGCGCCCCAACGTCTACGACTCGCACGAGGACGCCAAGCGCGGCCTCAAAGAGCCCTACAAGCTCACGCGCAACAAGGTCAGCGAGAACGCCGGCGGCGAAGAGACGTCTGAGGCGAAGGGACAGCAAGCCAACTAGGACGGGCGAGCCGGGAGGGGTTCTTATGAGCGAAGTGTGTCCGTCGCATGACCCGACGCCTCTTTTGACGGCGCGTGAGGCGCAGACGAAGACGACGCTGCGTGTCGTCAAACCGCAGGAGCGGCCGCGCCGCCTGCTGCTGTGCCTGGACGGCGTGCCCTTCGAAGTCGTCCGCGAGGCGAAGTCGCGCGGGATGTTCGACAACTTCGAAGAGCCCGCGCGCCTGCTCTCGCCCTTCCCCACGCTGACGAACGTCGCGCTGGCCGAGATGCTCGGGGCGACGCCGCCCAACGGGTACGAGAGCCTCTACTTCGACCGCGAGGCGCGGGAGCTGCGCGGCGGCGTGCGCAAGTACATCGGCCGGCGGACGCCCGACAAGGTGCCCTCGTCCTACATGGACGAGCTGGACTACCAGGAGCCGCTCGCCTTCGAGTTCCTCATCTACGTCGCGACCGAGGCGGTCTGGCGCGCGGACATGCGCCGCTTCCGCGAGCGCTTTCTTTCGGCGCCGCCCGCGCGCGACTTCTTCGGCTTCCTCAAGGCGACCGACGGGCTGCTCCACATCGGCGGCCCCGCGCGCCTCGCCGTCGCGCTGGAATCTCTGGATAAGCTGCTGCGCGAGATACAAAAGGCGGCCGGCTCCGAGACCGAGGTCGTGCTCTTCTCAGACCACGGGATGAACCTCGTCGAGAACCGGCGCCTGCACTTGCAGTCCCACCTCGCGCGCAACGGCTACGAGGTCGTGAGCCACATGCGGCGGCCCCGCGGACGCAGGCGCGTCTCGGCGCCCGCCTTCGGCCTGTGCGGCTACGCGGCGCTCTACTGCGGCGAGGAGACCGACCGCGGCGAGCTGGCCGAATCTTTGGGCGGGCTGGAAGGCGTGGACTTCAGCGTCTACCGTGACGGCGAGACCGCGGTCGTGAAAGGAGCTGCGGGCGGCGCGCGCATACACCGCGCGGAGCGGGGCGGCGAGACCTTCTACCGCTACGAGCAGACGGGCGGAGACCCTCTGGGGCTCGCGCCGGCCGTGCTCTCGCTCGGGGTCGAGGGGCGCTTTGACGGGGCCGGCTTCGCGCGCGACGCCGACTGGCTGGCGCGCACTTGGGGGCACACCTACCCGGACGCACTGGCGAACGTCTACGGCTCGGTCTTCGCGCCGCGCGTGCGCCACACGGCCGACGTGCTCGTCTCCTTGCGCGACGGCTACTACTACGGCGCCACCGCCTTCAGCCGCATGGTGCGCCTGCTCGCCACGCACGGCAACGCCCTGCGCTCCAGCTCGCACGCCTTCCTCATGAGCACGCACCGCACCTTCTCCACACACGTCCGCTCCATAGAGGCCCGCCCCGCCCTCCGCGGTTAAAGCGCAGCCCGCCGCCCGACCCGCTCTGACGAAATGGTGTCGGCGCTGCACCGTTTCGCACGCGGCCGCGCGCCGGGCGGGAGAGAAAACCGCAGCTCCTTCAACGGGCACGGGCCTTGCTCGCCTGCGTGCGCGGAGACAGAAATTAACTCGCCCAGCGGTCGGACGCGCCGTCACCTCGCAATTCAAGGCCGCGCCGCGTCGGAACTCTCTTGCCCGAGAGACTGAAGGAGAACCCCCATGAAGAGACTCGCACTCGCGCTCGCCCTCTCCGTCCTGCCCCTTGCCTTCGCCCTCCCGAAAACAGTCGCGCCGCAGACGCGCCCGCGCACCGTCGGCCCGGCGGGGGCCGCGATCCCGGTCGGCGAAGAGGAGGTCGTGAAGACCGACGTTGACCTCGTCGTCCTCGACGCGCTCGTCCTCCAGAAGAAGACGGGGCGGGTGGTGGGCGACCTCAAGCGCGAGGACTTCACGCTCGCGGAGGACGGCGTGCCGCAGCAGATCAAGCACTTCAGCCAGGACAGCCTGCCGCTCTCCGTCGTGCTCCTCATCGACCGCGGCGGCTGCCTCGACCCCTTCGGCGAGCACGTGCGCCACGCCGCGCGCGAGGCCATCGCGCGCCTCAAGCCGGAGGACGAGCTGGCCGTGATGGCTTATCACGACTCGGTCGATATGGTTCAAGAGTTCACGCGCGACCGGCAGGAGGTCTCGGACGCGCTCGACCGCGTGCCCGGCCACGACGAGGAGGCCAACCACTGCCTGGACAAAGCCTTCTACGAGGCGGCGCACTACATGGTGAAGGCCGGGAACCCCGTCGGCCGCCGCGTCATCGTCGTCATCACGGGCGTGACGAGCAACATCGACTGCTTCGGCGGCCCTTCGGTCGGCGAGGCGAAGCGCGAGGTCTACGAGTCGGGCAGCGTCGTCTGCGGCCTCATCCCGCGCACGGCGGGGCAGAGGGTGGAGAGCGGCGTGATGAGGGCGATGACGGGCGTCGCGGGCGCCGTCGGCGTCCCGAAGCTGCGCGTCAACGACCTCGCGGAGGAGACCGGCGGCGAAGTGCTCGACGACAAGCCGGAGAAGCTCGACCAGACCTTCGAGACGCTCATCGAACACCTCCGCACGCGCTACCAGCTCGCCTTCGTCCCCACCAACCGCAAGCACGACGGCACCGTCCGCAAGCTCAAGCTCACGGTCAAGCCCGCGGCCCAGAAGTCCCAGGGCAAGCTCGCCGTCAAGACCCGCCGCACCTACGTCGCGCCGAAGAGTTAGCAGGCAGACGGCAGTAGGCAGTCGCTGCGAGCCGTTTTGCCGCCGCGCCGCCCGGGGCAGACGCCATTTGCCGCCCGGCAGAACCGATTTGCCGCCCGGCAGATGCTGTCTGCCGGCGGGCAAATGGCATCTGCCGGGCGGCAAATCCCATTTGCCCCGGGCAAATGGCTTTCGCCCGCCGGCAAGTCGGTTCCGCCGGGCGGCAAGTGGGACTTGCCCGCCGGCAGACGCCATTTGCCCGCCGGCAGACAGCATCTGCCGGGCGGCAAATGGCGTCTGCCGGCCCGCGGAATCCTCCCGCGGCTGCGATTTTCCCGGGAAAACGGGCAAAAGCTTCGACTGCCGGCTACTGCCTTTCTATCGTCCACCTGAAGCCGGTCTTCGGCCTGGCGTTCGCCATCCGGGGGAAGTGTTCGGTGAAGTAGCGCCACCAGTGCGGGCGCGTGCCGTCGAGGTCGTCGAAGCCGTACTCCTCGGCGAGCCCCCAGGAGCTGTAGAGGCCGCCCGACTTCTCCAAGACCTTCGGGTCGGCGGCCAGCGCGGCGACGGCGCGGCCGACGAAGTAGGGCGACTCGGAGCCGGCGAAGCCGTGGCCGCGCGCCCTCGAACTCTTCTCCGCCACCTCGCGCCAGTTCGCCTCGGTCGCGCCGAACTGTTCGAGCACGACCTCCGTCCGCATGAAGCCGGGCGTGACGGCGAGCGCGGCTACCTTGTGCGGCCGCAGCTCCTCGGCGAAGGCGTAGGCCAGCCGGCTCGTGCTCACCTTGACGAGGTCGTAGATGAGGTTTCCGCGGTAGTAGAGCGCGTCGCCGTCGCCGACCTCGACGACGAGCCCGCCCTTCCGCTTGACCATCAGCGGCGCCGCGTGGCGCGTCGTGATGACGTGCGTGTGGACGCCGCGCCGGAGCGCGTTGAGGCCGCGTTCGGGCGAGAGCTTCCAGAAGGGCTTCCAGTCGTACATCTCCCCCTCGGAGATGTCGTTGACGAGCACGTCGAGCCGCCCCTGCTCCTTCTCCACGCGTTTGAAGAGCGCCTCGACCTGCCGCTCGTCGAGGTGGTCTGTGCGCGCGGGGATGCCGACCCCGCCGCGCGCCGAGACCATCTCGGCCGTCTCCTCAATCGTCTCGGGCCGCCCCGCGAAAGGCGGCTCCGCGTTCGGGCGCTCGCGCGAGTTGCGCCCCGTGCAGTAGACGACCGCGCCCGCCTCGCCCAGCATGCACGCGATCCCGCGCCCCGCCCCCCGCGTCGCCCCCGCGACGACCGCCACCTTGCCTTCCAGGCTTTTCATCTTTCACCTCCTTGTCGGTATAAGATAGGGTGCGGTTCCTGACACCCTCTGTCATATTCGGGCGGCGTCTAAAAAACGGAGGTGGATAGATGCGGGCCGACCGGCTGCTTTCCATCATGCTGCTCTTGCAGATTTACCAGAGGCTGACCGCGGGCGAGCTGGCGCGGCGGCTGGAGGTGTCGGAGCGGACGATTCAACGCGACATGGAGGCGCTCTCGATTGCGGGCGTCCCCGTCACGGCCCTGCGCGGGGCGGGCGGCGGCTGGGCGCTCGTGGACGGCTACCGCACGAACCTGACGGGCTTGAACGCGGCCGAGGTGCAGACGCTCTTCGCGGGGCTGCCGCCGCGCCTGCTCGCCGACCTCAAGCTCAACCGGGACTCAGACGCGGCGCACGTCAAGCTGCTCGCGGCTTTGCCCGAAGCCTCGCGCGCCGACGCCGAGTTCGCGCGCAGGCGCGTGCACGTGGACGTGGCCGGCTGGGGCGGCGCCGACGAGCGTGTGCCGCACCTGCACACGATTCAGGAGGCGGTCTGGCGCGGGCGCAAACTCCTCTTCGCGTACGGGGGCGACTGCGGCGCGGCGGCCGAGCGCGCGGTTGACCCGCTCGGCCTCGTGGCGAAGGGCGGCGTGTGGTACCTGGTGGCGCGCGCGCCCGAAGGCGAGGTGCGCAGCTACAGGGTCTCGCGCGTGTCGAGCGCGCGCGTGTCGGAGGAGCCGTGCGAGCGGCCGGAAGAGTTCGACCTCGCCGCGTTCTGGGCGGGGTCGGTCGCGCGCTTCAGGTCGCACGCGCCGCAGTTCCGTGCGACGTTGCGCGCGCACAAGTCGGTACTCCACCTGCTGCCCTACGCCGGCCGCTTCTCGCGCGTCGAGTCGCTCGGCGAGGCGGCCGCCGGAGGGTGGGCGGCCGTCCGCATGCGCTTCCAGTTCGAGGAGGACGCCGCGGGGCTCGCGCTCGGCTTCGGCACGAAGGTCGAGGTGTTGGAGCCCGAAGGCTTGCGCGGGAAGATAATCAAGATGGCCGAAGAGGTCGTCGCATTCTACAAAGGGCGGGGGGCACATGGTTGAAGAGAGCAAGGGCGGCACCGCGGCGGCGGTCGAGACGGCGGGGCTGGTCAGAAGGTTCGGCGACTTCACGGCCGTCGGCGGCATTGACCTGCGCGTCGAGCGCGGCTCGTTCTTCGGCTTTCTCGGGCCGAACGGGGCGGGGAAGTCCACGACGATCAAGATGCTGACGGGCCTGCTCGCGCCGTCGGCGGGCCGGGCGCTCGTGCTGGGCCACGACATCGCGCAAGAGCCTCTGGAGGTGAAGCGAAGAATCGGCGTCGTGCCCGAAGACCTCAACCTGTTCGAGCGCCTGACGGGCGCCGAGATGCTCGCGTTCACGGGGCGCATGTACGGGCTCGGGCGCGCGGAGATCGCGGCGCGCTCGCGCGAGCTGCTGGAGCTGATGGAGCTGGACGCGGAGCCGCGCCGGCTCGTCGTCGAGTTCTCGCACGGGATGAAGAAGAAGCTCGCGCTGGCGTGCGCGCTCATCCACCGCCCCGAGATGCTCTTCCTCGACGAGCCGTTCGAGGGCGTGGACGCCGTCGCCTCGCGCACGCTCAAGGACTTGCTCTCGCGTCTGACGGCGCGCGGCCTGACCGTCTTCCTCACCTCGCACGTGCTTGAGATCGTCGAGCGGCTCTGCACCGACATCGCCATCATCAGCGACGGGAGGCTCGTCGCCGCGGGGCCGCTCGAAGAGCTGCGGCGCGGCATCAGCGTCGAGGGCGGGCAGGAGTCGGAGGCGCTCTCGCTCGAAGACTACTTCATCAGCGTCGTCGGGGGCACGCGCGACGCGGGCGCCGGCGCGCTCGGCTGGCTGGGGTGAGAGAGCGGCCGGAGACTTAGAGGCGTGAAAAGAAGAGGGGCTGGTCGGAGGCATGAACCTCCGACCAGCCCCTCGGCTATAGGCCCCGGGCCTGACTTACGGCAGCGCTTCGGTGATGACCAGGAAGCGGAAGGTGCCGGTCGTCTGGACGCCGAGCTTGAAGTTGACGTTGAGCGACTTGCCGTTCTGCAACGGCGTTCCCAGCAGCACCGTCAGCGTCGAGTTGAGCCCGCCGCCCTTGGACTGCGCCGGCGGCGTCTCAAGCGTCGTCTTGGACACGCTCACGCTGCACGGCGTCGTCGCCACGCCGTTGGAGGCGAAGCAGGTCGCCGTGTCGCCGACGGGGCCGACCGACGCCTCGTCGTCGCCGGTTATGGCGCGGAGGTCTGCGACCCCCGGCGAGGTGGCGGCGGTCGTCATCTCGACGATGCGGAACCGCAGCCGCGTGACGTCGGCCCCCGTGTTGTTAACCACGCGCCGCCGGATGACGAGCGTGCCGAAGGTCGAGGTGTCCGGGTCGCCCATCGCGCCGTTGCGCACGCGGTTCGGCACGGCCGAGGACGACTTCGACTGGTCGAGCACCAGCAGGTTGAGCCCCTTGTCGTCCCGGCGGACGGGGCTCGTCTTGTTCTCCGGCCCGGGCGCCCCGAGCCTCTGCTGGACGCCCGCGATGGGCGTGGCCTCTGTGTCGGCGAACGTGAAGTCCACCGAGTTGTCGTTGGTGTCCTTCGGGTTGCCAGGCGTCGAGCAGCCCACGCCGCCGACGAAGTCGCACTGCTTGCGGAAGAACGTGTGCTCGGTCGGGCTGCCCGAGACCGGCGGGAGGTTCGTGCCCTCGCGCAGGAGGTCGCAGGCCCCGCCCGTGTTCGTGCCGAAGCCGACGCCGTCCACCTTCGCCGCCGTCGAGACCAGGTTCGGGTCGGTGACGGTGAACAGCCCGACGTTGGCGTCCGCCTCGATGTCGGACGTGAGCGTCTGGTCGCCCTTGGCCGCGTCCGTCCCGCCGTAGTCCTTGAGCGAGTACTGGCTCCCGACGAGCAGGTAGTGGCTGCGCGCCGGCATGACCGTGGTGTTCGAGCCGGGGGCGCCCGGGATGGCCGCGATCAGTACCGGCGAGGCGGCGCAGTCGGCCCCCTTCTTGAAGAGGCCGTAGCCGCTGATGTCCTGGTTGGTCTCGGTGTTGTTGTACAGCTCGACGAACTCGTCGGCCGGGCCGTTGGGGCCGGAAGTCCTGAGTTCGGAGATCAGGATGGTGCCGGCCGTGTTGCCCTGCGTGATGGTGCCGACGGCCTGCGCGTCCGTGATGGTGCCGGAGGACGCGCCCGAGATGTTCAGGAGCAGCGTCTCGTCCGTCTCCGGGCTGGAGGTGTCGGCGCAGATCGTCACGGGGATGGTCTTGACCTTCTCGCCGGAGGCGAAGGTGAGCGTCCCCGAAGTCGTCTGGTAGTCAACCGCGCCGCCGCAGGAGGCGCCGCCCGTCGCCGGGTTGGCACCGCCGTTGGCCGTCGCGTAGTTGACCGACACGCCGGAGCCCGGCGCCGGCGCCACGAGCGCCACGGTGAAGAGCATCGTCGAGTTGCCCGAGGCAAGCTCCGGCGCCGAGGCGTCGTTGACGTGCATGCTGACCGCGTTGACTGGGGTGACCGTCGGGTCGGACGCGCCGGCCACGTCGGGGTCGTCCGTCAGGACGGGCGAGCCGGACTCGGCGTAGGTCACCGAGCCCTGGTTCGAGACCTGCGTCACGCCATCCGGGAACGGGCTGTTGACCGTCGCCTTGAAGCGGATCGTGACCGACTTGCCCGCCGGGAGCGTCCCGACGTTCACGCTCACGTCCGGCACGACGAGGGGCGCCGCCGCGGCGCGTGCGGCCGCGGGCGCCGCCTTCACGCTGCGGTCGCGCGGCACGACGGCGTCGCCGACCGCGCGGGAGTTGCGAACCGCGTCGCCCGCCTCGTAGGAGGCGCGGACGAACTGCGGCGCGCGCGAAGGAGCCGAGCCGAGCGGGCCGAGGTAGGAGATGTTCCTGTTCTCGGGCTGACTGCTCTCGGGCTGGTCGTCCGCCTTCTTGGTGCGCGCGGGCTTCCTGGCCTTCTTCGGCGCGGCCTGGGAATCGCTGGTCGCGTCCGAATCCTTGGCCGCGTCGTCCTTCTCCTTGGCGGAGTCCTCGTCCTTGTCGGCCGACTTGTCGTCGGTCGCGGAGTCGGAGAGCGGCGCGCGGTTGATGATGATCGGCATGTCGCTCCACACGCGCGCGGGCGCGTCGGCGGCCGGCGCGTTGTTGACGACCGGCGCGGGATTGACTGTCGGACTGACGGCCGGCGCGCTGACGGGGGCCGGAGCCTTGTTCCCGAACAGGAAGAAGGGGGCGTCCGGGCTGAAGCCGAAGGTCGGCGTCGGGTCGGCGTCAATCAGGTCGCGCCTCGTCGCTGACGAGTGCGCCTCGTCGGTGACCGCCCGCCCGAGCTTCGACTGGGCCGGCGCGAAGCTGGAGCTTGCGGAGGCCCCGGAGGACACGGGCGCGTTGGGGGCCGAGGCGCAGTTGGTGAACCCGCTCGTGGCGGAGATGAGTTCGGTGCTGCCGCCCGCCGGGTTCAGGCCGTTGACGTAAGCCTCGACGCCGGGCGAGGAGGTGGCGGCCATCCCCTCGATGCCGAAGTCGTTGACCGTCGGGGCCGTGCCCTGCTTGCGCAGGCCGATGCCGGTCGCGACGCCGCTGCCGTCGCTCGTGTTGCTCTGGATGTCGGCGCAGACGGCGTCGTCCACGGAGGCGAGGTTGCCGGCGTCCACGCGTATGCCCTCGCGGTTACCGGAGAGCGGCGCGGTGACCGTGTTGGACTTGATGGTCACCTTCAGGAAGCCGGTGACGCCGCGGGTGACCGCGAGGATGCCGTTGCCGTCGGTCTGGCTGATGTTGTTGTTCGTCACCTTCGCGGTCAGGTCGGGCGTGTCGGAGGTGCCTGTCACGACGCCGCCGGCGATGGCTACCCCGTTCGACGCGGTTCCGGCGACGGCGTGGTTGGCGACGATGACGTTGTTATTCACGAGCGACTCCACCGTCGCGTAGCCGTTGGCGCCGACGCCGATGACCGTGCCCGCGATGTTCGTGAGCGGGTTGGCGACCGTGCCGTTGTTGGAGATGTCGAAGTTGCCCTGCGAGCGCGAAGCGGCACGCCCGCCGCCCACCGTGACGAGGATGGCGCTCGTGCCCATCCGGTTCACGTTGCTCTGCCCGTGGATGTTGTTGCCGGTGATGGAGACGACGTTGGTCACGTTACCAGGCGTGCCGACGGTGCCGCCGTTGCCGGACGTGTTGGCGTTGCCGCCCTGCACCTCGATGCCGGCGCCGCCGGGGAAGTTGGCGATGGTGTTGTTGGCGATGGTCGCCTTCGTCAGGTTCGAGACCGTCGCGGCCGACCCGAGGATTTGGACGTTGATGCCCGTGCCCTTCGAGTTGCCGCTCGTGCCGGTCGTCGTCCCGCTCGTCAGCGAGTTGTTCGAGATGTTGAGGTCGGAGATCGTGCCGTTAAAGTTGTATATCCTGACGCCGTCGGTCAGCGCGTTGTTCAGGACGTTGTTGGTGATAGTGACCGCGCCCGAGAGGTTGTTCTCGGTGCCGGCCACCTGCGTGTCGAACCGCAGGTCTGACTCGCCGATGAAGGAGTTCGTCGTGTCCAGGTTGTGGCCCGTGTTGCTGACCGTGCTGTTCTTGAAGGTGAAGTTCGTCACCTGCGTGCCGTGGACGCCGCTGCCGGCGACTTGGACGGCCGCGTTGAACGAGATCGTCACGTTGGTGAACGAGGGGCTGAGCGTGCTCGTCAGCGAGATGGCGTCGCCCGTCGAGTTCTGGATCGTGCCGCCCGAGGCGTCGCCGCCCAGGGTGTTGGTGTTGTTGCCGGTGACGACGAGGCTGCCGGACGCGCCCGTGTTGTTCAGGACGATGCCGTTGGCCGCGCCGTTCGCGCTGATGCTCTTGAACTCCAGCTTGTTCGCGCTGATGGTCGTGTTGGCGACGTTCAGGGCCGTGCCCGTGGTGGTCGTGATCTTGTTGACGAGCCCGCCGGTGGCGTTCGGGTTGCACGGGTTCTCGTTGCAGACTTCGACGGTGCCACCGCCCGTGGCGGTGAAGCCCGGGTTGGCGCCGGTGCTGATCACGAGGCCGCCGCGGAAGCTGATGGTCGCGCCGCCGTTGTTGGTGAGCGAGACGCCGCCGCCGTCGCCGTCGTCGCCGTCGGTGATGGCGCCGGTGAACTCCTTCGTGCCGCCGGTCGTGTTGGCGACGTTGACGAGCTGGCCCACGTCGTCCGTGATGGTGCCGTTGTAGGTCACGGAGGACGAGCCGCCGTTGACGTTGACGCCGGTGGTGGCCGCGTTCGTGATCGCGCTGGTGTTGTCGGCCGAGAATGAGCCGGTCGTGTTGACGAGGCTGACGCCGGCCGACGCGCTGTTCGTGCTCGTAATCTTCTGAAGCGGCAGCGTGATGGCAGCGGCGTTGATGTCAACGGCTGGCCCGCCGATGGCGACGATGTTGCTGTTGCCGGAGGCCGTCGAGACGGTGAAGCCGCCGCCGGTGCCCGACGCGGTGAAGCCCGCGCCGTTGTCCGCGTAAATGTCCAGGTCGGTGAAGTCCAGGATGCCCTGGACGTTGCTGAGCGTGACGCCGGAGCCGCCGACGCCGTTGCCGCTCGCGCCGACGGCCGTCGCGCCGCCGGAGACGGACTGGAAGCCAGCCGAGGCGCTGTTGGAGTCGAAGGTCGCCGTGTTGACGACGATGCCGTTGCCGCCGGTGTTGCCGCTGACGACGTTGCCGGCGAAGTCCTGGATGGTCAGCGTGCCGCCGCCCGTGCGCGCGATGTTGATGGCGGTGGAGTTCGCGACGACGTTGTTGCCGGACACGTCCACGAAGAGCGAGCCGCCGGCGGTGAGCGCGATGTCGATGCCGTTGCCCGTGTGCGTCCCCGACCACATGTTGTTCTCGACGGTGACGGTGCGGTTGCCGGTCGCGGCCGAGTTGATGTCAACGGTTTGCAGGGTGGAGCCGGTGAAGGTGTTGCCGGAGATGAGCAGCGCCGTCGCGCCGCTATAGGCGCCGGCGGCCGTCAGGTCGATGGCGTTGCCGCCGGACGAGCTGAGCGAGAGTCCGCGAATCTCGGCCGGGAGCGCCGCGGTCATCTTGATGGTATCGACCGCGCTGGTGACGGTCGGGTAGGTGCCGGCCGCGACGAGCGTTACCGGTGCGCTGTTGCCGTTGAGGGCGCGGTTGAGCGAGAGGCCGAAGCCCTCGCCGTAGAGGTGCTGGTCGGCTTCGAGTTCGAGGCCGCCGGTGATGGTGTAGGCGCCGGCGTAGACGAAGATGTAGTCGCCCGGGCCGTCGCTGTCGCCCGCGCCGGCCGCGCCGTTGAGCGACGTGAAGTCGCCGAAGGGTTTCTCGGAGGTGCCGTTGCCGCCGGCCGCGCCGGCTTTGACGTACCAGACCTTGTCGAAGATGTTGATGTTGACGGTGCCGTTGACCGAGGCCGGGCTGCCCCCGGTCGTGGTCGGGTCGTCCGTGACGGTGTACTGGAAGGTGCCGCTCGTCGCGCCCGGCGCCGGGACGTAGGAGAACGTGCCGTTCGCATTCATCACGATGTGCTGGCCGCTCACCGTGCAGTCGAAGGGCGCGGTGTTGTCGGCGCAGCCGACGATGCCCGTCACCGCGATGGGGTTCCCCTCGACGGGGTCGCTGTCGTTGCCGAGCACGCCCTTGCCGCTGGCGGTGGTCTTGCTGACGGCGGGCGTGGTGCCGGCGGAGAGGTCAACGCGCAGTTCCGTGTTGCCGATGGTGTCGAAGGTGTCCGTGCCGGCGGTCGGCGGGTCGTTGACGGACGCGACGCTAATGGGCACCGAGCCGCTGGCGGAGAGCGCGCCGCCGGCGTCCTGGTCGTTGACGGTGATAGCCAGCGAATCGCCGCCGGGCGTTTGCGTGTCGTTGAAGTTCAGGTCGGGCGTGTAGGTCATGCCGTTCATCGCGGCGTTCACGTTGGTGAGCGTGCCCGTGAAGTGCAACGACGCCGAGTTGTTCGCGGTCGCGTCAACGAAGGTCAGGCCGGCGACCGACGCCAGGTTGATCTTGCCGTGCGAGAGGTCGAGGGTGACCTTGACGGGGTTGGAGCCGGCGTCAACGTCCGCCACGCTGACGGTCGTGATGGTGAGCGGCGTGTCCTCGGTGGCGCTGAGGCTGGCCGGCTTGTTGATGGTCGGCGCGTCGTTCGCGCCCATGATGTGGATGGTGAGCAAGGCGTTCGAAGTCGCCCCCGCCGTGTCGCGCACCGTGTAGGTGTAGATGGCGTCCACGCTCTGGCCCGACCTCAGCGCCTGCACCGTCGCGTTGTTCTGGTTGACGGTGAAGGCGAACTCGCCGGTATCCTTCATTACGAGCGAGCCGTAGTCGTTGGGCGCGTTCGCCGAGATGCCGGGGCCGAAGGAGCCGCCCGTGCCGACGTTGCCGCTGACGGGGGTGCTGCCCTGATTGCCGTCGAGCACGCCCTGGACGGTCTTGGTGTCGCCGGAGTCCACGTCGGTGTCGTTGGTGAGCACGTTGCCCGTCGGGTCGGTCCCGGCCGTCCCGTTGCCGGTGCCG